>NZ_JBIVKJ010000003.1:639049-846495 GCF_044750705.1 Kitasatospora sp. NPDC088783
CATGTGGGGGGGGGGCCGCCCCCCCCGGGGGGGGGGGGGCCCCCGGGGGGGCGGGGGGGGGGGGGGCCGGCGGGGTTTGGGGGGGGGGGGGGGGGGGGGGGGGGGGGGGGGGGGGCCCCCCGGCCCCCCCCCGCCCTCTGTCGTTCCGCCGCACCGCCGCCCGCGCCGCGCTCCGACGCCGCGTCAGGAGCCGTGCGGCGCACGGGTTTCCCTTTAGCGGGTGGACGCGCCGAGCGCAAGGGCCCGGTTCCATATTGAGCTATTTTCAGATGATCTGTTCTACTGCGGTACTGCGATTCCCGGGCATGGACCGTAGGTGAAGTGGCATGCTGCTCAGCGTCAGGGGGTTGGTACCAATTACCGCACTGTTGCCAGAAGTGGGGCCGGAGGTCAATGTGTCCGCCAGCGTGAATCCGACGGTTCGCCGCCGTAGGCTCGGCGCCGAACTGCGGCGTCTGCGCGAGCTCAGGGGGATGACCGCCGAAGAGGTGGCCGGCCGCCTGATGGTCTCCCAGTCGAAGATCAGCCGACTGGAGAACGGCCGCCGCTCGATCAGCCAGCGCGACGTGCGCGACCTGTGCGACGTCTACGAGGTCGAGGACGAGCGGGTCCGCGCCGGGCTGATGGAGATGGCCAAGGAGTCGCGCCAGCGCGGCTGGTGGCACGAGTTCGGGGACATCCCGTACAGCGTGTACATCGGGCTGGAGGCGGAGGCGTCCTCGATCCGGGCGTACGAGTCCTCGTTCGTGCCGGGGCTGCTGCAGACCCGCGAGTACGCCGAGGCGGTGGTGGCCGGGACGCAGCCGGACACCGACCCGACCGCGATCCGCCGCCGGGTGGACGTCCGGCTCAAGCGGCAGCACCGCATCCACGGCGAGGACCAGTTGGGCAGCCTGTGGGTCGTGATAGACGAGGCCGTGCTGCGCCGCCAGGTCGGTGGGAAGCGGGTCATGGCCGAGCAGTTGTACCAGCTCGTCGAACTGGGCGAGCGGGCGAACATCAACCTCCAGGTGATCCCCTTCAGCCACGGCTCCCACCCCGGCATGACCGGGACATTCTCCCTGCTGGAGTTCCCCGAGTCGGCGGATTCCACGGTCGTCTACTTCGAAGGAGTGACGAGCGATCTCTACCTGGAGAAGGACGCCGACGTCCGCCGCTATACCAATCTGTACGACCACCTGAGGGCCGCGGCGCTGAGCGTCGCGGAGAGCCGGTCGATGATCGCCACCATCGCAGAGGAGTTCATGAAATGAGCAAGGCCACCGAGAGCCTGACCTGGCGCAAGAGCAGCTACAGCGGGGGCAACGGTGCCTGCGTGGAGATCGCCCTGCCGGGTTCGGCTTCCGTCGCGGTCCGGGACTCCAAGGACCCGCAGGGCCCGCAGCTGCGCTTCTCCGGCGAGTCCTGGGCGGCGTTCGCCGCGGCGGCCGGTGCGGGCCGCTTCGGCGAGGTCTGATCCTCCGACCGGTACGGGGTGCCCGCCGCTTCCCGCGCGGCGGGCACCTTCGCGTCCGGGCGCCTTCGCGACCGGCCCCGGGCGGTCGGCGGCCCGGGCGGTCGGCGGCCCCGGGTCAGGCGTCGGCGGCCGGGTAGCGGAGCGACCAGGCGTCGGTGCCGTGCAGTTCGGGGCCGTGCAGCAGCTCCAGCACCAGGTCGTCGGCGAGTTCCAGGACGGTGCCGCGGCCCTCGACCTCGGCCAGCAGGTCCGGCGGGAGGGCGGTCTCGCCGTGCAGGGCGCCCAGCAGGTTGCCGCAGATCGAGCCGGTGGAGTCGCTGTCGCCGGAGTGGTTGACGGCCAGCAGCAGGCCGCTGCGGACGTCCTCGGCGACCAGCGCGCAGTACAGGCCGATGGCGAGCGCCTCCTCGGCGACCCAGCCCTCGCCGAGCGCCTCGACCCGCTCGGGGGACGGCGCCCCGGCCCGCACCGCGTCCAGGGCGGCGCGCAGCGCGGCGGTGGTCTCCTCGTGGCCGGTGCGCTCGGAGAGCAGGGCCAGCGCCAGGTGGACGCCCTCCTCCAGGGTGCCGCCGCGGGCCACCGCGTGGACGACCACCGCGAACGCCCCGGCGGACAGGTAGCCGGTGGGGTGGCCGTGGGTCAGCACCGAGCACTCGACGGCGAGTTGGAAGACCAGCGCCGGGTCCCAGGCGGTGAGCAGCCCGAACGGGGCGGCCCGCATCACGGTGCCGCAGCCCTTGGAGTTCGGGTTGCGCGGCTCCTCGACGGTGGGCAGCGGGCCGCTCTCGGTGCCGGCCAGGCCGGACAGGCAGGCCTGGCCGGGCGCGCGGCGGGCGTACAGCCACTCCTCGCGGCCGAGCCAGCCCAGGTCCTTGCGGCGCTCGTCCGGGCCCCAGTCCTGTTGGGTGGCGTACCAGCGCAGGTAGGCGCGGTGCACGTCGGACGGCGGGTGCCAGGAGCCGGCGTCGCGGTTGATGTGGGAGCGGATCAGGCCGTCGACGGTGAACAGGGTCATCTGGGTGTCGTCGGTGATCGCGCCGCGCCGCCCGTACGCGGGGACGTAGCCGGTCACGCCCGCCTCGCCGTGGACCGCGCGGATCTGCTCCAACTGCTCGAACTCGATGCCGCCGCCGAGCGCGTCCCCGATCGCCCCGCCGAGCAGGCAGCCCCGGACCCGGCTGCGGAAGTCCTGCTGCTGGGCGCGTGACCACAGAGGCATCACGGGGCGGAACCCTTTCGGTCGGCGGCCACGGGCGGGCGCACGGGCGGTAGACGCACCTTATTCGAAGAGCAGCGCGAAAAGGCCCCCCGCCCCGAACATCGATTCGCCCGCCCGCCCGACCACGCCCGCCCGGCCCGCCACCGCCAGCCCGGCCCGCCACCGGCCGACGCGCCACCGCGGCCCCGCGGACCGCCCGGCCCTAGTCGGCCAGCGGCAGCAGCCGGGGCAGGTGCCCGTCGGAGGCCAGCGCGGCGGCCCGGCGCTCGGCCGGCACCTCGCCGTACAGGGTGGTGCGCTGCCGGGACGGGCGGCCGGCCAGGGCGGCGATCGCCTCCAGGTCGCGCACCGACTTGTAGGAGCCCCAGGAGGAGCCCGCCATCCGGGAGATGGTCTCCTCCATCAGGGTGCCGCCCAGGTCGTTGGCGCCGCTGCGGAGCATCTCGGCGGCGCCCTCCGCGCCCAACTTGACCCAGCTGGTCTGGATGTTGGTGAGGTGCGGGTGCAGCAGCAGCCGGGCCATCGCGGTCACCGCCCGGTTGTCGCGGGCGGTCGGGCCGGGCCGGGCGATGCCCGCCAGGTAGACCGGCGCGTTGGTGTGCACGAACGGCAGCGTGACGAACTCGGTGAAGCCGCCGGTGCGCTGCTGGATCGCGGCGAGCAGCCGCAGGTGGCCCAGCCAGTGCTTCGGGGTGTCGACGTGGCCGTACATCATGGTCGAGGACGAGCGCAGGCCCAGCTCGTGCGCGGCGGTGACCACCTCGACCCAGGTCGCGGCGGGCAGCTTGCCCTTGGTGAGCACCCAGCGGACCTCGTCGTCCAGGATCTCCGCCGCCGTGCCGGGGATCGAGTCCAGGCCGGACTCCTTCGCCCGGGCCAGCCAGTCGCGGACGGACAGGCCGGTGCGGGTGGCCCCGTTGACCACCTCCATCGGCGAGAAGGCGTGCACGTGGATGCCCGGCACCCGCTCCTTCACCGCCCGCGCGATGTCGAAGTAGGCGGTGCCCGGCAGGTCCGGGTGGATGCCGCCCTGCATGCACACCTCGGTCGCGCCCACCGCCCAGGCCTGCTCGGCCCGTTCGGCGACCTGCTCCAGCGAGAGGGTGTAGGCGTCCGCGTCGGTGCGGCGCTGGGCGAAGGCGCAGAACCGGCAGCCGGTGTAACAGACGTTGGTGAAGTTGATGTTCCGGGTGACGCAGTACGTGACGTCCTCGCCGACGGTGTCGCGGCGCAGCTCGTCGGCGATCCGGGTCAGCGCGTCCAGCGCCGGGCCGTCGGCGTGGAACAGCGCCAGCGCCTGGTCGTCGGTCAGCTTCTCCGGGTCGTCGGCGGCCGTGGAGAGCGCGGCCCGCAGGTCCCCGTCGAGCCGCCGGGGGGCGGGCAGCGCGGCCTGTTCGCGCAGCGACTCCCAGTCGCCGTACACGTCGTCGAAGTCGGAGCGCCGGTCGCCGGTGCGGCCCTCGGTGTCGACGGTGCGGAACAGGTCGGTGCGGCCGCCCCCGGTCATCGGCTCGTCCGGCTCCTGCCAGGGCAGCCCGACCGGGCGGGCGCCCTCGACGGCCAGGCCGGTGGCCGGGTCGGCCAGCGCCCGGACGTGCGGCAGCAGACGCGGGTCCAGCCAGGGCTCGCCGCGCTTGAGGTACTCGGGGTGGATCGTCAGCCGCTCGCGCAGCGCGAACCCGGCGGCGGCGGTGCGCTCGGCCAGCTCCTCGACGTGCGGCCAGGGGCGCTCCGGGTTGACGTGGTCGGGCGTCAGCGGGGAGACGCCGCCCCAGTCGTCGATGCCCGCGCCGATCAGCAGCGCGTACTCGGCGTCCACCAGGTTCGGCGGGGCCTGGATCCGGGCGGCCGGGCCGAGCACCAGCCGGGCCACCGCCACCGCCGCGGCCAGCTCGGAGAGTTCGGCGTCCGGCATGGCCCGCATCGCGGTGTCCGGCTTGGCCCGGAAGTTCTGCACGATCACCTCCTGCACGCCCTGGTAGGCGCGGGAGACCTTGCGGATCGCCAGCAGCGCGTCGGCCCGCTCCTCGTACGTCTCGCCGATGCCGATCAGCACCCCGGTGGTGAACGGCACCGCGCTGCGCCCGGCGTCCTCCAGCACCCGCAGCCGGACGGCCGGTTCCTTGTCGGGCGAGCCGTGGTGCGGGCCGCCGGGCTCCGACCAGAGGCGGACGGCGGTGGTCTCCAGCATCATGCCCATCGACGGGGCGACCGGCTTGAGCCGCTGGAAGTCCGTCCAGGACAGCACCCCGGGGTTGAGGTGCGGCAGCAGCCCGGTCTCCTCCAGCACCCGCACCGCCATCGCCCGCACGTACGCCAGGGTGTCGTCGTAGCCGTGCGCGTCCAGCCACTCGCGGGCCTCCGGCCAGCGCTCCTCGGGGCGGTCGCCGAGCGTGAACAGGGCTTCCTTGCAGCCGAGTTCGGCGCCCCGGCGGGCGATGTCCAGCACCTCGTCCGGGGACAGGTACAGCCCGTGGCCGTCCTTGCGCAGCTTGCCCGGCACGGTGACGAAGGTGCAGTAGTGGCAGCGGTCCCGGCAGAGCCTGGTCAGCGGGACGAACACCTTGCGCGAGTACGTGATGACGCCGGGGCGGCCGGCCTGCTCCAGCCCGGCGTCCCGGAGCCGGGCGGCGACCGCGCACAGCTGCGCCAGGTCCTCGCCGCGGGCCTGCAGCAGCACCGCCGCCTCCGCGACGTCCAGCGCCACCCCGTCCCGGGCCCGGCGCAGCGCGCGCCGCATCGCGGTCGCGGTCGGGGCGGTGGCGGCTGCGGACGAGGGCTGAAGGCTCATGGGCCCGACCCTACGCGAGAGGTAGCCCTCCGGGACTACAGAACCCTGACGGCGTCTCAGGGTCGCGACGCCCCGGATACGACGGGAGGCGTACGGCGATCTGCTGCCGCCGGGCGACGCCCCCGGACGCCCCCGGGGGCTCTAATGGACGGTGACAGCGCACAGGCACTCGGAAGGGGGCTGCCATGGAGCACGACTCCACCGCAGACGCAGGACAGGACACCACACCGCTCCGGATCGCTCCGGCCGAGCGGGCCGAGCGCCCGGCCCGGCCCGCGAAGCGGCGCACCGCCGTCCGGGTGGGCGTGCCGCTGGCGGTCGCCGCGGCCGTCGCCACCGGCATCGGCCTGGTGCCCGCGCTCGCCAGCGACGAGGCGCCCGACCTGCCCTCGGTCAGCGCCCAGGACCTGGTCGCGAAGGCGCTCGCCGCGGACACCGACACCTTCTCCGGCACCGTCCGGATCAGCGCCGACCTCGGCCTGCCCACCGTCCTCACCGACGCCGCGTCCGGCTCCGGCGCCCTCGGCAACCTGGCCCGCAGCGCCGGCGCGGGCGTCGGCGGCGCCGACCCGCAGCTGAAGGCCGTCGAACTGCTCGGCGGCTCGCACACCCTGACCGTCGCCGCGGACGGGCCCGCGCGGCAGCGGCTCACCCTCTCCGGCGAGAAGTCCGGCTACGAGCTGGTCCACGACGGCGACCAGGTCTGGGCCTACGACCGCGACTCCCGGCAGGCCCTGCACTTCACCGGCGTCGGCGGCGCTGTCGGGGCCGGGGCCGGGGAGCACGCCGCGGGCAGGGCCGGCATCGGCTCGTTCACCCCGCAGGACGTCGCCGCGCAGCTCCTGGCGCACTCCGCCGCGACCACCTCCGTCACCGTCAGCGGCACCGAGCGGATCGCCGGGCACGACGCGTACCGGCTGAGCGTCCGGCCGAAGCAGGCCGGTTCGACGATCGACGAGATCCGGGTCTCGATCGACGCCGAGAAGGGCGTGCCGCTGGCCGTCCAGGTCCGCACGACCGACGGCGCGACCGCGTTCGACATCCGGTTCGGCACCCTCTCCTACGCCGAACCGGCCGCCGGGACCTTCGAGTTCACCGCCCCCAAGGGCGCGAAGGTGGTCGAGGCACCGGCCTCCGCCCTACCGCACGACCCGCTCGCCTCCGCGCTGCCCGCCCGGCCCGCCGAACCGGCCCCCGGCCAGGACGCCGCGGGCCGAGGCGCGGCGGGCGGGGTGATCGGCGAGGGCTGGACCGCCGTGCTGCACGGCACCGCGGGCGCCGAGGCCGCGAAGGGCCTGGCCAAGTTCACCGGCCGTCCCGTCGACGGCGGCACCCTGGTCTCGACCCGCATCGTCAACGCCCTGATCACCACCGACGGCCGGGTCTACCTGGGCGCCGTCACCCCGGAGACACTCCAGCAGGCGGCGAAGCACTCCTGACCCGCGGGCACGGGTCGGACGGCCGCCGGCTGTCCGGCCCCGTCCGTCCGGCCGTCAGAAGCCGGTGCGCCGGGTGGAGGCGGCGGCCAGGGCCAGGGCCGGGAGGTCGGCCGGCGGGACCAGGAAGAGCGGGGACCACCCGGCGCTGACCAGGCGCACCCCGGCGGTGAGGCCGTGCAGGCGGGCCAGGTGGGAGTGGCGGAGCTCGACCCGGTCGAGGCGGTAGGGCGGCAGCAGGTCGACCGGGTCGCCCGTGCCGGGGTGCCAGCGGATCTCGGCGGGCAGGCCGCGGTGCCGGACGATGCGCAGCTCGCCGCTCTGCGACCCGCCGGCCTCCCGCCGGACGGCGGGGACGTGGCGGAGCACGGGACGGGCGAGGTGCACCACAGGAGTTCCTCCCGCGCGCCGGGACAGCTGGCGGCCGGGTCGCGCAGCACGGACGTTAGCAGTCCGGGCATCCGGTTGAGGAGATCCCGCGGAGACGTTCTTCACCGGCCCCGGGCCCGGCCCGGCCCTCGACGCGGCCCCGGGCCGGAGGAGGGGACGGCGGACCGCCCCGGCCCGCTCGCGCGGCGCCCGCGCACCCGTCCGCCGCTCTCCACGCGCCCGCCGACCGGTCGACCCGCTCGCCCGCTTCGGCCTGCTGCCCGCCCGCGGCCTCGCCGCCGCCCGGGCGTCCGGCGGCCCCGGCCGCCGGCCCGCGGCGTCCGTCAGCCCGCGGCGGTGGCCGGCACCGGGGTGCGCCGCCGTTCGACGTGCAGTCGCCGCAGCGCGTCCCAGCTGAGCACCACCAGCGCCACCCAGACCAGCGCGAACCCGGCCCAGCGGGCCGGCTCCATCGTCTCGTGGAACACCGTCACGCCGATCAGGAACTGCGAGACCGGCGCCAGGTACTGGAGCAGCCCCAGCGTGGTCAGCGGGACCCGCAGCGCCGCCGCGCCGAAGCACATCAGCGGGACCGCCGTGATCACCCCGCTCGCCACCAGCAGCGCGGTGTGGCCCCAGCCGTGGTGGCCCAGGGTGCCCTGGCCGCGCACCTCCAGGTACACCAGGAACGCCACCGCGAACGGGAACATCACCGCGCTCTCCACCGCGAGGCTCTCCGCCCCGCCCAGGCCGACCTTCTTCTTCAGCAGCCCGTAGGTGGCGAACGAGAACGCCAGCGTCAGCGCGATCCACGGCGGCCGGCCGTACGCCACCGTCAGCACCAGCACCGCGACGGTGCCGACGCCCACCGCCGTCCACTGCGCCGGGCGCAGCCGCTCGCGCAGCACCAGCACGCCGAACGCGATCGTCACCAGCGGGTTGATGAAGTACCCCAGGCTGGTCTCCACCACGTGCCCGGAGTTCACGCCCCAGATGTAGACGCCCCAGTTCACCGAGACGGTGGCCGCCGCGAGCGCCAGCATGCCCAGCCGCCGGGGCTGGCGCAGCAGCGGCCGGACCCACGCCCAGCGCCGCCGCACCAGCAGCATCGCCGCGACCGCGACCAGCGACCAGGCCATCCGGTTGGCCAGGATGTCGGCCGCCCCGGCGGGCTCCAGCAGCGGCCAGAACAGCGGGAACAGCCCCCACATCCCGTACGCCGCGAAGCCGTTCCACAACCCGACCCTGGCCTCCCGCGAACCCTCCGCCATGGCCTGCCCCTCACCCGCGCGCCGTCCGTGTCACCCGAAAGGTAGCGGCCCGCGAACGCTGGTGTCATCCCCGAATGGTGAGGACGGTGCTGACAGCGCCGGGGCCCGGGGGAACGGTGCTCCCCGGGCCCCGGCGGGGAGGTCCGCTACCCGCCCACCGTCCAGGTGTGCGGGCCCGCGAGCAGGGCGGCGAGGTCGCCCCGGCCGCGCTGGGCCTCGGCGCGGGCGAGCTGTTCGGTCATCAGGGTGTCGTAGACCGGGCGGGCGACGTCGCGCAGGACGCCGATCGGGGTGTGGTGCAGGGTGTCGGCGTCGGCGAGGCGGGTGAGGGCGAAGGCGGTGGCCGGACCGGCCGCGTGGGCGTCGTGGACGATCGCGGTGCCCTCGCCGCGCGGGGCGATGCGCAGTTCGCCGTCCGGGTCGCGCACCACGTGGCGCTCGGCGCCGACCAGGACCGGCTGCCCGTGCTCGAGGCGGATCAGCGCCTCGTCGCGGGTGCCCGGCTCCTTGAGGAGCTCGAAGGCGCCGTCGTTGAAGATGTTGCAGTTCTGGTAGATCTCCACCAGCGCGGTGCCCTCGTGCCGCGCGGCGGCCCGCAGCACGGACTGCAGGTGCCGGCGGTCGGAGTCGATGGTGCGGGCCACGAAGGTGGCCTCGGCGCCGACGGCCAGCGAGAGCGGGTTGAAGGGGGCGTCGAGCGAGCCCATCGGCGTCGACTTGGTGATCTTGCCGACCTCGCTGGTGGGCGAGTACTGGCCCTTGGTCAGGCCGTAGATCCGGTTGTTGAACAGCAGGATCTTCAGGTTGACGTTGCGGCGCAGCGCGTGGATCAGGTGGTTGCCGCCGATGGAGAGCGCGTCGCCGTCGCCGGTGACCACCCACACCGACAGGTCGGGGCGGGAGGCGGCCAGGCCGGTGGCGATCGCCGGGGCGCGGCCGTGGATGGAGTGCATCCCGTAGGTGTTCATGTAGTACGGGAAGCGCGAGGAGCAGCCGATGCCGGAGACGAAGACGGTGTTCTCGCGCCGGATGCCCAGCTCGGGCATGAAGGACTGCACGGCGGCGAGGATCGCGTAGTCGCCGCAGCCGGGGCACCAGCGCACCTCCTGGTCGGTCTTGAAGTCCTTCGCGGTCTGCGCCCCGTCCGCCTTGGGGACCAGGCGCAGGGCGGGGAAGTCGGTCATCGGTTCTCCTGCGCGTCGAGGCTGCCGAGGGCGGCGTGCAGCACGTCGGCGAGTTGGGCGGCCTTGAACGGCAGGCCGCGGACCTGGTTGTAGGACTGGGCGTCGACGAGGTAGCGGGCCCGCAGCAGCAGGGCGAGCTGGCCGAGGTTCATCTCGGGGACGATCACCCGCTCGTAGCCGCGCAGCACCGCGCCGAGGTTGGCCGGGAAGGGGTTGAGGTGGCGCAGGTGGGCCTGGGCGACGTGGCCGCCGTCGGCCCGCACCCGGCGCACCGCGGCGGTGATCGGGCCGTAGGTGGAGCCCCAGCCGAGCACCAGGACCCGGGCCCGGCCCTCCGGGTCGTCGACCTCGACGTCGGGGACCGCGATGTTGTCGACCTTGGCCTGCCGGGTGCGGACCATGAAGTCGTGGTTGGCCGGGTCGTAGGAGATGTCGCCGGTGCCGTCCTGCTTCTCGATGCCGCCGATCCGGTGCTCCAGGCCGGGCGTGCCGGGCACCGCCCAGGGGCGGGCCAGCGTGTGCGGGTCGCGCTGGTAGGGGCGGAAGGTGCCGTCCGGGCCGTTCGGCGCGGTGGCGAACTCGACCCGCAGGTCCGGGAGTTCGTCGACGGCGGGGAGCTTCCACGGCTCGGAGCCGTTGGCCAGGTAGCCGTCCGAGAGCAGGAACACCGGGGTGCGGTAGGTGAGCGCGATCCGGGCCGCGTCCAGGGCCGCGCCGAAGCACTCGGCGGGGGTGGCGGGCGCCACGATCGGCACCGGCGCCTCGCCGTTGCGGCCGAACATCGCCTGCAGCAGGTCGGCCTGCTCGGTCTTGGTCGGCAGGCCGGTGGACGGCCCGCCGCGCTGGATGTCGACCACCAGCAGCGGCAGCTCCAGCGACACCGCCAGCCCGATCGTCTCGCTCTTGAGCGCCACCCCGGGCCCGGAGGTGGTGGTCACCCCCAGCGCGCCGCCGAACGCCGCGCCCAGCGCGGCGCCGATCCCGGCGATCTCGTCCTCGGCCTGGAAGGTGCGCACCCCGAAGTCCTTGTGCTTCGACAGCTCGTGGAGGATGTCCGAGGCCGGGGTGATCGGGTACGAGCCGAGGAAGACCGGCAGCCCGGAGCACTCCCCCGCCGCGACCAGGCCGTAGGACAGCGCCAGGTTCCCGGAGATGTTGCGGTAGGTGCCCGGGGCCAGCTCGGCCGGCGGCACCTCGTAGGAGACCGCGAAGTCCTCGGTGGTCTCGCCGAAGTTCCACCCCGCCCGGAACGCCGCCACGTTGGCCTCGGCGATCTCCGGCTTCTTCGCGAACTTCTGCCGCAGGAACAGCTCCGTGCCGTGCGTGGGCCGGTGGTACATCCAGGACAGCAGGCCCAGCGCGAACATGTTCTTCGCCCGCTCGGCGTCCTTGCGGGCCAGGCCGCTGTCCTTGAGCGCCTCCAGGGTCAGCGTGGTCAGCGGCACCGGGTGCAGCCGGAACGCCGCCAGCGAGCCGTCGCCCAGCGGGTCCGCCGGGTAGCCGACCTTGGCCAGCGCCCGCTTGGTGAACTCGTCGGTGTCGACGATGATCTCCGCCCCGGGCGACAGATCCGGCACGTTCGCCTTCAGCGCCGCCGGGTTCATCGCCACCAGCACGTCCGGCGCGTCCCCCGGCGTCAGGATGTCGTGGTCCGCGAAGTGCAGCTGGAAGCTGGAGACCCCCGGCAGCGTCCCGGCGGGCGCCCGGATCTCGGCCGGGAAGTTCGGCAGCGTCGACAGGTCGTTCCCGAACGCCGCCGTCTCCGAGGTGAACCGGTCCCCGGTCAGCTGCATCCCGTCGCCCGAGTCACCCGCGAACCGGATGACCACCCGATCCAACCGCCTGATCGGCTTCGCCGTCCGCCCGGACGCCGCCCGCGCCGCCCCGCCGGGGCCGCCGCCGTCCGGACCGTCCACTGCTTCCGACTGATCGACCTGACTGGTCACTGCCGCGGACCTCCTCGTCGGGGAGCCAGCAGCGGGCGTGAGCCGTGTGCCCCGTCCGCCTGGTGCACCACTGGGCATCCTAAGCGGGCGGGGCGCGGCTGGAGGGGAACTCGCGCAGACCGTTCGGGCGGGTCAGCGGGAGGTCAGGACTCCAGGTAGGCGAGGACGGCGAGAACCCGCCGGTGGTCCTGCTGGCTCTGGCCCAAACCCAGTTTCTGGAAGATGTTCGACACGTGCTTCTCGACCGCGCCGTCGGAGACCACGAGCTGCCGGGCGATCGCCGCGTTGGTGCGGCCCTCGGCCATCAGGCCCAGCACCTCGCGCTCGCGGGGGGTCAGGGCCGCCAGGGTGTCGACCTGGCGGCTGCGGCTGAGCAGCTGCTGCACCACCTCCGGGTCCAGCGCGGTGCCGCCCGCGGCGACCCGGGCGACCGCGTCAACGAACTCGCGGACCTCGGCGACCCGGTCCTTGAGCAGGTAGCCCACGCCCCGGGTGGAGCCGGCCAGCAGCTCGCTCGCGTACTGCTCCTCGACGTGCTGGGAGAGCACCAGCACGCCCAGGGCGGGGTGCCGTCCGCGCAGCTCCACGCAGGCCCGGACGCCCTCGTCGGTGTGCGTCGGCGGCATCCGGACGTCCGCCACCACGACGTCGGGCAGGGCGCCCTCGGCGTGCAGCGCGTCGACCGCCCGCACCAGGGCGTCGCCGTCGCCGACCCCCGCCACGACCTCCATCCCGCGGTCCGTCAGCAGTCGGGTCAGCCCCTCGCGGAGCAGTACGGAGTCCTCGGCGATCACCACGCGCAACATGGCACCGACCCTATCGAGAACCGGGCGGGCGCCGGGCCGCGGCCGCTACATGGTGCGGATCGCGACGGTGTCGCACAGCTCCTGGAGGGCGGCCTTGGCCGAGCAGTCGGGGAGCGTGTCGAGCAGCGCCCGGGCGTCCTCGGCGTAGCGCAGCGTCTCGCGGCGGGCCCGCTCCAGCGCCGGGTGGCGGCGCAGCAGGCGCAGCGCCTCGGCGTGCGCGGCGTCGTCGGCGGCCAGGTCGGTGTCGAGCAGTTCGCGCAGCCGGACGTCCTCGGGGTCGTCCGGGTCGACGGGCATCTGGCGCAGCAGCAGCACGGGCAGGGTGGGGACGCCCTCGCGCAGGTCGGTGCCGGGGGTCTTGCCGGACTCGTGGCCGTCGCTGGCGATGTCGAGGACGTCGTCGGCGAGTTGGAAGGCGGTGCCGATCCGCTCGCCGTACTGGGTGAGCAGGTCGACGATCCAGCGCTCGGCGCCGGCCATCAGGGCGCCGAAGCGGCAGGCCACGGCGATCAGCGAGCCGGTCTTGCCCGACAGCACGTCCAGGTAGTGGCGCAGCGGGTCGTCCTCGGGGCGCGGCCCGGCGGTCTCCAGGATCTGGCCGGTGACCAGCCGTTCGAAGGCGTCGGACTGGATGCGGACGGCCTCGGTGCCGAGGTCGGAGAGCACCTGGGAGGCGCGGGAGAACAGGAAGTCGCCGGTGAGGATGGCCACCGAGTTGTCCCAGCGGCTGTTGGCGCTGGGGGCGCCGCGGCGCACCGGCGCCTCGTCCATCACGTCGTCGTGGTACAGCGTGGCGAGGTGGGTCAGTTCGACGACCACCGCGGAGGGCACCACGCCGGGCGCCGCCGGGTCGCCGAACTGGGCGGCCAGCATCACCAGCAGCGGGCGGAAGCGCTTGCCGCCGGCCTCGATGAGGTGGCTGGCGGTCACCGTGATGAAGGGCACGTCGCTCTTGACGGCCTCGGCCAGGGCGGCCTCCACGGCCTCCATCCCGGCCTGGACGTCCCGGGTCAGATCGCGGTCCTGCACGCTCAGCCCGAAGGGCCCCACGACGGTCACGCTGACCACTCCTGTCCCTGGTCGATCCAGCGGGCCGGTCCCTCAGCGCCGCCGATGCACATACGAAGCAGCGTATCCGGTCCGGAGTGGATCACTGCACGGGCATGGGCCCGACTCCACCGGTGGCGGGAGGCGGCGGGGAGGGCGCTGGTCAGCGGGGGACGATCCGGGTCAGATCCACTTCGACGGGGTACGGCAGGAGGGTGCGCAGCGTGCCGTGGTGGACGGCCGTGCCGGGTGCCGGGGCGTACACGCCGGTCTCCGCGTCCAGGTGGAACTCGTAGACCACGGGGAGGCCGTCCTCGCCGCGCTCGACCCGCCAGAAGAACGGCACGCCCGCCTCGGCGTACATGCCGGGCTTGCGGAACCGGTCGTCGCTGCGCGAGCCGTGCGAGACCACCTCGACGGCGAGGGCCACGGCGGTGGCCGGGACGCACTCCGTGGTGAAGAAGTCGAGCCCCGTGCGGTCGAAGACGATCACGTCGGGCTTGGGCACGTTGTAGGGGTCGACCAGCACGCAACGCTCGGCGGCAGCCTGGTGCGGGTCCCGCCGGGCGCTGCGGAGTGCGAAGTACAGCTCGTCGCGCACGGTGTCGTGCCACAGATTGGTCATGCCGCGAACCACGATCGCCCCATCCACCAACTCGAACTCGAAGGGCAGATCGAGGTCCTTGACCTGGTCGTAGGTCCAGCCTCCCGAGGGCGGGGACGTCCAGTCGATCGGTTCGGCAGTCATGGCCACCTCCTGCACCCAGTGTAGGAGCCGAGCCTATGGGTGGCGACGAGTGGCGAAACGCTTCACCGGCGTGCCGTTCACCCCCCGAACGGCCGTCCGGCCCCCGCCCCGGTGGGGGCCGGGGCCGGGGCCGCGGGGGCGGGTCAGCGGACGAACAGCGAGGCCCTGGAGGCCAGGTCGAGGAAGTACTGCGGGAGCAGGCCGAGTCCGAGGGTGACCAGGACGCCGACGCCGATGGCGGTGGCGGTGAGCGGGCTGGGCACGGCGACGGCGGGGCCGGAGGGCTGCGGGTCGGAGAAGAACATCAGCACGATGACCCGGATGTAGAAGAACGCGGCGACTGCGGAGGAGAGCACGCCGACGATGACCAGCGGGGTGGCCCCGCCCTCGGCCGCGGCCTGGAAGACCGCGAACTTGCCGGTGAAGCCGGAGGTCAGCGGGATGCCCGCGAAGGCCAGCAGGAACAGCGCGAACACCGCGGCCAGCAGCGGCGAGCGGCGGCCCAGTCCGGCCCAGCTGGACAGGTGGGTGGCCTCGCCCTTGGAGTCGCGCACCAGGGTGGTCACGGCGAACGCGCCGAGCGTCACGAAGGAGTACGCCAGCAGGTAGAAGAGGACCGCCGAGACGCCGCGCCGGTCGGTGGCGATCAGGCCGGTGAGGATGAACCCGGCGTGCGCGACCGAGGAGTAGGCGAGCAGCCGCTTGACGTCCTGCTGGGTGACGGCGAGGACCGCGCCGACCACCATGGTGAGGATCGCCACGCCCCACATGACCGGCCGCCAGTCCCAGCGCAGGCCGGGGAAGGCGACGTAGAACAGCCGCAGCAGGGCGCCGAACGCGGCGGTCTTGGTGGCGGCCGCCATGAACCCGGTGACGGGCGTCGGGGCGCCCTGGTAGACGTCCGGCGTCCAGGAGTGGAAGGGCACCGCGCCGACCTTGAACAGCAGGCCGACGGCCAGCATGGCCAGGCCGATCAGCAGCAGCGCGTCGTTCTGGGTGGTGACGGCCAGCGCCGGGGTGACCGGGGCGACGCCGGAGACCGCGTCGGCGATCTCGCCGAGCTGGACCGAGCCCGCGTAGCCGTACAGCAGGGCGGTGCCGAACAGGAAGAACGCCGAGGCGAACGCGCCGAGCAGGAAGTACTTGACGGCCGCCTCCTGGGAGATCAGCCGGCGGCGGCGGGCGAGCGCGCACATCAGGTACAGCGGGAGGGAGAGCACCTCCAGCGCCACGAACATGGTCAGCAGGTCGTTGGCGGCCGGGAAGAGCAGCATGCCGCCGACCGCGAACAGGGTGAGCGGGTAGATCTCGGTGGTGCGCAGGCCCTCGCGGGTGGCGTCGCGCTCCTGCTCGCCGCCGGGGACGGCCGCGGCCTGGGCGGCGAACGCGTCGACCCGGTGGCCGTTGATCCGCGGCTCCAGCCGGCCCTCGGCGTAGGTGAGCACGGTCAGCACCGCGGTCAGCAGGATCACGCCCTGGAGGAACAGCGCGGGGCCGTCGATGGCGACCGCGCCCATCGCCAGCAGCCCGGCCCTGGTCGTGGCGTGGCCCTGCGCGGCGAGCACCACCACGGCGGCGAAGGCGCCGCCGAGGCCGAGCAGCGAGACGCCCAGCTGGGTGGTGGCGCGCAGCCGGCGGGGCAGGAACGCCTCGACCAGGACGCCCAGCACCGCGGCGCCGAAGACCACCAGCATCGGGGAGAGCTGGCCGTACTCGATGTGCGGGGCGGGGATGCTCGGGCTGTTGCCGCCGGCGGCGGCCAGCGCGTGGACGGGGTTCACTCCTGCTCACCTCCGTTGGTGGCGGCGACCGGGTGGGCCGGCGCGGGGTCGGTGCGGTGGACCTGGCTGAGGGTGTCGTTCACGGACGGGTTGACCAGGTCGGTGAGCGGCTTCGGGTAGACGCCCAGCAGCAGGGTCAGCGCCACCAGCGGGGCGACGACGGCGAGTTCGCGGGCCTTGAGGTCCTTGACGCCCTCGACGCCGGCCTTGACCGGGCCGGTCATGGTGCGCTGGTACAGCAGCAGGGCGTACAGCGCGGCCAGCACGATGCCGAAGGTGGCGATGACGCCGAGCGCCGGGTAGCGGCTGAAGGTGCCGACCAGGACCAGGAACTCGCTGACGAACGGGGCCATGCCGGGCAGCGACAGGGTGGCCAGGCCGCCGATCAGGAAGGTGCCGGCCAGCACCGGGGCGACCTTCTGCACGCCGCCGTAGTCGGCGATCAGGCGGGAGCCGCGGCGGGAGATCAGGAAGCCGGCCACCAGCATCCACGCGGCGGTGGAGATGCCGTGGTTGACCATGTAGAGCGTCGCGCCGGACTGGCCCTGGCTGGTCATCGCGAAGACGCCCAGGATGATGAACCCGAAGTGCGAGATGGACGCGTAGGCGACCAGCCGCTTGATGTCCTTCTGGCCGATCGCGACCAGCGCGCCGTAGACGATGCCGATCAGCGCCAGCACCATGATCACCGGGGCGAAGGTCTTCGACGCGTCCGGGAACAGGCCCAGGCAGAAGCGCAGCATCGCGAAGGTGCCGACCTTGTCGACCACCGCGGTGATCAGCACGGCCGTCCCGGCGGTGGACTCGCCCATCGCGTTCGGCAGCCAGGTGTGCAGCGGCCACATCGGGGCCTTCACCGCGAAGGCGAAGAAGAAGCCGAGGAACAGCGCCCGCTGCGCGTCGGGGCCGATGACCAGCTTGCCGGAGGAGATCGCGTCGGTCAGCGCGGTCAGGCTGAACGTCGCCTGCCCCTGGTTCCCGGCCGCCACGTACAGGCCGATCACGGCGGCCAGCATGACCAGGCCGCCGAGCAGGTTGTACAGCAGGAACTTGACGGCGGCGTAGGAGCGCTGGCGGTCCGAGTCGGGGCCGCCGGCCCGGTCGCCGAAGCCGCCGATCAGGAAGTACATCGGGATCAGCATGGCTTCGAAGAACACGTAGAACACGAAGACGTCGGTGGCCAGGAAGGACACCAGCACCATCGCCTCGACGGCCAGGATCAGCGCGAAGAACGCCTGGGTGCGCCGCTTGGACTCGAACGAGCCCTCGGGGACGGCCGGGTCCGCGTCGTGCCAGCCGGCCAGCATCACCAGCGGCACCAGCACGGCGGTGAGCAGCGCCAGCGCGGTGCCGATGCCGTCCGCGCCCAGCGAGAAGCTGATCCCGAAGGAGCGGATCCAGGAGTAGGACTCGGTCAACTGGTAGCGGGCGCCGCCGGGTTCGTAGGAGGCGGCGATCGCGGCGGCCAGGCCGAGGGTGACGGCGGAGACCGCCAGCGCGACGGTCTTGGTGGTGCGCCGCCGGGCCTCGCTGGTCCCGGCCGGGAGGGCGGCGGTGAGCACCGCTCCGGCGGCCGGGACGGCACAGGTGGCGGAGAGGAGGTAGCTCATCAGACCGACCTCATCAGGAGAGTGGAGGCGACCAGCACCAGCGTGCCGCCGAACATGGAGAGCGCGTACGTGCGGACGTAGCCGGTCTGGATCCGGCGCAGCCGGCCGGAGAGTCCGCCGATCGCGGCGGCCAGGCCGTTGACGAAGCCGTCCAGGCCCCGGCTGTCGAACCAGACCAGGGTGGCGGCCAGTGCCGAGCCGGGGCGGACCAGGACGGCGTGGTTGAAGTCGTCCTGGAGCAGGTCGCGGCGGGCGGCCCGGGTGAGCGGGGAGCCGATCGGGGCCGTGACCGGGACGGGGCCGCGGCCGTACATCTGCCAGGCCAGACCCGCGCCGGCCAGCATGCAGGCGGTGGCGATCAGGCTGACCGCGAGCGGGGACAGCGGCGAGTCGCCCTCGGCGTGGCCGGTGACCGGCTCCAGCCAGTGCAGGAAGGAGCTGCCGAAGGCGAACAGGCCGCCGGCGAAGACCGAGCCGAAGGCCAGCACGACCATCGGGACGGTCATGGTCCTCGGGGACTCGTGCGGGTGCGGCGGTTCGCCGGTTTCGGCGTCCGGCTGCCAGCGCTTCTCGCCGAAGAAGGTCAGCACCATCACCCGGGTCATGTAGAACGCGGTGACCGCGGCGCCGAGCAGGGCGCACAGGCCGAGGATCCAGCCCTCGGTGCCGCCCCTGGCGAACGCCGCCTCGATGATCTTGTCCTTGGAGAAGAAGCCGGACAGGCCCGGGAAGCCGATGATCGCCAGGTAGCCGAGGCCGAAGGTGACGAAGGTGACCGGCATGTGCTTGCGCAGGCCGCCGTAGTGCCGCATGTTCACCTCGTCGTTCATGCCGTGCATGACCGACCCGGCGCCGAGGAACATCCCGGCCTTGAAGAAGCCGTGGGTGACCAGGTGCATGATGGCGAAGGCGTAGCCGATCGGGCCCAGGCCCGCGGCCATGACCATGTAGCCGATCTGCGACATGGTCGACCCGGCCAGCGCCTTCTTGATGTCGTCCTTGGCGCAACCGACGATCGCACCGAACAGCAGCGTCACCGTGCCGACCACCACCACGGCGGTCCGGGCGTCCGGCGCCAGGTCGAAGATCGCCCCGGAGCGGACGATCAGGTAGACGCCGGCGGTGACCATGGTGGCCGCGTGGATCAGCGCGGAGACCGGGGTCGGGCCCTCCATCGCGTCGCCCAGCCAGGACTGCAGCGGCACCTGGGCGGACTTGCCGCAGGCCGCCAGCAGCAGCATCAGCGCGATCGCGGTGAGCTTGCCCTCGCTCGCGTCGCCCGCGGTGGCGAACACCGGCCGGAAGGCGAACGAGCCGAACTCGACGAACATCAGCATGATCGCGATGGACAGGCCCATGTCGCCGACCCGGTTGACGATGAACGCCTTCTTGGCGGCCGTCGCGGCGCTCGGCTTGTGCTGCCAGAACCCGATCAGCAGGTAGGACGCCAGCCCGACGCCCTCCCAACCGACGTACAGCAGCAGGTAGTTGTCGGCCAGCACCAGCACCAGCATGGCGGCCAGGAACAGGTTCAGGTAGGCGAAGAAGCGGCGGCGGCGCTCGTCGTGCGCCATGTAGCCCACCGAGTACAGGTGGATCAGGGTGCCAACGCCGGTGATCAGCAGGACGAAGGTGACCGAGAGTTGGTCGAGCTGGAAGGAGACGTCGGCCTGGAAGCCGTCGACCGGGATCCAGCTGAACAGCCGCTCGGTGACGGCGCGGTGCTCGGCGTCCCGGCCGAGCATGTCCGCGAACAGGGCCAGTCCGAAGGCGAAGGAGAGCGCGGCCAGCAGGGTCGCGATCCAGTGCCCGGACCGGTCCAGGACCCGTCCGCCGAGCAGCAGCAGGGCAGCACCGGCCAGCGGCGCCGCGATCAGCAGCGGAATGAGAGAGTTCACTGTGAAGGGCCCTCCGCCTACAGCTTCATCAGGTTGCTGTCGTCGACCGAAGCGGAGTGCCTGGTCCGGAAGATCGAGACGATGATGGCGAGGCCGACCACGACCTCGGCCGCCGCGACCACCATGGTGAAGAACGCGATGATCTGGCCGTCCAGGTTGCCGTGCATCCGGGAGAAGGTGACCAGCGCCAGGTTCGAGGCGTTCAGCATCAGCTCCACGCACATGAACAGCACGATCGCGTTGCGCCGCAGCAGCACCCCGGAGGCGCCGATGGTGAACAGCAGCGCGGCGAGGTACAGGTAGTTGGCCGGGTTCACTCCGCCTCCTCCTCGGTCGGGGCCGACGTCGGGGTCGGCACGGTCTCCAGCGCCTGGCGCGGCCCGGACACCTTGGGGCGGGCGGAGGACGGGCGGCCCAGCCAGTCGGCCGTGGTCTCCTCCAGCTCGGCCATCCGCCGGAGCATCTCCTGGCTGACGTCGCGGATCTGGCCGCGCTCGCGCAGGGTGCCCATCACCGAGTCCTCGGCGACGGTGCCGTCCGGCAGCAGCGCCGGGACGTCCACCGCGTTGTGCCGGGCGTACACGCCGGGGGCGGGCAGCGGCGGCACCTGGATGTTGTCCCTGACCCGCCGGGCGGCCAGCTGGCGCTGGGTCAGCGGGGCGCGGACCTTCTCGCGGTGGGTCAGCACCATCGCGCCGACCGCCGCGGTGATCAGCAGCGCGCCGGTCACCTCGAACGCCCAGACGTACTTGGTGAAGATCAGCCGGGCCAGGCCCTGCACGTTGCCCTCGGCGTTCGCCCCGGACAGCCCGGTGAAGTTGCGCAGGTGGGCGTTGGCCAGGCCGGCGATCAGCAGCACGCCGAAGCCCAGGCCGCAGAGCACCGCGGCGATCCGCTGGCCCTTCAGCTGCTCCTTGAGCGAGTCCGCCGAGGAGACGCCGACCAGCATCACCACGAACAGGAACAGCATCATGATCGCGCCGGTGTAGACCACGATCTGCACCACGCCGAGGAAGACCGCGCCCTGCGCCATGTAGCAGACCGCCAGCGCGAGCATGGTGGCCGCCAGGCAGAGCGCCGAGTGCACGGCCTTCCGCATCAGCAGCATGCCGAGCGCCCCGCCGACCGCGACCACGGCCAGCACCCAGAACTGCACGGCCTCGCCGGTGGAGGTCATGACCGCTCCTCCTTCTCGCGCTCGTGCCGCTCCTGCCGGACGGTGCCGGGCGCCGCGCCGGTGACCTCGCCCCGGTAGTACGCGCCCTCGTCGGCGCCCGGGAAGATCGCGTGCGGGGCGTCGACCATGCCCTCGGTCAGCCCGACCAGCAGCTGCTCCTTGGTGAAGATCAGGTCCTGCCGGGAGGAGTCCGCGAGCTCGTACTCGTTGGTCATGGTCAGCGCCCGGGTCGGACACGCCTCGATGCACAGCCCGCACAGGATGCAGCGGGCGTAGTTGATCTGGTAGACCGCGCCGTAGCGCTCGCCGGGCGAGTAGCGCTCCTCGTCCCGGTTGTCGGCGCCCTCGACGTAGATGGCGTCGGCCGGGCAGGCCCAGGCGCACAGCTCGCAGCCGACGCACTTCTCCAGTCCGTCCGGGTGCCGGTTGAGCTGGTGGCGGCCGTGGAAGCGCGGAGCGGTGGGCTTCTTGTACTCCGGGTACTGCTCGGTGAGCCGCTTCTTGAACATGGCCCTGAAGGTCACGCCGAAGCCGGCGGCCGGCCCGAGGACCGACTTCTCTGAGGTCTCGGAGGACTCGTCAGACATTCTCGGATCAGCTCCCTTCGGAATGGTCGGCCCCGTTGAGGGCGTCCTGGAGTTGCGGGGTCCGGCGGCGGCGGCGCGGGACGGGCGGCAGTTCCTGCCCGGGCAGCGGCGGCACGGGGTAGCCCCCGGCCATCGGGTCGAACGCCGGCTCGGCGGCGGGCGGTTCGGCGGGCTTCTTGCGCAGCAGGTCGACCACCAGCGCGGCCAGCAGGACCACCGCCAGCGGCGCGCCCACGTACAGCACCACCTTGGCGAAGTCGTAGCCCTCGTTGCGCAGCGCCCGCACGGTGGCGACCATCACCAGCCAGACCAGCGAGACCGGGATGAGCACCTTCCAGCCGAGCTTCATGAACTGGTCGTAGCGCAGCCGGGGCAGGGTGCCGCGCAGCCAGATGAAGAAGAACAGCAGCAGCTGGATCTTCAGCACGATCCAGAGCATCGGCCACCAGCCGTGGTTGGCGCCCTCCCAGAAGGTCGAGACGGGCCACGGGGCGCGCCAGCCGCCCAGGAACAGGGTGGAGGCGACCGCCGAGACGGTGACCATGTTGACGTACTCGGCCAGCATGAACATCGCGAACTTCAGCGAGGAGTACTCGGTGTTGAAGCCGCCGACCAGCTCGCCCTCGGCCTCCGGGAGGTCGAACGGGGCCCGGTTGGTCTCGCCGACCATCGCGATGACGTACACGATGAAGGACACCGGCAGCAGCACCGCGAACCAGGTGGGCTGCTGCGAGGAGACGATCTCCGAGGTGGACATCGAGCCCGAGTAGATGAACACCGCCGCGAAGGACAGGCCCATCGCGATCTCGTAGCTGATCATCTGCGCGGAGGAGCGGATGCCGCCGAGCAGCGGGTACGTCGAGCCGGACGACCAGCCGGCCAGCACGATGCCGTAGATGCCCACCGAGGCGGTGGCCAGGATGTACAGCAGCGCGATCGGCAGGTCGGTCAGCTGGAGCGGCGTCCGGGTGCCGAAGATCGACACCTGGTTGTCGGCCGGGCCGAACGGGATCACCGCGAACGCCATGAACGCGGGGATCGCCGCCACCACCGGCGCCAGCACGTAGACCGCCTTGTCGGCGCCCTTGACCACCAGGTCTTCCTTGAGCGCCAGCTTCACACCGTCGGCCAGCGACTGCAGCATGCCCCACGGGCCGTGCCGGTTCGGGCCGATCCGCAGCTGCATCCAGGCGACGACCTTGCGCTCCCAGACGATGGCGATCAGCACCGTCAGCACCAGGAACGCGAAGCAGAACACCGCCTTCAGCAGCACCAGCCACCACGGGTCGCGGCCGAAGAAGCCGAGCGTGTCGGCGGCGGCCAGGGGGGCAGCGAGGGGGCTCATGATTCCTCCGCCGGGGCGATGGTGACCAGGTGGCCGACCGTGGTGCCGAGCGTGCGGTACGCGCCGCCGTCCGGCGTCGAGTTGAGCGGCAGCCAGACCGTGCGGTCCGGCATCGCGTCGGTGATCTCCAGCGGCAGGGTCAGCGACCCGGCCGGTCCGGTGACCCGCAGCGCGCCGCGCGCACCGACCTCGGCGGCGGTGGCCGCGGACAGCCGGGCCACCACCGGGTGCCGGGTGCCGGCCAGGTGGGTGTCGCCGTCCTGCAGCGAGCCGTGGTCCAGCAGCATCCGGTGCCCGGCCAGCACGGCCTGCCCGGTGGCCGGGCGGGGCAGCGCGGCGGGGTGCGCGGCGGGCGCGGCCGGGCGGGTGCCCTGCCACGGGGTGAAGCGGTCCAGCTCCAGCCGGGCCGCCCGGACGTCGGGCAGGCCGATCGGCCGGTCCAGCGCGTCCGCGAGCATGTTCAGCACCCGGACGTCGGCGTGCAGGTGGCCGCGCATCAACTGGTCGGGCTTGAGCGCGGGTTCGAACATCCGGACCCGGCCCTCCCAGTCCAGGAAGGTGCCGGCCTTCTCGGCGACCGCCGCGACCGGCAGCACCACGTCGGCGTGCGCGGTGACCGCGGACGGGCGCAGCTCCAGCGAGAGCACGAACTCCGCCCGGGCCAGCGCCGCCTCGGCCAGCGCCGGGTCCGGCAGGTCCTCCAGGCCGACCCCGCCGACCACCAGCGCGTCCAGCTCGCCCGCGGCGGCGGCGGCCAGGATCTCGCCGGTGTCGCGGCCGGGGCGGGCCGGCAGCTCGGCGACGCCCCAGTGGGCGGCGGCCTCGGCGCGGGCGGCGGGCACCGCGACGGCCCGGCCGCCGGGCAGCAGCCCGGGCAGCGCGCCCGCCTCGACGGCGCCGCGCTCACCGGCCCGGCGCGGCACCCAGGCGAGCCTCGCCCCGGTGGCGTGCGCCAGGCGCAGCGCGGCGGTCGGGCCGCCGGCGGTCTGCGCGAGCCGCTCGCCGACCAGCACGACGGCGCCCGGGGAGCGCAGCGCGTCCGCGCAGCGTCCGGCGTCGTCGGCGAGCACCTCGTCGCCGGCCAGCGCCGCCAGCCACTCGACCTCGGTGCCGGGGGCGGCCGGCAGCAGCGCGCCGTGCAGCTTGGCCAGGCCGCGGGAGGCGTGCGAGGCGATCGAGAACACCCGCAGCCCGGACGCCCGGTTGGCCTTGCGCAGCCGCAGGAAGACGATCGGCGCCTCCTCCTCGGCCTCCAGCCCGACCAGCAGCACCGCCGGGGCGGCCTCCAGCTGCCGGTAGGTCACCCCGCCGCCGTCCAGGTCCACGCCCGTCCCCGCGACCGCCGCCGCCAGGAAGTCGGCCTCCTCGGCGCTGTGCGGCCGGGCCCGGAAGTCGACGTCGTTGGTGCCGAGCGCGACGCGGGCGAACTTGCCGTAGCCGTACGCGTCCTCGACCGTCACCCGGCCGCCCGCGAGCACCGCGGCGCGCGCCCCGCGCAGCCCCTCGGCGGCCCGGGCCAGCGCCTCCGGCCAGGACGCGGCGACGAGTTCGCCGTCGCGGCGGACCAGCGGGGTGGTGAGGCGGTCGCGCTGCTGGGCGTAGCGGAACGCGAACCGGCCCTTGTCGCAGTTCCACTCCTCGTTGACCTCCGGCTCGTTGCCGGCCAGGCGCCGCAGCACCTTGCCGCGCCGGTGGTCGGTGCGCTGCCCGCAGCCCGCCGAGCAGTGCTCGCACACCGACGGGGAGGAGACCAGGTCGAACGGGCGGGAGCGGAACCGGTAGGCGGCGGAGGTGAGCGCGCCGACCGGGCAGATCTGGATGGTGTTGCCGGAGAAGTAGGAGTCCAGCGGCTGGTCCGCGCCGGTGCCGACCTGCTGGAGCGCGCCGCGCTCCACCAGGTCGATGAACGGGTCGCCGGCGATCTGCTGCGAGAAGCGGGTGCAGCGGGCGCACAGCACGCAGCGCTCGCGGTCCAGCAGCACCTGGGTGGAGAGCGGGACCGGCTTCTCGTACGTCCGCTTGACGCCCTCGAACCGGGAGTCGGGGTCGCCGGTGGACATCGCCTGGTTCTGCAGCGGGCACTCGCCGCCCTTGTCGCAGACCGGGCAGTCCAGCGGGTGGTTGATCAGCAGCAGTTCCATCACGCCGCGCTGCGCCTTCTCGGCGACCGGCGAGGACAGCTGGGTGCGCACCACCATGCCCTCGGCGACCGGGATGGTGCAGGAGGCGACCGGCTTGCGCTGCCCCTCGACCTCCACGATGCACTGGCGGCACGCCCCGGCGGGGTCGAGCAGCGGGTGGTCGCAGAAGCGCGGGACCTGGGTGCCGATCTGCTCGGCGGCGCGGATCACCAGCGTGCCCTTGGGGACGCTGACCTCGGTGCCGTCGATGGTGAGCGTGACCAGCTCGGTCTGGGTGGAAGGCTCCGTGACCGTCACGCGTGCACCTCCCTCTCGGTGGCGGACTCGTGGGCGGAGGCCCGGCCGGCCCAGACGGTGGAGGCCGCCGGGTCGAACGGGCAGCGGTGTTCGTCGATGTGCTGCTGGTACTCGGCGCGGAAGTGCTGGAGCGAGGAGACGATCGGGCTGGCCGCGCCGTCGCCCAGCGCGCAGAAGGACTTGCCGTTGATGTTGTCGGCGATGTCCAGCAGCTTCTCCAGGTCGCCGGCCGCGCCCTGCCCGGCCTCGATCCGCTTGAGCAGCTGGACCAGCCAGTAGGTGCCCTCGCGGCACGGGGTGCACTTGCCGCAGGACTCGTGGGCGTAGAACTCGGTCCACCGGGTGACGGCCCGCACCACGCAGGTGGTCTCGTCGAAGACCTGGAGCGCCTTGGTGCCGAGCATCGAGCCGGCCGCGCCGACGCCCTCGTAGTCCAGCGGGACGTCCAGGTGCTCCTCGGTGAACATGGGGGTCGAGGAGCCGCCCGGGGTCCAGAACTTGATCCGGTGCCCGGCCCGGACGCCGCCGGAGACGTCCAGCAGCTGGCGCAGCGTGATGCCGAGCGGCGCCTCGTACTGGCCGGGGTTGGTGACGTGCCCGGAGAGCGAGTACAGCGTGAAGCCGGGCGACTTCTCGGTGCCCAGCGACGTGAACCAGTCCTTGCCGCGGGCCAGGATCGGCGGCACCGAGGCGATCGACTCGACGTTGTTCACCACCGTCGGGCAGGCGTACAGGCCGGCGATCGCCGGGAACGGCGGGCGCAGCCGGGGCTGGCCGCGGCGGCCCTCCAGCGAGTCGAGCAGCGCGGTCTCCTCGCCGCAGATGTACGCGCCCGCGCCGGCGTGCACGGTGATGTCCAGGTCGATGCCGGAGCCCTGGATGTCCTTGCCGAGGTACCCGGCCTCGTACGCCTCGGCGACGGCCGCCTGGAGGCGGCGCAGCACCGGGACGACCTCGCCGCGCAGGTAGACGAAGGCGTGCTCGCAGCGGATCGCGTACGAGGCGATGACCATGCCCTCGATCAGCGCGTGCGGGTTGGCGAACAGCAGCGGGATGTCCTTGCAGGTGCCCGGCTCGGACTCGTCGGCGTTGACCACCAGGTAGTGCGGCTTGCCGTCGTTCTGCGGGATGAACTGCCACTTCATGCCGGTGGGGAAGCCGGCGCCGCCGCGGCCGCGCAGGCCGGCGTCCTTGACCAGGGCGATCACGTCGTCCGGGGGCATCGCGAGGGCGGCGGCCAGGCCGTCGTAGCCGCCGTGGCGGCGGTAGGTCTCCAGGGTCCAGGGGCGCTGGTCGTCCCAGGACGCGGAGAGGACCGGGGAGAGGAGCTTCTCGGCCGGCTCGGCGGAGGTCATCACGCTTCCGTCCCTTCGTGCCGCGGGGAGACCACCTTGGCGCCCGGGGTGCCGGGCAGCGCCTCGCCCCGGGCCAGCCGTAGGCCGGCCAGCGAGGGCGCGCCGCCGGCCCCGGACTCGTCGACCGCGCCGGGGCGCTCGTCGGCGAAGCCGGCCAGGATGCGGGAGGTCTGCTTGAACGAGCAGAGCTTGGCGCCGCGGGTGGGCGCCACCTCCTGCCCGGCGCGCAGCTGGTCGACCAGCTGCTTGGCGCTCTCCGGCGTCTGGTTGTCGAAGAACTCCCAGTTGACCATCACCACGGGGGCGTAGTCGCAGGCCGCGTTGCACTCGATCCGCTCGATCGAGACCGAACCGTCCTCGGTGGTGCGGTTGTTGGCGATCCCGAGGTGCTCGGAGAGCTCGTCGAAGATCTGGTCGCCGCCGAGCACCGCGCACAGCGTGTTGGTGCACACGCCGACGTGGTACTCGCCGGCCGGGCGCCGCCGGTACATGGTGTAGAAGGTGGCGACCGCGGTGACCTCGGCGGTGGTCAGGTCCAACTGCTCGGCGCAGAACCGGATGCCGGTCGGCGTGACGCAGCCGTCCTCGGCCTGCACCAGGTGCAGCAGCGGCAGCAGCGCCGAGCGGGACTGCGGGTAGCGGGCGATCAACTCCCGGGCGTCGGCGGCGAGTCGCTGCTCAACCTCCGGCGGGTAGGGCTTGGCCGGCAGCGCCGGCAGGCCGAGTTCTGTGCTGCTCACCGGTCCACGCCTCCCATCACCGGGTCGATCCCGGCCACCGCCACGATCACGTCGGCCAGCGGGCCGCCCTCGCACATCGCGGCCATCGTCTGCAGGTTGGTGAACGACGGGTCGCGGAAGTGCACCCGGTAGGGCCGGGTGCCGCCGTCGCTGACCACGTGCACGCCGAGTTCGCCCTTGGGCGACTCCACCGCGGCGTAGGCCTGGCCGACCGGGACCTTGAAGCCCTCGGTGACCAGCTTGAAGTGGTGGATCAGGGCCTCCATCGAGGTGCCCATGATCTTCCGGATGTGGTCCAGCGAGTTGCCCATGCCGTCGGGGCCGACGGCCAGCTGGGACGGCCAGGCGATCTTCTTGTCGGCCACCATGACCGGCCCGGGGGCCAGCCGCTCCAGGCACTGCTCGACGATCCGCAGCGACTGCCGCATCTCCTCCAGCCGGATCAGGAACCGCCCGTAGGAGTCCGCGGTGTCGGCCACCGCGACGTCGAAGTCGTAGGTCTCGTAGCCGCAGTACGGGTCGGACTTGCGCAGGTCGTGCGGCAGCCCGGTGGCCCGCAGGATCGGGCCGGTGGCGCCGAGCGCCAGGCAGCCGGGCAGGTCGAGGAAGCCGACGTCGACCAGCCGGGCCTTGAACACCGGGTTGTCGGTGGCCAGTTTGTCGTACTCGTGCATCCGCGAGCGCAGCAGGTTGACGCCCTCGCGGATCTTGTCGACCGCGCCGGGCGGCAGGTCCTGGGCCAGGCCGCCGGGGCGGACGTAGGCGTGGTTCATCCGCAGGCCGGTGACCAGCTCGAAGATGTCCAGGACGACCTCGCGGTCCCGGAAGCCGTAGATCATCAGGGTGGTGGAGCCGATCTCCATGCCGCCGGTGGCCAGTGCCACCAGGTGCGAGGAGATCCGGTTGAGCTCCATCATCAGCACCCGGATCACGGTGGCCCGCTCGGGCACGTCGGCGGTGATCCCGAGCAGCTTCTCCACGGCCAGGCAGTAGGCGGTCTCGTTGTACAGCGGGGTGAGGTAGTCCATCCGCGTCACGAACGTGGTGCCCTGCACCCAGTTGCGGAACTCCATGTTCTTCTCGATGCCGGTGTGCAGGTAGCCGATGCCGCAGCGGGCCTCGGTGACCGTCTCGCCGTCGATCTCCAGGATCAGCCGCAGCACGCCGTGGGTGGACGGGTGCTGCGGGCCCATGTTGACGATGATCCGCTCGTCGTCGGCGCCGGCCACCGCCTCGGCGACCTCGCCCCAGTCGCCGCCGGTGACGGTGAACACCCGTCCCTCGGTGGTCTCCCGGGCGCCTGCTTCGTAGTGGGTGCTGCTCATCAGCTGTACGACCTCCGCTGGTCGGGAGCCGGGATCTGGGCGCCCTTGTACTCGACGGGGATGCCGCCGAGCGGGTAGTCCTTGCGCTGCGGGTGGCCGAGCCAGTCGTCCGGCATCATGATCCGGGTGAGCGCCGGGTGGCCCTCGAAGACCAGGCCGAAGAAGTCGTAGGTCTCCCGCTCGTGCCAGTCGTTGGTCGGGTAGACGCTCACCACGGACGGGACGCGCGGGTCCGCGTCGGGCGCGGTGACCTCCAGCCGGATCAGCCGGGTGTGGGTGATCGAGCGCAGGTGGTAGACGGCGTGCAGCTCCCGGCCCCTGTCCTGCGGGTAGTGCACGCCGCTGACGCCCAGGCACAGCTCGAAGCGGAGCGCCGGGTCGTCGCGCAGGATGCGCACCGACTTCAGCAGGTGCTCGCGCTCGATGTGGAAGGTCAGTTCGCCGCGGTCGACGACGGTCTTGCCGATCACGTCGGCGACGTCGAGGCCCTGCTCCTCCAGCGCGCCCTCGAACTCGTCGGCCACCTCGTCGAACCAGCCGCCGTAGGGGCGCTCGCTGGCGCCGGGCAGCACGATCGGGGCGTCCAGGCCGCCGAAGCCGGAGGTGTCGCCGGTGCCGCGGGCGCCGAACATGCCCTGCCGGCGGCCGACCACCTCGACCGGGATCTCCCGCCGGGTCGCCGGCACCTCGGGCGCCTGCTCCGGCTTGTCGGAGTCGCTCATCGCAGCAGCCCCCGCATCTCGCTGGTCGGGACGGCCTGCAGCGCGAGGCGCTCGGCCTCCTCCTCGGCCCGGCGGCGGTTCACGCCGAGCTTCTCGTGCTGGATCTTCTCGTGCAGCTTGACGATCGCGTCCAGCAGCATTTCCGGGCGGGGCGGGCAGCCCGGCAGGTAGATGTCCACCGGGACGATGTGGTCGACGCCCTGGACGATCGCGTAGTTGTTGAACATGCCGCCCGAGGAGGCGCACACGCCCATCGAGATGACCCACTTCGGGTTCGGCATCTGGTCGTAGACCTGCCGCAGCACCGGCGCCATCTTCTGGCTCACCCGGCCCGCCACGATCATCAGGTCGGCCTGCCGGGGCGAGCCCCGGAAGACCTCCATGCCGAACCGGGCCAGGTCGTAGCGGCCCGCGCCGGTGGTCATCATCTCGATCGCGCAGCAGGCCAGACCGAAGGTCGCCGGGAAGACCGAAGCCTTCCGCACCCAGCCCGCGGCAGCCTCCACGCTGGTGAGCAGGAAGCCGCTCGGCAGCTTCTCCTCGATACCCATCAGTTCCCTCTCCATGCCTTCGAGTCCGTTGGCTTGTCCGCCCGTTCACAAACGGCGGCCGGTGGTCAGTCCCACTCCAGGCCGCCGCGGCGCCAGACGTAGGCGTAGGCGACGAACACGGTGGCGATGAACAGGAGCATCTCGACCAGCCCGAAGATCCCCAGGGCGTCGAAGCTGACCGCCCACGGGTAGAGGAAGACGATCTCGATGTCGAAGACGATGAAGAGCATCGCCGTCAGGTAGTACTTGATCGGGAACCGCCCGCCGCCCACCGGCTGCGGGGTCGGTTCGATACCGCACTCGTACGCCTCCAACTTGGCCCGGTTGTAGCGCTTCGGGCCGGTGAGCGAGGCCATCACGACGGAGCCGACCGCGAACGCCGCCGCGATGGCACCGAGTACGAGGATCGGCGCGTAGGCATTCATAGCCCCCGCTCCCTCCGTCCAGTCGTCCTTGACTGCAGATCGGAACCACCAGGTCACCGACGGTGAAATGATGATCCACTTCGTGGGATCCGGCTCCATGTGAGGCAGTTCACAAAGCCAGGTTGGAGCGCATCCTATGCCTGTCCGCTTGTGATCTGCGACACGCAGTTCCCGATGATCTTTGTGATCTTCGCCACCCGACGAAGGCCCACGAAGGCGGATCGATCACCACCGCTCCACCCGATGTGGGCGATTGGCCACATACAGTCGCGATCCGGTGGGAAACGACCGCCGTTCGGCCACGCCCTATATCAATTCTGCGGCGGCCGAGGCAAATTTCGGAGTGATCCGGTGGACGTGATAGTGGATCTCACCCTGGCGGTGGACCCGGCGCGGCAGCCGCTTGACCCTTCGTTCACAAGCTCTCAAGGACGCCCGGCGCCCGCCGCCGCCCCCACTCGGTGCCCGCCAGCACCGCCACCGCCCCCAGCAGCGCGAGCGGCCCCGGCCGGTCCCCCGCCAGCAGCACCCCGCACAGCGCCGCCCACAGCGGCTCGGTGCCCAGCAGCAGGCTCACCCGGGACGGCGAGGTCGCCCGCACCGCCCACAGCTGCACGAAGAACGCGAACAGCGTGCACAGCAGCGACAGGTACAACAGCAGGCCCCAGCGGGCCGCGTCCAGGGACCCCGCCACGCTCAACGGCGACGGGCCGGCGAACGGCGACGCCAGCACGAACACCGCCGTGGCGAAGGCCAGTTGGACCCAGGTCAGGGCCAGCGCGTCCACCCCGCGCACCGCCCGCAGCCGGGCCGTCGCCAGCACGTTCACCGTCCGCGCCCCCGCCGCCCCCAGCACCAGCAGGTCGCCCGCCGACGGCGCCCGCAGCCCGCCGTCCCCGGTCAGCAGCGCCACCCCCAGCACCGACAGGGCCGCCGCCGCCAGGAACGCCCCCGACGGCGCGCTGCGCCGCAGCGCCGCCTCCGCCAGCGGCGTGAACACCATCGTCAGACTGATCACCAACCCCGCGTTGGTCGCCGAGGTGTGCACCGCCCCGTACGTCTCCAGCAGGAACACCGCCCCCAGCACCACCCCCAGCAGCGCCCCGCCGGCCCACTGCGCCGCCGACAGCCCGCGCAGCCGCCGCCACGCCACCGCCCCCAGCACCGGCAGCACCAGCCCGAACCGCAGCACCAGCACCGCCACCACCGTCTCCGGCCCGGCCACCCGCTTCACCACCAGGAAGCTGGACCCCCACACCACCGCCACCGCCAGCAGCGGCAGGTCCCGCGCGAACCGCGGACGGACATCGAGCGACACCACGGCCACGGCACGGCTCCCGGAAGGGTCGACGGGGGCCCGTGCGGCATCGGACGGGACGGTTCGGAGGGCGCCACTCTCCCGCACCCGGAAGGCGACGGGCAACCGCTTTCGCGCCCGTCCCGACCATCCCGCAAAGCCTCGGGCGGTACTTTTTCCTACCGGCGGTGCTACCGTTTGGGTATGACTGTCCCCGCCCGCAAGAGCCACGAGCGCGCCAGCAAGCGGTCGGTGTCGCTGGCCCAGTCGCTGATCAACGAAGTCGAGGAGCGCACCGGCCGGACCGGCTTCTCCTCCGTCGTGTCCGAAGCCCTGGAAGAGTGGCTGGCCGCCCAGAAGCTCCGCGAGGTGGTCGCCGCCGATCGCGAGGAGTTCGGCCCCGTGTCCGCCGAGGCGCTGGAGCAGGCGGAACGGGAGTGGTGAGCAAGCGCCTCAAGGTCAAGGCCAGGAACGAGGGCACCCTGGTCCTGGACGCCCAGGGGCTCTCGCTGCACGTCGACGGCGACGAGGGCATGCGGGCGCGCATCGAGGTGGCCGAACGCACCGGCCGCCGGGTCGCGCTCTCCGCCCTGACACCACTGGAGGTCCGCCGGAGCGGCCCCGCCGCCGACCGGCTCCGGTTCCTGCTCTCCCGCTTCGACGTGAAACCCGTCACCGACGCGGTGATGGACGCCGCCGCCCACCTGCTCGACACCTCGGGCCTCGACGGACACGAGTGCCTGGTCGACGCCCTCGTGGTCGCCACCGCGGCCCTCTGCGCGCCGCCGGTCCTGCTCGTCACCTCCGACCGGTCGCACATCCCGGCGCTGTGCAAGGCCGCCGAGGAGCTCCCGGGCTCACCCGTGGTGAAGATCGTCCACGTCTGAACCCACCGGCCCGGCCGCCCGGCGGGTCACACCTCGCCGAACGCGCCACGCCTGACGCCCGCGACGAAGGCCGACCACGCGTGCGGAGCGAAGCACAGCCGGGGGCCGTCCGGGTCCTTGGAGTCCCGGACGGTGCCGGGGCGGGCGTCGTTCACCTCGACGCAGTTTCCGTTGTTGCCGCCGCTGTAGCTGCTCTTGCGCCACTGCTCAGGCCAGTCAGGGTGGTCACTCTTGCCCATGTGCGTGTTCCTCCGCCGCCGATTCGATCAGGGGCAGGGACGCCTCCGGCGACAGCGCGGCGGCCCGCACGAAATCATAGGACAGCAGGCACTTGGCGACGGTGGACGGATCGTCGATCAGTTGACCGGCGTGAGGGCCTTCGAGATACGCCACTGGTGGGGCGTCAGCAAAGGTCAGGAGGGACAACGCACCCTCCAACAGAGCATGGGCACCGGCGGCGTACGGGAGCACCTGAACGATGATCCGGCTTCCCCGCACCAGTACCGCGAGGTGGGAGAGTTGCCCGGCCATCACCGCCGCGCCGCCGATCGGCCGGCGGATCGCGCTCTCGTCCAGGACCACCCAGAGCATCGGACTCGTCGGACCGTCCAGGAGCCGTGCGCGGTCCATCCGCAGGCCGACCAGATCGTCGGTCTCCGCAGCTGAGCGCAAGGGCTGGGCAGACCGAAAGAGGGCCCGCGCGTACTCCGGCGTCTGGAGCAGCCCCGGCACGAGGGCTGGGGCGTACTCGTTGATCGTCCGCGCCACGGCCTGGAGCTCGGCGGCAGCCGTGAAGTACTCGGCGAAGCGCGTCCGGGTGACCAGCGGGTACAGCCGGGCGAAGTGGCCGCCCGTTTCGAGCACGCTGTCGAAGCGCTCGGACAGGTCCTCCTGCGGCCGGCGGTCCGCCTTCTCGATCTGGCTGATGTACGTGGCGGAGCAGAAGACCAACTCGCCCAGCCGCTCCTGCGAGAGCCCCCGGGCCTCGCGCAGTCGGCGCAGCTCCGAACCATAGAACGACCTGGGCGACTCGTAGGGGTCCAGTGGCTTCGGGTGCACCATGCGTCAGATCCCTTTCCCGATCAGCCTGCTGCCGCCGCCAGCGTGCGGCTGGAAGTAGTCGCCCCGGAGTGGGAACGGACCGATTGCACCCGCCCGGGGGCTGTACTCCGCGCCAGCCCAGTCCGATGTTGGTGACGTATGCTGGGTATCAACATTGCCCACAGCCCCGGAGGCGCGGAGTGAGCATCACCCAGATCGACATCGACGACGAGGCCCTCGCAGCCGCGATGAAGCTGATGGGCACCACCACCAAGAAGGACACCGTCAACACCGCCCTCCGCGAGTACACCGCGCGCATGAAGCGGCTGGAGGCGGCGGAGCGGCTCGCCGCCAGAGGCGCCCGGGGCGAGTTCGACCAAGCTGCGGCCATGCACGCCGCCGCCAAGCAGGCCCGCCGGGAGGGCCTCGGTTGATCGGCTACCTGGTCGACGCCTCGGCCCTGTGGCACCTGTTCCGCACCCCGGGGGCGCTGCGCGCCTGGGAGGGGCACATCGCCGCCGGGGCGCTGCGCGTCTGCGAGCCCACCCGCGCCGAGTTCCTGTACTCCGCCACGAGTCCGGCGCACCGCGACGAACTGGCCGACGAACTGGACACCCTGTGCGGCACCGCCGCAGTGCCCAAGTCAGCCTGGCGGTGGGTGGATTCCGCCCAGTACCGGCTGACGCAACGGGGCCTGCACCGCTCGGCCGGGGCGATCGACCTGCTGGTCTGTGCCACCGCCGCCCACCACGACCTCACGGTGCTGCACGTCGACAACGACTTCACCACCGTCGCGTCCGTCGTGCCCGACCTCCGCGAGCGGGACGCCCGGGGCTGAACACCACCGCACGCGAAAGGCGGCGGGCAAGCGCTTCCACGCCCGCCCGCCGCCTCCGGCCGTACCGCTGTACCGCTGCTCAGGCGCGCGGGGCCACCTTGGTCAGGCCGTTGATGATCCGGTCCGCGGCGTCGCCGCCGCTCGGGTCGGTGAGGTTGGCGAGGAGCTTGAGGACGAACTTCATCAGGACGGGGTGGGTGAGGCCGCGTTCGGCGGCGATCCGCATCACCCGGTCGTTGCCGATCAGCTTCACGAAGGCGCGGCCGAGCGTGTAGTAGCCGCCGTAGGTGTCCTTGAGCAGCTGGGGGTAGCGGGCCAGGGCGCGTTCCCGGCCCTCGGGGGTGATCCGGGCCATGGCCTGGACGATGACGCCCGCCGCGAGTTGGCCGGATTCCATCGCATAGGCGATGCCCTCGCCGTTGAACGGGTTGACCAGGCCGCCCGCGTCGCCGACCAGCAGCAGGCCGCGGGTGTAGTGCGGCTGCCGGTTGAAGGCCATCGGCAGGGCCGCGCCGCGGATCGGCTCGGTCATGTTCTCCGGGGTGTAGCCCCACTCCTCGGGCATGCCGGCGCACCAGCTCTTGAGCACCTCGCGCCAGTTCAGGTCGCCGAAGGCGGGCGAGGAGTTGAGGATGCCCAGGCCGACGTTGGAGGTGCCGTCGCCCATGCCGAAGATCCAGCCGTAGCCGGGCAGCAGCTTCTTCTGGCCGCCGCGGGTGTCCCACAGCTCCAGCCAGGACTCCAGGTAGTCGTCGTCGTGCCGGGGCGAGGTGAAGTACGTCCGGTAGGCGACGCCCATCGGCCGGGACTCGAGCCGGTGCAGGCCCATGGCCAGCGACAGCCGGGTCGAGTTGCCGTCCGCGGCCACCACCAGCGGCGCGTGGAACTCGACCTCGCGCTTGTCCGGCCCGAGCTTGGCGGTGACGCCGGTGATCCGCCCGGTGCGGTCCTGGACCGGGCCGCTGACGTTGCAGCTCTCGTACAGCCGGGCGCCGGCCTTCTGCGCCTGCCGGGCCAGCAGTTCGTCGAAGTCGGCGCGCTTGCGCACCAGCCCGTAGTCGGGGAAGGAGGCCAGCTCCGGCCAGTCCAGCTCCAGCCGGACGCCGCCGCCGATGATCCGCAGGCCCTTGTTCTGGAGCCAGCCGTTCTCGGTGGACACGTCGATGCCCATGTCGACCAGCTGCTTGACGGCCCGCGGGGTCAGGCCGTCCCCGCACACCTTCTCGCGCGGGAACTCGGTCTTCTCCAGCAGCAGCACGTCCAGACCCGCCTGGGCCAGCCAGTAGGCGGTGCTGGAGCCGGCCGGACCGGCGCCGACCACGATGACGTCGGCGGTGGACTCGACGGCGGTCTCGGTCATACGGGGCTCTCTCCTGAGCGCGTCGGGGGCACGGAGTCGGGGCCGACGCCCCGTCAGCGCCTTTCCGGCGGACGGGGTGCCGAACCCTCGCAGTCTACGGGGCCTTGAAGCCGCGGTGGAGGGCGACGATGCCGCCGGTCAGGTTGCGCCACGCCACCTTCGTCCAGCCCGCCCGCTGGAGCTCGGCGGAGAGCGCGGGCTGGTCCGGCCAGGCCCGGATCGACTCCGCGAGGTACACGTACGCTTCCGGGTTGGAGGACACCCTGGTGGCCACCGGCGGCAGCGCCCGCATCAGGTACTCGGTGTAGACGGTGCGCAGCGGCGTCCAGGTCGGCGTGGAGAACTCGCAGATCACCAGCTTCCCGCCGGGCTTGGTCACCCGCAGCATCTCGCGCACCGCCGCCTCGTGGTCCTGCACGTTGCGCAGCGCGAAGGAGATCGTCACCGCGTCGAAGGACTCGTCGGCGAACGGCAGCCGGGTCGCGTCCCCGGCGGTCAGCGCGAGTTCGGGGTGGCGGCTCTTGCCCTCGCTCAGCATGCCGATCGAGAAGTCGCACGGCACCACGTCGGCGCCCGCCTCCAGGAACGGCAGCGAGGACGTGCCGGTGCCCGCACCGAGGTCCAGGATGCGCTGGCCCGCGACGGCGCCCACCGCATCGGCCACCGCCCGGCGCCAGAGCCGGGCCTGGCCCAGCGAGAGCACGTCGTTGGTGCGGTCGTACTTGGCCGCGACGTCGTCGAACATGGCGGCGACGTCCTGCGGCTGCTTGTCCAGATGGGCTCGGGTCACACGCCCATTGTTCACCTTGCCGCGGCGCGGACCGCCACCAGGGCTCACCGCAGGGCGCGGCGGCCCCCCTTGCGGCGGCGCCGGGAGCGCTTGCCCTGCGTCAGCGCGGGCATCCCCTCGGCGGCGAACGCCACCGTGAAGGCGGCCCTGGCCCGTTCCTCGCCCGCCTGGTGGCGGCGGAAGCGCCAGATCCGCCACAGGCACAGCGCGCACAGCAGCACCGCCGCCGGCACGCTGGTCTGGGCCAGCCCGACGCCCACCGGCTGCGGGTAGGTCTTCCCGCACACCCGCACCGCGGAGGCGTCGTCCGCCGCCCGCTCCAGGCAGATCGGTGCGCCGACCTTGGCGTCGGCCGGCAGCCACAGGTCCGCGGCGGTCAGCCGCCGCCCGTCCACCGGGTAGGCGACCTGGCTGTACGTCCCGCTGCCGCCCGGCAGTTGGGTGACCGTCCCCTCGACCCGCACCGGGTGCGCGTCGATCCGGTCCGCCTGGTCGGCCTGCCGCCAGCCCAGCAGGCACATCGCGAGCGCGACCACGGCGCTCAGCACGGCCCCGACGTACCAGCCCCGAGCCGGTCTGGTCCGAAGACGTTCGGGGGTCGCGGCGCGCATACGTCCTGTTCCTGGCTCGGGTGGAGGTCTGACCGGGATGGTAACCGCAAAGGCCCGTCCAGGTCACGGCCAGTCAGAAAAGCCCGGGTGCTTCGGAAACGAACCGGCCGGGCCCCGCCCGGGGTCCGGCCGCCGCCGCCGTCGCTGCCGCCTGCGTCACCGCCGCCGGTGGAGCAGCCGGCCGTCCAGGACGGTGGCCAGGCAGACCGCCCCGCCGCCGTCCAGCTCCTCGACCGTCCGGGCCGCGAACACGGCGAAGTCCGCCGCCCCGCCGACCGTCAGGGGCCGGTGCAGGGCGGCGGCCAACGGGCCGGCGGCGAGCGGGTCGAGCGGCCCCGGGGCGGTGGCGGTGCCGGGGGTGCCCGGGGCGGTGCGCAGGCCGGAGCGGCCGACCGCCGTGCGGACCGCGGCCCGGGCGAACGGTCCGGTCAGCGCCGTCACGCCGTGGCCGAGCAGCCGTTGCAGCCCGCGCCGGGCGCTGCCGCCCCACTGGCCGTCCGTCAGGCCGTCGGCGGGCGGCAGCGGCTGCTCGCCGATCCCCTCCCGGGGGTCGGGGTGGTAGACGCCCTCCAGCAGCCACGCCCCGTGCCGGTTGAGCAGCCCGGGCACCAGCACCCCGGGCCACTCCCGGACCCGGGCCGGGCTCCCGGCCGCCAGCTCCGCGAACGGGCCGATCGCGGCGACGGCCGCACCGTCGACCAGCACCGCACCGTCGACCAGCACCGCACCGGTGGCGGGCGATCCGGTGGGCGATCCGGCGGCGGGCGATCCGGCGGCGGACGCCCCGTCACCCGGGCACAGCAGCTCCGCCCGGTGCAGCGTCAGCATCGGACCGGGGGCGTCAGTTCGTCGCCAGGATGGTCAGTTCGGGGTGCGCGGTGCCGCCCTCGATCGCGGTGGAGGCGATGTGCGAGGCGACCCGCGGGTCGACCGGGTCGTTGGCCGGGTCGTCCAGGACCCGCAGGTGCTCGTAGGTGGTGGAGCGCTGGGCGGGCACCCGGCCGGCGGTGCGGATCAGGTGGATCAGCTCGTGCAGGTTGGAGCGGTGCTTGGCGCCGGCCGCGGAGACCACGTTCTCCTCCAGCATGACCGAGCCGAGGTCGTCCGCGCCGTAGTGCAGCGACAGCTGGCCGGCCTCCTTGCCGGTGGTGAGCCAGGAGCCCTGGATGTGGGCGACGTTGTCGAGGAAGAGCCGCGCGACGGCGATCATCCGCAGGTACTCGAAGACCGTGGCCTGGGTCGAGCCCTTCAGGTGGTTGTTCTGCGGCTGGTAGGTGTAGGGGATGAACGCCCGGAAGCCGCCGGTGCGGTCCTGCACGTCGCGGATCATCCTCAGGTGCTCGATCCGCTCGGCGTTGGTCTCGCCGGTGCCCATCAGCATGGTGGAGGTGGACTCGACGCCCAGGCGGTGCGCGGTCTCCATGATCTCCAGCCAGCGCTCGCCGGACTCCTTGAGCGGCGCGATCGCCTTGCGCGGCCGCTCGGGCAGCAGTTCGGCGCCGGCGCCCGCGAACGAGTCCAGGCCCGCGGCGTGGATCCGGGTGATCGCCTCCTCGACCGTGACGCCGGAGAGCTTCGCCATGTGCTCGACCTCGGAGGCGCCCAGCGAGTGGATCACCAGCTGCGGGAAGGCCGCCTTGATCGCGGCGAAGTTCCGCTCGTAGTACTCGACGCCGTAGTCGGGGTGGTGCCCGCCCTGGAACATGATCTGGGTGCCGCCGAGCTCGACCGTCTCCGCGCAGCGGCGCAGGATCTCGTCCAGGTCCCGCGACCAGCCCTTGTCGCTCTTCGGCGGCACGTAGAACGCGCAGAACTTGCACGCCGTCACGCAGACGTTGGTGTAGTTGATGTTCCGCTCGATGATGTACGTGGCGATGTGCTCGACGCCCGCGTACCGCCGCCGGCGCACCGCGTCGGCCGCCGTGCCGAGCGCGTGCAGCGGGGCCGAGCGGTACAGCTCCAGCGCCTCCTCGGCGGTGATCCGGCCGCCCTCGGCCGCTCGGTCCAGCACGGCCTGCAACTGGGTGGCGGAAAGGTTCTGCTCGGACACCTGGCGGGCCTGCTTTCTGCGTCTGAGGGGCGGACCCGCCCAGCCTACGCCAGCGCATTTCGCCGCCGCCGCAGCCCTCTTCCCGCGCCGCCGCGGGCCCGTCACTGCTTGGCCAGGTCGCCCTCCGGATCGGTGCCGAGCTGCGCCCCGCTGACCGCCAGGTGCAGCCCGCCGCCGTCGAGCAGGGTGTAGCGCTGCTTCTCGGGCACGCCGGTGCAGGCGCTGTCGTTGCCGTCCGGGCGCTCCTGGAGCAGCACCTCGCGGTCGGTGGCGGAGAGCAGGGTGAGCACGCCCCGGCAGACGGTGCTGTCGAACGCGGAGGCGTTGCCGGTGCGCCCGACGTCCTCGCCGACCCGACCCGCGGTGAAGGTCACGGTGAAGGTGGACGGCAGCGGGACGATCTTGGTGGTGATGGTGCCCTTGAAGGTGCCGAGGAACGCGCCGGGCAGCGCCGCGCCGCCGCCCGGGGCCGGCGACCCCGTCCCGCTCGCGCTCGCGTCCGCGCTCGTGCTCGTGCTCGTGCTCGTGCTCGCGGCGGTGCTCGGGCCCGCCGTGCCGCTGCCGCTCGGGCCCGTGCCGGCCCGGGGCGTCCCGCCGCCGCCCGTGCCGGGAGTGCCGCCGCCACCCGCCGTCCCGGTGGCGGCGTCCTGCCCCGGCGAGGGGCTGCCGCCGGGGTCGGCCGACGACCAGGGCAGGTGGCCGCCGGCGGCCAGCCCGCCGTAGGCCGCGGCGGCCAGCACCGCGACCGCCACCGGCACCGCCCACCGCGCCCGGCGCCGCGTACGTTCCTCCGCCGGGCCCCGGTCCCGCGTCCGGTCCCGCCCGGGTTCCGGGGCCGGTCCGGTCGGGCGCCGTCCGCCGTCGAGCACGGTGGGCATCCGGTCGACGGCCACCGCGCCGGTCGGGCCGCTGTCGCCCTCCAGGTCGAGGAGTTCGACCGCGGCCCGGCCGACCGCGGCGGCCAGCGGGCCGGGCAGCCAGCCCTCGGGGCCGTCCGCGGCGGCGGGGGCGAGCCGGGCCCGCAGCGCGGCGGGGGTGGGGCGCAGCGCCGGGTCCTTGGCCAGGCAGGCGGTCACGACCGCGCGCAACTCGCCGCCCAGGCCGCCGAGTTCCGGCTCCTCGTGGAGCACCCGGTAGAGCAGGACGGCGGCGCTGACGCCCTCGCCGAACGGGGCGGTGCCGGTGGCGGCGAAGGCCAGCAGGGCGCCGAGCGAGAAGACGTCGGCGGGCGGTCCGGTGATTGCGCCGGCGGCCTGTTCGGGCGACATGAAGCCGGGCGAGCCGACCACGTAGCCGCTGTGGGTGACGGCGGAGGCGGCGTCCAGCGCGCGGGTCACCCCGAAGTCGATCAGCCGGGGCCCGTCCAGGGTGAGCAGCACGTTGGACGGCTTGACGTCCCGGTGCACCAGGCCGAGGGCGTGCACCTGCTCCAGGGCCTCGGCGAGCCGGACGCCGAGCGCGTGCACCGAGGGGACGGGGAGCGGGCCGGCCGTGCGGACGGCCTCGCCGAGCGCGGGGCCGGCCACGTAGCCGGTGGCGAGCCAGGGGCGGGGGCCCTCGGTGTCGGCGTCCAGCACCGGGGCGGTCCAGCGCCCGCCGACCCGGCGGGCGGCGGAGACCTCCTGGCGGAACCTGGCCCGGAACTCGGGGTCGTCGGCCAGTTCGGGGCGCACCACCTTGACCGCGACGGTCCGCCCGCCCGCGGTCCGGCCCAGGTAGACCCGGCCCATGCCGCCGGCGCCGAGCCGGCGCAGCAGCCGGTAGTCGCCGATCGCCGTCGGGTCGTCCGCCGTCAGCAGTTCCATGCCCGTCCCCCTCACGCCGCCGGGGCGGCGCCCGGCCCGGCCGTCCGATCATCCCAGGACGGCCGCCGGCCGGGAACGCCGAACCGCCCGGCCGCGGCTCGGGCCGCGGACGCCGGACCGCCCGGGCGCGGCTCAGGCCACCGCGGGCGCGGCCTCCAGCAGCCGGATCGGCACGTCGGGGGCGAAGCCGCTGTCGGCGGCGACCCGGCGGGCGAACTCGGCGATGCCGGCCAGCTGGCGCTCGCCGAGCGAGAAGTCGAGCGCCTCGGAGAAGTAGGTCTCCAGCAGCGGGGCGTCGAACTCCTCCCAGCGGGCGGCCTGCTCGGCGACCTTGCCGGCCTCGGCCAGTGAGAGGTCGCGGGACTCCAGGAAGGCCCGGTGGACGGCGGCGGTCAGCGCGGGGTGCCGCTCGGCGTACTCGCGGCGGGCGGCCCAGACCGCGAAGACGAACGGCAGGCCGGTCCACTCCTTCCACATCGCGCCGAGGTCGTGCACGGCCAGCCCCTGCCGGGGGGCCTGCTCCAGCGAGGCGCGCAGCGCGGGGTCGCCGATCAGGACGGCGGCGTCGGCGTCGGCCAGCATCGCGTCCAGGTCGGGCGGGCAGGAGAAGTACTCGGGGCGCACCCCCTCGCGCTCCTCCAGCAGCAGCCGGGCCAGCCGCACCGAGGTGCGGCTGGTGGAGCCGAGCGCGACCCGGCGGCCGTCCAGCTCGGCCAGCGGGACCTTGCTGACGATCACGCAGGACATCACCGGGCCGTCGCTGCCCACCGCGATGTCCGGCAGCACCACCAGCCGGTCGGCGTTGCGCAGGTACTCCACGCAGGTGATCGGGCCGATGTCGAGGGCGCCGGCCACCAGCCGGTCGCTCAGCTTCTCCGGGGTGTCCTTGCTCAGGTCGAGATCGAGCAGGTTGCCCGTGCGCGCGAGACCCCAGTAGAGGGGAAGACAGTTGAGGAACTGGATATGCCCGACCCGCGGCCTGACCGCGGTCTCCGGCCGTTCGGCATCCCTACTGCTCACCGTGTGCTCCCTTGCGGTTGGTGCCCTCCCGGCAGGGTATGCCCGCTGATTGGGACGGTTCGCACCCGGTGTCCGACACACCGTCCGACACCGCTGTTCACCCCTGGTCGGGGCAGCCACCGCGTGCTACCGTTCCCCTCAGTTGCAGTTTGATTCCCCTTGCAGTACTTGGAGCCTGCGGAGCATGTAACCGCAGGCTTTTTGTAATTTTTCAGCAGTATCAGGCATCAATTGAGTTTGATTGAAGCACTGTGCGAAAAACTCCGGACTCGTCCGGAGGCAGGGCGATCAGCGCAGCGGACCCGGGCGCCACAAGGTGTGGTGTCCACAACGTCCCTCGCAAGGAGAACGGTATGGCGACCGGAACCGTCAAGTGGTTCAACGCCGAGAAGGGCTTCGGCTTCATCGCCCAGGAGGGCGGCGGCCCCGACGTCTTCGTCCACTACTCCGCCATCAACGCGAGCGGTTTCCGCTCGCTGGAGGAGAACCAGGCGGTCAACTTCGACGTCACCCAGGGCCCCAAGGGCCCGCAGGCGGAGAACGTCACCCCCGTCTGAGACGGGATCTCCCAATTGATCGCTCACGGCCCCTCGGGTCCGTACGAGTAGTAGTTCCCAAGGAGGCCCGCTGCCGGCGGGCCTCCTGCCTTTTCCCCCTTCCCCCGCATTTCCCCATTCCGCCCGAATTTCTCCCCCGTGCCCGTTTCGGCCCCCCGCCCGGACCCGGCCCCGCCCGTTTCGGCCCCCCGCCCGGACCCGGCCCCGCCCGTTTCGGCCCCCGCCCGGAGCGGACCCGCCCGGAGCCGCCGACCGCCGCCGGGGGATCATCGGTGCATGCACCGCCTCCGATCCGCCCGCCGCGCCCTCGACCGCTCACTCGGCCGGATCGGCATCGACACCTACCTCCTGCTGCTGCTCGGCACCGTCCTGCTGGCCACCCTGCTGCCCGCCCGCGGCGCCGCCGCCACCGCCGTCACCCACGGGGTCTCGCTCGCCGTCGCCCTGCTGTTCTTCCTGTACGGCGCCCGGCTCTCCCCGCAGGAGGCCCTGGCCGGAGCCCGGCACTGGCGGCTGCACCTGCTGATCCTCGGCTGCACCTTCGTGCTGTTCCCGCTGCTCGGCGAGGCCACCCGGCTGCTGCCGGACGCGGTGCTGCCGCCGCAGCTGTTCACCGGCGTGCTCTTCCTCACCCTGCTGCCGTCCACCGTGCAGTCCTCGATCGCGTTCACCTCGGTCGCCGGCGGCAACGTCGCGGCCGCGATCTGCGCCGCCACCTTCTCCAGCCTGCTCGGCATCGTGCTCACCCCGCTGCTGGCCACCTGGCTGCTCACCGGCGGCTCCGGCGTCACCGTGGACGGCGGCCAGGTGCTCGACATCGTCCTGCAACTGCTCGTCCCGTTCGCCCTCGGCCAACTGCTGCGCCGCCGGGTCGGCCCGTGGATCGCCCGGCACCGGCTGGTCACCACGGTGGTGGACCGCGGCTCGATCCTGCTGATCGTCTACAGCGCCTTCAGCGAGGGCGTCCGCGAGGGCATCTGGAGCCGGGTCACCGCCGGACAGCTGCTCTGGCTGGCCGCGATCTCCCTGGCCCTCCTCCTCACCGTCCTCGCCTTCACCCGCCTGGCCTCCCGCCGCCTCGGCTTCTCCCGCCCGGACGGCATCACCATCCAGTTCTGCGGCTCCAAGAAGTCCCTGGCCAACGGCCTCCCTCTGGCCACCATCCTGTTCCCGGCCTCCGCGGTCGGGCTGACCGTGCTCCCGCTGATGCTCTTCCACCAGCTCCAGCTCATGGTCTGCACCGTGCTCGCCCAACGCTGGTCCCGCCAGACCTGACGCCGCCCGGCCCGCCGTGCGACGCCGCCACGGGCCGGGCCGGGCCGACAACGAGAGCCGAGCCGACGGCACGAGCCAGGCCGACGACGGCATCGGACGCCGCCACCGGCACCAGCCCGCCGTCCCTGCCCTGCCCGCCCTGCGACGCTGCCGCGCGCCGGGCCGGCAGCGGAATCGGCACCCCTTCGCCGTCCCCGCCCGGCCAGCCGCACGACGCCGCCACGAGCCGGACCGGCAGCGGCATCGGACGCCGCCACCGGCACCCGCTCGCCGTCCCCGCCGAGCCCCAGGACCCGCCCGGCCCGCCGGGCTCCCCCATCCCGCCGACCGCCGCCTCCCACCCGCCTCCTCGCCTACTCCGTCCCCACCCGCCGCACGACGACGCCGCCGTCACCCCAGCGGTGTGCGGTGCAGGCCGATCAGCAGCCGCCACACCCGCCCCGCGACGGTGGCCGGGGGTTCGGCGACCAGGCCGTGCAGCCAGTCCGCCAGCACGCCGGTGAAGGTGCCCGCCACCGCGGCGGCGACCAGTGGGGCGTCCGGTGCGCCGGCCAACTCCCGTTCCGTCCGGCTGCGTTCCCGCAGTTCGTGGTGGAGCACCGGGCCGAGCGGGCCGCCGCCGCCCGGGGCCAGCAGTTCCCGGTAGAGGCCGCGGTGGGTGTCCGCCCGGTCGAAGAACTCCACCAGCGCGGACGGCGGGGCCGCCGGGTCCGCGACGCCCCGCCAGGCGTGCAGCGCGTCCACCGCGTCCCGGACCACTCCCGCGCAGGCGTCCACGGCCAGCGCCGACAGGTCGGGGTAGTGCAGGTAGAACGTCGCCCGGCCGACCCCCGCCCGGCGGGCCACCGCCGCCACCGCCAGCTCCGCCAGCGGGCGGTCCGCGCACTCCGCCAGCAGCGCGGCCCGCAGCTTCGCCCTGGTCCGTTCCGCCCGCGGGTCGCCCTGCGCGCTCACCCCGCCACCAGCACCGCGGCCAGCGCCACCGCGCCCGGCAGGGCCTGGGCCAGCAGGATCCGCCGGTTGGCCGTCAGGCCGCCGTACCCGCCCGCCACCACCACGCAGACCAGGAAGAAGACCCGCACCCGGAAGCCGGTCGGGTCGTCCGCCAGCAGGCCCCAGACCAGGCCGGCCGCCAGGAACCCGTTGTACAGGCCCTGGTTGGCCGCCAACGGGGCCGTCCGCCGGGCCAGTTCCGGGTCGAACCCGGACAGCGACCGCCCCGGCGCCCGCTCCCACAGGAACATCTCCAGCACCAGGATGTACCCGTGCAACAGGGCCACCGCCCCCACCAGCACCGCCGCCGCGACCTCCATGGCCACTCCCCTCTCCTGGACAGGTGTCCAGGATATCCGGACACTCGTCCAGGAACCAGCCGTCCCCACCGCACTCCCACTACGCTGCCCGGGTGACCTCCTCCCTCCCGGACCAGCCGCAGACCCGGGTCGCCGCCGCCGACCGCGAGGCCGCCGTCGACCGCCTCCAACTCGCCTACGCCGAGGAGCGGATCACCCAGGAGGAGCTCGACCAGCGGATCCACGCGGCCCTCACCGCCACCGTCCGCGCCGACCTCGACGCCGTCCTGCACGACCTGCCCGCCGAGGCTCCCGGCACCGCCGTCACGCTGAGCGCCATGAACGGCCGCCTCGTCCGCCGCGGCCCCTGGCGGGTGCCCCGCACCCTGACCGTGACCTCCGCCTTCGCCAAGGTCCACCTCGACCTGAGCGCCGCGGTGATCGAGCACCCGGTCGTCGACATCAGGCTCGGCCTCGGCTTCGGCCGCGCCACCATCACCGTCCCGCACGACGCCACCGTCGACCTCGACGGCCTCCAGCACGCCTGGAAGACCGTCCGCTACCGCCCCCCGCGCACCCCCGCCGCCACCCCCGGCCCCACCGTGCGCATCACCGGCACCCCGGGCTTCGGCCGCCTCAAGATCCGCCACGCCCGCCGCTGACGGCGTGGGCACTCAGGAGCCGGACGTGTCCACCCGCAGCCCGAACGGCTCCGGCAGTTCGACCGGCTCCCCGAACGGCAGCGGCCCCACCGCCCGGGTGTACCCGAGCGCGCCCGGCTCCGAGAACAGCGTGCACGCCCGGTCCCGACGGTCGATCAGCAGGTGGAGCGGCGCCCCGTACTCGGCGTACCGGCGCCGCTTCACCACCCGGTCGGTGTCGCCGTGCGAGTCCGACGTCACCTCGACCACGAGCAGCGTCCGATCGGGCAGCAGCGCGCCGCCGCCCTTGGCCAGCGCGCGCGGAACGACCGCGACATCGGGGATGTACCAGTTGCTGGACCCTGGCAGGTCGAGGTCGCCCGCGTGGTGCTGGATCGCGTACTTCAAGGCCCGTTCCGGATCGGCGACGTCGTGCGACCGCTCGCTGGGCGGAGCGCTCATCGCCCCTCCTTCGTCGCCCCCGCGCTACCGACCGCCCCGACCCGCCCAAAGCGGTCTCACTCCAATGGGCGAAGGCCCGCACCCCGAGGGGGTGCGGGCCTTCCGTGTGCGCGGGGCGTTCGCGGGTCAGGCGGCGACGGGCTCGTCGACGGTCCGGGCCGGGACGGTGGCCGGGCGGTCGGCGGCGAGCAGGTCGCCGGTGGGGGTGTTGTAGGCGGCGAGGTCGAGCGTCTTCTCGCGGGCGGAGACCAGGATCGGGACGACGACCTGACCGGCCACGTTGGTGGCGGTGCGCATCATGTCGAGGATCGGGTCGATCGCCAGCAGCAGGCCGACGCCCTCCAGCGGGAGGCCCAGGGTGGAGAGGGTCAGGGTGAGCATCACGATCGCGCCGGTGAGGCCGGCGGTGGCCGCGGAGCCGATCACCGAGACGAAGGCGATCAGCAGGTAGTCCTTGATGCCGAGGTCGATGCCGTACACCTGGGCGACGAAGATCGCGGCGAGCGACGGGTAGATCGCGGCGCAGCCGTCCATCTTGGTGGTGGCGCCGAACGGCACCGCGAAGGAGGCGTACTCGGACGGGACGCCGAGGCGCTCGGTGACCCGGCGGGTGACCGGCAGGGTGCCGACCGAGGAGCGGGAGACGAAGGCCAGCTGGATCGCGGGCCAGGCGCCCTTGAAGAAGTTCAGCGGGTTGAGGCCGCCGACGAAGCGCAGCAGCAGCGAGTAGACGCCGAACAGGACGATCGCGCAGCCGACGTAGACGTCGATGGTGAGGGTGGAGAAGGGCTTGAGCAGGTCCCAGCCGTAGACGGCGACGGACTTGCCGATCAGGCCGAGGGTGCCGAGCGGAGCGAGCCGGATGACCCACCACAGGGCGGTCTGGACGAGTTCGAGGACGGACTCGGAGATCTTGCGGACCGGCTCGGCCTTGTCGCCGAGCTTGAGGACGGCCGCGCCGACGACCACGCCGAGGAAGACGATCTGGAGGACGTTCACCTTCAGGAAGGCGTCGGCGATGTTGGTCGGGATGATGCCGGTCAGGAAGTCGATCCAGGTGCCGCCCTTCTCCACGCCCTTGAGGCCCTGGGTGGAGAGGTTCGCGCCCTTGCCGGGGTCGGTGAGCAGGCCGAGGCCGAGGCCGACGGCGACCGCGATCAGCGAGGTGGCGAGGAACCAGAACAGGGTGCGGGCGGCGAGGCGGGCCGCGTTGGTGACGTTCCGCAGGTTGGCGACCGAGACGATGATCGCGGTGAAGACCAGCGGCGGGACGGCCAGCTTGAGCAGCTGGACGAAGGTCTTGCCGATGGTGTCCAGGGTGGTGGTCAGCCAGCTGACGTCGCCGGCGCGGGCGATCCAGCCGAGCAGCAGGCCGAGGACGAGGCCGCTGACGATCTGGACCCAGAAGGGGGTGCGGCGGAGGCGTCCCAGCAGGGTGGGCTCGGGCGCGGGCGCGGTGGACATGGGTCTGCGACTCCGGGGGGAAGTGGGGCGGGGTGGGGGGCGGAGGCGGCGGCACGGCGGACGCGGGGGCCGGGCGGGGAGACCCGGTGGCCGACAGCTGAGCTGTCGGGCGCGTCAGGAGCGGCGTGCCGCCCGCATACAGCCGCCGCAGCGACAGCGGCGCGGGCCGTCCACGGCACCGGGCAGACGCGGGCAGCGCGGCACGAGCGGGGTGCTCGTCCCGGCCTGGTGCGCGGCGTCTGCGGTGGTCATGACCGGCACATTAGCAACAAACCTTTGAGATGTTCAAAGTACTTGTTTGAGGTCGTTCTCGAACCACCCTTACCTGACAGGCCGTCAGCCCGGCCGGCAGCTTTGACGCTCTTCCGGTTATACGTATAACTTGAGGCGACGCCCCGCCGCCGGAAGGACACCCATGGGCTACGCCGCTCTGCTCCGCGCCCCGCACGTCACCCGGCTGCTGCTCGGCACCCTGCTCGGCCGGCTCCCCGCCGGCATGACCGCCCTGGTCATCGCGCTCGCCCTGCGCGAGGCCGGCACCCCGTACAGCCGGATCGGCCTGGCCACCGCCGCGTACGCGATCGCCGCCGCCGTCGGCGGGCCCGTCCTCGGTCGGATCGTCGACCTCACCGGGCAGCCCCGCGTCCTGCTCGTCTCCGCCGTCCTGGCCGGCACCGGCTACGCGCTGCTCGCCCTCGCCCCCGGCTCCGCCCTCGCCGCCCCGCTCGGCGCGGCGGTCGCCGGGCTCTGCATGCCCCCGCTCGAACCCTGCCTGCGCTCGCTCTGGCCGGACGTCGTCGCCCCCGAACAGCTCGACACCGCCTACGCCTTCGACTCCGCCTCCCAGCAGGTGCTGTACGTCGCCGGGCCGCTCGCCGTGGCCGGGATCGCCGGCGCCCTCTCCCCCACCGCCGCGCTCTGGACCGCCGCCGTGCTCGGCCTGCTCGGCGCCCTGGTGGTGGCCGGCTCCGCCCCCGCCCGGGCCTGGCAGGCCCCGCCGCGCGAAGCCTCCGCCGGGCTGCTCGGGCCGCTGCGCTCCCCCGGCCTGGTCCTGCTGCTGCTCGGCCTGGCCGGCGCCGGCTGGGCGGTCGGCGCGCAGAACGTGCTGTTCATCGCGTACGCCGAACAGCACCCCGGCGGCCTGCCCGGCGGCGCGGGCACCCTGCTCGCGCTGGCCGCCCTGGCCGGGCTGCTCGGCGCGCTGGCCTACGGCGGCGCCCGCTGGAAGGCCGACACCGCGACCCGCACCTGGGTGCTCGCCCTCGGCATGGCCGCCTGCTACCTGCCGCTGCTGCTCCTGCCCGGCCCGTGGCCGATGGCCGCGCTGGCCTTCGTCTCCGGCCTGGGCCTGGCCCCGCTGCTGGCCGCCGCCTTCGTGCTGGTCGCCGAACTCGCCCCCACCGGCACCGTCACCGAGGCGTTCGCCTGGCTGGTCACCCTGTTCGCCACCGGCAACGCGGCCGGCTACGCGGTCTCCGGCGCCCTGGTCGACACCTCCCTGCACGCCGTCGCCCTGTGCTCCGCGGGCGGCATCACCCTCGGCGGCCTGCTGCTGCTCGCCGCCCGCACCCGGCTGCGCCCCGCCGCTCCGGCCCCCGTCCCCGCCCTGACCTGACCCGGGCCGACCCCGCCCCCGACCCGCCCCCAGCCGCTCCGCCCGCCCCGGCCGGGCCGCCGCAAACCGCTCGCCCGCGCCGCCCCGGCCCTGCTTGGATGCGCCCCATGACGAGTTTCGACCTGCCCGCCGGCCACAGCCTCTCCACCGACCCCGCCCGCCTCGACCGGGAGGCCGTGCACCGCTGGCTCTCCGAGGACGCCTACTGGGCGCTCGGCCGCCCCCGCGAGAAGCAGGAGCGGGCCATCGAGAACTCGCTCAACTTCGGCCTCTACGAGGACGCTTCGGGCACCCAGGTCGGCTACGCCCGGGTGGTCACCGACCACGCCACCTTCGCCTGGCTGTGCGACGTGTACATCGACCCGCGGGCCCGCGGCAGGGGCCTGGGCACCGCGCTGGCCGCCGCCGTCCGCGACGAGCTCGCCGACCGCGGCCTGCGCCGCCTGATGCTCGCCACCCGGGACGCGCACGAGGTGTACGCCAAGGTCGGCTTCGCGCCGGTGTCGGTGCCGGAGAAGTGGATGATCCTCGGCGAGCAGTAGCCGCCCGGCCCGGCCGTCCTCCCGCCCCCTCGCTCAGGCCGCCGGGCCGCTCGCTCAGGCCGCCGCGGTGGAGCCGCGCACCACCAGCGTGGTCGCCAACGGCTGCACGGGCGGCGGCAGTTCGCCGTCCAGCAGGGCCGTCAGGGCGGCCAGCCCGGCCCGGCCCAGTTGCTCGCCCGGCAGGTCGACCGTGGTCAGCGGCGGGCTGAGCAGCTCCGCCACCGGGATGTTGTCCATGCCGACCACCGACAGGTCGTCCGGGACGCGCAGCCCCAGCTCCGCCGCCGCCCGGTACAGCCCGGACGCCACCACGTCGTCGTCGCAGACCACCGCGCGCGGCCGCCCCGGCCCGTCCAGCAGCTCCCGGGCCGCCCGGGCCGCCTCCCGGCTGCCCTCGTTCAGGCTCACCGCCAGCTCCCGCACCTCCAGGTGCGCCGAGGCCGCCGCGAACGCCGCCTGCCGGACCCGGAAGGTGTACGCCGAGTGCACCGAGCGCAGGTAGCCGATCCGCCGGTGGCCCAGCCCCGCCAGGTGGTCGACCGCCGCCCGCATGCCCGCCGCCAGGTCCAGCTCCAGCGTCGGCCGGCCCGGGTGGGCGGCCGGGTCGGCGTCCAGGAAGACCGCCGCGGTGTCCGCGGGCAGCGGGCCCAGCTGCCCGTCGTCCGGCGAGCACACCAGCAGCCCGTCGAACCGCCCGGCCGCGGCCGCCTCGGCCAGCGTCGCCGCGTCCCAGCCGCTGGAGACCACCACCGCCAGGCCGTGCCGGGCCGCCTCCTCGTGCACGCCGGTCAGCACCCGGCCGAAGAACGGCCCCAGCAGGTTCGGCACCGCCAGCAGCACCATCCCGCTGCGCCCCAGCCGCAGTTGGCGGCCGGCGGCCTGCGGGCGGTAGCCCAGCTCCCGGGCCGCGGCGTGGATGCGCGCGCTGGTCGCCGCCGAGACCCGCTGCCCGGCGCTGCCGGAGAACACCAGCGAGACGGTCGCCTGCGAGACCCCCGCCAGCCGGGCCACGTCCCGGCCGGTCGGGCGCCGCCGCGAGCCCTCGCCGCCCGGGCCGCCCGCCAACGCGGTCAGCCGGCCTGCGCCTGCCCGGACGCGGCCGCCCGGGCCGCGTCGTCCGCCGCGTCCTCCGCGGAGTCCCGCACCGCCGCCCGGGACTTGCGCGCCTCGATCCGCTCCGCGATCTGCGCGGACATCTCGTCGCGCTGCTTGCTCAGCACCACGTAGCTGATCGCCGAGGAGGCGACCGCGGCCAGCACGAACAGCAGCAGCACGCCCATCGCCCCGACCACCGGGATCACCTTGAAGTGGCCCAGGATCAGCGCGACCAGCAGGCAGGCCAGGAAGATGCTCGCCCGCAGGGAGGTGTAGCGGAGCGTGGCGTGGTTCTTGCTGCTCACCGGGTTCGTCCTTCGCTGCCGGGTCGCGCCGCCGAGCGCGCGGGAGTCATGGCCCTCCCAGTGAAGCACGACCTCACACCGCTCAGGTGCGCAGGTCGAGCCACATCGTCACGTCGTCCCGGTCGTCGCCGGGGGCGACCCGGATCGCCCCCGGCACCCGGCCCACCTCGACGTACCCGCCGCGCCCGTAGAACTCCTCCAGCCCGTGCCCGCCGCGCAGGGTCAGCCGCAGCCCGGCCAGGCCCCACGCCCGGGCCACCCGCTCCGCCTCCGCCAGCAGCTGCGCGCCGTAGCCGCGCCCCTGGAACTCCGGGTGCACCATGACCCGCTTCAGCATCCGCCAGTGGTCCATCAGGTCGAAGCGCATGTCCGCGAAGAACAGCACCGCCGCGACCCGGCCGCCCGGCTCGTACCCGACCAGCAGCCGGTCCGCGTCCAGCGCCCCGAACTGCCGCTCCGCGACCGGGCGGACCTGCGCGGCCTCGACCGGGGGCACGAAGCCCACCGCGCCGCCGGCGTTGGAGACCTCCGTCCACAGCGCGGTGATCTCCTCCCGCAGCGCGGGCGTCGGTTCGGGGTCCAGCACGAATCGCAGGCTCATGCGGCCAGCCTAGGCACCCGCGGCGGCGGCCCGGCCGGGGCCCCGCAGCGCGAGGCAGCAGCCGACCGCCACCGCGCACAGGCCGCCCGCCGCGTACCAGGTGACGTCGTAGTCGCCGAAGCTGTCCCGGGCCAGTCCGGCCAGGCCCGCGACGACCGCGGCGCCGACCTGGTGGGCGGCCAGCACCCAGCCGAAGACGATCGGGGCGTCCGCGCCGAAGTGGCGGCGGCAGAGGGCGACGGTGGGCGGGACGGTGGCGACCCAGTCGAGGCCGTAGAAGACCACGAAGGCCAGGATCGGCGGGCGCAGGCTCTGCCCGAACAGGGCGGGCAGGAAGGCCAGCGAGAGCCCGCGCAGCGCGTAGTAGGTGATCAGCAGCCGGGTGGAGTCGAAGCGGTCGGTGAACCAGCCGCTGGCGACCGTCCCGGCGATGTCGAAGACGCCGATCAGGGCGAGCAGCGAGGCGCCGGTGGTGACGGGCATGCCGTGGTCGTGGGCGGCCGGGATGAAGTGGGTGCCGACCAGGCCGACGGTGGTGGCGCCGCAGATCGCGAACGACCCGGCGAGCAGCCAGAACGCCCGGGCGCGGGCGGCCAGCCGCAGCACCCGCAGCGAGCGGGCGACCGCCGAGCCGTCGACGGCCGGGGGCGGCGGGGCGGTCGTCGCGCCGTAGGGCAACTGGCCGACGTCCGAGGGCCGTTCGCGCATCAGCAGCAGCACGGGGACGGCCACCGCGGTGGCGCACAGCGAGACCACCACGACCGCGGTGCGCCAGCCCTGGTGCTCGACGAGCGCGGCGAGCAGCGGCATGAAGACCAGGTTCCCGGCCGCGCCGGCGGCGGTGAGGACGCCGGTGACCAGGCCCTGCCGGGCCTCGAACCAGCGTCCGGAGATGGTGGTGGCGAAGGCCCCGGCCATCGAGCCGCTGCCGAGCCCGACCAGCACGCCCCAGCACAGGACCAGCTGCCAGGGGTGGGTCATCAGCATGGTGAGTCCGGCGCCGGTGGCGATGGTGAGCAGCGCGCAGACCACCACCAGGCGGACGCCGAAGCGGTCCATCAGGGCGGCGGCGAACGGCGCGGTGAGGCCGTAGAGGGCGAGGTTGACGGAGACCGCGCTGGAGATGGTGGCGCGGGACCAGCCGAACTCGTCGTGCAGGGCGTCCATCATCAGGCTGGGCGTGGAGCGGAACCCGGCCGAGCCGATCAGCACGACCAGCGAGACGGCGACCACGATCCAGCCGTAGTGGACGCGGGGGGTGCGGCGGGACGGTTCGGGGCCCGCGGCGGGGGCGGGGCCCGCGTCCGGTTCGGGGCCCGCGGCGGGGGCGGGGCCTGCGTCCGGTTCGGGGGCCGGGTCGGTGCTGAGTTCCAGTTCCTTCACCCGTCCGAGTCTCCCGGTCCGGCCCCGCCGCGACGACGGGTCCGGCTGCCACGAATGCCCGAATTCCTGACAGCCGGGGGCGGTTCAGTGCCCGCCGGCCACCGCCCCGCCGTCGGGGACCCGGCGCAGGTTGCGGATCGGCGGGCTGAGCAGCAGCGTCGAGGCGACGGCCAGGGTGACGACGCCGCCGATCAGGTACACCCGGGTCGCGCCGAGGGCGTTGACGGCCGGGCCGGCCAGCGCGGAGCCGAGCGGGAACATGCAGACGGAGCCCGCCACCTCGTACGCGTGGATCCGGTTGAGCACCTCTCCGGGGACCTGGGTCTGCACGCTGGTGGCCCACATGACGCCCCAGAAGCTGATGCCGATGCCGGAGACCAGCTGGGCGGTGCCGAGCAGCGGCCAGGGCAGGCCGGCCGCGAACGCGAACTGCTGGGCGGCGAAGGCGAACAGGGCGACCGCGCCGGCCGCGAGCGGGCGGACCGGCTTGACCCGGATCGCCAGCAGGCCGCCGATCACGGTGCCCGCGCCGAACATGCCGTTGATCAGGCCGTAGACGGTGCCGCCCTCGCGCTCGATGATCTGGCCGGCCACCACCGGGCCGAGCGGGCCCCAGGAGAGCACGGTGAAGACCATCCAGATCAGGATGACGCCCCACATCCAGCTGCGGGACCAGAACTCGTGCCAGCCGCCCACCAGGTTGCGCCACAGGCTGTCGCCGGGCGGCGGGGCCGGGACGGGGCCCAGCCGCAGGGCGAGCAGGCAGGAGGCGCTGACCGCGTACATCACGGCGGCGATCACCATCACCCAGCCGGTGGAGGCGGCGGCCAGCAGGCCGGCCAGCGGCGGGCCGACCAGGGTGGTGAGCGCCTCGGAGATCCGCAGCACGCCGTTGGCGCCCTGCACGTCGGTGGAGACCAGCGGGACGGTGGAGGCGGCGCCGGGCTGGAACATCGCGGCGGCGGTGCCGGCCAGCGCGAGCAGCAGGTAGAGCTGCCAGAGCTGGTCGAAGCCGCGGAAGAAGAGCACCGCGAGCAGGATCCGGGTGGTGAGGTTGAGCAGGTCGGCGAAGATCATCAGCCGCCGGGCGGTGAACCGGTCGGCGAGCACCCCGCCGAACAGCACCAGTCCGGCGAACGGGCCGAGCAGGAAGGCCATCGCGAAGCCGACCGTGGAGGTCGAGTGGTGGGCGGCGATCAGGCCGGCCGAGACGGCGACCGGGAGCATCGCGTCGCTGAGCAGTCCGGCCGAGCGGGCGGTGAAGTAGAGGCGGAAGTTGCCCGACCAGATGGCGGGCGGTCTCGCTGCGCTGACCTGCGGGGTGGGAGCGGTGTGCAGTTCGGGTGCGGTCACATCCCACAGTTTTGGTGTAGACCACTGCCGGTTTCCAGCGATTTCCGGTCACGATGCGGCGTCTGCGCGCCGCGTGACCGTACGACGGCCCGCCGTGCGCACCCCGAGCACGGCACGGCGGTCCGCCGTCCGGTCGGCGTCCGGGCCCTGAAGCCGTGACGCCCGGGCGGCCCGATCTCGCCGAGGTTCCGGACGGGGACGGCCAACGACCCCCTGAGTGTCGGCACCGCCCGGTCTCCCTCGGCGTCCCCTCGCAACGGGCGCCGCACCCAAGAGTGATCAGTCGGATACGTCACGTCAATGGGTTGTCCGAAATTCAGACGGGATCGTCCGGGGCGCGGGCCGCGCGCGACCGGCGCGCGGGGGCCGTCCCGGCGGGCGCCCGGCGCACTGCGGCACCGCGCGCCACGGCACCGCGCACCGTCTGACCGCCCTGCCCGATCGCCCCGCCCCGCCGCCCGGTTCAGCGCGCCGAGGCCACCGGGGCGGCCGGCTGGACGGCCAGCGGGCAGCCCGCCGCGTCCGGGCCGCCGATCTCGCACCACACCCGCTTCCCGGAGCCGTCCGGGTACCAGCCCCAGCGCTCGCAGAGCAGTTCGACCAGCTCCAGGCCGCGCCCGTTGGTGGCCTCCTGGTCGGGCCCGGCGTGCCGCGGCGCGGGGGCGGTGCGGCTGGCGTCGGCGACCTCCACCCGGACGGTGGCCGGCCCGGCGGCCGGGCCGGCCGGCAGCAGCAGCCTGAGCACCGCCGGGCGGCCGGTGTGCACCACCGCGTTGGTGACCAGCTCGGAGACCACCAGCACCAGGGTCTCGGCCACCGGGGAGTCCTGGTCGATCCCGCCCGCCCGCAGCCGGTCGCGGACCCACCGCCGGGCCCGCGACACCTCCGCCGGGTCCGCCTGGACCGCCAGCTGTACCTGGAGTACCTGCACCGTTCCACCACCCGCACTAGGTATTCGGCCCGCTTGATCCCGCCGCTCCGGTCGGCCGCTCGGAGCGGAGGTCACCGACCAGGACTGCCCATGGCATCGACACGAATACGCCCCAGAATGATTCCGCGACCGGGTCGCAGCAAGAGCTTCGGGCATATTCCAGCGTTCGGGGGACGGCTCGGTGCATACTGTCCCGCTCACCCTGCCGGGCTTCGCACGACCGGACGGCGGCACCGCCCGCACGGGCATGCCCGACCGTACCGCCGACGGCGCTCCGACACGGGGGGCGCCACGTGCGAACCACCCTTCCTACAAATGTCCAACGGCACTCGAACGCCGCCGGACGCGCGGGAGCTGACCGCGGCGGACGGGAGCGGGCCGGGGCGGACGGGAGCGGACGGGAGCGAGCAGGAGCGGACGGGGAGCCGATCGGGCGTCAGGCGCGGTCCGCGGTCAGGCGAACACCACCGTGCGGGTGCCGTTCAGCAGCACCCGGCGCTCGCTGTGCCACTTCACGGCGCGGGCCAGCGCCTGGCACTCGACGTCCCGGCCGAGCGCCACCAGCTGCTCGGGGGTGACGTCGTGGGTGACCCGGGCGACCTCCTGCTCGATGATCGGGCCCTCGTCCAGGTCGGCGGTGACGTAGTGCGCGGTCGCGCCGATCAGCTTCACGCCCCGGGCGTGCGCCTGGTGGTAGGGCTTGGCGCCCTTGAAGCTCGGCAGGAAGGAGTGGTGGATGTTGATGACCCGTCCGGACAGCGCCTTGCACAGGTCGTCCGAGAGCACCTGCATGTAGCGGGCCAGCACCACCAGGTCGACCCGCTCCTCGTCGACCAGGTCGAGCAGCCGCTGCTCGGCCGCCGCCTTGGTGTCCCCGGTCACCGGGATGTGGTGGAAGGGGATGCCGTAGGACTCGGTCAGCTCGCGGAAGTCGGTGTGGTTGGAGACCACGCCGGCGATCTCCACCGGCAGCGCGCCGATCCGGGTGCGGAACAGCAGGTCGTTCAGGCAGTGCCCGAACTTGGAGACCATCAGCAGCACCCGCATCCGCTCGGCGGAGGCGTGGATCTGCCACTCCATCCGGAACGAGGCGCCGATCGCCGCGAAGCTCGCCCGGAGCTTCTCCGCGGTCACCGGCTGCTCGGCGGAGAAGTGCACCCGCATGAAGAACAGGCCGGTGCCCGCGTCGCCGAACTGCTGGCTGTCGATGATGTTGCAACCCGTCATGAACAGGTAGCTGGAGACCGCGTGCACGATGCCCTGCTTGTCGGGACAGGACAGCGTCAGGACGTACTGGGAGCGGGCGGTCTCTTCCATCGTGCGGGGCCCCGTTTCTCGGCTCGGGTGGGTGACGGCGACGGCCCAGCCTGGCACAGATCGACCCGGCACGTGGACGCCGACCGGCATCCGGGACCGCCCGGTCAGCCCGCCGTCAGCGCGCCGGGCGGTCAGCCGCGCGCGGTCAGCCGCCGGAGCTCCGCCAGCGAGCGGGGCGGCAGGTCCGGGTCCTCGCCGTCGCCGGCAGCCAGCCGGTGGTGCGCCTCGCGGGCCGCCCGCACCGCCTCCGGCCAGTCCGGGTGGCCCAGGTAGGCCGCGGCCGGGGCGTCCGCGCCGACCTGGTGCACGATCCGCAGCACCCGCAGCACCGCGCCGTCCACCGCGACCGCCTCGGCGGAGTCCCGGAAGATCGAGCCGACGTACTTCTCCGCCGACCAGCGGTCCAGCCAGGTGTCCTCGACCAGCCGGTACACGGCGTCGGTGACGTCGCCGTACCCGCCGGAGCCGTCCAGCCAGGCCGCCCGCTGGAAGACCGGGTCGGAGAACATGTGCAGCGCCGAGCGGATCCGGGCCCGCCAGCGCCACCAGGGCAGATCACTCAGAGGCATGCCGCCCATCGTGCTGGAGCGGCCGCCCGTTCGAGAAGTGTTTCGGGCAGACCGGTGCGGAGAATCGATGCTGTCGGACACGGGAGCCGATCGTACGTTCCCGACCGGGCCCGGCTCCACACCCGCCCCCGCCGGGGCCCCCGCCACCCCCTCCACGTGCGCCGCCGGGCGGGGGCGCTCCGTGTTACTCCCGCGTTGGCGGTCCGTTCACGCCGCGTCCCTCCCGACGTGCCCGGTGGCCACCACCCTTGATCCGCCGAGCCTGCGCAACGGAGCACGGGACCACCCGCAGCAGCACGTCCAGGGAGGAAAGAGCGTCATGACGCGGAACGGAACCCCCCAGCCGCCACCCGCCGTCAGCGGACGCCGCCGCTCCACCGCCGCCCTCGCGGCCTCGGCCGCGCTGCTGCCCGCCCTGCTCGCCGCCTCCGCCTGCGGCGGACCCGCCGCCGCCGACGCCGCCGGCCAGGACGTCACCGTGATGACCTGGGCCCCGGCCGACACCGGCGCCGCCGACCGCCCCGGGATGACCGCGCTCGCCGAGGCCGTCGGCCGCGAGCTCAACGACCACGGCGGCCTGGCCGGCCGCCGGGTCCGCGTCCTGACCTGCAACGAGCACGACACCACCGACGGCGCCACCGCCTGCGCCGAACAGGCCGTCGACGCCCGCGCGGTCGCCGTGGTCGGCTCCGCCAGCCAGTACGGCAGCACCTTCATGCCGGTCCTCGAACAGGCCGGCATCCCGTTCGTCGGCGGCTACGGCCTCTCCGGCCCCGAGTTCAGCAGCCCGCTCTCCTACCCGGTCAACGGCGGCCTGCCCGCCCTGGTCGCGGGCAGCGGACGCCAGCTGGTCGAGGCCGGCTGCAAGCAGATCGCGCTGATCCGCCCGGACACCCGGGCCGGCGACGGACTGGTCAACCACCTCGGCGGCGCGGTCGGGCGGGCCGGGATCAAGGTGGTCGACATCAAGGCGCCCGAGAAGTCCAACGACTACTCGCAGGAGGCCCGCCGGGCCATCGGCGACGACAGGCCCGGCAACTGCCTGCTCTCCGCGCTCGGCGCCGAGCCCACCGCCAACCTGCTCGACCCGTACCGCCGCGCCAACCCGAAGAACACCCAGCTCGCCTCCGTCATCGGCTCCTTCCAGCAGTCCGTGGTCGACTCCACCGGCGGCGACAACGGCCCGCTGCGCGGCGCGTACGCCACCAGCTGGTTCCCCGCCGAGTCCTCCGCCGTCTGGGACGGCCTGCGCGCCACCGTCCGCGGCTACGGCAACGGCGCCACCATCGACGTCGCCGACCCCGGCGTGCAGACCACCTGGGTCGCCTACGAGGTGCTCCGCCAGGCCGCCGACCGGATCGGCCCGGGCCGGCCGGTCACCCCCAAGGCACTCCAGGTGGTCCTCGACAGCGGCGACCCGATCGACACCGCCGGCGCCACCCCGCCGCTCAGCTGGGGCGTCGCCGACATGCTGCCCAGCGCCGACTCCCCCCGCCTGGTGAACACCTCGGTCACCTTCCAGCGGGTCCAGAACGGCCGCCTGACCGAGCAGCACCAGGGCTTCACCGACGTCCGCTGGGTGCTCACCGGCGACACACCCCCGGCGTAGCGCGCCGGGCGGCACACGCGGGCGGGACACGCGGGCGGGACACGCGGGCGGGACACGCGGAAGGGCCGGACCGGGGACTCCCCCGCTCCGGCCCTTCCCGGTGCTCCGGCCCCGCCGGGGGCTCAGAGCTCGCCGGCGCTCTTGTTCGGCAGCCCGGTCTTCCCGGCGATCGCGCCCCACAGCTCCGCGGCCTGCTTCTTCGCCGTGGTGGCGGTGCCGCTCGCCGCGTCGCCGTTGCGGAGGTGGTCGTTGTCCTTGGCCTTGGCCGGGTCGCAGCCGCCGGTCAGGTCGCCCGCCCACTGCGCGTACTCGGAGTCGGCGGTGGCGGACGCCTGCCAGGCCTGCTGGAGCTGGGTGACCAGCTTCGCGCCGTCGGTCAGCTTGTCGACCTTCAGGGCGCCGAGCTTGGTGAGCAGGTCCTGCCGCTGCCCCGCGGCCGCGGTGAGCGCGGCCTGCGAGTCCGGCAGGTTCTGGCACTTGCCGACCGCGGCGACCGCGTTGACCACCGAGGTGCGGCTGGAGCTGGCGGTGCCGAGCAGGTCCGACATGGCCTGCGCCTGGGCCTTCGCCTCGGGGGTGACCCCGGCGTCGCCGCCGTTCGCGCTGGGGGCGGCGCTCTGGGCGGCCGGGGCCCCGCTCTTCGCGGTGTCCTTCGGCTTGTCGTCCCCGCCGCCGGCCAGCACGCCGACCAGCACCGCGACCAGCGCGACGCCGGCCACGCCCGCGCCGATCAGGACCTTCGGGTTCGGCTTGCGGCGGCCGCCGTCCCGGGCGGGCTGCGGCGGGGCGTACGCCGGCTGCGGGGCGCCGTAGCCGCCGTTCCCGCCGTAGGAGGGCTGCGGGGCGTACGCCTGCTGCTGCGGGGCGCCCTGGCCGCCGAAGGTCGCGTCGGAGTAGCCCGGCTGCGGCTGCTGCGGGTAGCCCGGCGGGGGGCCGCCGACGGCCGGACCGCCGGCCGGGTAGGGCGGCAGGTACTGGGTGGCGCCCTCGTCGCCCGCCGGGGCCTGCGGGGCCGCCTGGGCCTGCTGCCCGGGCGCGCCCCAGTACTCGGGGCTGCCGCTCTGGCCCAGCGGCGGCGCGGACTGCTGCTGCGGGACGGGGGCCTGCGGGGGCGCGGGGGGCTGCGGCTGGGCGTACGGGGGCTGCGCGGCGGCCTGCGCCGGACTGCCCTGGCCGTCTGCGGCGGGCTCCGGGCGGAACAGGTCGTCCAGATTGAACTCGCCGGAGTTGGGATACGAGCGGCGCTGGCTCAACGCGATTCCTCACCTGTGCACGGCACCGGGATCCCGGGCCTTTCGGTTGCCCCGCCGGATTGCTGACGGCGGACCACAACTGCGAGGCCACGGTACCGGTTCACCGGCACAGGTGACTACGTGGGCTGCTGTTCTGTGCTATCGCTTCACGTTCCGCGGCCCGCCGGGGCGGGCCCGGAGCGCGGGCCCTACGCGGCCTCCCCGTCCATCCGGGCGTGGAACTCCCGCACCGCCCGGTGGCCGCGGTACGGCTCCAGCCGGGTGCGGAAGTCGTCCAGGTACTCCACGCCCCGGTTGGAGCGCAGCCCGCTGAGCAGCCGGACCGCCTCGGTGCCGGTCTCGCAGGCGCGTTCCAGGTCCCGTTGCTGGAGCTGGGCGGTGGCGAGCAGGACCAGGTCGACGGCGCGGCGGCGGACCCGGTGCGCGGGGTGCAGTTCGAGCGCGGTGCGGGCGTAGTGCTCGGCCCGCTCGCCCTGCTGGAGGTCCCGGTGGCAGTGCGCCAACTCGTCGGCCAGGTACGCCTCGTCGAAGTGCACGATCCAGTCGGGGTCGTCGGCGGGGTTGCGCCGCTCCATCGCGGCCAGCGCCTTGGCGGCGACGCTCTCGCAGGCGTACGCGTCGCCCAGCAGGGCGTGGCCGCGGGCCTCGGCGGCGTAGAACATCGCCATCGCGGTCGGGGTGGCCACCGTGCGGGCGCCCTCCTGGGCGGCGCGGGCGAGTTGGGCGATCTCCCGGGGGTTGCCGAGGGTCGCCGCGAGGTGGCTCATCGAGGCGGCCAGCACGTAGCCGCCGTAGCCGCGGTCGTCGGCGGCCTGGGCGAGGCGCAGCGCCTGGATGTAGTACCGCTGGGCGAGGCCGGGCTGGCCGGTGTCGACCGCCATGTAGCCGGCCAGTTCGGTCAGCCGGGCGACCGCGCCGAAGAGTTGACGGCCCGTCTCGTCCCGGTAGGAGCCGCCGAGGAAGCCGGAGACCACGCTGTTGAGGTAGTGCACCACGACCGGGCGGACGTGGCCGCTGCCGAAGCGGTGGTCGAGGTCGACCAGCATCTGGGTGGTGGCCCGGATCGCCGCGACGTCGGCCAGGCCGACCCGGGTGCCGCCGGTGCGGGCGACCACCGGGTCCGGCGGGGTGATCAGCCAGTCCCGGCTGGGCTCGACCAGGGCGGAGGCGGCGACGGTGGTCCCGGCCAGGAAGTCCCGCTTGCCGACGTCGCTGCGCCACAGCTCGCAGATCTGCTCCAGCGCGGCGCCCAGGCTGGGCGCGAACTGGAGGCCGACGGCGGAGCTGAGGCTCTTGCCGTCGGCCATGCCGATCTCGTCCACGGTCACGCCGCGGCCGAGCTTGCGGCCCAGCGCCTCGGCGATCACCGCGGGCGCCTGCCCGCGTGGTTGTTGCCCGCGCAGCCAGCGGGCGACGGAGGTCTTGTCGTAGCGAAGGTCAAGTCCGTGTTCTGCGCCGCAGAGGTTGACCCGGCGGGCCAGGCCCGCGTTGGAGCAGCCCGCCTCCTGGATCAGCTGCTGCAGACGCTCGTTCGGCTCTCGTGCGACGAGTGGTCTCGCGGCCATGGGATTTTTCCGCCTCCCCAACGCCGTCCGGACCCGACCGGAGGGCGACGACTGTGCAACACCATGCGGAATACCCACGGTGACGTACCCGCTCCCCACGCGCCCGGGTGAATGCCCCTGTGCGCCCCCACTGCGCCCGTTACCGCCCCTGTCCGGCCGAGGGTTTCCGACCAGGATCACCGTCCCGGGTGACAGGGCGCGTCCCGTTCGAAGCGTTCGGCCCCGGGCCGTAACCCGCACTCACGGACGGTAGTTGTGCTGCACGTGGACAACACCCCGGGAGCCCCCGAACCGAACCTGCCGCCGCTGCTGATCGAAGCCGTCCGCTACGCCGAGGACCGGCATTGGGAGGTCGCGCCGGGCGCCTGGCTGCTCGACGGCGACGGCGACGGCCCGGCCCGCTGCTCGTGCGGCGAGGAGCGCTGCGCGCTCCCCGGCGCGCACCCCGTCGGCGACGACTGGCGGGGCCGGGCGAGCGCCGGGCCCGGGGTGGTCCGGAAGTGGTGGACGGAGAACCCGGCGGCCTCGATCCTGCTGCCCACCGGCCGGACGTTCGACGTGCTGGACGTGCCGGAGGTGGCGGGCTGCCTGGCGCTGGCCCGGATGGAGCGGATGGGGCTGCAACTGGGCCCGGTGGTGGCGGTGCCGGCCGCGCCGGGGCGCAGCGGGCGGCGGCTGCACTTCCTGGTGCTGCCCGGGGTGGTCGGCAAGCTGCCGGACATGCTCCGGCAGATCGGCTGGTCCCCGGACCGCCTCGACCTGGTGGCGCGCGGCGAGGGCGACTGGGTGGTGGCCCCGCCGTCCCGGGTCGGCGGGTACGCGTCCGCGCAGTGGGCCCGGCCGCCGTCCGCGCTGAACCGCTGGCTGCCGGACGCGCTGGAGCTGGTCAGCCCGCTCGCGTACGCCTGCGGGCGCGAGGCCGGCGCCCCGCGCTCCGCGCAGCGCCCGGCGGCGGCGGTGCGCTGACCTCCCGAGCGTGCCCCCGGCCGATCCGGTGGGGGGCAGCCCGCGCGACACCCCGCGCGGCCCTGGCGGGCCCGGCCTCCCGATCCGGAGGCCGGGCCCGCCGTTCGTGCACCGCCGGGCCCGCCGTTCGTCCGTCGCGGCCGTCCGGAGCGTGATCTTCCGGAACCGGTCGTCATACCCGCAGGTCAACGGGGGAAGCCCACCGATCGGGTGACATCGCTCAAGGATTGGCCGCGGTTGCCGAGGGGATCATCCTCAGCGTCGGCACGGAACGGAACGGACGGAGCGGAAGGAGCGGGCGGGCCGAGAGCGCGGGGGGCTGCCGGGAGGGCGTTCGGACGGGGAAGCCGGATGCGGCAGCGGGAGGGAGACCGGGGCGGGAGGGAGAGGGACGGCCGGGCGCGGCCGGGGAGCCGCGCACGACCACCCCGCGACGGGTGGGGACCGGAGGGGAGCAGGGAGGGACCGGAGGGGAGCAGGGGGAGCGGGAGGGAACGCGCAGGGCCCGGTGTGGGGACACCGGGCCCTGCCGCCGTGCGCCGTGCCGCGACCCGCGCCCGGCCTTCTCGCCTTCTGCTACGTCCTACGCCTGGACGACGAACACGTGCGCGGCGATCTCCTTGCCGAGCTCGGCTGCGCTCTCGCCGGTGCCGACCAGCACGCCGCCGGAGGCCGGGGCGACCCGCACCGTCGCCCCCGGGCGGACGCCCGCCCGGCGCAGGGTGCGCATCAGCTCGCCGTCGGTCTGGATCGGCTCGCCGATCCGGCGGACCACCACGTCCGCGCCGTCCGCGCCGTCCGCGACGGCGACCGTCTCCAGCGTCATCAGCCCGGCGTCGTAGCCCTCGCCCTCGGCCTTGGTGTCGCCGAGCTCGTCCAGGCCCGGGATCGGGTTGCCGTACGGGGACTGGGTCGGGTGGCCGAGCATGGCGAGCACCTTGCGCTCGACCGTCTCGCTCATCACGTGCTCCCAGCGGCAGGCCTCCTCGTGGACCTGCTCCCACTCCAGGCCGATCACGTCGACCAGCAGGCACTCGGCGATCCGGTGCTTGCGCATCACCCGGACGGCCAACTTGCGTCCCTCGCCGGTCAGTTCGAGGTGGCGGTCCTCGGCGACCTGGAGCAGCCCGTCCCGCTCCATCCGGCCCACCGTCTGGCTCACCGTCGGGCCGGACTGCTCCAGCCGCTCGGCGATCCGGGCGCGCATCGGGGTGATGCCTTCCTCCTCCAGCTCCAGGATGGTGCGGAGGTACATCTCAGTGGTGTCGATCAGCCCTGACATCGCGCCTGGCTCCGTTCTTCGGTGTCCTCACCGCCAATTCTGACGCATGGGAATGACAACCGGCTGCGCCCGCCCGCTATGCCCGCCCCCTTTCCGCGCCGGTTGACAGCCGGGTCCGGCACGGGCCACCGTGCACGCCGTAGCTTTCTCCACAGTGTGGTCCAAACCACTGGGCCACCACCGAGCTCGGACGGAGCAGAGATGAGCGAGCTGGTCGGCCGGTACCTGGACGCCGCCGTGGCCCACCTGGAGCGGATCCGCGCCGAGGAGGGGGAGAACATCGAGGCCGCCGCGGAGCTGCTGGCCGAGGCCGTCGAGCACGGCAGGCGGATCTTCACCTACGGCGCCGGGCACTCCTCGCTGGCCGCCCAGGACGTGGTCTACCGGGCCGGCGGCCTGGTGGTGATGAACCTGCTCAACGTGCCCGGGATGACCGGCGTCAACGTGATGCCCGCGCACCTGGGCAGCGCCCTGGAGCGGGTCTCCGGGCTGGCCACCACCACGCTCGACCTCACCCCGGCCCGCAGCGGCGACCTGCTGTTCGTGATCTCGCTCTCCGGCCGCCAGGTGATGCCGGTCGAGCTGGCCCAGCACGCCCGCGACCGCGGCCTGAAGGTGATCGGCGTGACCTCGCTGGCCTATCCCGGCGCGGTCACCTCCAACCACCCGTCCGGCACCTACCTCAAGGACCACTGCGACGTGGTGCTGGACAGCAAGATCGGGATCGGCGACGGCGAACTCGACCACCCCGGCGCGGGCGCCCCGTTCGGCTCGGTGTCCACCATCACCACCAGCGCCCTGATGCAGTCGGTCACGGCCGCCGCGATCGCCAAGCTCGCCGACCGGGGCATCACCCCGCCGCTGTTCCGCTCCGGCAACGTGGACGGCGGCACCGAGTGGAACAACAAGGTGATCGCCGACAACGCGGACCGGATCTTCTACGCCTGGTGACCCGGCGGGCGGCCCGCCCCGCACCGCCGCCCGGCCCGCCGCCCGCCCCGCCCCGCCACCCCGCCCGCGGACCCGTCCCATTCGGCCAACTCCGTTGCCGTTCGCGTAAGTTCACCCGGCACGGGGAAGGACTCCCGAGACCGGTGGGACTGCGCTGCGGGGGGCGGGGATGGCGGCTGGTGCGGGGCGTTCGATCGGCTTCGTGCGGGAGCAGGAGCTGCTCCCGGGCGTCTTCTGGGCCGCCGACGGCGCGTCCCTGCAGGGCCAGGCCCGCGCGGTGGCGCTCTCCCGCTGGGAGCTGCTCCTGCTGGTCGGCGCCGCCTTCGCCGGCTCCGCGGACGGCCCGGCCTGGGCCTGGGCCGCCGCCCTCGCCTACCTGGGCGCGCTGTTCATCGCCCTCACCGTCGCCCGGCAGAACCCGCAGCGGCTCTGGTACGACGGCCGGGCGGTCGCCGAGTCGGTGAAGACGCTGGTGTGGAAGTACGCGGTGCGCGCCGACTCCTACCAGCCGCCGCCGCGCAAGCTGCCCGACGCCGAGCGCCTCTACGACGTCCAGCTCTCGGGCATCCTCGGCGAGTTCGACACCGAACTGGTCTCCCCCGGGGTCACCGAGGAGCTGAGCACCTGGCGCGCCCCGGCCCGCCACCCGCAGATCACCGACACCATGGAGCGGCTGCGCGACCAGCCGCTGCCGGTGCGCCGCGAGGTCTACCTGCGCGAGCGGGTGCAGAGCCAGCGCCAGTGGTACCAGGCCAAGGCGATCCAGTGCCGCAACGCCACCCGCCGGGTCGGCCGGCTCGCCGTGGTGCTGCCCGCGCTCGGCCTGCTGCTGGCCGTGCTGCGCGCGCTCGGCCAGTTCGGCTTCGACGCGCTCGGCGCGATCTCGGCCGTCGCCGCCTCGGTCTCCGCCTGGGCCCAGCTGCGCCAGTACCGTCCGCAGGCCGCCGCCTACACCCTGGCCGCGGCCGAACTCTCCAAGGTGGAGGCCCTGTTGGCCTCCGCCGACCTGAACGCGGCGGACGCCGAGGAGACCTGGGCCCGGCTCGCCCGGGACGCCGAGGACGCCATCTCCCGGGAGCACACCACCTGGCAGGCGCGCCGCGAGGTGCGCAGCCTCGACATCCCCAGCTGAGCAGGAGGGCCGCCGCGTGGCGACACGGAGGATCGAGACCCCGGACGGTGGCGTCCTCGCCGTCGAGACGTCCGGAGACCCGTCCGGCCGGCCGGTGTTCCTGCTGCACGGCACCCCGGGCAGCCGGGTCGGCCCGGCCCCGCGCAGCGCCGTCCTGGCCCGGATGCGGGTCCGGCTGATCTCCTTCGACCGGCCCGGCTACGGGGACTCCACCCGGCTGCCCGGCCGCGCGGTGGCCGCCGCCGCGACCGACGTGGCCGTCATCGCCGACGCGCTCGGCCTCGACCGCTTCGCCGTGGTCGGCCGCTCCGGCGGCGGCCCGCACGCGCTCGCCTGCGCCGCGCTGCTGCCCGACCGGGTGCGCCGGGCGGCCACCCAGGTCTCGCTCGCCCCGCGCCACGCGGACGGCCTCGACTGGTTCGAGGGCATGACCCCGTCCAACGAACAGGCTTACCGGCAGGCCGAGTTGGGTCAGCCCCGGATCGCCGGCCAGTTCCAGCTCCGGTCCCGGGTGATCCGCCGCGACCCGGCCCAGCTGATCCGCAACCTGGTCCCCGAACTGACCCCGCCGGACCGCACCGTGGTCGCCGACATCGGCATCCGCCGGATGCTGCACTCGACCTACCGGCAGGCGTTCCGCTACGGCGCCGACGGCTGGATCGACGACGTGCTGGCCTTCATCGCCGACTGGGGCTTCGCGGTGGAGAGCATCCGCGCCCCGGTCCGCCTCTGGCACGGCGCCGAGGACAGGTTCTCCCCGGTCGGCCACTCCTCCTGGCTGGCCGACCACATCCCCGGCGCCCAGCTCTACCTGGAACCGGGTGCCGCCCACTTCGGCGCGCTCAAGGAGATGACCGACGCGATCCGCTGGGCCGCCCACGCGTAGGGCGCCACCGGGCGCGCGCGGCCACCCGCGCGCCCCCGCCGACGCCCGACGACGCCCGCCCCCGCCCGCACCCGCCCGCCCTCACAGCGGCTGCGGCTCCAGGTCGCGGTTGCTGCGCTGCCAGCCGCGGGCCGCGACCACCGACGGGTGGTCCTCGCCGAAGAGCTCGACCAGCCCGGCGACCGCCTGCATCCGCAGCGCCTCCGCCTCGTTGCGGCGGCCGGCCTCGCGCAGGGTGATGGCGAGGTTGGCCTGGCAGACCAGGGCGTCGGGGTGGGTGGCGCCGTAGCGGTTGACCAGGCCCTCGTACGCGGTGCGGCCGAGCGCCTCCGCCTCCCGGTGCTCGCCGTTCTCGCCGAGCGCGTTGGCGAGGTTGATCATGGCGTTGAGGACGAACGGGTGGTCGTCGCCCAGCACCCGGGCCAGGCCCGCCGCCGCGGTGCGGCCGTGGGTGATGGCGCCCTCGATGTCGCCGGAGCCGCGCAGGTAGATGGAGAGGTTGTTCTCGCAGGCGAAGGTGAAGGGGTGCTGGTCGCCGAAGAGCCGCCGGTGGCCCTCGTAGGCGTCGGTGGCGATGTCGCGGGCGGTCTCCTTGTCGCCGGCGGCGCTGTGGTCGGCGGCGAGGTTGAGCCGGCAGGCGAGGGCGTCGGCGAAGTCGGGGCCGAACAGGTCGACGTAGCGCTCGTAGGTGCGTTCGGTGAGTTCCCGGGCCTCGGTGTACTGGCCGGCCCGGCGCAGCGAGACGGCCAGCGACTTGGCGTTGCGCAGCTCCTCGGGCAGGTCGGACTGCTGGAGGTCGGCGAAGGCCTCGGTGACCTCCCGCAGGAGTTCCACCGAGCCCTTGTAGTCGCCCATCTCGCGCAGGTCGCGGGCCAGGTTGGACTTGGTGCCCAGGGTGTAGGGGTGGTGCGGGCCGCGGACGGCGGCGTTGCGCTCGACGGTGTCCTGGTCGAGGTCGCGGGCGGCGAGGCTGTTGCCGACCAGGCGGTGGTCGATGGCGAGGTTGTTGGCGACGGTGAGGGTGCGCGGGTCGTCCTCGCCGAAGAGTTCGACGAACTGATCGTAGGTGTCCTGGTCGAGGGCGAGCGCCTCCTGGAAGCGGTTGAGGTAGCGCAGGTCGGCGGCCATCGAGTTGGCGGTCATCAGGGTGTACGGGTGGTGCTCGCCGAGCAGTTCGCGCTGGCCGACCAGGGTGGCCTGGTTGAGCGCCAGGGACTCGCCGTAGGAGCCCTGGGAGCGCAGCACGTTGGCGATCTGCAGGCGCAGGCTGAGGATCTGCCGGCGCCAGATCTTCTGCTCGACCGGGTCGGGTTCGTTCTCGGAGCGGCTGGTCCAGGCGGTGTCGAGCTGGTGGCCGAGCTGGAGGGCCTGGTCGAGGTCGACGCGCTTCCACAGGTAGCGGACCCGGTCGATGAGCAGTTCGCGCACCTCGCGCTCGTCGCAGTCCTGGGCCCGGGACGGGGTGAGGTGGGGCCAGATCTTCTCCAGGGTCGGCCAGTTGGCGGGGTCGTCGGTGTCGCCGCGCGGGGGCCGGGCGTTGACCAGGATGCGGTGCACCTGGTGCATGGCGAGGTTGCGTTCGCTCTCGCTCATGCCGCTGCGGACGACGGCCTGGACCAGCCGGTGGACCTGGAAGGAGTCGGAGCCGGCGTCGGTCTTGGCCAGCGCGTAGCGGCTGACGGCGCGCAGCACCTTGCCGAGCAGGAAGGTGTCGGTGAGTTCCTCGTCGTACGGGTGGAGGGCGAGCCGCATCTGCTCGGAGAAGAAGAACTGCCGCAGCGAGATCGGCTCGGGCGCGAAGAACGCGCACAGTTCGAGCAGCCGGACCGCGGCGGGGGACTGCTCGCGCAGCCGGGCGATGGAGACGTTCCAGGTGAGGCCGACGGGGGTGGGGTAGTCGACCGGGGTCTCGCCGGCCGCGAGGACCTTGGTGGCCTCGGCCTTGAGCTGGTTGACGTAGGTCTCCACGGGGGTGCGGGTGGTCTCCAGCCAGGCGGCGGCGACCTCGACGGCCAGCGGCAGGTCGCCGACCGCCTCGGCGACCCGGTCGGCGTCGGCGCGGGCCAGGCCGCGGACCCGGCGGGTGAGGTGGTCGACGGACTCGGTGCGGTCGAAGACGTCGACGTTGAGCACGCCGGCCTGCCCGGACCAGCCCTGGTTGCGGGAGGTGACCAGGATGTGGCCGGGGCCGTCGGGGAAGAACCGGCGGATCTCGGCGGGCTCGTCCGCGTTGTCGAAGATCAGCAGCCAGTTGGGGGTCGGGATGCCCTGCCGGAGCGCGTCGCGGGTGGCCTGGGCGGCCTCGCTGACGTTGTCGCCGACCCGCAGTCCGAGCCGCCCGGCGAGGTCCGCGAGGTCGGAGACGACGTTCTCGCTCTGCTCGGCGTCGATCCACCACACCAGGTCGTAGTGCGACATGTACCGGTGGGCGTACTCCAGCGCCACCTGGGTCTTGCCGACGCCGCCGAGGCCGTACAGGGTCTGCGGCGGGGGCAGCACCGCCGTGGTGCCGCCGGCGAGCTGGGCCCGCAGGTCGTCGAGGACCTTGACCCGGCCGGTGAAGGAGTGGTTGCGCTGCGGCACCTCCCAGTAGGTGGGCTTGGTGCCGGGGAAGCGCGGCGCGCCGGGGCTGCGCTCGGGCAGCTCGGCCTCGGTGCGGCCGAGCGCCCGCAGCAGCGCGGTGGCGGCGGCGGCCTCGTCGCGGCCGATCAGGTCGACCGGGTTGCGGTTGTTGTAGGGCGCGTTGAGCCGGACGTCGGAGACCCGGACCGGGATCAGCTGGCGGCGGGCGCCGGCCGGGTCGGCCAGCACGGTGCGGTCCCACAGCGCCTGGGCCTGCGGGGACTGCAGGTAGGAGGCGGAGAGCAGGGCGACGGTGCGGTACGCGGAGTCGATGCCGCGGCCGGTGGCCTCGCGCGGGTTGGCCCCGGCGCCGACGTCGCGCGGGACGACCCGGTAGCCGGCGTCGGCGAGCAGCGCGGAGATCCAGTCCGCCCAGGCCCGGTCCTCGGGGACGTAGCTGAGGTACAGGTCGGCGGGGGCGGTGGGGCGGCGGCGGGCGAAGCCGTCGAGGAAGCGCAGCCGCAGGTCCTCGGGCATCGGCGGCAGCCCGAGCACCTCGCCGCGGGTGATCTCCTTGGTGAGCCGCTCGTTGGCGGCGAGCATCGAGCCGGGCAGCCCGGTCTGGTCGCCGAACGGGGCGAGGATCTCCTCGTAGGCGTAGAACGGCCGGTAGGGGATCTCCACCCCGGCCCAGTAGCGGGCCAGGTCGGCCTCGCCGCGGTCGGCGGGCAGGCCGGCGAACTTGACCCGGGCCAGCGCCCGGCCGGCGTCGGCCTTCTCCTTCTCGCCCTCGTCGATCCGCATCGGGACGGGGAGGATGCGGATGCCGCGGTCGCCGTAGCGGTCCTCGATCACCCGGGCGACCCGGGAGGCGCCGTCGATCGACTGGTCGCTGAGGGTGAAGCAGACCACCAGGTCGTCGGGCATCTCGACGGTGCAGATGTCGGCGGTGTCGGTGAGGCCGGTGCGGCTGTCGATCAGCACGTAGTCGTAGCGGCGCTTCATGTCGGCGCGCAGCGACTGGATGAAGCGGCGGCCCTCGTAGCGCTCGTAGAGCAGGTCCCAGTCGAGGCGGGCGACGGAGTAGTCGCGGTTCTGCTGCCCGGCGGGGACGAGGTCGATCCGGCCGGTGCCGGGGAAGTGCGGCCAGGCCAGCGACAGGGCGTGCGGGTGGATCCGGGCGAAGTCCTCGATCCAGTCCGGGTCCCGGTCGACCGGGCGGCGGGCCTCCTCCAGGTAGTCGCCGAACAGGTCCATGATGCCGGTGGTGGCGGCGACCACCTCGGGGTTGAGGAAGGGCCGGAAGAACTGGGCGAGTCCGGGGGCCTCCAGGTCCCAGTCGACGACCAGCACCCGGCGGCCGTTGGCGGCCAGGATCCAGGCGGCGTTGGCCAGCGCCATGGTGCGGCCGGTGCCGCCCTTGTAGGAGTAGAAGGTGACGATCCGGCCCCGCCGGTCCTCGGTGGTGTCGCGGCGGGGCGACTGGTGCTGCGGGCCCTTCGTCGGCCTCTCGGTCATGACGTTCCCTCCCCCGGGCCCTTGGGTGCCCGTCGTGGTACCGCACGCCGTGCTCACCGGTCGGAGTCCCGACCGCCCGGTGTCCTGCTGCCGTCGTGGGCCCGGCTCAGGGCCCGATGCCGGGTCTGCGGTCGGCCGGGCCGTCCTCCGGGCGGCTCTGGTACCGCTGCTGCTCGTGGGCGGTGCAGGCGCGCATCACGGCGCGCTCCATCTCGCCGCGGAACTCCTCGATGCTGCCGGGCGTGCCGACCGCGGCCTCCTCGCGCAGGGTGGGCCGCCGCCGGGAGCGGCGGCTGACGGTCAGCACGCTGTCGCCGAGCTCGTCGAGCATCCGCTCGTGGTCGAGGTTCTGCTGGTCCCCGCGGTTCCACGGCTCGATGACGGCCACCGAGCCGTGGTTGCGCCGGTCCACCCGGCGCACCGCCTCGGAGCGCCGCCCGTCCAGGAACGCCCACCGGTCGACCAGCAGGACGCAGGGGGCGGCCGGCCGTTCGCCGGTCAGCAGGTGCTCGGACTCCTCCTCGAACTCCCGCACGGTGGGCTGGAACCCCATCCCGCGGGCGATGTCGGCGGCGTCCTGGGCCAGCGGCCGGGAGGAGTCCGGGCGGTAGGGCTGCCAGTCGGCGCGCTGCTCGCCGTAGCAGAGCGGGCTGCGCTGCGGCGGCAGTTCGCGCTCCCGGTAGGAGAACACCGAGATCCGGACCTGGTCGGCGCTGTCGGGCGGGTCGAAGGCGGACGGCTGGGACTCGAAGTCGAGCACCTGCCCGGCCGGGATGACGGTCTGCTCGGCGACGTCGACGATCCGCCGGGCCAGCCGCCACACCGCGGTGTGGTACTGCGAGCTGAACGCGGCGATCTTCATCAGCGCGTACAGGCCCTCGGTGGCGTACTCGGCGCCGAAGCTGTCGTGGTTGAACTGGAGTTCCCCGGCCACCCGGGGCAGCTGGTAGTGCTCCATCGAGACCCACAGCGCCGGGACGATGCCGGTCATCCGCTCCGCGGTGGGCCGCCGCTGGTAGACCGAGCGGCGGGTGAACAGGTGCCACTCCCGGCCGCACGCCTCGGACTTGAAGTAGCGTGGCGAGTACAGCGGCACGAACACCCGGCAGGTGGCCAGCTCCCGCGACAGCCGCTCGGCCCACTTCTGCCCCTGGTGCATGGAGCGGTCCATGAACCCGACCGGGTGGCCGGACGGCGCGTCGGTGATCTGCAGGATCGCCTCGCACAGGTCCTGGTGGAGCTTGGCCACCCAGAGGTTGGGGTCGGCGGCGCCGCGCGAGTTGATCCGCGGGGTGTGCGCGTAGCTGAGGAAGAAGTACGGCCTGGGCGCGTCCTTGCGCTGGCCCGCACCGCTGCTCACACGCGCCTCCCCCGAGCCCGCCTGTCACTGTTCCCCCGAAAGGGTCTCAAGTGTAGGAAGACCGGCGGTCCGAATGGAATAGGGCCTTGATCTGATCCGGTCTCAACTTCGCCTGTTCGAATACCAGTTGGCGGCGAGGTCGACCGCCTCCCGGATCGGCAGCAGGACGCTCCGGGCGGCGCCGACCGGGCCCTGCCGCAGCTCCGCCAGCTCCCGGAGCAGCATCCCGCCCATCTCCTCGAAGTGCCCGTCGTCCAGCCGGGTGGCGGTGAACTCCTCGACCGCCCGGGCGGCGCCGTCGGTGCGCCGGACGCAGGTGTAGAGCTGCTGCGGCCGGTCCGGCTGCCAGTACTCCAGCAGGTGCAGGGGGGTGCAGTGGCGCATCGGCGCGCCCAGCATCAGGTGCTGGGCCCCGGCGCGGTACATCCGGCCGACCGGCGACTCGTCGCCGAGGTGGCAGTCCAGCGGGTGCACCGCGGTGAGCTCCCCGGCGGCGGGGCCGAGCGCGGCGAACGAGGTCTGCGGGTGCGGGCTGCGCAGCGCGCCGGGCCACTGCCGGACCACCTCGGCGAGCCGGCCCACGGTCGGGGAGGCGGGGGTGCGGGGGTGCCAGGCGGGCATCCGGTCGTGGTATTCGGCCAGCTCGGCGCGGGTCAGGCCGGCGGTCCGGGCCCGGTAGTACGGGGAGGTGCGGGAGTTCTCGGGCGTAGCGGTGTAGACGACCAGCGTGCCGCGCGCCCCCAGCGCCGCGAGGAGCGCCCGCACCACCCCGTGCGCGCCCCCCGCCACCGGCCCGACCGCCCGCAGCGAGGACTGCACCAGCAGCGTCCCGCCCTCCCGGACGCCCAGCTCGCGCAGCTGGCCGGCCAGTTGCCCGACCGACCGGGGCGGCCCCGGCTCCGGCCGGGTGCGCCCCGGTCCGGTCCGGAGCAGCGCGGTGTCGGTCACCGCCGCCCCGCGGCGGCCTGCCGGGCGGCCGGGTCCGCGGCGGCGGCCTCCCGGGCGGCCCGCTCGGCGGCGGCGCCGACCGGCACCTCCAGGGCGGGGGCCAGCGCGGCGCGCATCCCGGCGGCGAAGCGCAGCCCGAGCGGGGTGAGCGAGCCGGAGCGCTCCAGCGTCCCGATCGCGTCCGCGGTGTGCGCCCGCCAGGTGGCCAGCTGGAGCCGGGCGGCGGTGGCGGCGTCGTCCCGGAGGCCGTCGTGGGCCCGCACCCGGCCCGCCCAGTACGCGGCGACCGCGAGGTGCGCGTAGGTGCCCTGCAGCAGGCCCTCCAGCGGGCGCGGGTCGGGCCGCCAGGGGGCGTGGTAGAGCCGGTCGTCGGCCTGGTCGTGCAGGTCGTACAGGTCGAGCACCGCGCCGAGCTTGACGTGCTGGAACTCGTGGGCGAGCAGCAGCGCCAGCACCGGGGCGGTGGTCGGCCGGGCGATCCCGACCGCCCCGTACGCCTGCCGGGCGGCGGCGCTGACGTCGCGCCCGTTCGGGCCGGGGGCGAGCGGGGTGACGGTGCCCAGGCCGGCCGCGATGCCGGCCGCGTAGTCGGGCAGGTCGCGGCCGAGCAGCTCCCAGGCTTCGCGCAACGCGCCCGTCCAGTCGAGCAGTTCGGCGTCGGAGAGCCGGTCGGCGGCGGGCCACTGGTGGCTGTCGCGCCGCAGGTCGGTGTCCTCCAGGGCGAGCGTCCAGCCGGGCAGCGCGACCCTGCGGACGGGCTGCCACAGGTGGTCGCCCGGCCGGTCCCAGCGGACGGTGTGCCCGGCGCAGGACAGCCCGTCGGCGTCGCCGCGCAGCACCGCCTCGGTCCGGCCGTCCAGCCGCAGCCGGCCGAGCGTCGGCAGGTGCAGCCAGCCCGCGCGGACCGGCAGCACCAGTTCGAACCCGGTCCGCCCGCGAACCGCGGCGGCGGCCGCCAGCTCGGCCAGCCCGCCCTGGTCGCCCTGGTCGCCGCGCCCGTCCCGGGCCAGGCGGCGCACCGCCCAGGTCCGGGTGTAGGGGTGGGCGAGCACCGCGTCGAGCGCACCGGGCGCGGCGCGGTCGACGGTGGTCAGCAGCTGCCAGGCGGCGCTGTTCCCGGGCGCCCCGGCGGCGGTCACCAGCCGTCGGGAGAGCTCCAGTTGGGCCTGGCCGAGGGCGGTGACGGCGTCCGCGCCGCCGAGCCCGTGGGCCAGTTCGTCCAGGTGCCGGTCGGTCAGCGGCTGCCGCGGCCGGGCGGGCGCGGCGGCCCGGGCCGAGACCCGGTCGCGGATGGTGGTGATGAGCTTCAAGAGGTCCCCGCAGTACACCGACGGCTGGTCGAAGCCCCCGCCGGTCCGGTATCGGTGGGCGTAGAGGCCGCCGCCGCAGCTGCGGACCACCGGGCAGGCCCGGCACCGGGCCGCCAGGCCCGCCAGGCCGGACTGCCGCTCCAGCATCCCCGGGTGCCGGGCGACCTCGTCCAGGCTGTGCGCGAACACGTCGAAGCCGGTGGCGGGCGCGCCGTCGTAGGCGGTCTTGAGACTGTCGGCCTGTTCCAGCGTCCCGTCGGTCTCGACGACCACCAGGTCCGCCGGGTCCAGCCCGAGCGACTCGGTGAGGCTGGAGCGGCCGCGCAGGGTGCGGTGCACCGAGTCGAAGATCCGCACCGGCACCGGGCGGCCCCGCTCGGTCCAGTGCCGGTGGACCGCCAGCAGCCAGTCCGCGTAGGGGGTCGGCCCCGCGCCCTCGGGGCGGGCCGGCGGGTGGTCCCAGGTGGCGTGCGGCAGCAGGAAGTCGATCCGCGGCGGCTGCTCGGCGACCAGCGCCTCGTACACCGCGACCGGGTCGTTGGCCACGTCGACGGTGCACAGCAGCCCGGCGTACAGGTGCCGGAACTCCGGTTCGCGCAGCAGGGCCAGCGCGGCCAGCACCTTGGCGTGGCTGGAGCGGCCGTCCGCGAAGCGGCGGTGCCGGTCGTTGGCGAGCCGGTCGCCGTCCAGCGAGACCCCGACCCTGATGTCCTGCTCGGCGAAGAGTTCGCAGAACCGGCGGTCCAGCAGCACCCCGTTGGTGTGGATCCGCAGGTCCAGCGCGCACCCGGCGGGCAGGGCGGCCCGCAGCAGTTCGGCGGCCCGGCGCAGCCGGTCCGGGCCGGCCAGCAGCGGCTCCCCGCCGTGCAGCACGACGTGCACGGCGGGGAGCCGGTGGGTCCTGGCGTGCTCCGCGATCCGTCCGGCCGTCCGCTCCAGCACCTCGTCCGAGGCCGCCCTGGCCTTGCGGCTCCAGCTCGTGTCGGCGTGCTCGTACACGTAGCAGTGGTCGCAGGCCAGGTCACAGCGGCTGTGGACCTTCAGCACGAACTGGCTGAACGGCACGGTGGCGGACATCGCGGGCGAACCGATCCGGCTGTTCCCGTACGGTCAGATCGACGACTGGAACGCGGCCACCGCCACCTGGCGGGCCGCCGCGTCCGGCAGCACCCGGGCGATCTGGGCGGCGAGGTCCTCGGCGTCCAGCGCGGCGAGGTCGGCCAGGGCGGCGCGCTGGAGGGCGACCCGGGGCTCGGTCAGGTCTTCGGCGAGGGCAGTGGTCATCGGCGTTGCCTTCTTCACTGAGGCGTGCGGACGGGGGATCGCCGCAGCCGGAAGACAGTGTCGTGAGTCACTGCGGCCTGACACCGATGCACAGCATAGCCCCCGCCGGTTACCGGCAACCCCCGCTCGAAAACCCGCGATCGGCACCGCCGACCGTACTCCGTACGGCAGTTGAGGGAGGGTCAGTCGCCGTGTTTTCGCCCGTTCGGCGGTACCGCCGTTCGACCGCCCGTGCTAGCGGGACTCGAACTGGGGAACCGGCGCCCGTCAGGGGAAGAGCCGCTCGACCTGCCAGCCGTCGGCGGTGGCGACGTAGCGCAGCCGGTCGTGCAGGCGGTTCTCCCGGCCCTGCCAGAACTCCACGCTGCGCGGGACGACCCGGTAGCCGCCCCAGAACGGCGGGACGGGGACGCCCTCGCCCTCCGGGTACCGGGCGGCGAGGTCGGCGTAGCGCTGTTCGAGCACCTCGCGGTCGGCCACCGGGCTGGACTGCTCGCTGGCCCAGGCGCCGAGCTGGGAGCCGTGCGGGCGGGTGCGGAAGTAGGCGGCGGTCTCGTCCCGGCCGACCTTCTCCACCCGGCCGGCGACGATCACCTGGCGGGCCAGCGTGATCCACGGGAAGAGCAGCGCGGCGTTCGGGTTGGCCGCCAGGTCGGTGCCCTTGCGGGAGCCGTAGTTGGTGAAGAACACGAAGCCGCGCCGGTCGTAGCCCTTGAGCAGGACGGTGCGCGCGGAGGGCACCCCCAGGGCGTCGGCGGTGGAGAGCACCATCGCGTTCGGCTCGGCCACGCCCGCCTCGCCCGCCTCGTGGAACCAGCGGGTGAACTGCTGGTAGGGGTCGTCGGCGAGCTGCTCCTCGGCCAGCCCGGCGTGCCGGTAGTGCTCGCGCATCACGGACGGGTCCGGCCCGGGCCGCTCCCCGGCGGGCCCGGTCGGCCCGGCGGGCGCGACGGGCGCGACGGGCGCGGCAGCCGCAGGGGGCGCGGCGGGGCCGGCGGGCCCGGCGGGCAGGGACGGGGCGCTCGGCTCGGCGTTCGGGTGGCGTTCCGCGGTAGGCACCCCTCCATCATCCCGTACGACAAGCGCCGGGCGCCGCCGCGTCCGGGCGAACGGCTGGGGATAGGGTGGCTCGCCACCGCTCCACGGCCCGCTGCGCGGGAAATCGTCCGGCTAGCGCCCGGGACGTCCCGAAAATCCGTCGAGGAAGCCGGAGACGACAGGGGTTCGAGCGGCCCGTGGGGGAAACATCACCGTCACGGTGTATGGCGCAATGCACTCCGTGCCTGACAATCTGACACCGAGTGCCAACCACCATCGGCCACCGGCGTGCCGCCCCACCACGGCCGCCCGCCGCGTCGGATCACTGAAGGAGCCGTTCTGATGTCGGATTTCGTACCCGGCCTTGAGGGTGTAGTCGCCTTCGAGAGCGAGATCGCCGAACCCGACCGCGAGGGCGGGGCGCTGCGCTACCGCGGGGTGGACATCGAGGACCTGGTCGGCCAGGTCTCCTTCGGGCACGTCTGGGGCCTGCTGGTCGACGGCAAGTTCGCCCCCGGCCTGCCGGCCGCCGAGCCGTTCCCGATCCCGGTCCACTCCGGTGACATCCGGGTCGACGTGCAGTCCGCCCTCGCCATGCTCGCCCCGGTCTGGGGCCTCAAGCCGCTGCTGGACATCTCCGCCGAGCAGGCCCGCGACGACCTGGCCCGGGCCGCCGTGATGGCGCTGTCGTACGTGGCCCAGTCGGCCCGCGGCCAGGGCCTGCCGATGGTCCCGCAGCGCGAGATCGACAAGGCCGGGACGATCGTCGAGCGGTTCATGATCCGCTGGCGCGGCGAGCCGGACCCGAAGCACGTCAAGGCCGTCGACGCGTACTGGACCTCGGCCGCCGAGCACGGCATGAACGCCTCCACGTTCACCGCCCGGGTGATCGCCTCCACCGGCGCGGACGTCGCGGCGGCGCTGTCCGGCGCGGTCGGCGCGATGTCCGGCCCGCTGCACGGCGGCGCGCCCTCCCGGGTGCTCGGCATGATCGAGGAGATCGAGCGCACCGGCGACGCGGCCGCCTACGTGCGGAAGACCCTGGACAAGGGCGAGCGCCTGATGGGCTTCGGCCACCGGGTCTACCGCGCCGAGGACCCGCGCGCCCGGGTGCTGCGCCGCACCGCCAAGGAGCTCGGCGCGCCGCGCTACGAGATCGCCGAGGCGCTGGAGAAGGCCGCGCTGGAGGAGCTGCACAACCGCCGCCCGGACCGCGTCCTGGCCACCAACGTCGAGTTCTGGGCGGCCATCATGCTGGACTTCGCCGAGGTCCCGGCGCACATGTTCACCTCGATGTTCACCTGCGCCCGCACCGCCGGCTGGTCGGCGCACATCCTGGAGCAGAAGCGCACCGGCCGGCTGGTCCGCCCGGCCGCCCGCTACATCGGCCCGAGCTCCCGCAAGCCGCAGGAGATCGAGGGCTGGGACCAGATCGCCGGCTGACCCGCCTCCGGAGCCGCTCCCGGAGCCACTTCCGGGTGAAAAGCTGACGGAGCGTCAGTTCGGACACGTCCGCCGCCGGGCGCGCGCACGCCCCCTGACCAGGGGTCACGCGCCCCGGTGCGGGCTGTCCGGGGCGGGCAAGATCACGTCTCAGCGGCCGGACGGACGTTCCGCCGCCGCGCGTCCGGGGGATAGGCTGCGGGGGTGGCTCAGATTCAGATCCCCGCCGACAATCTGCCCAACGACGGCCGCTTCGGCTGCGGCCCCTCCAAGGTGCGCCCCGAGGCCCTGAGTGCCCTCGCCGCCACCGGAACCTCCCTGCTGGGCACCTCCCACCGCCAGGCCCCGGTCAAGAACATCGTCAAGCGCGTCCGCCAGGGCGTCGCCGAGCTGTTCTCGCTGCCGGAGGGCTACGAGGTCGTGCTCGGCAACGGCGGCTCCACCGCGTTCTGGGACATCGCCGCGTTCGGTCTGGTGCGCGAGAAGTCGCAGCACCTGGACTTCGGCGAGTTCTCCTCCAAGTTCGCCTCCTCCGTGAAGGCCGCCCCGTGGCTGGCCGAGCCGACGGTGATCAAGACCGCCCCGGGCACCCACCCGCTGCCGGTCGCCGAGGCGGGCGTGGACGTCTACGGCCTCACCCACAACGAGACCTCCACCGGCGTCGCGATGCCGATCCGCCGCCCCGAGGGCGCGGACGCCGGCTCGCTGGTCCTGGTCGACGCCACCTCCGGCGCCGGCGGCCTGCCGGTCGACATCCGCGAGACGGACGTCTACTACTTCGCCCCGCAGAAGTCCTTCGCCTCCGAGGGCGGCCTCTGGCTGGCCACCTTCTCGCCGGCCGCGCTGGAGCGCGCCGCGGAGATCGCCGGCTCCGGCCGGTACGTCCCGCCGTTCTTCGACCTGCCGACCGCGATCGACAACTCCTCGAAGGACCAGACGTACAACACCCCGTCCATCTCCACCCTCTTCCTGCTGGCCGACCAGCTGGAGTGGCTGAACGGCCAGGGCGGCCTGGACTGGGCGGTGGCCCGCACCGCGGAGTCCTCCTCGATCCTGTACTCCTGGGCCGAGAAGTCCTCCTTCGCGCAGCCCTTCGTGGCCAAGCCCGAGGAGCGCTCCCAGGTCGTCGGCACCATCGACTTCGACGACTCGGTCGACGCCGCCGCGGTCGCCAAGGCACTGCGTGCCAACGGCATCGTGGACACCGAGCCCTACCGCAAGCTGGGCCGCAACCAGCTGCGCATCGCGATGTTCCCGGCCGTCGACCCGGCCGACGTCGAGAAGCTCACCGGCGCCATCGACTACGTGGTCGAGCACCTGAACGACTGACCCGCCCGCCTCCGTCGAGGGCCCCGGTCCACCGGACCGGGGCCCTCGACGCGTCCCGGGGCCGCCCCGGCGGGCCGGACGGCGGCTACTTCTGCACGATGGCGCTGACGATCACCACGGCGAGCAGCAGGACGAACGCGCCGGTGACGATCCGCATACGGGTCTTCGGGTCCACCCTTCGAGACTAGCCGGTCGAACGCCCGGCCCCGCGATCAGGGGCCCGGGGAGAGCCCGGGGAAGAGCCGGGGAAGGGCTCCGGGAGGCGCGCCCCGGATGTTCCGCATGTCTCCGCGGCTGGAGGCCGTGGCGTTGGGCAGGCTGGGGGCATGCTCACCTACGACTCGACCGGGTTCCGCCTCGACGGGCGGCCGCTGCGCATCCTGTCCGGCGCGGTGCACTACTTCCGCAGCCGCCCCGAGCAGTGGGCCGACCGGCTCGCGGCGGTGCGGGCGATGGGGTTGAACACGGTCGAGACGTACGTGCCGTGGAACCTGCACGAGCCCGCGCCCGGCCGGTACGCGCGGCTGGACGAGCTCGGGGCGTTCCTCGACGAGGCGCACCGGCAGGGGCTGTGGACGATCGTCCGGCCCGGCCCGTACATCTGCGCCGAGTGGGACAACGGCGGGCTGCCCGGCTGGCTCACCGCCCGGCTCGGCCGGCGGGTCCGCAGCAGCGACCCGGAGTACCTGGCCGCCGTCGACGCCTACTTCGACGCGCTGCTGCCGCAGGTGGTCGGGCGGCAGTGGGGCCGTCCCGGCGGCGGCGTGCTGATGGTGCAGGTCGAGAACGAGTACGGGTCGTTCGGCGGCGACGCCGCGTACCTGGACCACCTGGCCCGCGGGCTGCGCGAGCGCGGGATCGCCGTCCCGCTGTTCACCTCCGACGGCCCCGAGGACCACCTGCTCGCGGCCGGCACCGTCCCCGGCGTGCTGGCCACCGTCAACTTCGGCTCCGACCCGGAGGGCGCCTTCGCCGTGCTGCGCCGCCACCGCCCCGAGGACCCGCCGTTCTGCATGGAGTTCTGGAACGGCTGGTTCGACCACTGGGGCGAGCCGCACCACACCCGGGACGCCGCCGACGCCGCCGACACGCTGCGCCGCCTGCTCGCCGCCGGCGGCTCGGTCAACCTCTACATGGCCCACGGCGGCACCAACTTCGGCACCACCGCCGGCGCCAACCACGCCGACCCGCCGTTCAACTCCACCGACTGGACGCACTCCCCGTACCAGCCGACCACCACCTCCTACGACTACGACGCCCCGCTCGACGAACGCGGCCTGCCCACCGCCAAGTTCGACGCCTTCCGGCAGGTCATCGCCGAGTTCGCCGCCGAACAGCCGGAACTCGTCCGCTACCTGGACGAGCGCGAACCCGTGCTGCCCGCCCCCGCACCGCTGCTGGCGGCCCGCGAGGTGCTCCTCGACGAGTGCGCCGAGCTGCCGTTCGGGCCCGCCGTCACCGCCCCCGTGCCGCCGTCGTTCGAGGAGCTCGGGCTGGAGCACGGCCTGGTCCGCTACACCGCGACGGTGCCCGCGCTCAGCCCCGAACTCCCGCTCACCGTCGAGGGGTTGTGCGACCGGGCCGCCCTGCGGGTGGACGGCGAGCACGTCGCCTCGCTCGAACGGGGCGTCCCCGCCGAGCCGGTCGCCGCGGGCGGCGGCGCCCGCGTCCGGCTGCTGGTCGAATCGCTCGGCCGGGTCAACTACGGGCCGCCGACTGGCGAGGCCAAGGGCCTCACCGGCGTCCGCCACGAACGCCAGTACCTGCACGGCTGGCAGGCCGAACCGCTCGCCCTCGACCCGCTCCCCGACCCCGGCACCTGGTCCCCCGGCACCCCCGCCCCGGAACTCCTCGCCCGCGGCACCCTGCACCTCGACGCCCCCGGCGACGCCTTCCTCGCCGTCCCCGAGGGCGGGCACGGCTACCTCTGGGTCAACGGCTTCCTGCTCGGCCGCTACGACGCCCGCGGCCCCCAGCACACCCTGTACTGCCCCTGGCCCCTCCTCCGCCCGGGGCCCAACACCCTCGCCCTGCTGGAACTCGGCACCACCGCCCCCGCCCGCGTCGTCCTCCGCGACGCCCCGGACCTGGGCTGAGACCCGCCGTGCGGCCCCGCGTCCCGGCCGCCGTTCACGTGCCCAGCGGCCAGCCCTCCACCACCGTGTAGCGGGCCGGGCCGTAGCCCGTCTCGCTGCGCATCAGCTGGATCCGGGCGGCCGTCCACGGCGTGCCCCGGAAGTCCCGCAGGGGGACGGCCAGCGTCTGCGGCCCGCCCGGGCCGGCGGGTCCGCGGCCGCGGGTGGTCGCGGCCCGGGCCAGGGTCAGGTGGGGGTGGAAGCCGCGTTCCTCGTCGGTGGCGTCGAGCGCCGTCCGCACGTCCGCCGCCAGCCGGCGCAGGGCCTGGACGTCCCCCTCGACGCCCGCCCAGAGCGCCCGTTCGCCGAAGGTGCCGGCCCCGGCCAGGCGCAGCCGGTGCACCGGGTGGGTGCTCGCGAGCCGGGCCAGCTCCCGTTCCAGCGCGGTCACCTCGTCGGCCGGGACCTCGCCCAGGAAGGCCAGCGTGAGGTGCCATCCGGCGGGTTCGGTCCAGCGCAGCCGGTCCGCGCCGGGGAGGGCGCGCAGGGGCTGTACGGCGTCGACGAGTTCCTGCTTGACGCGGGCCGGCGGGTTCACGGCGACGAAGAGCCTCATCCCGTCATCCTGCCGCACCCCCTGTCCGCGGGTCGGCCGGGAAGTCGGATAGAAAGAAGGTCATGCGCATCCGTACCGGAGGACCGGAATCCGCCGCCGTCCTGCTCTCCCTGCTCGACGGCGCGGTCGCCTGGCTGGCCGCCCGGGGCCGCACCGACCAGTGGGGCCCGGTGCCCTGGTCGCGGCGTCCGGGCGCGGTCGAACGGGCCGGGCGGGTCACGGCGGAGCACCTGGTCCGGATCGCCTGGCCCGACGACGGCGGCGGCCAGGGCGGTAGCGATGACGGCGGCGGCGGTGACGGCGGCGGCGGCGGTGACGGCGAGAGCGGCGGCGGTGACGGCGGTCCGCTCGGCATCTGCGTGCTGGCCGACCGCGCCCCCGCGGGCCTCCCGGCGGCGGGCGAGCCGGAGCTGTTCGTCCGCTGGCTGGTGACCGACCCGGCCCACCGCGGGGCGGGCGTCGGGGCGGCCCTGGTCGCCGACGCCCGCCGCCTGGCCCGCGAGCGCGGCGCCGGCCTGCTGCGGGTGGACTGCTACGCGGGCGGCGACGGCGGGCTGGTCGCCCAGTACGAGCGGCTGGGGTTCACCCGCACCGCCGCGTTCACCGAGGACCGGCCGACCGGCCCGTGGCCCGGGCAACTGCTGGAGCTGCGCGTCCACCCGGGCCGGCGGGCCGGTCCGCCGGCGGACCGGCCCGCGGACTGACCCGCCGAGGGACTAGCAGGCGGTCGCCAGGTCGTCCTTCTGCACCACCGAGAACACCCGGCCCCGGGTCCGCACCGGGTGCGGGTCCAGGCGCAGGCGCAGGCCGCTGATCCGGCCGAGCACCAGGGCGACCACGCCGGCCGCCGCGGCGGAGACCAGGCCGCAGGCGAGCAGGCCGAAGCGCGGGCCGTACTGGGCGGTGATCCAGCCGACCAGCGGGGCGCCGATCGGGGTGCCGCCGGTGAAGACCAGGACCAGCAGGCCCATGACGCGGCCGCGCATCTCGGGGTCGGTGCCGAGCTGGAGGGCCGAGTTGACCGAGGTGTTGAAGGTCAGACCGAACACGCCGATCAGGGTGAGCAGCAGGGCGAAGGTCCAGTAGCCCGGGGCGAACGCGGCCAGCACCTCCAGCGCGCCGAAGGCGCACGCGGCGAAGACCAGGCGGCGCAGCCGGGGCGCGCCGCGGCGGGCGGCGAGCAGGGCGCCGGTCAGTGAGCCGACCGCCATCGCGGTGTTGAGCAGGCCGTACGCGCCCGCGCCGACGTGGAAGGTGTCGTGCGCGAAGCCGGAGAGCAGGGTCGGGAAGTTGAAGCCGAAGGTCCCGATGAAACCGGCGAGCACCATCGGCCAGAGCAGCTCGGGGCGCTCCTTGACGTACCGCAGGCCCTCGCGGAGCTGTCCGCGCTCGCGGGCGATCCGCTCGACGGGGCGCAGTTCGCTGCTGCGCATGGCGAGCAGGCCGCCGATAACCGCGACGAAGGAGAACGCGTTCACGGCGAACGCCCAGCCGCTGCCGACCGCGGCGATCAGCGCGCCGGCGACGGCCGGGCCGACCAGGCGGGCGGTCTGGAAGTTGGCGGCGTTCAGGCTGACCGCGTTGGCCAGGTCCTTGGCGGGCACCATCTCGCTGACGAACGCCTGCCGGGTCGGGTTGTCGACCACCGTGACCAGGCCGAGCAGCAGCGCGAACAGGTACACCACGACGGGCGTGACGGCACCGGTGACGGTGAGCACGGCGAGGACGGCGGCGAGCAGGCCCATCGCGCCCTGGGTCGCGATCAGCAGGCGGCGCTTGGGCAGCCGGTCGGCGAGGACGCCGCCCCACAGGCCGAGCAGCAGCATCGGCAGGAACTGCATGGCGGTGGTGATGCCGACCGCGAACGGGCTGCCGGTGAGGCTGAGCACCAGCCAGTCCTGGGCGATGCGCTGCATCCAGGTGCCGGTGTTGGAGACCACCTGGCCGGCGAAGTAGTACCGGTAATTACGGATGCGCAGGGACGAGAACATCCCTCCCGGGCGGGTGAACCGGCCCGGCGAAGCGGCGGGGGTCACCGCCGCGGTGCGTTCGTCGGGGTCGTCGTCGCCGCTGCCCGGCAGGCCCGCGGAGGCGGGTGCCTGGCTCTGCGCGGCGGGGGCGCCGGCGGGCGCCGCCCCGGTGGTGGCGGCCGCTTCGTCGACGAGCGGTTCTTCGTGGCGCGGGCCCGCGGGGCGGGTGACCGGGCGCCGGGTGTCGGTACGGAGGTCGGTGCGGATGGTCGCGGTGCGGATCGCGGCGGCGCGGGCGGCCGGCGGTGTCAAGATGGTCTCCCCTCGGCGCACCGCGACCGGTCGGGCGGTCGCGGTGCGGTCTGTGGCACTGGTGGGTCCTGCGGTGATGCGGTTCTCCTTCGTTCACCCGGGACGGGTCGGGCGGGATCGGGGCGGTGCTACAGGTTGGCCAGCTTGTAGAGCACGGGCGCGGCCGCCTTGAGCCGCTCCCACTCCTCCGCGTCGAGGCCCTCGGCCAGCCCGGCCAGCCAGGCGTTGCGCCGGCGGCGGGACTCGTTGAGGATCTCCTCGGCCTGCTCCGTACTGCTGACCACCACCTGTCGGCGGTCCTCCGGGTGCGGCTCGCGCCGCACCAGGCCCTTCTCCTCCAGCATCGCGATGATCCTGGTCATGGACGGCGGCTGGACGTGCTCCTTGCGGGCCAGCTCGCCCGGCGTCGCCTTGCCGCAGCGGGCGAGCGTGCCGAGCACCCCCATCTCGGTGGGGCTCAGCGACTCCTCGACCCGCTGGTGTCGCAACCGGCGGGCCAGGCGCATCGCGGCCGACCGCAGCTGGCTGACCGCCAGCAGGTCGTCCTCGTACATCTCGGGCATGTCCTTAGCCTACGTCATTACCGAGTCTAAGGAAAATTGATTTCGACCACACGCGCGCGAGGCATCCGTCCGTTCGACTCGACGCCGGCCGCCCGCTCCTCCCCGTCCGGCGCGCGCTCAGTCCGCGGTGAGGTGGAAGCCCAGCCGTCCGAAGCGCAGCCGGTCGCCGGCCCGGACCACGGTGCCGCCGGCCACCCGGCGGTCGTTGACGTAGGTGCCGTTGCTGGAGCCCAGGTCGTAGAGGACCCAGTCGCCGGTCTCGAAGCGCAGCTCGGCGTGGCGCCGGGAGACGGTCGAGTCGCCCAGCCGGAGGTCGGAGCCGGTCATCCGGCCGATCCGCAGCCGCCGCACGCCCGGATCGGGCAGCCGCAGCCTGGTCAGCTGCTCGGCGTGCCAGGTCTGCCGCAGCCGGACCTGGAGCGCGGAGACCCTGGCGACGGTGCGCAGCAGCGCCCGGGAGACCGGTCCGTAGGTGCGCAGGTCGCCGACCACCTCGGCGAGTTCGGCGCGGCTGCGGGCGGTCAGCACCAGTTCCATCCGGCGGATGAAGGTGTCGTGCGAGAGCCGGCCGCTGCCGACCCCGTCCCGCAGCAGTTCCAGCGCGCTGTCCCGCTCGGCCTGCGAGGGGCGGGCGAGCTGGGTGCTGAACTCCTGAGCGGCCATAGCGTGATTGTCGGGCGGGCGACCCGCACTGTCCAGCACGCGGCGGGCCCCGCTCCGGAGGACAGGACCGACTCCCGTACGGCCGGACGGTTTTCGGCCCGATCCGCGCCAACTCCCGCCCACCGGGCCGCCGTCCTGGCAGGATCCGGCACAGCACCGACGTCCAGCCCGGGGAGCGCCCGCCATGCCCGTGATCGCCGTGACCGGGCACCTCGACCTCGCCCCGGACACCGCCTGCGCCGTCCGCACCGCCCTGGACGCCCTCCTCGCGCCGTACCCCGCAACGGAGTTGACCGGCGTCTCTTGCCTCGCCCCGGGCGCCGACACCCTGTTCGCGGAGGCCGTCCTGGCCCGCGGCGCCCGCCTGCTCGCCGTCCTGCCCGCCCCCGACTACCCACCCCCACCGACCGACCCGGCCGACCGCGCCGCCTTCGACCGCCTCCGGGCCGCCGCACACCGGGTCCTGGTCCTGCCCGCCGCCCGGCTCGACCCGGCCGCGTACGTCGCCGCCAACGACCGACTGCTACGCCTCGCCGACCGCCTGATCGCAGTCTGGGACGGCCGCCCCGGCAACGGCCCGGGCGGAACGGCCGACATGGTCGCCACCGCCCGAGCCGCCGGCCTTCCGGTCGACGTCCTGTGGCCCCCCGGCTCCTCCCGCACCGGCCGCCTCCCCTGACCGGACGCCGGACAAGCCTCCCGGCCTCGTCGAGGAGGCCGAACTCCCCACCGGCCACAGCGCCCGCGAACGCTGTCCGACAGCCCGGCCCGGCGGCTTCGAGCGGGACCGCCCCTACTCCGGCCAGTTACCGTGACACCCGGTCCGAACGGTCTCCGGTCGCACAACGCCCGGGCGTGGCGGCGGTTCCAGGTACACCTCGCACCACACGGCACCCTTGTCCCGGCTGTCGCCCTGCGGGCGGTGGGAGCCGGAGTGCCCGAAGCGGTCGCCGGCGGCCAAGGTGTCCAGGACTTCCCGGTCGTCGATCCCGTCGCCGTACAGGCGGACGGAGACCCGGTACCCGCCGGGGATCTCCGCCACCCTCACCTCCTGGCCGCAAGCCTTCGCCAGCCGATCGGCCACCGCCCACGCCCGGTGCCGCAAGTCCTCCGCCGGATACCCTGGTTGTCCGCTGCTCACGAGACACCGTCCAGTACGTGCAGTGCCCCGTCCGGGGTGATCAGCCTGAGGACTTCCAGGTACTTGTCCGACAGACTGCCGAGATCCAGCTCCGGAAACGCCACCACCACCGCATGCAACTCACCACGAAGGAAGGCGAGTTCCAGCAACGACTCGGCCAACTGCCGCATCCACGGCAACCCCGCGCACCCCAGTGTGGCACCGACGAACTCCTTGGGCACGTCCGGCTGGCGCACCGGCGACAGCCCCGGCGGCGGCTCCAACCGCGCCATCCGAAACGCCCGCCCCAACAACTCCGCTGCCGCTTCGGGTTCCGCGAACCCCTCCCGCAGGAAACGCCGGAGCACACCCCTCGCACCCATTGGCGCATCAGCGTGCAGCACTTGTCGCTCACCTGTCTCTCACAGTGAATGGGCCAACGGCGATCACTTCTGGTTAACACGCCGTCACTCTCAGATGATCTGCCGCCTTTCCGGACGTTCCCACTGCGTTCGCGGGACGTTCGGGACGTTCCGTCGGTACGTTTCGTCTCGTCCCGCACAGGCTCAAGGGGTGAACTTTGAACCACGCTCTCCGCCATGCGATGGCAAGTGCCAAGATGACCGAAGCGAAGCTCGCAGAGGTGTGCGGCGTCGACGGCAAGACGGTCAACCGATGGATCGTCAACCCGGCCCGCGTTCCCCGCGCCCGACACAGGTGGGCGGCATGCGAAGCGCTGGGAGAGGAGGAAGCTACGTTGTGGCCCACAGCCGTTCGTTCGGCGCTCAGAACCGGACCGGACCGTGAGGTCGTCCAGGTCTTCCCGTACCGGTCGGCGGCACCCGCGTCGCTCTGGCGCTCGCTCATCACGAAGGCGCGGCACGAACTGGTCTTCGCCGGCTACACCAACTACTTCCTCTGGCTGGAGCAGGCGAACCTGGCCGGCGCGCTGCGGCGCAAGGCCCTGGCCGGGTGCCGGGTCAGGTTCCTGATCGGCGATCCGGACAGCTCCGTCACGCAGGCCCGCGAAGCCGAGGAGGGCGTTCCGCTCACCCTGTCCACGCGTATCGCCGTGACGATGAGCGAGTTGCAGCGGCTCCGGGGCGTCGGGAACGTCGAGGGGCGCTTCGAGACCGGGCACGTCAGCCTCTCGGTCTTCCGCTTCGACGACGAGATGATCGTGACGCCGATCCTGGCCCGCCGGGTCGGTCACGATTCGCCGATGATGCACCTCAGGCGCGCGCAGGACGACGGCATGTTCGACCGGTTCGCCGAGCACGTGGAGGAACTCTGGGGCCGTGGGCGCGACATCTGGGAGGAGGCACCGCGTGGCCAGGCGTGACTACGAGGACGACCCGCGCGCGCCGAAGGCCAACAGCCTCGTCCCGGCCGCCTCGGTGGTGGTCGTGGACGACACCGGCCGCGTCCTGCTCCAGCGGCGCGTCGACAACGGGATGTGGGCGCTGCCCGGCGGCCGGATGGAACTGGGCGAGTCGCTGGCGGGCTGCGGCATCCGGGAGACCTTCGAGGAGACCGGCATCCGGGTGGAGATCACCGGCATCGTGGGCACGTACACCAACCCGGGCCACGTCTTCGCCTACGACGACGGCGAGGTGCGCCAGGAGTTCTCCGTCTGCCTGCTGGCCCGCCCCGTCGGCGGCGACCTCCGCACCTCGGACGAGTCCTCCGAGGTCGCCTGGTTCGACCCGGCCGACATCGACGCCCTGCCCATGGTCCCCAGCATCCGCAAACGCCTCGCCGACTGGCGCTCCGGACGAGGCCCGGCGGTCCGCTGACCCCCGCCCACCAGCACCGAACCGACCGCAGGGGACGGCCCGGCCGCCGACACCGCCGCCAGCCATACCGCCGGAAGGAACCGAACCCGTGGCCCAGACAAGCACCGATCGGCCCATCGCACTCGAGCCCGCCACGGAGTCGATGACACTGCTGGTCGCCGCAGTGATCGTCCACGACCGCGAGGCCCGACGAGTGGCCCTCCTCCGGCGCGGCCCGAAGGCCAAGTTCGCCCAGGGCAGGTGGGACCTCCCCGTCGGCAAGAACGAGCCGGGCGAGCCGATCACCCAGACCGCTGTGCGCGAACTCGCCGAAGAGACCGGACTCGTCGTGTCGCCCGACGCCCTGCACCTGGTGCACGTCATCCACGGAGCACGGGGCGTCGAAGCCCCCCATGGCTTCCTGACCGTGGTGTTCGCCGCCCACGAGTGGTCCGGCAGCCTCCACAACGGGGAGCCCGAGAAGCACTCCGAAGTCGCCTGGGTGAGCACCGAGGCACTCCCCCAGGAGTTCGTCTCCACCACGGGGGCGGCCCTCGACCACTACCTCCGGAACGACCCCGGCGTCTCGCTCGATTCCTGGTGAACCGGATCGGGAAGACCGGACGCGAGCGGCCCCGCACTCACAGCAGAGTGCGGGGCCGTCGTGGGGCCGGGCGGCGTCAGAGCAGGCCGAGGGCCGGCATCAGGTAGTAGAAGGCGAAGACGGCGGCGACGCCGTACATCGCGATCGGGACGGTGCGGGCGCGGCCGGCGACGATGCGCAGGAGGCAGAAGGTGATGAAGCCGAAGCCGATGCCGTTGGTGATGGAGTAGGTGAACGGCATCATCACGATGGTGAGGAAGGCCGGCATCGCGATGGTGAAGTCGGACCAGTCGATCTCCTTGATGGAGTTCGCCAGGATCAGGAAGCCGACGGTGACCAGGGCGGGGGTGGCGGCCTGGGCGGGGACCATGGTCGCCAGCGGGGTGAGGAAGAGGGCGAGCAGGAAGAGCGCGCCGGTGACGATCGAGGCGAAGCCGGTGCGGGCGCCCTCGCCGACGCCGGCGGTGGACTCGACGAAGCAGGTGTTGGCGGAGGAGGAGGTCGCGCCGCCCGCGGCGGTGGCGATGCCGTCGACCATCAGGATCTTGTTGATGCCCGGGAGGTCGCCCTTCTCGTCGAGCAGGTGGGCCTCGTCGGCGACGCCGAGGATGGTGCCCATCGCGTCGAAGAAGCAGCTCATCAGCACGGTGAAGACGAACAGGATGCCGGTCAGGACGCTGACGTGCTGGAAGCCGCCGAACAGGCTGAAGTGGCCGACCAGGCCGAAGTCGGGGGTGGCGACCGGGTTGCCGGGCCAGGCGGGGACGGTGAGGCCCCAGGTCTCGGCGGAGAGGTCGGCGAACTGCTGGATGATCACCGCGAGGGCGGTCATCACGGCGATCGAGATCAGGATCGCGCCGGGCACCTTGCGGATGACCAGGGCCATGGTGAGCAGCAGGCCGAGGATGAAGATCAGCACGGGCCAGCCGTGCAGGTGGCCGCCGACGCCGAGCTGGAGCGGGACGGTGGTGTGGGCGGCGTCCGGGATGCGGGAGACGAAGCCGGAGTCGACCAGGCCGACCAGGGTGATGAACAGGCCGATGCCGATCGCGATGGCCTTGCGCAGGCCGAGCGGGACGGCGTTCATGACCCGCTCGCGCAGGCCGGTGGCGACCAGCAGCATGATCGCGAAGCCGGCCAGGACGACCATGCCCATCGCGTCCGGCCAGGTCATCTGGGGGGCGAGCTGGAGCGCCACGATGGTGTTGACGCCCAGGCCGGCGGCGAGGCCGATCGGGACGTTGCCGATGACGCCCATCAGCAGGGTGGTCAGACCGGCGGTGAGCGCGGTCGCGGTGACCAGCTGCCCGCCGGCGAGGTGGGTGCCGTTCATGTCCGTGGCCGAGGCCAGGATGATCGGGTTGAGCACCAGGATGTACGCCATCGTGAAGAAGGTGGCGACACCACCGCGGATCTCGCGGGGCAGGGTGGAGCCCCGCTGCGAGATCTTGAAGAAGCGGTCCAGGGCGCCGGACGGGGGCTGCGGCGGGTTCTGGGAGGGCTCGGGCGACGCGGTGGTCGACTGGGCCTGCGGAGACATGTCGGGGGTCCTCGATCGGGAGAGGCCGGGGGGCCAGGGGGGGGAAGCCAGGGTGGGGGCATTTCAGTATGTCGACGCCGGTCGTGCACGCGCCATCTTCGCGCGTAGAGCAAGGCCATTACGGTCACGCTCGATCACGTTCGGACGACTCCGGGTGGCGGCGGCGGACCGGACCGCCTCTCCCGGAGCGCCGGGCCCGCCCCGTAGGCTAGGGCCCATGCCCAAGACCGCGCTGCGCTCCGCTCCCCCGCCCCTCGAGGGGAACGACGTCGCCATCGTCGGCACCGGCACGGTGCTGTGGTTCGTCGGCTTCGTGGCGCTGGTGCCGTTCCAGGGCCGACTGTCCGACCACGGCCACGGCACCTGGCCGTGGATCTGCCTGTCCGGCGGCCTGCTCGGCCTGATCGGCCTCAAGTACTGCACCGCCCGCCGCGCCGCGATCCGCCGCGCCCGCGCCGCCGAGGCGGCCGAGGCCACCGGGAGCGGCACCGGCGGCGACGACGGCAGTGACAACGGCACGGGCGCCGGGAGCGGCACCGGAGCCGCCCGCTGAGGCTCCGGCCCCCGCCACCCGTCCGGCCCGACACCGCCCCGAGGCGGGACGCGCCGGACAAATCGCCCACCTAGAGTCGGTGCCATGACGCACTCAGCGGAAGGCACCGCCGCGCACGGCCCCGGTCCGGACCCCGATCCGGCCCCGGGCCGGGCCCCGGATCAGGCCCCCGGCGCGCACCCCACCGGCGCGGGCGGCGCGTACCAGCCCGGGCTGAGCGCGGCCGAGGTCGCCGAGCGGGTCGCCCGCGGCCAGGTGAACGACGTCCCGGTGCGTTCCAGCCGGTCGGTGCGGGAGATCGTCCGGGCCAACGTGTTCACCCGGTTCAACGCGCTCATCGGGGTGATGTTCGGCATCATCCTGGTCGTCGGACCGATCCAGGACGGCCTGTTCGGCCTGGTCATCGTGGCCAACACGGCGATCGGCATCATCCAGGAGACCCGCGCCAAGAAGACCCTGGACAGCCTCGCGCTGATCGGCGAGGCCCGCCCCCAGGTCCGCCGGGACGGCGCCGCCGTGCAGGTCGGCACCGGCGAGGTCGTGCTGGACGACACCGTGCTGCTCGGCATCGGCGACAAGGCCGTGGTGGACGGCACCGTCACCGAGGCGGACGGCCTGGAGATCGACGAGTCGCTGCTGACCGGCGAGCCCGACCCCGTCCTCAAGCACCCCGGCGACCGCGTGATGTCCGGTTCCTTCGTGGTGGCCGGCGCGGGCGCGTTCACCGCCACCAAGGTCGGCCGGGACGCCTACGCCGCCAGGCTCGCCGAGGAGGCCAGCAGGTTCACCCTGGTCAAGTCCGAGCTGCGCACCGGCATCGACCGGATCCTGCGGTTCATCACCTACCTGCTGGTCCCCACCGCGCTCGGCCTGGTGATCAGCCAGCTCGCGGTGGAGCGCAACGACTGGAGGGAGGCCGTCCGCCGGATGGTGGCCGGCATCGTGCCGATGGTGCCCGAGGGCCTGGTGCTGCTCACCTCGGTGGCCTTCGCGATCGGGGTGGTCCGGCTCGGCCGCAAGCAGTGCCTGGTCCAGGAGCTGCCCGCGATCGAGGGGCTGGCCCGGGTCGACACCGTCTGCCTCGACAAGACCGGCACCCTCACCGAGGGCGGCATGGACCTGGTCGACCTCCGCCCGCTGGCCAACCCCCGGCAGGCCCCGCAGGCCGACCCGGCGGTGCTGGCCGAGGCGCTCGGCGCGATCGGCGCCGCCGACACCCGCCCCAACCCCAGCATGCGGGCCGTCATCGAGGCGTACGGGCCGCCGCCGGAGGGCCGCTGGCGGGTGCTGGAGGCGATCCCGTTCTCCTCCGCCCGCAAGTGGAGCGGCGTCCAGCTGCTCGAACCGGGCGGCACCGAGGGCAGTTGGCTGCTCGGCGCCCCGGACGTGCTGCTGCCGGCCGGTTCGGACGCGCTCGCCGAGGTCGACGAGCTGGGCGCGAAGGGGCTGCGCGTCCTGCTGCTGGGCCGCAGCCCGCTGCCGCTGGACGACCCCGACCCGGCCGCCGAGCTGCGGCCGCTCGCCCTGCTGGTGCTCCGGCAGCGGCTGCGCGAGGACGCCGCGGACACCCTGCGCTACTTCCGCTCCCAGGACGTCCGGGCCAAGGTCATCTCCGGCGACAGCGCCGTCTCGGTGGGCGCCGTCGCCGCCCACCTCGGCCTGCCCGGCGCCGAGACCGCGACCGACGCCCGCACCCTGCCCGCCGACCCCGCCGAGCTGGCCGAGGCCGCCGACCGCACCGCCGTCTTCGGCCGGGTCACCCCGCAGCAGAAGCGCGCCCTGGTCGGCGCCCTGCAGTCCAAGGGCCGCACCGTCGCGATGACCGGCGACGGCGTCAACGACGTCCTCGCCCTCAAGGACGCCGACATCGGCGTCGCGATGGGCACCGGCTCGGACGCCACCCGGGCCGTCGCCCAGATCGTCCTGCTCGACGACCGCTTCGCCACCCTGCCCTCGGTGGTCGCCGAGGGCCGCCGGGTGATCGGCAACATCGAGCGGGTCGCCGGGCTGTTCCTGGTCAAGACCGTCTACTCGGTGCTGCTGGCCCTGCTGGTGGTGTTCACCCAGGTCCCGTACCCGTTCCTGCCCCGGCACTCGACGGTGCTGTCCTCGCTGACCATCGGCATCCCGGCGTTCTTCCTGGCCCTGGCCCCCAACAACGAGCGCGCCCGCACCGGCTTCGTCCGCCGGGTCCTGCGGCTGGCCGTCCCCGGCGGGATCGTCTGCGGCGCGGCGACCTTCACCGCCTACGCGCTGGCCCGCGGCGACGACGAGACCACCCTGGAGGCCGACACCTCGGTCGCGACGCTCACCCTCTTCATCGTGGCCGTCTGGGTGCTCGCCATCGTCGCCCGCCCCTACACCTGGTGGCGCCTGCTGCTGATCGGCACCATGTCCGGCGCCTTCGCGCTGGTCCTGGTGGTGCCCTGGCTCGCCGACTTCTTCCAGCTCCACCTGGTCGGCTGGCGCGACCCGCTGACCGGCGTGGCGATCGCCCTGATCGCGGGCGGCCTGCTGGAGATCAGCGCCCGGGTCTTCGCCGAGAAGAGCTCCTAGAAGGCCGGCGGGGAACGGGCCGGGGGCCGGGAAACGGCGGGCCCGGCCCCGGACCGCTACTCGTAGTCGCGGGCCGCCAGCAGCTCGTACGCCCGGTCGGGTTCGGTGAGGGCGGCCAGGACCTCGAAGCGGCGGTGCCATTGGTGGACGGACCAGGCCAGGCCGGCGGCGAGGCCCTCGGGGGTGGCGGCGTGCAGCAGGCCGGGGACCGGCGGGACGTCGAACTCGTCGTCCTCGTCGGCGGCTTCGGCCTCGTCGGGGTCGTAGGGCAGTTCGGGGGCGGTCGCGGCGGTGTCCCAGCGCCAGGCGACGTGGGCCTCCTCGCCGTCGGGGCCGACGACCAGGAGTTCCTCGTGCTCCTCGTAGACGGCGGGGCAGCCGGGCAGCAGTTCGCGGACCACCGCGGGGACGCGGTGCAGGGTGCCCTCGGAGAGGACCCGGCCGCCGGCCACCTCGCTGGCCAGCGAGACGTGCAGGCGCTCGGCCAGGGCCGGGGCGAGCAGCGGGTGGACGGGCAGCACGGCGTGGTCGTGGAGGAGTTCGACCAGGTCGGGGGCGTCGGCGACGACCGCGGTGGCGGCGTCCACGATGACGGTGCGGTCGTCGCGGCGGCCGGTGGCGTCGTCCAGCGGGGCCAGCGCCCGGACCACGTCGAGCGGTTCGACGCGCTCGGCCGGGAGGGCGGCCAGCAGGCTGTAGATGCCGTGCAGTTGGCGGTGGCTGACCTCGGAGAGCGGGTCGGTGAGGCGGTCGATCAGCTCGTCGGGGCCGTGCGGTTCGGCGAGCAGCGCGTTCAGCGTGGTGCGCACGCCGAGCGCGTGCAGGAACTGCGGGTCGAGCGTGGTGCGGGCCTCGTCGTAGAGGCCGCGCAGCAGCGGGTCGGCCCCGGCGGCGCGCAGGCCGGCCGGTTCGCGGCCGTCCAGGACGGGGTGGTCGCGCAGCCACCAGGCGGTGTACGAGGGCAGGTCGGTGTAGCTGCCGTCGGGCAGCAGGGTGCGCACCGGCGCCACCACGGCGTCCCGGTACGGGGGCCGGGCGAGCAGGGCGAGCGCCTCGGGCCAGGCGTCGTCGGCGACCAGGTCGAGGTCGCGGACGGCGAGCAGTTCGGCGGCGACCGGCGGGACGCCCAACTCCCCGGCGTCGTCGGCGTGCAGGGCCTCCAGGGCGTCCTCGCACCACTCGGCGAGGCCGTCGGGGGCCTCGTCGATCAGGCCGGTGGGGCGGCCGCCGGCGGCCCGGTCGGCGGGGGCGGTGGGGTCGAGGCGCTCCAGGTCGTCGGGGTCGAGGACGACGTCCTCGGCGCGCACCAGGGTGAAGGCGGTGAGGGCGCCGGCCGCGGCGAGGACCTCGGGGCCCCAGCGCTCCAGCAGGTCCTCGTCCACGAAGGCGGCCTCGTCCTCGTCCACCAGGTGGGCCAGCGGGCTCTCGGGGAGCAGGAGTTCACCGGCCCGGGCGAGTTCGCCCTCGTCGTCGGGCAGGGCCAGGCGGGCCAGCCAGGGGTGCTCGCCGGGGGCGGGCGCGGCGGCCCTGACCAGGGCGAGGACGGCGTCGGCGAGGTCGACGGCGGCGTCGTAGTCGTCCTCGCCGACCTCCAGCGAGCGGGCGACGGCGGCCCGGACCTCGGGGGTGTCCAGGACGCCGGCCGGGGTGGCGGTGCCGGCACCGAGCTTGGCGAGCAGCGGGTGGGCGGCGTCGGGGTGGGCCAGCCGCAGGTCGAGCAGGTCGAGCGCCTCGGCGAGCGCGCCGGGGTAGCCCTCGTAGCCGGCCCAGTCGGCGGCGTCGGAGGGCAGCAGGACGCGGCGCGGGCCGGTGACCGTGCGGCCGTCGGCGAGCGGGACGGGCAGGGCGCCCAGCGACTCCGGGTCGGCCCCGGCCAGGGCCGCGTACAGGCCGCGCCACCAGGCGGGTTCGCGCTCCAGGCCGCCGAGCTGGTCGACCACCTCGGCGAGCGGGACGCGGCGCACCCGCAGGGTGCGCAGTTCGGTGCGGCGCTCCAGGCCGGCCGGGAGCAGGCCGGGGAAGATCGGGGCGAGCGCCTCGACCACCTCGTGGTCGGCGCCCTCCAGCAGGACGGCGTCGCGCGGGCGCAGCGCGGGGGTGCCCGCCTCGGTGCCGGGCGGGTGCGGCAGGAAGGGCGTCTCGGGCAGCCGCTCCAGCACGGCGGTGCGCAGCGCGCTGTCCAGGGCGCCCTGGCCGAGCGGGGCGGGGACGAGGTCCAGCGAGCCCGGGTCGGCGCCGCGGGCGCGCAGCAGTTCGGCGTAGGCGTCGGCGGCGCGCTCGGTGAGGAAGTCGGTGAGCGGGCCGGGCGCGACGTGCCGCCGGGTCGGGTCGAGCGGGTAGGAGGCGATCAGTAGCGCGGGCAGGCCGAGCGGTTCGTCGCTGGGGGTGGGCGCGTGCACCACGGCGGCGGTGCGCGGGCGCTGCGAGCGGCCCCGCTCGTCGACCGGGACGGCCCAGGTGAGCGTCCAGTACGGGCGGGCGCGCTCCTCGGTGGTGCGGTCGGCCAGCAGTTCGGGGGCGGCGGTGCCGGCCGCGCTGACGGTCTGCCAGGTGGTGCTGCGCTCCCCGTCGGTGACGGTGACGGCGGGCAGTTGCTCGGGGCGCGGCGGGTGCGCGGTGCGGGTCAGGGTGCGCACGCCCTCCGCGGTGTCGACCACCACCTCGGCGAGGCCGGGCAGGGTCAGCAGCAGGGCGTCGTCGATCCCGGCGAGCAGGCGGCGGGTGAGGTCCTCGGCGGCGGCGTCGCGCAGCGGCAGGACGACCACGGTGTCGTAGCCCGCGGGGGGCTCGCCCTCGGCCGCGAACGGCACCCGGAGCACCGGCAGGTGGCCCTCGCGGCGGGTCAACTCCTCGGTGAGCCGCGGGATCGCGGCGACCAGCGCGCGGGCGTCGGTGAGCGACCAGCGCACCCCGCCGGGGTGGCCGAGCACGGCGGGTTCGTCGCTGACGGCCAGCACGGCGGCGAAGCCGACGCCGAACCGGCCGACCACCTCCCGCTCGTCCCCGCGCTTGGCGGAGGCCCGCAGGGTGGAGAGCGACTCGACCGCGGCGGCGTCCAGCGGGGCGCCGGTGTTGGCGGCGGCCAGCACGCCGTCGCGCAGGGTCAGCCGGAGCCGGCCGGCGACTCCGGCCCGGGCGGCCGCGTCGGCGGCGTTCTGGGCGAGTTCGACGATGAGCCGGTCCCGGTAGCCGCCGAGCGCGAGCTCCTCCTCGGCGTTGGCGTCCTCCCGGAACCGGGCGGGCGCGGCCGTCCAGGCCGCGAGCACGGTGTGCCGCAGCCGGGCCGTGTCGAAGACGTCCGATTCCTCGGGGGACGCCGCGCTGCCGATGATCCGAGACTCCACGTGCCGAGCCGCCCTTCGTGTGGTCCGCGTACGAGTCGGCATTCTGCCAGTCGTCCCCGACGGCGCCGTACGCGACGGACGCGCGGTCAGGACGCGCCCGACGGGGGGCACGGGGACTGCGGAACTGCGCGGACGGGCACACCCGCACCGCGAGGTCGCGAGGTGACGTCGGGTCACTCCCGTCGCCGCGACCTTGCCGGCGTTCGTCCTCACGCCGCGCGCGGTTCCCCGCGCCCCCGGTTTCGCACGCGCCGCTCGGCGCGCGGCGTCACGCGTGGCCGAGCTCCTCGGCGGGCGCGTCCGGCTCGACGGAGCCGGAGGTGCGGTCGGGGTGCAGCGGGAGCGGTTCGACGACCGTCTCGTCGAGGATCAGCTCGCTGGGGACGGGCGGGGCCGGCAGGACGGCGGCCTCGGAGTGCGCGCCGCAGCCGTAGGCGAGCGAGACGACCTGGCCGTCGGCCGGGCCGAACTCGTTGCCGCAGACGCCGAACGCCTGGCCGAGCGAGCCGCCGATCGGGACGAGGAAGCCGCAGGTGTCGCAGGAGGCGGGGGCGGACTGCGCCATCGGGGTCTGCGGGCCGTACGCGGTCTCCCAGCGCTCGGCGGCCTGGTGCAGGCCGTGCCGGGACAGCACCCGGGGGCGGACCAGGCCGAGCTCCTCGGCGATCGCGCTGATCTTGGCGCGGGCGGGCGCCGGCTGGATGTCCTCGGCCGGGGCGTCGTCCTCGGCGGCCTCGACGAGCACCGAGTTGGGGGCGGGTTCGTCCTCGCCGGTCCAGCCGGGTTCCAGGCGCAGGTCGTCGGCTCCGGTGGGGAGCAGGTCGCCGGGGCCGAGGTCGCCGGGGCGCAGGCGCTCGCTCCACGGCACCCACTGCGGGGCGAGGACGGCTCCCTCGCCGGGCAGCAGGGCGACCTCGTCGAGGGTGACGTTCTTGGCCCGCGGGGCGCGGGCCACGGTGACCGCCCAGTGCCAGCCCCGGTAGGCCGGGTCGAGGCATTCGAAGGTGTGGGTGACGACGCGCTCGGCGTCCGCGCTCGCCTTCACGTGGGGGCCGACGACGGCCTCCCCGACGCTGTCCACCACTGCCTGGCGGGCGAGGTCGACGGCCTCTGCACAGAGCCGGTCAGGGGTACGGCTTCGCATCGCAGCACTCACGGCGTCGGTTCTCTCCCAGTCCTGTCATCCTGCGGTCCCGCGGCAGCACCCGGTGGGCGGGCCCGCGTCGGCTCCCGCTGCCACGTCTTGGGGGCGACCCCCGCGAGCACGGGGCCGGTCCATTCTGCTAGACCCGGGGCCGGTCCGTGGCCGGGCCGCGCCGCCCAGGTCGGCCGCCCCCCTGTGGGAGGCCGGGCATGCGCGTAGTGCAGGCTACCCGCCGGTCGGTGGTGCAGCACAGTCCGGGCCGTGGGGACGGGCGCGCCGACGCCCGGACAATCACTCGTTAGGTCGGCGATTCTCGGGCAGGATGGGTGTGTGGCGGAGGAGAACCCGCTGCGGCACGGGCCGCGTCCCGAGCAGGCCGAGAGCCGTTCGGGAGCGTCCGCCGTGTCGCGGCAGCATCCCGTGGCCCCCGGTGAGCCGGAGGCCGATGCCCCCTGTCCGACGCCCCGTCAGCCGGGCCCGGACCTCTCGAAGGACCCCGGGCCCGCCGGGTGCACCGGCCGCACCGGCGGCGGGAGCACCCTCGCCGCGGACACCGTCTCCGAGGACACCGGTTCCACGGACACCGTCTCCGAGGACACCGGTTCCACGGACACCGGCGCCGAGAACGCCGGCTCCCCGGACGCCGACCGCCCGGCGGACCAGCCGACGGTGAAGGCCCGCGGCTTCTGGGCCCGCGGCGCGTCCGCGGTGGGCGCCCGCACCGGCCGGGTGGTGAACGGGACGGGCCGGCGGATCCGGCGGGCGACCTCGGCGGAGGGCGCCGGCGAGTCCGGCCTGGCGAAGCTGATCGAACTGCACGCGCTGAACTCGTTCGGCGACATGCTGATCACGGTGTCGCTGGCGTCCACCATCTTCTTCTCGGTGCCGACCGGCGAGGCCCGCGGCCGGGTCGCGCTGTACCTGCTGATCACGATGGCCCCGTTCGCGCTGCTCGCCCCGGTGATCGGCCCGCTGCTGGACCGGCTGCCCAACGGCCGCCGTTCCGCGATGGCGATGTCGATGCTGGCCCGGGCGGCGCTGGCCTGGGTGATGGCGGGGGTGGTGACCGGCGGCGGGCTGGCGCTGTATCCGGAGGCGCTGGGCGTGCTGGTCGCGTCGAAGGCGTACGGGGTGGTGCGCAGCGTGGTGGTGCCGCGGCTGCTGCCCGCCCAGTTGTCGCTGGTGAAGGCGAACTCGCGGGTGACGCTGGCGGGTCTGCTGACCACGCTGGTGGCCGGCGGGGTGGGCGGGCTGCTCCAGCTGCTCGGGCCGGGGTGGCCGCTGCGCGGGGCGTTCGTGGTGTTCGTGATCGGCACCCTGATGGCCTTCCACCTGCCGCACCAGGTGGATTCGGCGCGGGGCGAGCAGCGGGCGCAGCTGCTGGCCGGGCCGCAGGAGGAGCCGCGGCCGAAGGGCGTGCTGCGGGCGGTCGGCCCGTCGGTGGTGATGGCGCTGCGCGGGGTGGCGGCGCTGCGCTGGCTGGTCGGGTTCCTGGTGATGTTCCTGGCGTTCCTGATCCGCAAGGACCCGCCGGGCGGCCTGCCCGGGACGGTGGCGCTGGGGCTGGTCGCGGCGGCGGCCGGGCTGGGCAACGCGCTGGGGTCGGTGCTGGGGTCGTGGCTGCGCACCCGCGGCTCGGAGGTGACGGTGACGGCGGTGCTGGCGCTGGCGACGGCGGCGGCGGGCGCGTCGGCGCTCTGGTACGGCGCGGTGACGGTGACGGTGGTGGCGGCCGTCGCGGGGATGTCGGCCTCGCTGGGCAAGCTGGCGCTGGACGCGCTGATCCAGCGGGACGTGCCGGAGGCGGTGCGGACCTCGGCGTTCGCCCGTTCCGAGACGGCGTTGCAGCTGAGCTGGGTGGCGGGCGGCGCGGTGGGCATCTCGCTGCCGCTGAACCCGGTGCTGGGGCTGACGGTGGCGGCGGCGGTGATGACGCTGATGCTGCTGTGGACGTTCCGCTCGCTGCTGCGGGTCGGGCCGCACCGGTCGGCGGCCCGGCCCCGGGTGGCCTGAGCGGCGGGCCCGGCGGCCCGGGCCCGGCCCGGCTCCCGGCGGTGCGCGGCGCGCCCGCGCACGGCGTAACCTCGGGCGACTCGGGCACCCCGGCGTCATGTGATCACGGAAGGCGAGTAGCCTCTTGCGCATGAGCCTCAGCACCCGTGCCATCGCCGGTATCGCCGGCGTCGTCGTCGTCGGCGCCGCCTCCCTCGGTACCGGTATCTACTGGGCGAACGACGCCGGCAAGCCCCGTGAGAACGTGGCGACGATGGTCGTCGGCACCTCGACCACCACCGCCGCCCCCTTCTGCTACAACGACGGCAAGCCGCTCGACGAGGACTACCTCACCAAGTGCCTGTCGGACATCAAGCAGGCGCGCAAGGACGACAAGCTGCCGAAGCTGGACGTCCGCGCCAGTGACCGGATCGGCGTCGGGGTGCCCAGGGAGCTGGCCGACAAGGGCTGGTTCGCGCTGACCAACGGCGGCTCCAGCGGCCAGGTGCCGCTGGCCGGCGGCGCCGAGGGCGAGGTCCTCACCGGGGTGACCTACTCGGGTTCGAAGAGCGCCGGCGCCCTGATGTCGAGCAACGACGTCACCTCGGTGACGGTGGTCTCGCAGGACAAGTCGTCCCAGGAGTACTACGCGGTCTGGGCCTTCGACCTGGACAACAAGAGCAGCTGAACCGCCGGTCGATGACCGCTGAGCGCACCGACGAGCAGCCCGGCCCCGCCGCCGGGCTGCTCGTCGTCGTCGCCGTGGAGGCGGAGGCCGAGGCGGTGCGGCGCGGGCTCGGACCGGGCCCGGGGGCCGTGGTGCTGGCGGCCGGGGTCGGCCCGGCGGCCGCGGCGGCGGGCACGGCGGCGGCGCTGGCCCGCGGCCGGTACCGGCTGGTGCTGTCGGCGGGCATCGCGGGCGGGTTCGCGCCCGGGGCGCCGGTCGGGTCGCTGGTGGTGGCGGACGCCGTGCTGGCGGCCGACCTGGGCGCCGAGACGCCGGACGGCTTCGCGGACGTCACCGAGCTGGGCTTCGGCACCGTCCGGCACCCGGTGCCGCCCGCGCTGGTGGCGGCGCTGGCCGGGGCCACCGGCGGGGCGGTCGGCGAGGTGCTGACGGTGTCCACGGTGACCGGCTCGGCCGAACGGGCCGCCGCGCTGAGGGAGCGCCACCCGCGGGCGCTGGCCGAGGCGATGGAGGGTTTCGGGGTGGCCGAGGCGGCCGCCCGGTTCGGGCTCGCGGCCGGTGAGCTGCGGGCCGTGTCCAATGCCGTCGGGCCGCGCGACCGCGCGGCCTGGCGGATCGGCGAGGCGCTGGCGGCCCTGGAACGGGCCTTCGCGGCGCTGCCGCCGCTGTCCCGTCTGCTCCAGGAGGTCTGAGATGGCCGAGCCGCTCACCGTCGCGTACTCGCCCTGCCCGAACGACACCTTCGTCTTCCACGCCTGGGCGCACGGCCTGGTGCCGGGCGCGGACGCGCCCGAGGTGCGGTTCGCGGACATCGACGTCACCAACGGGCTGGCCGAGCGCGGCGAGCTGGACGTCCTGAAGATCTCCTACGGGCAGCTGCCCTGGGTGCTGGACGAGTACGCGCTGCTGCCGTGCGGCGGGGCGCTGGGCCGGGGCTGCGGGCCGCTGGTGCTGACGGCCGGCCCGCTGGAGGCGGCGGCGCTGGCCGGGCGGCGGGTGGCGGTGCCCAGCGAGCGCTCCACGGCGTACCTGCTGTTCCGGCTGTGGGCGGCCGGGGCGGTGCCGGGCGGGTTCGGCGAGATCGTGGTGCTGCCGTTCCACGAGATCATGCCGGCCGTCCGGGCCGGGGAGGTGGACGCCGGACTGGTGATCCACGAGGCCCGGTTCACGTACCAGGAGTACGGGCTGCACCGCCTGGCCGACATGGGCGAGGCGTGGGAGGCGGCCACCGGGCTGCCGATCCCGCTGGGCGCGATCGTGGCCCGCCGCTCGCTGGGCGCCGAGCGGCTGCGCGAACTGGCCGACACCGTACGGGCGTCGGTGCGCGCGGCCTGGGCGGACCCGGCGGCGTCCCGGGCGTACGTGCTGGCGCACGCCCAGGAGATGGACCCGGCCGTCGCCGAGCAGCACATCGGGCTGTACGTCAACGAGTTCACCGCGGACCTCGGCGAGGAGGGCTACGCGGCGGTGCGCGGCCTGCTCACCCGGGCCGCCGGGCAGGGACTCGTCCCCGCCGTCGACCCGGGCGCGCTGGCCTTCCCCTGAGCCCGGGTCAGACGTCGAACTGGTCGGCGATGGCGCGCAGCACCATGGCGATCTTCTGGCCCTCCGGCTTGCTCGGGTAGCGGCCGCGCTGCAGGCCCGGCAGCACGCTGTCCAGCTTGGTGATCAGGTCCTGGACGATCGGGGCCATGTCGTCGGCGCTCTTGCGCTGGGCGGCGGCCACCGAGGGCAGCGCGTCCAGCAGCGTCACGCTCATCGCCTGGTCGCCGCGGTGGCCCGCGGCGATGCCGAACTCGACCCGCTGGCCCGGCCGCAGCGTGGTGACGCCCGCGGGCAGCGCCTTGGTGTGGACGAAGACCTCGCCGCCGTCGTCGCGCGACAGGAAGCCGTAGCCCTTCGTCTCGTTGAACCACTTGACCTGGCCGGTGGGCATCTCGAACAGTCCTCGGTATCGGGTGCGTGCGGCCCCCGTCGGGCCGCGGGTGGATGTGCGGCGGACGCCCTGGGCGGGCGGCCGGTTTCGCTCAGTCGAGCAATGATCCCTCAGCGTTCACCGGAACGGCGACGGGATTCCGGACCGGGGCGCGGCCGTGCCCCGCGTCTGCTGCGCCTCCCACTGGCTCACACCCCCGATCGGTACCGGGCGGGCGTTCGTGGACCATCCGTCAGGTCCGCCCGCGCGATGGCTGCATACCCGGGGCCGGCGCGGGTCGAAACTCCTTGCGCGCACGGAGTTGCGCGCTGTGACGCCGGGCCGGTCAGACGGGGTCGGCCAGGTGGTCGGAGAGCCAGCCGAGCGAGGCCGGGAGCATCCGGGACCAGGTGGTGAAGTTGTGGCCGCCGCTGTCCAGGGTGATCGCCGAGACCCTGGTCGCGGTGCCCTTCGCGGCGGCCAGGAACCGCTCGGTCTGGGCGTGGTAGTCGCCGTCGCCCTCCCGGCTGCCGCCGACCAGCAGCGCGGTGGCCGGGGCCGGCAGGTGGGCCAGCCGCCACTCCAGGTCGGCCTGGTCGCGGCGGCCCTGGTCGCCGCCGAACAGGTCCCCGGTGGTCGGGTCCTCGGCGGCCCGGTAGTAGCCGGACAGCGACACCGCGGCGGCGAACACGCCGGGGTGACGCATCGCCAGCTTCAACGCGCAGTACCCGCCGGTGGAGTTGCCGATCACGCCGAGGCTGCCCGGCCCGTCCGCGATCCGGTACGAGGTGCGCAGCGCGGCGGGCACGTCGGCGCTGAAGTACCGGTCGGCCTGCGGGCCGCCCGGCACGTCCTCGCACTCGGTGTCGCGGGGCATCGCCGGGGAGGGCCGCATCAGCACCAGCACGGTCGGCCTGGCCCGGCCCTGCTCGGTGAGCTTCAGCTGCACGGACGGGTAGTTGAGCTTGGTGACCAGGTTCTTGGCGTCTCCCGGGAAGCCGGTGATGGCGATCACCGCCGGGAAGCGCCTGTCCCGGTACTCGGGCCGGAAGTACTGCGGCGGCAGGTAGACGTAGCCCTCGGTGGCCAGCCCGGTGCTCGCCCCGGGCAGCCGGACCCGCTCCAGCCGGCCGGCCTGCTCGGGGGCGCGGCCGGTCGCACCGGTGTCGCGGACGTTCTCGGTGGCCAGCCGCTGCACGCCGGGGGTGCGGCCGAGCAGCTGGTTCTGGATGGTCACCGGGCCGTCCTCGGCGGTGCCCAGCAGGTCGTCCCAACTGCTGTAGAACGCGAAGGAGTTGTTCGCCAGCAGGGCCAGCGTGCAGAGCACCGCCAGCTGGGTGCCGACGATGGTGGCGAGCCGCCCCAGCACCGCCCGCCAGCCGCGCCCGGCCAGCCGGGGCCAGAGCCACACCGTGCCGGCCACCGCCAGCGCCGACAGCAGCGCGGACAGCGCCAGCACCTTGTGACTGGTCAGACCCATGTGCCCGCACGCCCCCGCTCGCCCGTTCCGGATGCCGTTTCCCTCAGCATGCCTGAGGGATTCCTGGGAATCCTGAGCGTTCAGTCGGAACGTGTGTCGCCGCGCCCCCGCCGATCGGAGGGGGCGCGCGGTGGGACAATCGGGGGGAGTGGTCCGCGCGAAGGAGTGGTGAGAGTGAGCGACCGTCCTGGTGTCCGTCCCGGCGACCGTCCGGGCGACCCCGGTGACCTGCTGGTCCGGGTCGGCGGCGTCGTGTTCGGCGTCGGCATGCTGGCCACCGTCGCCACCTTCGTGCCGCTCTTCCTCGACCTGACCAGGCTGCCCACGTTCGCGTACTGGCTGTCGATGCTGATGCCGCTGGGCCTGCTGGTGGCCCTGGCCGGCCTGTTCGTCACCGCCCGGGCCAACACCCGGCGGCGGCGCGCCCGGGAGGCCGCCACCGCGGGGTAGCGCCCCCCGGGCCCCCGGTCCCCCGGCCGCTCAGCCCAGGTGCCCGGCCAGCCAGGCCGGGAACTCGGTGAGGTCGCCCAGCACCGCGTCCGCCCCGGCGGCGGCCAGCTCGGCGGCGCCGTACGGGCCGGTGGCCACGCCGACCGCGACGGCTCCGGCGGCCAGGGCCCCGCGGACGTCCCCCAGGTGGTCCCCGACGTAGACGTCCGCGCCGTGCGCCCGCAGCGCCTCGCCCTTGGTCTCCGCCCACAGGTCGCCGACCAGCGCGTCCACCTCCAGCCCGATGCCGTCCAGGTGCCGCCGGGCGTTCGGCTCCCACTTGCCGGTGATCACCAGCACCCGCCCGCCCGCCGCCCGCACCGCGGCCACCGCGGCCAGCGCCCCCGGCAGCTCGCGCGCCGGCGCGATGGCGTGCTCGACGTACAGCTCCCGGTACCGCGCCACCACCGCGTCCAGCCGCTCCGGCGGGTACCAGTTGGCCAACTCCCGCACCAGCGGCGGACCGAGCCGGCTCACCACCAGGTCGGAGTCGATGACCGTCCCGGTCTCGGCCGCCAGCACGTCGTAGGTGGCCTTGATGCCGGGCCTGGTGTCGAGGAGCGTCATGTCGAGGTCGAAACCGACGGTGAGAGCCATGCGGCCAGCCTAACCAGCACTCCGCGGGCCCCTCCGCCGCCCGGGTGCGCCCGGCTGCGGCGGGCGGGCCCCCGCGGGCCGGTGCCGGTCCTCGTGGTGGGCCCGGTGGTGGGGCCGGGGCCACCCGGGCGGGGTAGCGGCGGGGTTTCCGGTCGCAAAAGCCGGGAGGAGAGCCGCATCGCGGACATACTGGCTGGCATCCGACCGTGCCGCCGGAGGAGGTCCCAGGTGCCACCCCCGCTGTCCCGCCGGGCCGCCCTCGCCGGGCTCGGTGCCGCCCTGCTCACCGGTTGCGGCCCGCACGTCCTGCCCACCGCCTCGCCGCTGCCCACCGCCGACGACGACGGGGTCCGCACGGGTCCGCCGACGCCGACACCGACACCGGTGCCGCCCAGCCCCGTCCCGCGCCCCGACGTCACCGTGGACGCCGCGGACGGGCCGGTCACCGTGCCCGGCGGGGCGCGCCGGGTGGTCGCCCTGGACACCGCCGAGCTGGACTCCGCGATGACGCTCGGCATCACCCCGGTCGGCGCCGCCAAGGCCCCGCTGGACGCCGGGCCGCCCGGCTACTGGCCCGCCTCCCGGCTCGCCGGGGTCGCCGTGGTCGGCGGCATCGGGGCCGCGCCCGACACCGCCGCGGTCACCGCCCTGCGACCGCAGCTGATCCTCACCAACCTGGCCCGCGACACCGACCACCTCCAGGCGCTGCGGGCGATCGCCCCGACCGTCGCCACCCGGACCACCGGCGCCCCCTGGAAGGAGAACTTCCAGCTGCACGCCACCGCCCTGGACCGCCGCGAGCAGGCCGCCGCCGTGGTCGCCGCGTACGACCGGCACGTCGACCGGGCGAAGGCCGCGCTCTCCGCGGCCGGGGCCGCCGGGCAGCGGATCAGCCTGGTCCGGTTCGTCGAGGGCTCCCCCGCCGTCCGGCTGTACGCCCGGCAGAACTTCCCCGGCAGCGTCCTGGCCGACCTCGGCCTGCCCCGCCCCGGCCCGCAGGACGCCGACCGCTTCGACACCGGGGCCGCCCCCGACCAGCTCGCCCCGGCCGACGGCGACCTGCTGCTGTACGCGGGCTACGGCGACCCCGCCCGCAACGGCCTGGCCACCGCCCTCGCCTCCCCCGCCTGGCGGGCCCTGGGCGCCGTCCGCGCCCACCGCGCCTTCCGGGTCGACGACCAGCTGTGGTTCCAGGGCATCGGCTACACCGGCGCGCACTTCCTGATCGCCGAACTGCTGCACGTCCTCGGCGCGAACTGACCCGGCGGAACGGGCGGGACCGAGAGGCGGGGAGCGGCCCGGGACGCACCCGACCCGCCGTCACCGCCCCGGCCCCGCGCTGCCGTCCGCCCCGGCGCTACCCCTTGCGGCGGCGCAGCGTCACCGCCAGCACGAACAGCGCCGACAGCACCGCCGCGGCCCGCAGCACGGTCGGCGCGGCGGCCCAGGTGGTGGCGCCCGCGTCGCTGCCCGGGGCCAGCGCGCTGCCCCAACGCCCCTTCTCGCGGCCCCAGTTCCACACCGTCAGGCCGGTCACCGTGATCAGCGGGATGCCGAGCACGGCGAACTTCTTCATCAGGTCGGTCCAGCCCTTCGACAGGTACGCCGCCGCCCAGCCGAGCAGCATCACCAGCAGTTGGCCGGTCACCGCCCCGGCCAGCAGCAGCCCCGCGCCGAGCAGCAGCAGCGGCGCGGGCTTGCGGGCGCCCGCCGCCCCGGCGGCCGCACCCGCCGCACCCGCCGCGACCGCGGGGGCGGGCGGGGCCTCGGGCGCGGCCGGGGGCCTGCCGAACAGCGCGCCCAGCAGGAGGCGTCCCAGGCCGGGGCGGGGGCGTCCGGCCTCCGGCGCGGGCGGCTCGGGTCCGGGGTCCGCCTCGGGTTCGGGCTCGGGGTCCGGTTCGGGCTCGGGTTCCGCCAGGTCGAAGTACTGCGCGGTCCAGCCGGGCTGCCCGATCCCGAAGTCCGGGGCGTCCGGGTTCTCCGAGTACGCGAAGGCCCACTCGGCCTCGGACAGCGACGACGACCCGGCCCGGAACGCCCCGCCGGACCCGCCGGACCCGCCGGACCCGCCCGCTGCGGTCGGCGGATTCGGCTTGTCCGGTTCGGCGGGCGCGGCGGGCGCGGGTGCGGGTGCCGGTGCCCGCGTCGGTTTCGGCGGCGCCTGGGCCGGCACCGCCGGAGGGGTCGGCGGAGCCGGGGGGACGGGCGGCGCGGTCGCCGCCGGCCGGGGCAGGTACACGCTCCCCCCGCCCTCCGGGCCGTCCGTCGAGCCGTCCGCCGATCCGCCCTCGCGCCACCACGAGCCGTCCGCCATCGCCCCGCCACCCGCCCTCACGTCCACGTACCCGCCGCCCACCGAGACGGTACCCACCCCGGACCGCCGGAAGCGAGCCCCGCCCGGCCACGCCCGCCCCCGGGCGCACGGCCCGCCGGACCCCGGACGCCCGGGCCCGGTGCGGCCCGCACCGCTGAGCGGGGACCGGTTCAGCCCGAGTTCCACCGCCGTTCTGGGCCGCGACGGGGGGCGTTGACTAGTCTGGACCGGATGACCGCACCGCAGAGCGCGCCGCGTGGCACCCGCGCCGCCGCACCCCGCACCCTGGCCGAGGAACTCCGCGGCCGGGAGGACGGGGCCGTCGCCGCGCTGCTCCGGGCCCGCCCCGACCTGTTGAACCCGGTGCCGACCGACCTCACCCAGCTGTCCGCGCGGCTCTCCAGCCGGGCGTCCGTGCTGCGCGCCCTGGAGCGGCTCGACCGGTTCACCCTGCAGGTCGCCGAGGCGCTGGCCGCCGCCCCCGAGGGCGCGTCCGAGGCCACCGTGCGGAACCTGCTGGCCGGGCCCGCCCGGGTCAAGCCGCACCCCGGCGCCGCACCCGTCGACCGGGCCGCCGTCACCGCCGCGCTGCCCGCCGCGCTCGCCCGGCTGCGCGAACAGGCCCTGCTGTGGGGCCCGGACTCCGCGCTGCGCCTGGTCCTCGCCGTCCGCGAGGCGCTCGCCCCCAGCGCCCTCAACCCGGGCCGCACCGGCCTCGGCCCGACCTTCGCCGACGCCACCGTCGGCATGTCGCCCGCCCGCCTCCAGCAGCTGCTGGCCGGCACCGGCCTGCCGCCCACCCCCGACCCGGTCACCGCCGTCGCCGCGCTCACCGCCCTGCTCGGCGACCGCAAGCGGCTGGGCGCGCTGCTCGACCAGGCCCCGCCCGCCGCCCTCGGGCTGCTGGAACGGCTGGTCTGGGGCCCGCCCACCGGCACCGTCCCGGACGCCGCCCGGCAGGTCACCGCCGAGGACGCCCGCGGCCCCGTCGAGTGGCTGCTCGCCCGCGGCCTGCTGCTGCCCTCCAGCCCCGGCTCCGTCGTGCTGCCCCGCGAACTCGCCCTGCACCTGCGCGGCGGACGCACCCACCGCGGCGTCGACCCGGCCCCGCCCGCCGTCGCCCCCGTCGTCGAGCGCGATCCGGCCACCGCCGACCGCACCGCCGCCGGGCAGGCCGGCACCGCCGTCCGCGTGGTCGAGGAACTCCTCGAAGCCTGGAGCCTCACCCCGCCGCCCACCCTGCGGGCCGGCGGCCTGGGCGTGCGCGACCTCAAGCGGGCCGCCGCCCTGCTGGAGAGCTCCGAGCCGGACGCCGCGTTCTGGATCGAACTCGCCCACACCGCGGGCCTGTTGGCCCCCGACGGCGAGGCGGACGAGGTCTGGGCGCCGACCCCCGGGTACGACGCCTGGCTCCAGCAGGACACCGCCGAACGCTGGACCGTGCTCGCCCGCGCCTGGCTCGCCGCCACCCGGGTCGGACGCCTCACCGGCACCCCCGACGGCAAGGGCCGCCCGCGCGCCGCCCTCGGCCCCGAACTCGACCGCACCCTCGCCCCGTCGGTGCGCCGCGCCGTCCTGACCCGGCTCGCCGAACTCCCGCCCGGCACCGCCGCCGGCGCCGACGCCCTGCTGCCCGCCCTGCGCTGGCACCGCCCGCTGCGCGGCGGCCCGGTCGGCGCGGACGGCCGCGACCTGCGCGACCAGCTCGCCGAGTGGACCCTGCACGAGGCCGAGCTGCTCGGCGCCACCGGCCGCGGCGCCCTCGCCGCCCACACCCGCGCCCTGCTCGCCGGCACCGACCCGGCGCCCGCCCTCGCCCCGCTGCTGCCCGAACCGCTCGACCACGTCATCCTGCAGCCCGACCTCACCGCGATCGCCCCCGGCCCGCTGCTCACCCCGCTCGCCCAGGCCCTCGCGCTGGCCGCCGACATCGAGTCCAAGGGCGGCGCGACCGTCTACCGCTTCACCCCCGACTCGGTCCGCCGCGCCCTCGACGCCGGACGCACCGCCGCCGACCTGCGGGCGTTCCTCGCCCAGCACTCCCGCACGCCCGTCCCGCAGCCGCTCGCCTACCTGATCGACGACGTGGCCCGCCGGCACGGCATCCTCCGGGTCGGCGCCGCCTCCTCCTACCTGCGCTGCGACGACCCCCGGCTGCTCGACGAGGTCCTCGCCGACCGGCGCGCCGCCGAACTGCGCCTGCGGCTGCTCGCCCCCACCGTGCTCGCCGCCCAGGCCGGGCCGGAGACCCTGCTCTCCGTCCTGCGCACCATGGGCTACGCGCCCGCCGCGGAGTCCGCCGAGGGCGACGTCGTGATCACCCGCCCCGACAGCCGCCGCACCCCGCCGCGCACCCCGCCCCTGCCCGTCCCGGACGGCCCCGCCCGCCCCGACGACGCCCTGCTCGCCGCCGCCGTCCGCGCCATCCGGGCCGGCGACCGGGCCGCGACCGCCGTCCGCAAGGACGCCGTCGCCGGCCCCGCGGCGAGCGCGGCCGTCCCGCGCACCGCCGCCGCCGACACCCTCGCCGCCCTGCAGACCGCCGTCCTGCTCGGCGAACGCACGTGGATCGGCTACATCAACGCCGAGGGACTCTCCTCCCAGCGCGTCATCGACCCCGTCAAGGTCGAGGGCGGCTTCGTCACCGCCTACGACCACCTCTCCGACGAGGTCCGCACCTTCGCGCTGCACCGGATCACCGGCGTCGCCGAGGTCGAGGAGTAGCCCGCCCCGCGCCCGCCTACTTGCCGGCGGCCTGCTTCGCGTCCTCCTCCGCCTTCTGCTTCTTCGCCTCGTCCACGATCGCGTGCGGGTCCGGCATCTTCGGCTCGACGCCCGTCAGCAGGCCGGTGCCGGTGAAGGCGACGGTGCCGATCAGACCACCGGGCTGGCCGATGTCGGCGACCTGGTCGAGGGCCATGGCCTCGGTGTCCGCGGCGTGGGCGGGTGCCGCCCCGAGGGCGGTGGCGAGGGCCGCGCCGGAGAGCGCCAGGCCGGCCAGGAATCGGTTGGGCTTGATCATGCCCTGCCCAACGAGCGAACCCCCCGCAGGTCACTCCCCCGCCCGGCCCGTCGCCCGGCCCGGGACCGCCCCGCCACCTGCCGCGCCGATGCGGCACACTGGAGGTTTGGCCCGCGCGGAAGGGGATGCACAGCGTGGACGGACCGCTGATCGTGCAAGCGATCAAGCCTGATGCGCATGTTAGCCGCTGATCTACTGTCGGTGCGGCTGTCTCGCCCGGCCGTCCGTCCGTCAGACCGGCGAAACGGGCGTGCCCCGCCCCCAGAGTTCTTCGGCGTGGTCGGTGAACCGGGACCACATGCCGTCCTTCTCCTGCCCGCGCAGGTGCATCAGCGGGGAGTCGTGGCCCACCAGCCGGGCCAGGTGCGGCGTGACCAGGGCGTCACGGTCGAACCGGAACACGGACAGGCTGACGTGGTTCATGGCGTCCTGCGGGGCCGAGAAGCGGGCTTCCAAGCCCTCCAGGGGCCCGAGGCGAGCCAGGTGCTCCAGGGTGATCCTGATGCGCGTGGAGACCGTCAGGGCCACGTCCTCGATCGCTTCCCGCTGCCGGGTCACCTCACCGTCGGGGTCGCCGAGCAGGAACCGCACGCGGCACCCGGCCTCCACCTTCCGCCGCAGGCTCTCGACCAGGTTGGGCTGTTCCAGCCACAGGAAGTAGTTGGTGTAGCCGGCGAAGTAGAGATCCGTCCGGGCGCTCTTGATCAGATCCCCCCACACCGTGGAGGGGCAGGAGGACCGGTACGGGTAGCTACGGATGATCTCCCGGTCCGGGCCGGTCTTGAGTGCGTCCCGGACGGCCTTCGGCCACAGCATCGTTGCGTCAACTCCCAGCGCCTCGGCGGCATCCTCGCGATTGCGGGCGTGGGGGATCAGTCGGCTGTCGGACAGCCACCGTTCAACGGTCTTGCCCGACACCCCTACCCGGCCCGCCAACTGACGCGGTGAAAGACCGGCGGCGGACATAGCCGATCGTAAGGCAGCGTTCAAGACTTCCCCCAGGGACGTTTGGACCTTTCCCGAACCTACTGCCGCGACAGTCCAACTGTCCTGCGTACGTGCCGCTTTCGTCCGAGAGCACGCGCCAGTGTGGGCGCGGAAGCGGATCGTACGGACGGAGGAGCGGCCCATGCCGACAGTGCCCCGGCGGCGTTACAGAGTGGTGCCCGTACCAGGAGAGCCCGGAGTGCTGGTCGTAGACCTCTGGGGCTTGGTCGACTGCTCCGATGCCGACAACCCCGTGACCGGCACCGACGGCGAACCGCTGGTGTTCCCGTTCTTCGGAGCCGCCGAGAGGTGGGCGGATGAGCACTCCTGAGCACTGGGAGCCCGAAGAGGGACGAGAAGCCTACGACCAGCGCTCCGGCCAGGCGGTGCGGGTGATCTCGGTGCACGCCTGCGGGGTGTTCGTCCGGCACCTGCGGGACGGGCGCGAAGGCATCACCGCACTGGAGGAGCTGGCCCCGCCAAAACACACGGCGGAGGAGCGATGACGGAGGCGTACCGCCGGGCTTGGGAAGCGGCCTCGCGGTTGGCAGTGCTGACGGGCGCGGAGGTACAGGTGACGGAAGTCCCCGGGGGGGTCCGCATCAGGCTTCCCGTGCACTCCGAAGATAGCGAGGTGGACCAGCTCGAAGTGCTCTCCGTCCTGGGCCGCTCCGACCGCTACGGGCACCGGAGGTTCGCCGACGGCAGCGGGCACCTGTGGGCCGTCTACCACCCAGAGCAGCCCTGACCGGGCGTCCAAAAACGGCGCCGCACTCAGGGTGCGCACGGCGAGCTGGGACCGGGATCGCTGGCGGGCACCGGGGCGAACTTCCGCAGCGCCCTCACCTCCCCCGCCCGGACATGGGAAGAGCCGCCCACCCGCAACAGGTGGACGGCTCCGGGGCGGCGCAGCGGTGCTACTCCCCGAGGTGGCGGTACAAGGTCGCGCGGCTCACGCCGAGTGCCTTGGCGATGGCCGTGACGCTCTCTCCCTTCGCCTGGCGGGCACGGGCGGCGGCGAGCTTGTCAGCGCTCAGCACGTTCGGCCGACCACCGGTGCGCCCCTGCGCCTTGGCAGCGTCCAAACCGGCCCGGGTGCGATCCTTGATCAAGCTCCGCTCGAACTCCGCCATAGCGCCCACGACTTGGAGCATGAGCCGCCCGTCAGGGGTGTTCGGGTTGATGCTCGCCAGCGCACCCGTCAGCACCTTGAAGCCGATGCCACGGGCCGACAGGGCGTCCACCATCGTCACTAGGTCAATCAGCGAACGGGCGAACCGGTCCAGCTTCCACACGCACAGGGTGTCGCCGGGGCGCACGTAGTCCAGGACGGTGGCAAGCTCCGGACGGTCGGTGTTCTTCCCGCTGGCCTTGTCCGTGAAGATCCGGGAGCAGCCCGCTTCGGTCAGCGCGTCGCGCTGGAGCTGCGCTTCTTGGTCGTCGGTGGAGACTCGGGCGTAGCCGATCATGTGTCCGGCGTTCTTCGTCATGACCCAACCGTCTCATAACTCGTCTCATAATCACAAGAGCTTTCAAGGGGTTTTGAGACGGGTTTTGAACGCCTTTACGCCCCCTTCGGGACCTGTTCGCCGACCGTCTCATAAACCATCGTTTCTGAGACGCCGGACCAGAGTGACCCTGCGTCACATGCCCACCGAAACAGTCCAACGGGCCACGTGAGAGTTTTCCCTCCCTGCCGCGCCGCAGCGGAGCGAAGGGGAGGTACTCCCCCGGGGCCGCGCAAACGCCCGAGGTTGCGGTACCGGCGAACGCCCTCCCTGCCGCTCACTCCCTGGTGCGAAGGGGAGCACCCGCCTGCCCCACGCTCCCGAAACACGTACACAGCCCCACCTGCCATACGTCAGCGGTCACGGAGCCGGGACAGCGCGGGTCCACCTCCACCCGTCAGCCGGTCAGCGCCACACCCCGCCAACCGTCGTAGCCGCCCAGCTTGCGCCTGGCACCGAACCGCTTGTCCATCGCAGCGAACAACAGGCGCTTGCCCGTCCGACTCCCCAGCGCCCCGGCCAACACCGGCTCCGCCACCGTGAACGCCTCCCACACCAGCGAGGTGCGCACGTGCTCACTACGCGGAGCGGGAACCAGGTGCGCCACCCAGTCCGCCGGATCACGCATCGGAGTCCGGAAGGCATCGAACTGCGAAGCCAGCGAAAGGAGTTGAGTCGCCCGGATATCCGTGGCCGACAGCATCTCGCCCGACACCGCCTCCATCGCCCGGATCAACTCCAGTTCCACGGTCATGGGCGGTACCACCCTGGCGTCGATCACGCGGCGGGTTGCCTCACGCTTCCACTTCAAATGCCGCCTCGCCTCTGGGTCGGTGCTGAAGTCCTCCGCAGTCTGGAAATGCCGCTCCTCACGGCGCAGCGCCTCGACCTCTTCGGCAACCCGCAGGGGCGTCGCGTTCTCGCGCAGCAGCCAGTCCGCGAGGCTCGCCAGCCACTCGCCCATGCCCCGGCGGATCAGCGGCAGGTCGCGCCACTCCCCGCCCGGCGTCTCCCATCGCGCCCCGCTCCAGGCGAACGGCACAGCCGGTGCGTCCGGGTACCGCGTCGCCACACCAGCGGCAGCGTCCCATGCCCGACGGGCGAGCGCGTCATCCATGTACTTACCCAAAAGTCCCCCTTGAAAATGTGCACGTCATTTCACCCCACTGTCTTGCAAGAGGGGAGCCAAAGTGGACCAACAAGGACTGAATGCCAGTCTCCAAGTGACTCCCCGCTGTCCAGTAACAGCAGGTCAGAACATGTTTAGGTGAAAAGAGAGGATAAAACAAACAAACAAATAAAGTACTAGGGAGAACGGAAACGCGCTATTCTCCGTCACCGCACCACCACCCGGCACAGAACGGCTGCACACTCGTCCACCAGTACGAAGAAACCCCGCCCGACCACCAAGGGTCGAACGGGGCCGAGCAGATCCCGACAGGACTACCAGTCCGCGTCTGCGGCCTCCTGCTGCACTTGCTCGCGGATCGCCTCTTCCACGTCCCTGCCCTCTGCATCGGCACGCCGGATCTGTCCGTCCATGCCGAAGTGGACCGCCAAGCGGGACGTGTCGAGCCTGCGGCCGCCCTTCTTAGCCGGCGAGACCTCGACGTACGTCCCCGCGTTCAGCAGCAGGTCCCGCTTGCCCGCCGTGTCCGCCGCCTTCCACAGTTGTGCGTGCGTCAGCCCGGTCGGAACCGCCGTGACCCCGGCGGGCTTGGCGTGGCGCTGTTTGTCCTCCAGTGAGGCGATGCGCTCTTCGAGCTTGGCGTACTGCGTGGCGAAGCGGTTCGCGCCGTCCTCCCCCTTGAACAGGCCACGGTCGTACCGGTCCGCCTCAAGGTCGGCCAGTGCTTCCCGGGCCTGCCTGATCTGCGGCCGGAAGTCCTCTCCGGCGTGCTCGACCATCCGCACCACGGCGAACCGACCGAACGACTTGAGGAACTGCTCCTCCACGTGGTTCTCCATCGCCTCACCGGCGATGCTCACGCCGTAGCAGTCGATCTGCTCGCCGCCCTGGCGCTTCTTCAGGCGACCGATACAGCGGTACCGGACGCGTCCGCGCGCGACGAAGGTGTACATCCGGAAGCCGCACAGCGCGCAGTGCGCGACGCCGCGCAACAGCGATGTTCCTTCCCGCCGCCGGTCACCGGGGTTGGCGCGCCGCGTCAGTTCGTCCTGGAGGGCCTGCCAGGTGTCCATGTCGAGGATGGGTGTGCGGCTGACCAGCGGCAGGCCGTCCGTCCGCAGGATGGGCTTCCCGTCCTCGATCACCTGACCGAGCAACTGCGGATTGGTGAGCAGGCTGCGCAGCGTGGTCGTGTACCACTTCTTCGAGTCGCTCCGCTTCCCGGTCGTCTGCCGTGAGCTGTGGCCGGGCGAGGGTACGCCCGCCTTCGTCAGGTCCACCGCGACGGTCATCAGGGAGTCCTTGGCCAGGATGCGTTCCACGATCCCGTGGACCGTCCTGGCCTCATCCGGGTTGACCTCCAGCACCTTGCCCGCACCGTCCGGATTCGGGACGACGCGGTACCCGTACGGCACCCGTCCCCCGGTGTAGCGGCCTTCGCGGCGCAGGTGTTCATGGGCGCTGGAGACGCGCATCCCGATCGTGTCCGACTCCAGCTCCGCGAAGACGGCGATCACCTTGGCCATGGCGCGCCCCATGGACGACGTGAGGTCCAGCGGTTCGGTCGCCGAGGCCAGCGCCACGCCCTGTGCCTCGGTGATCCGCATGATCTCGGCGAAGTCCACCGTGGAGCGCGCGAGACGGTCGATCTTGAAGAACACCACCACATCGAGCTCGGGTAGCCTCGAAAGAATGCGCTGGAGTCCCGGACGCTCCAGCCCGCGCGAGAAACCGGACACGTCGATGTCGTCCTCGACCATCACGACGGTCCATCCCCGGGCTTCGCACAGTGCCTCGCAGGCTGCCCGCTGGCGCTCGGGGGACGTGGTTTCCTCGGTCTCTCGCGATAGGCGAACATAGAGGGCTGCGCGCATTCCGGGTGCGCTGGCCGGAACGCCCTTCCGGCGACGGGCACGGGGCATGGCCCGAGCAGTGGCAGTGGTTGTCTCTGTCACCTGGCGATCCTATCCACGGAGGTATGTGTGTCCTGTTTGATCGTCCAGAGCGACAAGACGCTGCTGTTGGAGGTCGACCACTCGCAGGCGGCGGAGTGCCGGCGGGTGATCGCGCCGTTCGCCGAGCTGGAGCGGGCGCCGGAGCACGTGCACACGTACCGGGTGACGCCGCTGGGGCTGTGGAACGCGCGGGCGGCGGGGCACGACGCGGAGCAGGTGGTGGACGCGCTGGTGAAGTACTCGCGCTACCCGGTGCCGCACGCCCTGCTGGTGGACGTCGCGGACACCATGGCGCGCTACGGGCGGCTGCAGTTGCAGAAGCACCCGGTGCACGGGCTGGTGCTGACCACCACCGACCGGCCGGTGCTGGAGGAGGTGCTGCGCTCGAAGAAGATCGCCCAGCTGGTGGGGGCCCGGGTCGACCCGGACACCGTGCTGGTGCACCCCTCGGAGCGCGGGCAGGTCAAGCAGGTGCTGCTGAAGCTGGGCTGGCCGGCCGAGGACCACGCCGGGTACGTGGACGGCGAGGCGCACCCGATCGAGCTGCGGGAGGACGGCTGGCAGCTGCGCCCGTACCAGCGGCACGCGGTGGACGGGTTCTGGCACGGCGGCTCCGGCGTGGTCGTGCTGCCGTGCGGCGCGGGCAAGACGCTGGTGGGCGCGGCGGCGATGGCGGAGGCCAAGTCGACCACGCTGATCCTGGTGACCAACACCGTCTCGGCCCGGCAGTGGAAGCACGAGCTGGTGAAGCGGACCTCGCTGACCGAGGACGAGATCGGCGAGTACAGCGGCACCCGCAAGGAGATCCGCCCGGTCACCATCGCCACCTACCAGGTGATGACGACCAAGCGGAAGGGCGTGTACGCGCACCTGGAGCTGTTCGACGCCCGCAACTGGGGCCTGGTGGTGTACGACGAGGTGCACCTGCTGCCCGCGCCGGTGTTCAAGTTCACCGCCGACCTGCAGGCCCGCCGCCGGCTCGGCCTGACCGCGACGCTGGTGCGCGAGGACGGCCGGGAGGGCGACGTGTTCTCGCTGATCGGCCCCAAGCGGTTCGACGCCCCGTGGAAGGAGATCGAGGCGCAGGGCTACATCGCGCCCGCCGACTGCTGCGAGGTGCGGGTGACGCTGACCGACTCCGAGCGCCTGGCCTACGCGACGGCCGAGCCGGAGGAGAAGTACCGGTTCTGCTCGACCACGGCGACCAAGCGCCGGGTGGTGGAGCGGCTGGTGAAGAAGCACGAGGGCGACCAGACCCTGGTGATCGGCCAGTACATCGACCAGCTGGACGAGCTGGGCGAGGCGCTGGACGCCCCGGTGATCAAGGGCGAGACCTCGAACGCCCAGCGGGAGAAGCTGTTCGAGGCGTTCCGGTCGAAGGAGATCGGCGTGCTGGTGGTCTCGAAGGTCGCGAACTTCTCGATCGACCTGCCGGAGGCCACCGTCGCGATCCAGGTGTCGGGGACGTTCGGCTCCCGCCAGGAGGAGGCCCAGCGGCTGGGCCGGGTGCTGCGCCCGAAGGCGGACGGGCACGCGGCGCACTTCTACTCGGTGGTCGCCCGGGACACCGTCGACCAGGACTTCGCGGCGCACCGCCAGCGCTTCCTGGCCGAGCAGGGCTACGCGTACCGGATCGTCGACGCGGACGACCTGTAGCCGCCGGCCCGCGGCCGGCCTGCCCGCCGGCCCGCGGTCAGAGCCTGACGCCGTCGCGCCCGAGGAAGAGCACGCGCGCGGCGGTGTCGAGCACGATGCCGACGTTGCGGACGGCGTTGGCCACCGGGTGGCGGCGGCGCTCCGCGGCGGGGTGGGCGCCGTGGACGCCGTTGAGCTGGGGGTTCACTCGTTCGGTCCTCATGTCTCCACGGTAGGTTCACGAACGGGGCCGGCGCATCGGCCCAAAGGCCCGAGCCCGCGGTGGCGCGTCTCGTCCCCGGGGTGTACGTCCCCCTACCCCGGTACCGGGGACTCCCCCGGGGGACGGGCCCGGAAAAGGATTCGCACCCGGTGGGCACCGGGTCTAGGATCGTCCGTCTGCCCCTCCCGAACCGTGGTGCCAGCGCCTCCGGCAGCCGTGGGAGTGCCGGCCGCTCGGGAACCGGCCGGTGTCCTTTCACCGTGAGCCCAGACGAGTCCGCCGCCCCCCTTCTGCCGGGCGGCCGGGAAGGTCCGCCGTGCACTCCCCCACCCCCACCGACACGCTCGCCGCCGACACCGATCCGCTCGGCCGCGAACGCTCCCACCTGGCCGCCTCCCGGGCCGCGCTGAAGGCGATGCGCGAGGACGTCGAGGCGCTCGACCTGCGCGACGTGGCGGGCACCTGGGTCTCCGCCCAGGTGCTGCAGCGGCAGGTCGACGAGCGGATCAAGGCGCTGGCCGACCTCGCGCACACCCCGCTGTTCTTCGGCCGCCTCGACTACCTGCACGCGATCAGCGCGTCCGAGTCCGAGGGCGGCGGCGGCGAGCGCTTCTACATCGGCCGCCGGCACGTGCACGACGCCGACGGCGACCCGATGGTGATCGACTGGCGCGCCCCGGTCTCCCAGCCGTTCTACCGGGCCAGCCGCACCGAGCCGATGGACGTCGCCAAGCGCCGCCGGTTCGGCTACACCGGCGGCGAACTGACCGCCTACGAGGACGAGAACCTCTCCGACCCGGACGAGGCCGACACCCGCTCCGCGCTGCTCGCCGCCGAGATCGAGAAGCCCCGCGTCGGCCCGATGCGCGACATCGTCGCCACCATCCAGCCCGAGCAGGACGAGATCGTCCGCGCCGACGTCACCGGCACCATCTGCGTCCAGGGCGCCCCCGGCACCGGGAAGACCGCCGTCGGCCTGCACCGCGTCGCCTACCTGCTGTACGCGCACCGCGAGCGCCTGGCCCGCACCGGCACCCTGGTGGTCGGCCCGAACCGCTCCTTCCTCCGGTACATCGAGCAGGTGCTGCCCGCCCTCGGCGAGCTGGACGTCGCCCAGGCCACCGTGCAGGAGCTGGTCGGCCACGTCGAGGTCCGCGGCGCCGACAGCGCCGGCACCGCCCGGATCAAGGGCGACGCCCGGATGGCCCGCGTCCTGCGCAACGCGGTGCGGGCCGGCATCACGCTGCCCACCGAACCTTGCGTGGTCGTCCGCGGCTCCCGCCGCTGGCGGGTTCCCGCATACGAACTGGAGGAGATCGTCCGGGAGTTGATGGCCCGGGAGATCCGCTACGGGGCCGCTCTGGAGGCGCTGCCGCAGCGGATCGCGCACGCCGTGCTGGTGAAGATGGAGCAGGGCGGCGAGGCCCCGGACGACCGGGTGCAGGACGCCGTCGCCCGCAACGCGGCGGTCAAGGCCACCGTCAAGGCGTGCTGGCCCGCCGTCGACCCGGTCAAGCTGGTGCACCGGCTGCTCGGCGACGCCGACTTCCTGGCCGCCGCGGCGGACGGCGTGCTGGACGCCGATGAGCAGGCCGCCCTGCTCTGGGCCAAGCCCCCGCGCTCCGCCCGCACCGCGCCCTGGTCCGCCGCCGACGCCGTGCTGATCGACGAGGCCGCCGACCTGGTGCACCGCACCCCCTCGCTCGGCCACGTGGTCGTCGACGAGGCCCAGGACCTCTCCCCCATGCAGTACCGGGCGGTCGGCCGCCGCTGCACCACCGGCTCGGCGACCGTCCTCGGCGACCTCGCCCAGGGCACCACCCCGTGGGCCACCGGCAGTTGGCCGGAGGCCCTGCACCACCTCGGCAAGGACGGCGCGCACGTCGAGGAGCTGACCCAGGGCTTCCGCGTCCCCGGCGAGGTGATCGCCTACGCCTCCCGGCTGCTCCCCGCGATCGCCCCCGGCCTGGCCCCCGCCACCTCGGTCCGCGACCTGCCCGGCTCGCTCGCCCTCCGGCACGTCCCGGACGGGTCGGAGGGGCTGGACGGGCTGGACGCGGCCGTCCTGGCCGCCTGCCGCGCGGCGCTCGGCCACGAGGGCTCGGTCGGCCTGATCGCCGCGGACGCCCGCGTCCCGGCGCTCGCCGCGGCGCTCACCGCCGCGGGGCTGCCCTTCCTCGACCCCGGCACCGAGACCACCGCCGAGGCCCGCCTCACCCTCGTCCCGGCCTCGCTCGCCAAGGGCCTCGAGTACGACCACGTGGTCCTCGACGAACCCGCCGCGATCGTCGCGGGCGAGCCCGACCACCGCACCGGCCTGCGCCGCCTCTACGTCTCGCTGACCCGCGCGGTCTCCGGCCTGACGGTGCTGCACGCACAGCCGCTGCCGGCCGAACTGGCCTAGCGGTCAGGGGCGCGGTTACCCCGCGCCCCTACCGGCTCAGGTGCCGATGAGCTCGCGCCACTGCGCGACCTTCGCCGGGTCGACCGCGCCCGCCCAGCCGCCCTCGCGGGCCGCGCCGCCGATGTGGAAGGCGTCGAAGCCCGCGGCGCGCAGCTCGGGGACGTGCTCGGCGCGCAGGCCGCCGCCGACCAGGATCCGCTGGCGGTAGCCGGGCTCGCCGGACTTGGCGAGTTCGCCGAGCAGGACCTCGCGGCCGGCGTCGACGCCGCCGGCCGCGCCGGAGGTGAGGAAGGTGTCGAGGCCGGGGAGGTCGGCGACGGCGGCGCGGACCTCGGAGCGGTCGGCGCTGTGGTCGATCGCCCGGTGGAAGGTCCAGCGGCAGCCGGAGACGGCCTCGGCGACGGCCCGGGTCGCGGTGAGGTCGACCGCGCCGTCGGGGGTGAGGAAGCCGAGCACGAACTCCTCGGCGCCCTCGGCCCGCAGCGCGGCGGTGCGGGCGAGCAGGTCGTCGAGGTCGCCGGGGGTGAAGCCGTCGCGGATGCGGAGCATGACCCGCAGCGGGAGGTCGACGGCGGCGCGGATCGCGGCGAAGTCCCTGGTGGTGGGGGTGAGCCCGTCGGCGGCCATGTCGGTGACCAGTTCGAGGCGGTCGGCGCCGCCCGACTCGGCGGCCCGGGCGTCCTGGGGGGTCAGCGCGATGACTTCGAACATTGGTCTAGACATATCGGATAGCCTGCCACATCGGCAGGCGGCGGGCGAGCCCCCGCCGCCGTTCGGCCCCGCTTCTCCCGCCGATCGCGTTCCGGCCGCGCCCCGTTGGCGCACCGTTCGTCCCGCTAGGAGAGTTCCGCCCGGCCGCCGGGACCGTGCAGGCCGTCCAGGCCGTCCAAGCCGTCCAAGCCGTCCGGACCGTTCCGTTCCTCCCGGGCCTCCCGGCCGGCCGACAGCGCCTGTCCGGTGAGCAGCAGCCCGAGCGCGCCGGCCGCCGCCAGCGGTGCCAGCCGCCACATTCCGCCGACCTGCTCCCAGAGGCTGAACAGGCTGAACCAGGCGGTCAGCGGCAGGACGGCCAGGCCGATCGCCGCGGGCAGCAGCCGCTCGCGGGCGGCGCACAGGATCAGCAGCAGCGGGGCGAGCAGGAGCAGCAGCGGCATCCACCCGTCCATCAGGTGCCAGGTGTCGTAGCCGCCCTGAGCCCTCGTCACCAGCAGCCCGGCGCCCGCCCCGGCCGCGACCAGCAGGCGGCTGGGCCGTTCCAGCAGGTCGGCGGGGGCGGCGAGGAGCAGCGCGCCCGCGGCGAGGTAGGGCAGCAGGGCGGTGGCGTCCAGGAGCAGCACCCAGGTGGTGGGGGCGGTGAACGCCGCGACCGCGAGCCGGACGGCGGCGAGCAGGGCGACGGTCGCGGCCAGCGTCCGGACCGCCCGCCAGGCGCCGAACGCCGCGGCGGCGGCCAGCAGTACGGGGACGACGGCCAGGCCCAACAGGGCGAGGTTGTCGGGCAGTTGCCGCCAGGGGGCGTCGAACCCGGCCCGGGCGGCGGCCGGCACCCGCCAGAAGCGCACGTCGCCGGGGAGCGCGAGGAGCCCGAACAGGGTGCCGGCCAGCAGCGGCGCGGCGGCGGCCAGCAGCCGGCCGCCGCGCGCGGTGGAGGTGAGGCCGGTGCGCAGCCGCAGGCCGTAGGCGGCGAGGTCGAACGCCTCGCGGGCGGTGGCCAGCCGCCCGGCCCCGGCGGTGGTGTCGGCGAACACCTCGGCGAGTTCGGCGCCCCGGTCGCGGCGGTAGCGGGCGGGGTACAGCGCGAGGACGGTGCGCAGGGCGACACCGGCCCGGTGCCCGCCGGGGACGACGGCGCTCACGCGGTGGCCCCCCGGGGTGCGGCGGTGCCGCCGAGGCGGCGCTGGGCCTCGGCGGCGACGGAGCGCAGGCGCTCGGCCTCGGCGGCGAGCAGGTCGCGCCCGCCGTCGGTGAGCGCGTACGTGCGGCGGGCCCGGCCGTCGACGATCTCCTCGGCGGCGACCGCGATCAGGCCCTGCTGGAGCAGCCGGTCGAGCGCGCCGTACAGGGTGCCGGTGCGCATCCGCACCCGCCCCCCGGAGATCGCGTCGATCTCCTGGATCAGCGCGTACCCGTGCCGGGGGGCGTCCGCGAGGGCGGTGAGCAGCAGCAGGGTGGGTTCCTGCATGGCGCGTTCAGTCATACGACTACATATATCGCCAACCGTACTATCCACGCCACCCGCGCCCGGCGCCCCGATTCACCCGCGCCCGGAGCCCCGCCTCACCCCCGCCACCCGGTGAGGTCGTCCCGGCGCAGCGCGCCGAGCAGCCCGGCCAGCAGCGGCAGGCCCAGGGCGAGCAGCGCGACGGTCGTCCACGGCACGTCGGCCAGGCTCACCGCCGGACCGCCCGGCACCCCGGCGGCCCGGGAGCGCAGCAGGGCGAACGCCGGGACGAAGCCGCTGACGGTGCCGAGCAGCGCGCCGAGCAGGGCGATCAGCCCGGCCTGCAGCCCGGCGACGGTGCGCCGGGTGCGCGGGCGGGCGCCGATCGCGGAGAGCAGCGCGCGCTCGCGGCGGGCGTCGGCGGCGGCCAGCGCGGTGGAGACCACGGCCGCGCCGAGCACCACCAGGGCGGCGAAGCCGGTGAGCGCGAGCCGCACCGTGCTGTCCTGCGGCACGAAGCCGCGCTCCACCCCGAACTCCGCGTGCGGGGCGAGCCGGGCCACGGTGGCGGCGGCGCGCTGCTCGGCCCGCTCGCCGACCGGCGCGGACGGCAGCCAGACCGCCCCGGCGGGCTCGACGGTCAGGCCCAGCCGGCGGATCGTGTCGGGGGCGACCAGCACCGGCGTGTAGCGCTGCGCGGCCGGACGCTCGACCAGCACCGCGTCGAGCCGCACCTCGGTGACCTGCTGCCCGTTGCCCTGCATCCGCAGCACGACCCGGCCGTCGTGCAGGTAGGACGGGTCGGTGACCACGGCCTTCCCGCCGAGCAGCGCGTCCTGCGCGCGTTGGTCGCGCAGCGCCAGCAGGTTGTGCAGCGCCGCGGTGTCGCCGACCACCAGCGGGCGGCCGATGTCGCCCGCGTCGTAGCGCGAGGGCCCGCCCGCGGCGTACACCAGGCCCTTGCAGCCCTCGCAGAACACGTACTGCGCCTGGTAGAGGTCGGCGCGCTCGCCGAGGTCCGGCAGGTCCTGCGGCAGGGCGGCCCGCAGTGGGGACATCGCCTGCTCGTCGCCGTGCAGGACGAGCCGGACGGCGCCGACCGGCTGCTCCAGCCGGTAGGCGGCCCGGTCCTGGACCTCCGCGCCGGTCGTGTGCACGCCGACCGCGACCGCCCCGGCGACGGCGGCGAGCACGGCGGCCACCGCGGGCGCGGTGCGGGAGCGGTGCCGGGCGGCGTCGCGCAGCGCCAGCCGGGGGCCGACCGGCAGTCGGCGGGAGAGCCGGCCGAGCAGCGCGAGCAGCAGCGGGGTGAACAGCAGCAGGCCGAGTTCGGCGAGCACCGCGCCGCCCAGCACGGACAGCGTGCGCACGCTCAGCCCGGCCAGCACCGGCGGTCCGGCGACCTGCCCGGCCACCGCCCCGTACAGCGCCAGCGCGGCGCCCAGCAGGACGGCGGCCAGGCCCAGCAGCGGCGTCCGGCGGGAGGCCCGGCGCACCGGGTCGCGGTCGGTCAGCCCGACCAGCACCTCGCAGCGGCCGGCCTGGAGCGCGGGCAGCAGGGCCGCCAGCACGGCGGTGAGGACGCCGACGGCGGCGATCGGCAGCAGTTCGGCCGGACGCAGCGCCAGTTGTCCGAACCGGCTGCCGCCCCACTCCTCCAGCCGGGGGCGCAGCACGGCCACCAGGAGCGCGCCGAGCACGCCGCCGGCCGCCGCGCCGACCGCGCCGAGCACCAGGCCGCCGCCGAGCACCACGGCCCGCACGTGGCCGGGGCGGCCGCCGGCCGCGCCCAGCAGGGCGAGTTGGCGGCGGGCCCGGCGGGCGCCGACGGCGAACGCCGGTCCGGCCAGCAGGGCGACCTCCAGCAGCGCCATCGCGGCGGTGGTGGCGGCGGTCATCAGGGTGCGTTCGCGTTCGTCCCGGGCGCCGACGGCCTCCTGCCGCGCCAACGCCTCGGCGGGCGGGTGGGCGGCGACCTGGCGGCTGGTCAGGGTGTAGCCGTACCGGTTGAGTTCGCGCACCTGCTCCCAGCCGAGCGCGGCCCCGGCGGGCAGGGTGACCAGCCAGGCGGCCTTGCGGGCGGCGGCCTGCTCGGCGGACGGGGTCTGCGGGGCGAGCCCGGCGGCCACCTGCGCCTCGTCCAGCTGCCGGTACAACTCGCCGGGGCGGGCGACCAGTTCGGAGGCGTTCAGGTCGCCGGGGTGCTCGACGGTGCCGGTCAGGGTGAACGGGGTGGACTCCAGGCCGCGGACGGTGACGGTGTCGCCGATCCGCAGGCCGGTGGTCTCCAGGAAGGCCCGGGTGGCGGCGGCCTCGTGCGGGGCGGCGGGGGCCCGGCCGGAGACCAGGTCGATCCGGCCCTGCCAGAGCCGTCCGGTCAGGTCGGCCTCGAAGGTGTCGACGGGGGCCAGGCCGTCCCGGCTCCGCACGGCGGCGACCGGGCCGGTGCGGGCCGGGGTCAGGGTGCTGCCGGGCGGCAGCAACTCGCTCAGCAGGGCGGCCGGTTCGGTGCTCGCGGCGCGCTGCTGCTCGGCTCCGGGCGGGGCGTCCGGGCGCTGCGGCAGGGTGCGGACCCCGTCGCCGGGGAAGACCGCCTGCTCGATCGTCCGGCCCGGGTCGTACGCGCCGACCAGGGCGTCGGCCCGGCCCATCAGCCGGTCGGAGCGCTCGGCGGCGGTCAGCTGCCCGCTGCGGTGCACCACGTCCACGCCGGTCGCGCCGAGCACCGGCAGCGCGATCATCGCGGCGACCAGGGCGCTGCGGCCCTTGGCCCGCCAGGCGTCGCGGCGGGCCATCCGCAGCACCGCGCGCAGGGCGCTCACCGGCGCACCGCCTCTTCGGCGACCCGGCCGTCGCGCAGGAAGACCACCCGGTCCGCCCAGGCGGCGTGGCTCGCGTCGTGGGTGACCATCATGACGGCCGCCCCGGCGTCGCAGCGGGTCCGCAGCACCTCCAGCACCGCCTCGCCGGTCGCCGAGTCCAGCGCGCCGGTCGGCTCGTCGGCCAGCACCAGCCGCCGGTCGCCGGAGAGCGCCCGGCCGATCGCGACCCGCTGCTGCTGGCCGCCGGACATGTCCTCCGGGAAGCGGTCGGCCAGTTCGGCGACGCCCAGTTCGGCGAGCACCTCCAGCGCCTCGGCGCGGGCGGTGCGGGCCGGGACGCCCTCCAGCTCGCGCGGCAGCGCGATGTTCTCGGCCGCCGTCAGGGACGGGATCAGGTTGTACGACTGGAACACGTAGCCCACCGAGCGGCGGCGCACGTCGGCCAGCTTCGCCCGGCTCAGCCCCGCCAGCGGGGCGCCCTCCACCAGCACCCGGCCGCTGGACGGCCGGTCCAGCCCGCCGGCCAGCGCCAGCAGGGTGGACTTGCCCGAGCCGGACGGGCCCATCACGGCCAGGAACTCCCCGGCCCGCACCTCCAGGTCGATCGGGTGCAGCGCGTGCACCTCGGCCGCGCCCCGGCCGTGCACCCGGCCGACCCCCTCCAGGCGCAGCACGGCCTGCGCGTTCGATCCGGTCATGGCTCCCCCTCGGAACAGCGGAACGTCTTGCATACCGAGTATGTATAGCGGCCGGACGGCGATGACTCAAGCCTGCGTCATAAGTCGGTGAACTACATATAAGCTGGGTCACATCCGCCCACCGCGACCGGGACGGCCCCGACCGGGGGAGCACAATGGCCGCCATGACCGCACCGCTGTCCGCGCGCTGGCACGACCTGCTCACCCGCTGCGGAGCCACCGCCGACCCCGAGCCCTACGCCCGCGACCTGCTCGCCCGCTGGGCCGAGCCGCAGCGCCGCTACCACACCACCACCCACCTGCAAGCCGTCCTCGACCGCGTCGACGAACTCGCCGCCCACGCCGACGACCCCGACGCCGTCCGCCTCGCCGCCTGGTTCCACGACGCCGTCTACCGCCCCGACCGCTCCGAGAACGAGGAACGCAGCGCCGCCCTCGCCTGCCGCGCCCTGCGCGAGGCCGGCCTGCCCGAACCCCTGGTCCACGAGGTCGACCGCCTGGTCCGGCTCACCGCCGACCACCACCCCGCCCCCGGCGACCGCAACGGCGAAGTCCTCTGCGACGCCGACCTCGCCGTCCTCGGCGGCCCGCCCGAGGCGTACGCCGCCTACGCCGCCGCCGTCCGCGACGAGTACTCCTTCGTCCCCCCGGACGCCTTCCGCGCGGGCCGCGCCGCGATCCTGCGCCAGCTCCTCGCGCTCCCCGCCCTCTACCGCACCCCCGAGGCCCGCGCCCGCTACGACGCCCCGGCCCGCCGCAACCTGCACGCGGAACTCGCCGACCTCGAACGCTGACCCGCCCCGCACCGGTGCGGCACCGGACGCTAGCCGCGCGCCCTCCGCACCCGCAGCCCCGCCGCCGTCAGCCGGGCCACCAGCTCCCGGCTCCGCACCGGCGCCCGCTCGTACCAGGCCGCCGGGGTGTCGAAGGGGGTCCCCCCGATCGGAGGCCGGGGGAGGTCGCGGTCGAAGCCCTCCGCGGGGGCGCCCGACTCGGCCGCGAAGGCGTGCGGTTCCACCAACGGGACGTCACCGGCCAGGTGCGGCCACCGCCTGCCGCGGCCGGGCCGCTCCGGCGGGTCGACCAGGATCACACCAGCCCCCCGACCGGGGCCACCACCACGCCGCGCTTGCCGCACACCCAGTGCGGGTCCGGCCCCAGCTCGGGCTCGACCCCGAGCGCGTGCGGGTCGTCCTCCTCCACCGCGCACGCGGTGCACAGCGGCCACCGTCCGTACGACTCCAACAGCGCGTCCTGCACGTCCTGCGCGATCAGCCCGAGCACGAACTCCCGCCCGTCCGGCCACTGTTCGAGCCACCAGCGGCGGTGCGTCACGGCGTCCTCCACCAACGAGACGATCGCCGCGTCGGCGACGTCCCGGGCGGTGAGGTCGGCGAGGATCAGCGCCCGCGCGTTGTGCAGGGCGGTTTCGAGGTCGGGACTACTGGCCATCCGCCCATTGTCCCGCACCCGGCTACGGCACCGGGAAGCCCGCCGTGTCCAGCTCGATCCCGAACGGCTCGGGCAACTCGACCGGCTTGCCGAACGGCACCCGCACGCTCTGCCCGTACGCGCCGTCGGAGGGCTCGGAGTAGAGCGTCACCGTCGGCCCCGGCTGGTCGAAGCGGTCGATCAGCAGGTAGAGCGGGACGGGCGCGTGCGCGTAGCCCCAGAGCTTCTTCGTCCGGTCCTGCCGGGCCGTGCTGCGCGAGGTGATCTCGACGGCCAGCAGGACGTCCGACGCGTCGATCGGCACGTTGTCCTCCCCGGCGAGGAGCGTCTCGTCCACCACGACCAGGTCGGGGATGTACAGCTTCTCCAGCCTGGCGATCTGCGTTCCGAGCGTCTGGTAGACGCCGACCTCGTCGGACAGGTGCCGCACGAGGGCCCGGTGGATCTTCTCGGCGATGCGGTTGTGCTGATTGTCCGGCGGTGGCACCAACTGGATCCGGCCTCCCTCGATCTCGGTGCGCCAGCCCTCGGGGGCGTCCAGCTCCCGCCAGGTGTCCAGCAGGTAGGACCACTGCTGGTCCGACTCGACCGCCATGACCGCCATCGTCGGCCTCCCCTCTTCCTCATGACGCTGTTCGCCCTCAAGGTAGTCGGGCCCGAAGCCGCCGAAACCGTCCATGGCCCCAGCGTCCCACGAAGGGGTGACCCCGGCGAGAACGCCGTGAGGGCGGCCTCCCGAAGGAGGCCGCCCTCACGGCGTGAGACTGACCGATCCGGGCCGGTGGGAACCGGCGGGCGGATCAGAAGTCCATGTCACCGCCCGGCATGCCGCCGCCGGCGGCCGCAGCGGCCTTCTCCGGCTTGTCGGCGATGACGGCCTCGGTGGTGAGGAAGAGCGCCGCGATGGAGGCGGCGTTCTGCAGGGCGGAGCGGGTGACCTTGGCGGGGTCGATGATGCCGGAGGCGATCAGGTCGACGTACTCGTTGGTCGCGGCGTTCAGGCCGTGGCCGGCGGGCAGGTTGCGGACCTTCTCGACCACGACGCCGCCCTCGAGGCCGGCGTTGGTCGCGATCTGCTTGATCGGGGCCTCCAGGGCCACGCGGACGATGTTGGCACCGGTGGCCTCGTCGCCCTCCAGCTCCAGCTTCTCGAACGCGACACCGGCCTGGAGCAGGGCGACGCCACCACCGGCGACGATGCCCTCCTCGACGGCGGCCTTGGCGTTGCGCACCGCGTCCTCGATGCGGTGCTTGCGCTCCTTGAGCTCGACCTCGGTCGCGGCGCCGGCCTTGATGACGGCCACGCCGCCCGCGAGCTTCGCCAGGCGCTCCTGGAGCTTCTCGCGGTCGTAGTCCGAGTCGGAGTTCTCGATCTCGGCGCGGATCTGGTTGACCCGGCCGGCGACCTGGTCGCTGTCGCCGCCGCCGTCGACGATGGTGGTCTCGTCCTTGGTGATGACGACCTTGCGGGCGGTGCCCAGCAGGTCCAGGCCGGCGTTCTCGAGCTTGAGGCCGACCTCCTCGGAGATCACGGTGCCGCCGGTCAGGATGGCGATGTCGCCGAGCATGGCCTTGCGGCGGTCGCCGAAGCCCGGGGCCTTGACGGCGACGGACTTGAAGGTGCCGCGGATCTTGTTCACGACCAGGGTGGAGAGGGCCTCGCCCTCGACGTCCTCGGCGATGATGACGAGCGGCTTGCCGCTCTGCATGACCTTCTCCAGCAGCGGGAGGAGGTCCTTGACCGAGGAGATCTTGGAGTTGGCGATGAGGATGTACGGGTCCTCGAAGCTCGCCTCCATGCGCTCCAGGTCGGTGGCGAAGTAGGCGGAGATGTAGCCCTTGTCGAAGCGCATGCCCTCGGTGAGCTCGAGCTCCAGGCCGAAGGTGTTGCTCTCCTCGACGGTGATGACGCCTTCCTTGCCGACCTTGTCCATGGCCTCGGCGATGAGCTCGCCGATCTGGGTGTCGGCGGCCGAGATGGAGGCGGTGGAGGCGATCTGCTCCTTGGTCTCCACGTCCTTGGCCTGGGCCAGCAGCTGGTCGGAGACGGCGGCGACGGCCTTCTCGATGCCGCGCTTGAGGGCCATCGGGTTGGCGCCGGCGGCGACGTTGCGCAGACCCTCGCGGACGAGCGCCTGGGCCAGCACGGTGGCGGTGGTGGTGCCGTCACCCGCGACGTCGTCGGTCTTCTTGGCGACCTCCTTGACCAGCTCGGCGCCGATCTTCTCGTACGGGTCCTCGAGCTCGATCTCCTTGGCGATGGAGACACCGTCGTTGGTGATCGTGGGGGCGCCCCACTTCTTCTCCAGGACGACGTTGCGACCCTTGGGGCCGAGCGTGACCTTCACGGCGTCGGCAAGCTGGTTCATGCCACGCTCAAGGCCGCGGCGGGCTTCCTCGTCAAAGGCGATGATCTTGGCCATCAGAAGTGGTCCTCCGGGACACGGTCGACTGCTCGGACCAAGGGGTGCCCGCGACGGACGGCCCAGGAGAGCGGGGGTCCCTTCCCCTACCGCTTCCGGGGCCTCACCGGCCCGGTCCGTTTGTCACTCTCACGCTGTGAGTGCTAACGCCAATGATTAGCACTCTGGGGTGGCGAGTGCAAGCCCATTCGGCCCCCGCCGACCGCCCCGCCGGGAAACCCGCTGGTGGCCCGGGCGGCCCCGGAAAGCCCGCGGGCCCGCCCCGGACGCGTCGCGTCGGGGGCGGGCCCGCGGTTTCGGTGCGTGCGGGTCTGCCGGGGCCGTCAGGCGCCGGCGGCGCGGACCATGTCGGCCTGCGGACCCTTCTGACCCTGCGAGATCTCGAACTCGACCCGCTGGCCCTCTTCCAGGGTGCGGTAGCCGTCCATCTGGATCGCGCTGTAGTGGACGAACACGTCCGCTCCACCGTCGACCGCGATGAAGCCGTAGCCCTTCTCGGCGTTGAACCACTTGACGGTGCCCTGAGCCATTCCGAACTCCCCTTGTGCTGTGCTGGGCCCTTCAGAGATCCGCAGGACGCGGACCCGGAGGTCTGGAAGACCGGCCTGGGGACTCCCCCCCGTACGGCGCAGCCTCTGTCGCGGCTGAATGTATCCGGATATGCGCCCTCTGCAACAGGCCCAATTTCCGGGGAAACCCGCCACCCGGCGGGGGATGTCCCGGGCGAAAGGCGCATCCGCCGACAATTGCGGCGGGACATAACGGACGCGTCACCGCAAAACGCCGGAACAATTCTGACGGCGGCCTGACAGAAGGCGGGGAAAGCCGCCCGGCGCACGTCTCGGGGCGCGGGACGGGAGGCGGCCCGGCCGGGCGGGGCGCGGTGCGGTAATCGAGGATTGAACCGGGCCGGGGAGGGGAACGGCCCTGCCCGGCACTCTACTCCCCGGGCCCCGGCGGAATTCCGGCGGCCCGCCGGACGGGAGAACCGCAGGTGCGCGGCCCATTGGCCGCGGTACGCACGGAGCCGCCGCCCGGTCCGGGTAATTGAATTCCGGACCGGGCGGCGGCTGCGGGAATGCGGGCCGGGTCAGCAGCCGCCGGCCACCGCCGGAATGATCGACACCGAGGCGCCGTCCTTGATCTCGGTCTCCAGGCCCTCGGCGAAGCGCACGTCGTCGTCGTTCACGTACACGTTGACGAAGCGGCGCAGCTTGCCGCCGTCGTCCAGCAGCCGGGCGGCGATGCCGGCGTGGTTCGCCTCCAGGTCCGCGATGACGGCGGCCAGGGTGGCGCCCTCGGCGGTCACCTCGGCGGCGCCGCCGGTGTAGGTGCGCAGGATGGTCGGGATGCGGACGGTGGCGCTCATGCGGTGCTCCTCGGGGCGTGGGGTGTCCTACGGCTGGGGGTCAGGCGGTGGCGAGGCCGGCGGCGCGGAAGGACTCCAGCGTCGGGCGGATCACGGCGGTCATGCCGGCGTCGGCGACCGCGTCGAGGGTCTTGAGGCCGTCGCCGGTGTTGATCGCGACGGTCTCCTTGGACGGGTCGAGCAGGCCGTTCTCGACCAGCTTCTTCAGCACGCCGACGGTGACGCCGCCCGCGGTCTCGGCGAAGATCCCCTCGGTGCGGGCGAGCAGCTTGATCGCCTCGACCACCTCGGCGTCGGTGACGTCCTCGACCGCGCCGCCGGTGCGGCGGGCGATGTCCAGCACGTACGGGCCGTCGGCCGGGTTGCCGATCGCCAGCGACTTGGCGATGGTGTCCGGCTTGACCGGCTTGATCACGTCGCGGCCGGCCTTGAAGGCCGCGGAGACCGGGGAGCACCCCTCGGCCTGGGCGCCGAAGATCTTGTAGGGCTTGTCCTCGACCAGGCCGAGCTTGATCAGCTCCTGCAGGCCCTTGTCGATCTTGGTGAGCTGGGAGCCGGAGGCGATCGGGATGACGATCTGGTCGGGCAGCCGCCAGCCGAGCTGCTCGCAGATCTCGAACGCCAGGGTCTTGGAGCCCTCGCCGTAGTACGGGCGCAGGTTGACGTTCACGAAGCCCCAGCCCTCGCCGGCCGGGTCGCCGATCAGCTCGGAGCAGAAACGGTTCACGTCGTCGTAGTTGCCGTCGATGCCGACCAGCTCGCCGCCGTACACCCCGGCCATCACGACCTTGCCCTGCTCCAGGTCGTGCGGGATGAACACGCAGGACTTGAAGCCGGCCCGGGCGGCGGCGGCGCCCACCGCGCCGGCCAGGTTGCCGGTGGAGGAGCAGGAGAGCGTGGTGAACTCGAAGGCCCGGGCGGCCTCGATCGCGCAGGCCACCACCCGGTCCTTGAAGGAGTGGGTCGGGTTGCCCGAGTCGTCCTTGACGTGCAGCTGCGCGGTGAAGCCCAGCTCGCGGCCCAGGTTGTCGGCCTTGACCAGCGGGGTCCAGCCCGGGTTCAGGTTCGGCTTGCCGGCCACGTCGGCCGGGACGGGCAGCAGCGGGGCGTAGCGCCAGATCGACGCCGGGCCGGCCTCGATCCGCTTGCGCAGCTCCTCGGCGTCGTAGCCCGTGTAGTCGTAGGCGATCTCCAGCGGGCCGAAACACTCGGGACAGGCGAAGTCCGGGCCGAGCGGGGAGCGCGCACCGCACTCGCGACAGGACAGCGCGGTCGCCGGACCGAGGTCGACGGTGGTGGGTGCGGCGGTGTCAACAGCCATGGTGGCGAGGCCCTTTCTCCTCATCTTCCCCGGATCGCGGTCGCGTCCGGGACGGAATTGGCACCTGTCCCGCCGGGCCTGCAGGCCGCGCGGGAGGGTTGCCGGGACTTCAACGGGCCGTTCCCTCAGTCCCTCTGGATGAGCTCTGTGAAGTTGTGGTCGTACGCTGCGAGCGACCCCCGGGTGCGAAGGCGCGATCGCGATACCAAGACTGTATCCGAAGGCCCGCTCGGACCGACCCCCGCGTCCGACACCCGAGACGAACCGAGACGAACCGAGACAGGGAGCGAGACGTGCCGGAGCAGCCCGAGCCCGGGGTACTGCCGGAGGTGGCCGACTGGCTGCGCCGCCGTTCGTGGACGGCCGCCGACCGGCCGCTCGACCTGCTGCTGGCCGCCAAGCGCGCCGCCGGGGCGGCCGGCACGGTGAGCGTGGTGCTGCCCGCGCTGGACGAGGAGTCCACCGTCGGCGAGATCGTCGCCGCGATCCGGGCCGAGCTGGTCGAGCGCGTCCCCCTGGTGGACGAGCTGGTGGTGGTCGACTCCGGCTCGCGGGACGGCACCGCCGCCGCCGCGGCCGCGGCCGGCGCCCGGGTGGTGCACCGCGACGCGCTGCTGCCCCGGCTGCCCGCCGAGCCCGGCAAGGGCGAGGTGCTGTGGCGCTCGCTGCTCGCCACCAGCGGCGCGATCGTCTGCTTCGTCGACGCCGACCTGCGCGAGTTCGACCCGGCGTTCGTCTCCGGCATCATCGGCCCGCTGCTCACCGACCCCGGCCTGCACCTGGTCAAGGCCATGTACGACCGGCCGTTCGAGGCCGACGGCGCCGTCGTCCCGGCCGGCGGCGGCCGGGTCACCGAACTGGTCGCCCGCCCGCTGCTCAGCCTGCACTGGCCGCAGCTCGCGGGCTTCGTCCAGCCGCTCGGCGGCGAGTACGCGGCCCGCCGCGGCCTGCTGGAGCGGCTGCCCTTCCCGACCGGCTACGGCGTCGAGCTCGGCCTGCTGGTGGACGCCCTGGAGCTGGCCGGGCTGGACGCGCTGGCCCAGGTCGACGTGGGCGTGCGGCACCACCGGCACCAGGACGGCCAGGCCCTCGGCCGGATGGCCGCCACCATCTACCGCACCGCCCTGGAGCGGCTGGACCGCGCCCACCGCCTCAAGGCCGACCCCGACCTGGTCCGCCCGCTGCTCACCCAGTACACCCGCACCCCGGCCGGCTTCACCCCCCGCACCCACCCTGTCCCGGCCACCGAACGCCCCCCGATGGCCACCGTCCCCGAGTACCGCGACCGCTGACCGCCCGGCCCCGGGCGGCGCGGTCCGGCGGCCCCGCCCCCACTGTTCACCTGCCGCGGACCGCGCCGAGTGGTTTGGTCCGGTGATCGCACGGCAAGGTTGGCTGTATGGCCGATCACGTGTCCGAACGCTCCCAGCAGTCCGGAGCCGCCCCGATCCTGGTGGCCTCCAACCGCGGCCCGGTGTCCTTCCGCACGGAGGACGACGGCGCGCTGACCCTCCGCAGAGGCGGCGGCGGCCTGGTCTCCGGGCTCTCCGCCATCGACGACCCGAACGCGGTCTGGGTCTGCGCCGCGCTCTCCGACGCCGACCGCACCGCCGCCCGGCAGGCCCCCGACGGGCGCCTCGACCGGGCCGGCCACGACGTCGGCGGACAGGCCGTCCGGATGCTGGACATCGATCCGGAGACCTTCGCCCGCGCCTACAACGGCGTCGCCAACTCGACCCTCTGGTTCGTCCACCACCTGCTCTACCAGACGCCCGTGCAGCCCGCCTTCGACGCCGACTTCCGCACCGAGTGGGACGCCTACCGGGCGTACAACACCGCCTTCGCCGAGGCGCTCGCCGCCGAGGCCGCCCCCGGCGCGGCCGTCCTGGTGCAGGACTACCACCTCTCGCTGGCCCCCGCGCTGCTCCGGGAACTCCGCCCCGACCTGCGGATCGGTCACTTCTCGCACACCCCCTGGGCCCCGCCGGACTACTACCGGCTGCTGCCCGACGACGTCGCCGCCGCCGTCCTGGAGGGCATCCTCGGCGCCGACCGGGCCGCCTTCCTCACCCGCCGCTGGGCGCTCGCCTTCGCCGACTGCTGCGAGGCCCTGCTCGGCGCGCGCGTCGACCGCGAGGCACTCACCGTCACGCACGGCGGCCGCACCACCCGGCTGGGCGTGCACGGCCTCGGGGCCGATGGCGAGTTCCTGCGCGAACGCGCCCACCGGCCCGACGTCGACGAGCGCCTCGCCGCCCTGCGCGCGGCCGTCGGCGACCGGCGCACCATCGTCCGGGTCGACCGCACCGAGCTCAGCAAGAACATCGTCCGCGGCCTGCTCGCCTACCGGCACCTGCTGCGCACCCGCCCCGAGTGGCTGGGCAACGTCGTCCACATCGCCTTCGCCTACCCCTCGCGCACCGACCTCGCCGAGTACCGCGACTACACCGCCGCCGTGCGGCGCGTCGCCGAGGAGGTCAACGCCGAGTTCGGCACCGGCGACTGGCAGCCGGTCCTGCTGCACGTCGACGACGACTTCCCGCGCTCGCTGGCCGCCTACCGGCTCGCCGACGTCGCCCTGGTCAACCCGATCCGCGACGGCATGAACCTGGTCGCCAAGGAGGTCCCGGTCGTCTCGGACCGGGGCTGCGCCCTCGTGCTGTCCCGCGAGGCCGGCGCCCACGCGGAGCTCGCCGAGGACGCGATCACGGTCAACCCGTTCGACGTGGTCGCCACCGCCGACGCCCTCGCCGAGGCGCTCGCCATGCCCGCCGCCGAACGCGCCGACCGCACCGAGCGCCTGGCCGCCGCAGCCACCGCCCTGCCGCCCCAGCAGTGGTTCCTGGACCAGCTCAAGGCGCTCTGAACGCACGACCTGAACCGCACGGCGTACGCGGAACCGCGGGCGCGCGGGAGGACCGCCGCGCCCCCGCCGGTGCGCGCCCCGCTACCGCAGCAGCTCGGTGAGCCCGTTCAGCAGGTCGACGATCCCGGCCGGCCCCGCCACCACCAGGTCGGCGCGCTCGGCGAGTTCGGCGACCGGCGGTTCGCCGGTGACGGGCCCGCTGCACACCAGCAGGCCGGGGTGGCCGGCCGCGCGGCGGGCGGCGACCTCCGCGTAGGCGGCGAGGTCGCCGAGGTCGTCGCCGGCGAAGAGGACCGGGCCCGCGTCCCGCTCGGCCAGGAAGCCGCGCAGGGCGACCCCCTTGTCGATCCCCGGCGGGCGCAGTTCGACGACCATCCGGCCGGGCTCGACGACCAGCCCGTGCCGCCGCGCCAGCTCGCCGAGCGGGCCGCGCAGCCGCTCCAGCAGCGCGTCCGGCTCGGGGGCGCGCCGGGTGTGGACGGCCAGCGCGCGCTCCTTGTCCTCCACGAAGGTGCCCTCGGGCGCGCCCAGCTCCCGCAGCAGCGAGGGGAGTTCGTCCCGGACGGCGGCCACCCCGGGCGGGGGCGGGGCGGCGGTGACGGCGTCGGTGCGGGCGTCCCAGCGTTCGGCGCCGTAGTGGCCGAGGACGGTGAGCTGCTCCAGTCCGGGGGCGGCGGCGAAGCCGCCGTAGGCGGCGGCGGTCGCGGCCGGGCGCCCGGTGACCACGACGACCGCGCCGATCAGCGGGGCGAGCGCGGAGAGGGCGGGCACGACGCCCGGATGGGCGCGGGCCCGCTCGGGGTCGGCGACGATCGGGGCGAGCGTGCCGTCGAAGTCGAGCCCCACCACGGCGGACTTCGGGTCGGCGAGCAGGCCCGCCAGTCCGGTCCGCCCTGCCTCGGTCGTGATCTGTTCGGCGATTCCCATGCCCCGACGCTACCCGCCGGCGGGGGTCGGCAGCCCTCCCGCGGGCTCACTGCCGGGCGTCGCGCCGCGCCTGCCGGACCCGGCGCAGCCGGTTGACCAGGACCGGGTCGTGGGCGAGCGCCTCGGTCCGGTCGAGCAGGGCGTTGAGCAGCTGGTAGTAGCGGGTGGCGGAGATGCCGAGCTCCTGCCGGATCGCCTGCTCCTTGGCGCCGGCGGTCCGCCACCCGCGGGCTTCCAGGGCGAGCACCGCCCGGTCGCGTTCGGTCAGTTCGGCCATGCGTCCAGGCTATGCCCCGGGACCGTCAGCCCTGGCGGGCCTTGGCCGCCTCCGCGACGGCGGTGGTCTGGAGCTCGCCGAGCACCTGCTCGCCGCCGGACTTCACGGCCTTGCCCATCTGCTGCTTGATCATGCTGCTGACCTTGTCCCAGGACGGGTCGCCGTAGGGGTAGAAGCTGGCGGTGGGCAGGTTCTGCAGGAACTGCGCGAGGTCCTGGTGGGCGGGGTTGGCGGACATGTCGTCGAGGGTGTCCTGGGTGACCGGGAGCAGGTTGTACTCCTCGTCGAAGGCCAGGGTGTTCTGCTTGGAGAGGGTGAAGTTCAGGAACTTCTTGATCTCCGCCCGGTGCCCGTTGGCCTTGAAGGCCATCAGCCAGTCGGCCACGCCGAAGGCGACCTCCTTGACCTCCTTGCTCCGGCGCGGGACCGCGGCGGTGCCGTACTGGACGCCGGCGTCGGTCGCGGCCTTGATCAGCCCGGGGTGGCCGTTGAGCATGGCGACCTCGCCCTTGGCGAAGGCGGCGAAGGCGTCCTTCCGGTTGACCTGGCCGGGGTCGTCGTAGGTCAGGCCCCGGTCGACCAGGTTGGTGCGCAGCCACTTGAAGGTGTCGCGGTTCTGCTGGCTGTCGATGGTGTAGTTGCCGACGCTGTCGGAGAGTTCGCCGCCGCCGCTCATCGTCCAGATCATCGACTCGGCCTGGGCCTCCTCGGGTCCGAGCGGCAGCGCGTAGGGGGTGACGCCCGGGACCTTGCTCTTGATCAGGTCGGCGTCCTTGCGCAGGTCGTCCCAGGTGACGGGCGGGGCGGTGATGCCGGCCTTCTCGAAGATGGTCTTGTTGTAGACGAACACCCGGCTGGAGGAGATGAACGGGATGCCGTACTGGCTGCCGAGCACCTGGCCGGCCTTGCTGAACGAGCTCAGCAGGTTGGCCTGGGCCTCCATGGAGAGCACGTCGCCGACGGGGTAGAGCCGGTCGGCGGCGACCTGGTCGGCGAAGCCGCCGGTCTGCACGATGTCGGGGGTCCTCCCCTTGGCGATCAGGTCGGCGACGTGCTTGTCGATGTCGTCCCAGGAGACCACGTCGACGTGCACCTTGACGCCGGAGTTGGCGGCCTCGAAGTCCCGGGCCACCTTGTTCCAGTAGACGCTGCTGCTGTTGGAGGCGTCGGTGCCGTAGTCGGCCGCGACCAGGTCGAGCGTCACGTCGCCCCCGCCGGACAGGACGCCGCAGCCGGCCAGCAGCAGGCATCCGACGAGGGGCAGGGGGAGCAGCGCTGATCGCTTCACGGGGGTACCGCCTTCAGGAGGGTGACAGCGGCGACCCTGGCAGCTACCGCGCGCAGTGGTCCAGACCTGTAGGGACGGAAGTTATCGAAGTGTCAGATCCCGTTGCGCCCCGCGCAACGCCGGTGCCCCCACCGTCCGGTATCCGGACGGCGGGGCCGCCGACGTGCGCGGGCCGCCCGGGCGTTCAGGCCGTCAGGACGGCGATCCCGGCGTCGGCGAAGGCGTCCGCCAGCTCCTGCGGCACCTGGCTGTCGGTGACCAGGGTGTCGACCGCCTCCAGCCCGCAGATCCGGGCGAAGGCGCGGTGGCCCAGCTTGGAGGAGTCGGCGGCCACCACCACCCGCCGGGCCCGCTCGGCGAGCAGCCGGTTGACCGCCGCCTCGCCCTCGTGGTGGGCGGTCGCGCCGTGCTCGGTGTCGAGCCCGTCCACGCCCAGCACCGCGGTGTCCAGGGCGAGTTCGCCGAGCACCTGGGCCGCCAGCGGGCCGATCAGCTCGTACGACTGGGGGCGGGCGACGCCGCCGGTGACCACGATCTTCACCTGCGGACGGACCGTCAGCTCGTTGGCGATGTTGAGCGCGTTGGTGACCACGGTGAGGCTCTGGCCGCCCTCGGGGTGCTCGGCCAGGTCGGGCCGGACGGCCAGCGCCCGGGCCACCTCGGTGGTGGTGGTGCCGCCGTTGAGGCCGACCACCTCGCCGGGGGCGATCAGGCCGGCCACCAGGGAGCCGATCCGCTGCTTGGCGTCGGCGTTGCGGGCGGTCTTGTAGCGCAGCGGCAGGTCGTAGGAGACGCTGTGCGCCACCGCGCCGCCGCGGGTACGGGTGAGCATCTGCTGGCGGGCCAGCTGGTCGAGGTCGCGGCGGATGGTCGCGGCCGAGACGTCCAGCGCGTCGGCCGCCTCCTCGACGTCCAGCTTGCCGTGCTCGGCCAGCAACTCCAGTAGCGCGTTCCACCGTTCGTACCTCGACACCGTCCGCTCCTCCCGCACTCGCCCGCACGCTCCGCGCACGGTCGGGAAAGCTTTGCACACCTCGCCCCCCTCCCACTCATTGTAAAATCATGCTCGAAACGGCTATAAATCAATCAGCTTTGCGCACTCAATGCGCAGTCCAGCCGGCCGCCGAAGGAGTCCGCACCCATGTCGCAGTACCTGTCCCTGACCGACGAAGAGATCGCCACCCAGCCCGAGAACTGGCGCGCCGCCGCGGCGCTGGCGGCGAGCGGCCCGGCCGGCCTGCCGCGGCGCGGCGAGCGGGTGGCCGTGGTGGGCTGCGGCACCTCCTGGTTCATGGCCCAGGCGTACGCCGCCCTGCGCGAGGCCGGCGGCCACGGCGAGACCGACGCCTTCGCCGCCTCCGAGTTCCCGCACCGGCGCCGCTACGACCGGGTGCTGGCGATCACCCGCTCCGGCACCACCACCGAGGTGCTGCGGCTGCTGGCCGCCACCGGCCTGCCGAGCACCGCGATCACCGCCTGCGTGGACCAGCCGGTGGCGGCGACCGCCGACCACCTGGTCGACCTGGGCTTCGCCGACGAGCGCTCGGTGGTGCAGACCCGCTTCGCCACCACCGTGCTGGCCCTGCTCCGGGCCCACCTGGAGTGCGAGGACGCCCTCCCGGCCGGGGTCGCCCCGGTCGACCGGGCCGCCGCGGACGCCGAGCGGGCGGTGGCCTGGCAGGTGCCGCGGGAGCTGGTGGAGCTGGAGCAGGTCTCCTTCCTCGGCGCGGGCTGGACCAACGGCCTGGCCCAGGAGGCCGGGCTGAAGATGCGCGAGGCCGCGCTCGCCTGGACCGAGGCGTACCCGGCGATGGAGTACCGGCACGGCCCGATCTCGATCACCGCCCCGGGCCGGGCCGCCTGGATGTTCGGCGCGCTGCCCGCGGGCCTGGCGGACGAGGTCGGCGCGGTCGGCGGCCGGCTGGTGGCCGACTCCGGAGCGGACGGCCTGGACCCGCTGGCCGACCTGGTCCGGGTGCACCGGCTGGCCGTCGCGCTGGCCGGGCACCGCGGCCTGAACCCGGACGAGCCGCGCAACCTGACCCGCTCGATCGTGCTCGGCTGACCCCGGCCCGGCCCCGGCGCACCCCCGGCCCGGCCCCCGCCGACCGCACCGCGGGTCACGACCCCGACACGCAAACCCCCCAGGAGACGGCAAAGAGCGATAAACCTCACCTCTCAGGACCAGAGCAATCGAGCAACTGGACTAGACCTCTTAGACCCGGCCAAGGGAAACTGTCCCCCGTGAAGCACGTCATCGCACTCGATGTAGGCGGCACCGGCATGAAGGCCGCGCTGGTCGCCCAGGACGGCTCCGTGCTGTTCGAAGCACGCCGACCGACCGGGCGGGAGCACGGCCCCGACGCCGTCGTCGCCACCATCCTCGACTTCGCCGCCGACCTGGCGCGGGAGGGCCGCACCCGGTTCGGTGCCGCCCCCCTCGCGGCGGGCGTCGCCGTGCCGGGGACGATCGACGAGGGGAACGGGATCGCGGTCTTCTCCGCCAACCTCGGCTGGCGGGACCTGCCGATGCGCAAGCTGCTCGGCGAGCGCCTCGGCGGCATCCCGGTCGCCCTCGGCCACGACGTCCGCTCCGGCGGCCTCGCCGAGGGCCGGATCGGCGCCGGGCGGGGGGTCGACCGCTTCCTGTTCATCGCGCTGGGCACCGGCATCGCCGGGGCGATCGGCATCCACGGCACCATCGAGGCCGGCGCCCACGGCTACGGCGGCGAGATCGGCCACGTGGTGGTCCGCCCCGGCGGCCCGCAGTGCGGCTGCGGCGCCCGCGGCTGCCTGGAGACCCTGGCCTCGGCCTCCGCGGTCTCCCGGGCCTGGGCCGCCGCCAGCGGCGACCCGGAGGCCGACGCCGCCGCCTGCGCGAGCGCCGTCGACGCCGGCGACCCGCGGGCGGTCGAGGTCTGGCAGGAGGCGGTGGACGCGCTCGCCGACGGCATCGTGCTGGCCCAGAGCCTGCTCGACCCGTCCACGGTGATCGTCGGCGGCGGGCTGGCCGAGGCGGGCGACACGCTCTTCACGCCGCTGCGCGCCGCGGTGACCGAGCGCCTGACCTTCCAGATGCCCCCCGAGGTCGTTCCGGCCATGCTCAAAGACACCGCCGCGTCCCTGGGCGCCGGCTTGCTCGCCTGGGATCTGCTCTCCATGGAGGTGACCGCGTGACCGCGGACCGTACTGCACTGGCCGGAGCCCGACTGGTCCTGCCCGGCGGCGTGATCGACGCCGGCCGGCTCTCCGTCGGGGGCACCCGCATCGCGGGCCTCGGCGGCGAGGCGGAACCGGACGACCTCGACCTCACCGGGTACACCGTCGTCCCCGGCTTCGTCGACCTGCACGTGCACGGCGGCGGCGGCGCCTCGTACGCCTCCGGGATCGCCGAGGAGGCGCTCACCGCCGCCCGCACGCACCTGGAGCACGGCACCACCACGACGATGGCCTCCACCGTCACCGGCGAGATCGACGAGGTCTGCCGCCAGGCGGCGGTGCTCTCCGAACTCGTCGAGGACGGCGTCCTGGCCGGCATCCACTTCGAGGGCCCGTTCATCTCGCACAACCGGTGCGGCGCCCACCGCCCCGACCTGCTGCGCGACCCGGACCCGGCGCTGGTGCGCAAGCTCGCCGACGCGGGCCGCGGCCACACGAAGATGTTCACCCTGGCCCCGGAGCTGCCCGGCGGCCTGGAGTCGGTGCGGATGCTGTCCGACCTCGGCATCATCGCCGCCGTCGGCCACACCGACTCCGACTACGAGGTCACCCTGCGGGCGATCGACGCCGGCGCCACCGTCGCCACCCACCTGTTCAACGCGATGCCGGGCATCCAGCACCGCGCCCCCGGCCCGATCGTCGCCCTGCTGGAGGACGAGCGGGTCACCGTCGAGCTGGTCAACGACGGCGTCCACCTCCACCCCTCGGTGGTCGAGCTGGCCTACGGCACGGCCGGCGCCGACCGCGTCGCGCTGATCACCGACGCGATGGGCGCGGCCGGCATGGGCGACGGCCTGTACCCGCTCGGCCCGCTCCAGGTCCGGGTCGAGGACGGCGTGGCCCGGCTGGTCGAGGGCGGCTCCATCGCGGGCTCCACCCTCACCCTGGACGTCGCCTTCCGGCGCGCCGTCACCGTCCTCGGCCTGTCCCTGAACCAGGCCGTCACCTCGCTGTCCACCGTCCCCGCCCGGCTGCTCGGCCTGGGCGACACCATCGGCACCCTGGAGGCCGGAAAGAACGCCGACCTGGTCGTCCTCGACTCCGACAGTCACGAACTCGTCGCGGTGATGCGCCGCGGCGAGTGGATCGTCGGCGCGGACCGCTTCGCCCGGGCCGGCAATCCGGCCTGACCCGGCGCCGCCCCTCCGGCGGCCCCGGTCCTCCCGGTCACGGGGGTGAGCAGCGGAACCTGCGCCTCGCTACTCACCCCACCGGGAGCACCCCTTGCCGCTCGCCCGCACCTCCGACCTGCTCGCCGCCGCCGTCGCCGACCGGCGCGGCCTGCCCGCCTTCAACGTGATCACCCTGGAGCACGCCGAGGCCATCGCCGCCGGCGCCGAGGCCGCGGCCACGCCCGTGGTCCTCCAGCTCAGCCAGAACGCCGTCGCCCACCGCGGCGGCCGGCTGCTGCCGATCGCCCGCGCCTGCGCCGAGGTGGCCGCCGCCGCCCGCGTCCCCGTCTCGCTCCACCTCGACCACGTCGAGGACGCCGACCTGCTGCGCGCGGCCCCCGCCGCCGGGTTCTCCTCCGCGATGTTCGACGCCTCCGCGCTGCCGCACGACGAGAACGTCAAGGCCACCGCCGAGGCCACCGCCTGGGCGCACCGCCACGGGCTGCACGTGGAGGCCGAACTCGGCCGGGTCGGCGGCAAGGACGGCGAGCCCCCGCTCGGCGCGCACGCCCCCGGCGCCCGCACCGACCCGGACGAGGCCGCCCGCTACGTGGCCGAGACCGGCGTCGACGCGCTGGCCGTCGCGGTCGGCTCCTCGCACGCGATGACCTCCCGGACCGCCGCCCTGGACCACGCGCTGATCCGCGCCCTGGCCGCCGCCGTCCCCGTCCCGCTGGTGCTGCACGGCAGTTCCGGGGTGCCCGACGACGCCCTGGCCGAGGCGGTCGCCGCCGGCATGGTGAAGATCAACATCGGGACGGCGCTCAACCTCGCCTACACCCCGGCCGTCCGCGCCCACCTGGCCGCCCACCCCGGGGCCACCGACCCCCGGCCCGGCCTGGCCGCCGCCCGCGACGCGATGGCCCGGACCGTCGAGCACCTGGCCCGGGTGGTCGCCGGCCGCTGACCCGCGCACCGTTCCGGCCGGACGCACCGCGCCCGGCCGGGACGGGCTACCAGCCCTGGACCTTCGAGGTGCCGTTCGGGGTGACCGCGATCTGGTCGAGCAGGAAGCCGCACTGGTTGTCGGCCTGGCAGGTCACCGAGATGGTGTGCGGGCCGGGCTGGGCCACGGTGCCGCTGACCCAGGAGGAGTACCAGGAGCTCTCCGGCGGCAGGCCGGGGCTGTAGTTGTTGAGCTTTATCGGGGTGTAGGTCGGCTTGCCGTCCACCGCGACGGTGGCGGTGGCGTTCGGGCCGCTGTTGTTGAAGCGCAGCCAGATCTGGAAGGTGCCGGCGGCGGGCACGTTCACGTCCCAGGAGACCGAGGCGCCCACCGTGCCGAGCCCGTCGACGTACTTGCCGCCGGCCGCCTTCGCGCCCGCGACCTGCCCGGCGACCGTGCTGCCGCCGCCGAGCTTCATGCCGGCGGCGTCGGCGACGTCCGTCCCGCCGGAGAGCGCGGTGGTGCTGGGCGAGGAGTCGGCCGAGGGGCCGGCGCTGCCCGCGGCGGCCGTGACGCCGCCGGACGGGGCGGCGGGCGCGGACTGGGCGGCGGCGCCGGACTTGGGCTTGCCGTCCGGGTCGCCGGTGGAGAGCGCGACGCCCGCGCCGATGGCGACCGCGGCGACCACCGCGACGGCGCCGATGATCGCGGCCTTGCCGCGGCCCGCGGGCTTCTCCTCGCCGGGCCGGGGCCGGGAGCGCTCGGCGTAGCGGGACTGCTGGGGCAGCGCGGAGGTGGGCTCCGACCCGGGGAACTGGCCGGCAGGCTGCCCGGGGGCCTGGCCGTACCCGGCGGGGCCGGCCTGCGGGTGGACGGGGCGCTCGCCGTAGCTGGCGCGGCCGACCTCCATCGGGCGGCTGTAGCCGCTGCGGGGCCGCTCCGCGACGGGCTGCTCGCCCTCCGCCGGGCGGTAGAGGTACGCGAAGGGGTCGTCCTGGACCGCGTCTTCGGGCGGTGCGCCGTTGTCACCGGGCGTGGTCACGGTCGACTCCCCTGGAGCTGGATGGTCTCTGTACCCAGGGCACCCTACCTGGCCCGGCTGAGCGGGGGCGAAGCGGTTCAGCCCGCCCGGCGGTGCGAGCGCTCGCCGCGCGAGCCGCGGGCGGCGCCGCCGCGGGTGCGCTTCTCGTCGTACATCCGCTCGTCCGCGGAGTGCAGCACCTCGTCGATGCTCATGCCGCACCCGGCCCAGCCGATGCCCAGGCTGACGCCGACCCGCACCGCCCGGTTGTCGATCCGCATCGGCGGCAGGATCGCCCCGCGCAGCCGCCCGGCCAGCTCCTTGGCCTCCTCGCGGCCGATGTTGTCGGCCAGGACGACGAACTCGTCGCCGCTCATCCGGGCCACCGTGTCGCCCTCCCGGACGACCTGCTGGAGGCGGCGGGCGATCTCGATCAGGACGGCGTCGCCGGTGTTGTGCCCGTGCCGGTCGTTGACCAGCTTGAACCCGTCGAGGTCGCAGTAGAGGACGGCCAGGCCGCGCTCGCCGGCGGGGGCGCCGCGGCGGTGGCCGTGCCACAGGTCGCCGGCGGGCTGCTCGGCGGGGACCACCGCGTGCACGTGGTGGGCGGGGGCGCCGGGGTACGGCGGCCGGTCGTCGGGGAAGGCGGCCAGGTCGCGCTCCAGGGGCCCGTCGGGGGCCGCGTAGCCGTGCGCGAGGGCGTCGGGCGCCCCGGGGGCCGGGCGGCCGTCCGCGGCGGCGTGGGAGGGCTGGTGGGGGGCGTCGGGGGGCGGTGCCTGGCCGGGTATCGCCGGGGTCGGGGCGACCGGACAGAGCCGGCGGGCCAGCCGGGCCCGCAGCTCGGCGCCGTTCGGCAGGCCGGTGAGCGCGTCGTGGCTGGCCCGGTGGGCGAGCTGGAGCTCGTGGCGCTTGCGGTCCTCGATGTCCTCGACGTGGGTCAGCAGGAAGCTGGGGCCCTCGGCGGCGTCGGCGACCACCGAGTTGCGCAGGCAGACCCACTGGTAGCCGCCGTCCCGGCGGGCCAGCCGCAGTTCGGCGCGGCCGCCCTCGGCGCTGGTGCGCAGCAGCAGGTCGAGGTCGTCGGGGTGGACCAGGTCGACGAAGCGCTGCTGGCGCAGGGCGGCGCGGGGACGGCCGAGCAGTCGGCACAGGGCGTCGTTGACCCGGCTGAGCTGGCCCATCGCGTCGCCGTGCAGCTCGGTGATGGCCATCCCGCTGGGGGCGTACTCGAAGGCCTGCCGGAAGGACTCCTCGCTGGCCCGCAGGGCCTGCTGCTCCTTCTCCAGCCGGGCCAGGGCGCGCTGCATCTCGGCCCGCAGCCGGGCGTTGCCGATGGCTATGGAGGCCTGCAGGGAGAACATCTCCAGCGCCTCGCGGGTCCAGGCGCCGGGGCGCTTGCCGCTGCGCGGGCGGTCCACCGAGAGGATGCCGAGCAGGTCGCCGCCGGCGCTGTACATCGGGGCGAGCAGCACGTCGGCGGGGTGCCAGTCGTTGCCGTAGACGGGCATCGGGCCGTCGCCGGTCCAGGTGGGGACGTCGGTGGCGATCGCCCAGCCGCGGTCGTGCGGCAGGAAGCGCAGGGTGCCCCAGTGGTCGGCGACCTGGAGCATCCGCTCCCAGGACTCGCGGGAGCCGACCTGGCCGAGCAGGACGGTGGGGCCGCCGAAGGCGTTCTCCTCGATCTCCCAGACGGCGGCGACCACGAGGTCGCCGTCGGGGCGCACCAGGCTGACCGCGGCGGCGTCGAACCCGAGCCCGTGGACCGCGCCCTCGACGACCGCCTGCAGGGTTCCCGCCAGGCTCCGGGCAGCGTTGAGGTCCGCCACGACCCGGTGCAAGGTGCGGAGGGTCGCGAGGCGGACGTAGGGCTCCGACTCGGCTTCCATGCGGGGGCTCCCCGGCTGCTTCGGATGGTTCTTGAAAGGTTGTCGTCCGATTGCCAGAAGAACTGAATCACAGCGAGCACTGCGATAGGCACGCTCGGTCAGCAATAGCCGGTGACTGTGACTCAAATCACACAATGATCAAGGAGTTGGCGACCAAAGGCCGAGCGGACCTACGACCACGGCCCGATACCGGCACGCCCGACCGGCGACTACCGTGCGGTACGTGTACAGCTCTCCGCAGTCCCCCGCCGCCCCCGCGGCCCCCGCCCCCGCGGCGGCCGGCGCCGCCCCCGAGGAGTTCCGGGCCGCCCTCGGCCAACTCGCCGCGGGCGTCTCGCTGCTGACCGTGCACGACCCCGAGGACGACGAGGACGCGGGGATGACCGCGACCTCGTTCCTGTCGGTGTCGCTGGAGCCGCCGCTGGTGCTGGTCTCGCTCCGCACCGACTCCCGGATGGACGAGCTGCTGGCCCGGGCCGAGACCTGGGCGGTGTCGCTGCTCGGCGAGGAGCACCGCGCGCTCGCCTCCCGGTTCGCCATGAAGGGGCGGCTCAGCGACCGGCTGCTGTTCGCCGACGCCGCCTGGCACCGCGGCCCGCACGCGGGCGCCCCGCTGATCGACGGCGCGCTGGCCACCGTGGAGTGCCGCACCGAGCAGCGGATCGCGGCCGGCGACCACACCCTGGTGCTCGGCCGCGTCCTGGCCGCCGAGGTGCCGGCCCCGGCCGGACGGCCGCTGCTGTACCTGCGCGGCGGCTACCGGCAGCTGGGCTGACGTCCCGTCACTCCGGGCGGATCCGGCCCCGGCCCTGCTTGAGCCCCGAGCGGTGCCGCTTGGTCTCCAGCCGCCGCTCGACCATGCCCCGGCTGGGCTTGGTGGCCCGCCGGGCCTTCGGCGGCGGCGCGGTGGCCTCCCCCAGCAGCGCGGCCAGCCGGGCCGCGGCCACCTCCCGGTTGCGCCACTGCGAGCGGTGCTCGGAGGCCCGGACCACCAGCACCCCGTCCACCAGCCGGGAGGCCAGCCGCTCCAGGGCGCGCTCCTTCCACACCGCCGGCAGCGCGTCGGAGGAGGCGAGGTCCCAGCGCAGCTCGACCCGGGAGTCGGAGGTGTTCACGTGCTGTCCGCCGGGGCCGGAGGACCGCGAGAAGCGCCAGACGAGCTCGGCGTCGGGGACGACCACCGAGCCCCGTACGCGCACGGGCTCAGTCATGCGCCCATCATCCCGCCCGCCCCCGGCCCCCGTCACCTGGTTAAGCGGGCACAATGGCGGGCGTGATCGAGCTCGGCTACTCGCTGTCCACCCGCCTCCCCGACCCCCCGCAGACCGACTACCGCACCGCGTCGGTCCGCTCGCTGCGGCACGACCTGTTCGCGGGCGACGTGTACCTGGAGACGGACGAGGGCGCCGGGCTGGAGACCCGCTGGGGCTGGGTGCCGGTGCTGGACTTCGCCTGGGCGGTGTGCGACATCGCCGAGCGGCTCGACCAGGACCCGCGGGGCAGCCGGGAGGCCCGGGTGCGCACCGAGGACCTGGACTTCACCCAGAACACCGAACTGCTGCGCTTCGCCCGCCGGTTCGGCTGGGTGGAGATCACCGCGACCTGGCGCCCCGAGGACGAGCCGCTGGTGGTCCGGCACGCCGAACTGCGCCGCGAGGCCCGGGACTTCCTGCAGGACGTGCTGGCCGACCTGACCGAGCTGCACGAGGGGCTCGCCGACAACCCGAACGTCTGGACCGTCCAGGGCCGTTACCCGAGAATCTGATCACGGCCCGAACGCCGTCCGGGGGAGAACCGTCCGTCCACCAACCGGTGGAACCAATCGCGGCCCGTCCGGCGTTCTCTGGGCAAAACCGACCGAAGGGACACCACAGACCATGCCCGTGAGCCTCTCCAAGGGTGGCAACGTCTCGCTGACCAAGGAGGCCCCCGGCCTGACCGCGGTCACCGTCGGCCTCGGCTGGGACGTGCGCACCACCACCGGCGCCGAGTTCGACCTGGACGCCAGCGCGATCGTCCTGAACGGCGAAGGCAAGGTCTACTCGGACCGGCACTTCGTGTTCTTCAACAACACCAGCACCCCGGACAGCAGCGTCGTGCACACCGGCGACAACCGCACCGGCGAGGGCGCGGGCGACGACGAGTCGATCAACGTCAACCTGGCCGCGCTGCCCGCCGACGTCACCAAGATCGTCTTCCCGGTGACCATCTACGACGGCATCAACCGCGGCCAGAGCTTCGGCCAGGTCCGCAACGCCTACATCCGGGTGCTCAACCAGGCCGGCGGCACCGAGATCGCCCGCTACGACCTCTCCGAGGACGCCGCCACCGAGACCGCGATGATCTTCGGCGAGCTGTACCGCAACGGCGACGAGTGGAAGTTCCGCGCCATCGGCCAGGGCTACGCCTCCGGCCTGGTCGGCATCGCCCAGGACTTCGGCGTCAACGTCTGACCCGGCGCCACCACGCGAACGGCCCCCGGAATCCTCCGGGGGCCGTTCGCGTGGTGGGGCGCGGTCAGGAGCGGCCGGCCCGCAGCTCGGGCAGCTCCAGCAGCTCGGTCTCGTCGTGCGCGGTCAGGTCGACCACCTCGGACTCGGTGTCCGACTCGGCGTGCTGGTGGCTCGGCGGCTGCTCCACCGCCTGGTGCGGCGGCTGCGCGGCGTCCACCGGGGCGCCGGCCGTCACCGCGTAGCGCTCGCTGTCGGCCAGCGCCTCGTCGCCCACCACGTCCGCCAGGTCGCCGACCGCGGGGGCCGCGGCGCCGGAGCGCAGCGCGGCCCGGGCCGCGCCGGGGCGGCCGAAGAAGCTGAACGCCGTGGCCCGCGGGCGCTGCGGCGCGGGGACGGCCGGGCGCTGCTCCGGCCCGGGCAGCGCCGGGCCGACCGGGCGCAGCGCGGCGGCCGCGGCCGCCGGCACCGGCTCCGGCATCTTCGGGCGCAGCTCGACCTGGGCCCGCTCGTCCACCGCGCGGCGCGCCTCGGCGACCGCCGCCTGCCGCTCCAGGTGCCGCAGCGCGGCCTGCGCGCGGACGTAGGAGGCGGGCGTGACGGGGTGCTTGGGGCGGGCGGCCTCCACGGCCTCGCGGGCCGCCTCGGCCTCCTTCAGGGCCTGCTCGGCGACCATCACGGCGCGCTCGCGCAGCAGCCGGGCGATCTCGGTCTCGGCCTTGGCCAGCCGGGACTTCTCCGCGGTCAGCCGCCGTCCGAACCGGGTGGCGCGCTCCTCGGCGACCTCGGCCGCGTACTCGGCCTCGGCGATCTGCTCCTCGTAGCGCTCCTCGGCCCGCATCCGGCGCACCACGGCCAGCTGGGCGGAGGTCCGGGCGGCCCGGTCGCGCTGGCGCAGCACCAGGGCCAGGCCGACCACCGCGACGACCGCGGCGACGCCCACCGAGCGGGCCACCACCTGATCCGGACTGGCCACCAGCGCGGCCAGCGCCGCGACCACGAGCACACCGGAGGCGACCGGCGGCAGCAGCCGGCCGAGGACGGAGGAATGACGGTGGCGTCCGCGAGACATGGCTAGAAACTAGCGTGCGAATCACGGCGCTGTCAGCCTCGCCCCCCATTCGGGCCTTGACAGTCCGCGAGAACCACGGACGGCGACGGCCCGGTGACGGACCGTCAGTGCGGGGAGGCGGCCGTCCCGCGCGGGTGCTCGGGGTCGTCGTGGTCGTCGGGCAGCTCGCAGATGTGCTGCAGCCACAGCGCCACCGCGATCACCGCCGCCCCGGCGAGCACCGCGAACAGCGCGGTGGCCGCCTGCGTCCGGCGGGCCGCGATGTCCAGCGAGCCGAGCAGGAACACCCCGACGCCCGCGTAGATCCCGGTCACCACCGCCGACACCAGCGCGCTGGCCTGTCCCAGCACCAGCGCCCGGGCCGCGTGCAGCGGGTCGACGCCCTTGGCGCCGGGCTGCCGCTCGCGCACCGCCTTGAGCCGCGAGCGCAGCGAGAGCGCCGCGGCCAGCAGCACCACGGCGACCGCCGCCAGCACGTACGGCGCGTAGGCGGGCACCCCGGGCAGCGTGTCCAGCGAGTCCCACAGCCGGGCGCCCCCCCAGGACAGCAGCCCGGTGATCGCGGTGATGCCGAGCAGCAGACGGAGACGGAGCGGCTTCACGCGGACGGGCTTCCTTCCAGTGGGACGACGGCGGGGTCACGACCAGGCCACCGTACCGGCCCGGCCGCACCCGCAGGGAGCTACGCCCGCGTGCGCCCGGAAGTTCCCGGGCGCCGACCGGGCTACTCGGGCAGCCGCAGCTGCAGGTCGGCGCGGAGCCGCACGCCCTGCGCCCCGGCCCCGCCCAGGCCCGCCAGCAGCTCGGCGACCGGGCCGCGGCCCGGTACCTCGGCCGCCGGGTCGGCGTCCTGCCAGGGCGCCAGCACGAACGCCCGCTCGTGCGCCCGCGGGTGGGGCAGCGTCAGGTGCGGGTCGTCGCTGGTGACGCCCTCGTAGGCGAGCACGTCGACGTCCAGGGTGCGCGGGCCCCAGTGGACGGTGCGGACCCGGCCGAACGCGTCCTCCACCGCGTTGGCCCGCTCCAGCAGGTCCCGCGGGGGCAGCGAGGTGCGCAGCACGGCGACGGCGTTGAAGTAGCTCGGCTGGTCCTCGGGGCCGCCGACGGCGTCCGTCTCGTACACCGCGGACAGCGCGGTCACCCGCACCCCCGGGGTGTCCGCCAGCGCGTCGACGGCGCCCTGGAGGGTCTCCAGGCGGTTGCCCAGGTTGCTGCCGAGCGCGACGGCGGCGGTGCGGGAGTCGTGCAGGGTGGACTCCACGCGGTCCACCCTGCCCTGCAGGTCGAACGTGGTCGGCGTGGCGGTCGGGTCGGTCGTGGCCAATGGAGTTCCCTCTGCTCGGGCTCCACCGGGCGCGGTCAGGCGCGGCCCCGGCGGATCGTGATGGTGACGTCGTCGAACGGGACGGTGATCGGGGCGTCCGGCTTGTGCACGGTGACCTCGACCTCCTCGACCACCTCGTGGCGCAGGCACTGGTCGGCGATCCGCTGGGCCAGCGTCTCGATCAGGTCGACCGGGTCGCCCGCGATCACCGCGGTGACCTCCTCCGCGATCACGCCGTAGTGGGCGGTGCGGGTCAGGTCGTCGCCCGCGGCGGCCGGCCGGGTGTCGAGGAACAGCGTCAGGTCGACCACGAAGGTCTGCCCCTCGACCCGCTCCCGTTCGAAGACGCCGTGGTGGCCCCGGGCACGGAGCCCGCGCAGGGTGACGCGGTCCAGCAAAAGAATCACTGCTCCCAGCTGACGGCCCCGCCGGGGCGGGGAACGGCGGGCACCGTCGCCCGCCGCCCCTCGAATCTACCTTCGAGCACCGACCGCCCGGGACCGCCTCCCCGTCCGCCCACCCGATCGGACCGGCCGCCGCGGCCCTTGACGCCGCGGCGCTACTCGTCCTCGTCGTCCTCGTCGTCCCCGCTGGTGAGCACCGGCGAGCCGTGGTGCGACCACAGCTTCCAGCCCGCCGGCGTCCGCCGGAACAGGTTCGTCGACACCACCTTGCCGCCCACCAGCGGCCCCAGCTCGCCCTCCTCCTCCGGCTCGCCGCCGGACAGGATGTTCTCCGTGCAGGTCACCAGGGCCACGTCGCCCTGCACGTCCACCTCGACGTCGGTCAGGAAGAACTGGATGTACTCGGTGTTCGCCATGATCAGCATGTACGAGCGGGTCACCTGGGCCCGGCCGATCAGCGCCGGCCACCCCGGGTGGACGCAGAACACCCCGCTCTTGTCGTCCGCCTCGTCCGGCCCCAGCCAGATCGCCTCGACGGCCTCCAGGTCGCCGTTCTCCAGCGCCTCGTACAGCGCCTGGTTGACCGCCAGGACCGCTTCCCCGTCCGCCTCCGGCGCCGCCGCCCGGTCGTTGCCGCCACTCACTGCATCCGCCACGTCTACCCCCTCTGCGCCGCCTGCTGCCAGGCCGCGACGACTCGTACGGCGTCAGCCGTGCCGGACACGTCATGCACCCGCACCGCCCAGGCGCCCGCCCTCGCCGCCAGCACCGAGACCGCCGCCGTGGCGTCGTCCCGCTGCCGCGCCGGGCGCAGCTCCCCGGTTTCCGGGTTGGCCAGCAGCGTACCCAGGAAGCGCTTGCGCGAAGCCGCCACCAGCACCGGCCGTCCCATCGCCGTCAGCGCGTCCAGCCGGCCCAGCAGGGCCCAGTTGTGCGCGCCGGTCTTGGCGAACCCCAGGCCCGGGTCGAGGATCAGCTGCTCCTCCTTCACCCCCGCGGCCAGCAGCTCCTCCACCCGGACGGTCAGCTCGCGCACCACGTCCGCGACCACGTCGCCGTACACCGCGCGGGCGTCCATGTCCGCGGACTGGCCGCGCCAGTGCATCACCACGAACGGCGCGCCGGTGTCGGCCACCACCCCGGCCATCTCCGGGTCGGCGAGCCCGCCGGACACGTCGTTGACCAGCCGGGCGCCCGCCGCGAGGGCCGCCGCGGCGACGCCCGCCCGCATGGTGTCCACCGAGACCACCGCCCCGGCCCGGGCCAGCTCGGTGACCACCGGCACCACCCGGCGCAGCTCCTCCGCCTCGGTCACCCGCACCGCACCCGGCCGGGTCGACTCCCCGCCCACGTCCACCAGGTCCGCCCCGCGCGCCACCAGGTCCAGCCCGTGCGCCACCGCCCGCGCCGGGTCCAGCCACAGCCCCCCGTCCGAGAACGAGTCCGGCGTGACGTTGACCACTCCCATCACCGCGCAGCGCTCAAGGACGGGCAGACCGGGGACGTTCTCGCTCATGCGTCCCATTATCGACGCACCGGGTGGAACGACTCCCCCGGGCGGGGCCGACGGGGGCGCGGGGAACCGCGCGACCGGCCCGGCGCCCGCCGCGGGGTCGCGAGGAGGCGGCGGGCCGCCGCCCGCCCCGCGACCCCGCCGCGCGCCTACGCGGCCCTGCCCAACTGCGCCGCGGGCTCCGCCGTCAGGCTCTGGCGCTGCCGCTTGCGGCCGAAGCGCGGCATGCCGAGGGTGATGAACGCCTCCGCCTGCATCGCGGCGAAGCCGATCCGCGGCAGGTCCCGGGTGTGCGGGTAGACCAGGAAGCGCGGCTCCCAGCTCGGCTGGAACTTCGCGTTGAACTTGTACAGCGACTCGATCTGGAACCAGCGCGAGAGGAACACCAGCAGCCCGCGCCAGGCCCGCAGCACCGGGCCCGCCCCGATCCGCTCGCCGCGGGCGAGCGCCGAGCGGAACATCGCGAAGTTCAGCGAGACCCGCCGCACGCCCATCGCCCCGACCTCCTGGAGGGCGGCGACGATCAGCAGCTCGTTGAGGCCGGGGTCGGCCTCCCGGTCGCGGCGCATCAGCTCCAGCGAGATGCCGTCCTCGCCCCACGGGACGAAGTGCAGCACCGCCTTCAGGTCGTCGGCGGCGTCGGCGCCCGCCTCCCCCTCCTCGGGGGCCTTGTGCGCGGTGACGACCACGCAGTCGTCGTCCCCGGCGTCGCCGAACCGGCCGAGCGCCATGGAGAAGCCGCGCTCGGTGTCGGTGCCGCGCCAGCGGGCCGCCGCGTCGCCGATCTGCCGCTTCTCGTCGAGGGTGAGGTCGCCGACCCGGCGGACCTTGCAGGAGTAGCCGTTGCGCTCGATCCGCTTGACCATCTGGCGGACGTTGCGCATCGCGCGGCCGGAGAGCGAGAAGGAGGCGGTGTCGACGATCGCCTCGTCGCCGAGTTCGAGCGCGTCCAGCCCGGCCTCCCGGGTCCACACCTCGCCGCCGACCTCGGAGCAGCCCATCACGGCGGGCACCCAGGCGTGCTCGCGGGCGGTCGTCATGAAGACCTTGATCGCGCCGGGCCACGCCTCGACGTCGCCGACCGGGTCGCCGGAGGCCAGCATCACGCCGGAGACCACCCGGTAGGAGATCGCGGCCTTGCCGGTCGGCGAGAACAGCACGCTCTTGTCGCGGCGCAGCGCGAAGTAGCCGAGCGAGTCGCGCCGGCCGTGCCGGGCCAGCAGCTCGCGGACCCGCAGCTCGTCCTCGGGGGTGAGCTCGGGCTCGGGCTTCTCCGGGCGCAGCGCCAGGTACGCGGTGGTGAGGGCGGTGACCAGGCCGAGCGCGCCGAGCGAGTAGCCGACCAGGTCGGCGATCCGGTCGGAGGTGTAGTGGATCGGGCCGCCGAAGCCGAACAGGCCGTAGCCGACCTGCTCCAGCCGCTGGAACAGCGACGGGTCGCCGATCTCCGCCTTCCAGCGGACCGAGACCACGACCAGGCCGAGCAGCACCGAGACGACGCCGAGCACGGCGAAGTTGAGCACCGCGCGCCAGCGGGTGCGCGGGTCGGCCTTGGCGTAGAACTCGCGCCGGTGCACCAGCATCACCGCGAGCAGCGCCAGCGAGATCGCGGCCTGCCCGAACTGGTGCCAGCGCAGCAGGTGCAGCGCCGCGCCGACCGGCAGCAGCGCGCACACCGCCCGCCAGGCCCGCGCCTTGCGGCGGCGCAGCGCGTGCGCCAGCAGCACCAGCAGCACGCCGACCATCAGGGTGCCGGCGGCGGCCAGCGTGGTGGTGCCGCCGGGCAGCTGGCCGACCACGGTGTGCACCCTGGTGAACCGCAGCCTGGGGGAGACCGCGCAGGCGATGTCGATCAGGCCGATGGCCAGGCAGGCGTACCCGACCGCCCCCGGCAGCCAGGCCCGCGGCACCGCGGCGGCCTGGTTGCGGAGCGCCCGCAGACCGCGCGGGCGGGGTGCGTCGGGGGTCGTCTCAGCGGACACGGGAGCGCTCATGGAAACTCAGCCTAGAGGCACCGGGGCGCTGGGCGCGCACTCCGGGAGCCGGGGCGTGATGGACTCTCATGACTGTTCCTTTTTCTGGCAATCCGCACGTCAAGCGCGGTCCACGGGAGGTTCGGGTCCGCTCGCCGGGGGCCCGGTTCGAACGGTTGCGCTCATCGGTCCGGGGGACACGGCGCCCCGGCCCGACCGCACCCGTGACCGCCTGTCCGGCGGTTCGGCGCGTCCGGCATCCCGATGGACGCCGCGGCCCAGTGCGGCGGTTCCCCCACCCGCGGCACGTATTCGCACGGGCATCCGACGCCCGGTCAGCGTACCCCGAATCGCTTCCGACGGTCCGTCAGATGACGATGGCGGGGCGGGAGTCGAGGAGGGACCGGAAGGCATGGAGCTGACCAGCCGGACGTTGGTGTACGCGCTGACCGCGGCGGCCGCGGCCGCCCTGCTCGGCACCCTGTGGCTGTGGCCCCGGCTGGCCCGGCAGCGCCCGCTGCCGGTGCTCGGCCGGCTCGCCCTGCTGTCGGTCACCCAACTGGCCGTCCTGGGGGTGCTGCTGCTGTCGGTGAACAACGCCTACGGCTTCTACAGCTCCTGGAACGACCTGCTGCACCCCGGCGCCGCGGCGCTCGCGCCGGTCGCCGCGCAGGTGCCGGGCGCCGCGCCGGAGACCGGGCAGCTGGTGCGGCCCACCGACGAGGGCGGGCTGGAGACCGTCAAGGAGGTGCTGCCCGCCGGGCCGCCGGAGGAGGTCGGCCGGGTCGACTCGGTGCGGATCACCGGCCCCGCCTCCGGCCTGTCCGACCAGGTCTTCGTCTACCTGCCGCCGGAGTACTTCAACCCGCGCTACGTCCGCGAGCGCTTCCCGGTGCTGCTCGCCCTGGCCGGCTACCCCGGGCCCTCGCTGCACCTGGTCGAGGGGCTGCGGCTGCCGCGGACCGCCGCCGAGCTGCAGCGCGCCGGGAAGCTGGCGCCGACCGTGATCGTGATGGCCCGTCCGACCGTGGCCCCGCCGCGCAACACCGAGTGCGTGGACGTCCCGGGCGGGCCGAAGGCGGAGACCTGGTTCGCCGAGGACGTCCCGGCGGCGGTCCGCTCCGCGTACCGGGTCAGCCGCTCGGCGGACTCCTGGGGCGTGTTCGGCTACTCCACCGGCGGGTCCTGCGCGCTGCGGCTGGCGATGCGGCACCCCGGCACGTTCCGGACCGCGGCCGGGATGCACGCCGACTACACCGTCCCGAACGACCGCTGGACGGACGGCGACCTGTTCCGCGGCGACCAGGACGCCGCCCGGCGGTCCGACCTGACCTGGCGGCTGAGGAACCTGCCCGCGCCGCGGGCCGACCTGCTGCTGGTCTCCACCCGGGCCGAGGCCGACTTCGCGGCCACCGAGCGGTTCCTGGCCGCGGCCCGGCAGGTGGCCGCGGCCCACCCCGAGCTGAAGGTGGACTCGATCTTCCTGCCCGACGGCGGGCACTCCTTCGAGACCTGGCGGCGCGAGCTGCCCGCCACCCTGGAGTGGCTGGGCGACCACCTCGACCCGCCGCCGGACCGCGAGCCGCACTCCTGAGCCCCCGCTCCCGGAGACGCACCGGGGCGCCACCCGTGCGGGTGGCGCCCCGGTCAGCGGGCCGGCGGTGCGTCAGCGACCGCCGATGATCAGGCTCATCGCCTCGTTGCGGGTGGCCGGGTCGCGCAGCTGGCCGCGGACGGCGGAGGTGAGCGTCTTGGCGCCGGGCTTGCGGATGCCGCGCATCGACATGCACATGTGCTCGCACTCGAACACCACGATCGCGCCGCGCGGCTCCAGGATGCGCATCAGCGCGTCGGCGACCTGGCTGGTCAGCCGCTCCTGCACCTGCGGCCGGCGGGCGTACACGTCGACCAGCCGGGCCAGCTTGGACAGGCCGGTGATCTTGCCGCTGGTGGACGGGATGTAGCCGACGTGCGCGACGCCGCGGAACGGCACCAGGTGGTGCTCGCAGGTGGAGTACACCTCGATGTCCTTGACCAGCACCATCTCGTCGTGGCCGAGGTCGAAGGTGGTGGTCAGCACGTCCTCCGGCTGCTGCCACAGGCCGGCGAATATCTCCCGGTAGGCGCGGGCCACCCGGGCCGGGGTCTCCAGCAGCCCCTCGCGGTCCGGGTCCTCCCCGACGGCGAGGAGCAGCTCGCGGACGGCGTTCTCGGCCCGCTTCTGGTCGAACTCGCGGACGGGGGACTCACCGTCGAGCGTCACCGGATCGATCATGCGTGCCTCGCTGCTCGTCAGTCGGGAAATCTCGGTCAAGCGGGTGGAGAGGGTCGGCGCAGCACGAATGCCGCGCCTCCAGGGTACAAACCCCGGAAACGCGGCATCCATTCCGAACCGGTGGTCGGCCCGATCAGCTCTCGACCTGGCCGCCGTCGACCGGCGGGAGCTTCACGACGTCGACCGGGTCACCCGCGGCCGGGGCGGCGCCGTTGGTCAGCGCCAGCTCCTTCGGCGACTGCACCGGCGGCCGGGTGGACGGGGTGCGGCGGGCCGACCCGGTCCAGGCCGGACGCGGGGGACGCTTGATCACCGGAGTGAAGATCTCGGCGATCTGCTCCTTGTTCAGCGTCTCCTTCTCCAGCAGTTCGAGCACCAGGTTGTCCAGCACGTCCCGGTTCTCGACCAGGATCTCCCAGGCGTCGTTGTGCGCGGTCTCGATCAGCTTCTTGACCTCCTCGTCCACCAGCCCGGCGACCTCTTCCGAGTAGTCGCGCTGGTGGCCCATCTCACGGCCGAGGAACGGCTCGGAGTCGGAGGTGCCGAACTTGATCGCGCCCAGGCGCTCGCTCATGCCGTACTGGGTGACCATGGCCCGCGCGGTGGCGGTGGCCTTCTCGATGTCGTTCGAGGCGCCGGTGGTCGGGTCGTGGAAGACCAGCTCCTCCGCCGCCCGGCCGCCCAGCATGTAGGACAGCTGGTCGAGCATCTCGTTGCGGGTGGTCGAGTACTTGTCCTCGTCCGGCAGCACCATCGTGTAGCCCAGGGCGCGGCCCCGGGACAGGATGGTGATCTTGTGCACCGGGTCGGAGTAGTTGCAGGCCGCCGCGACCAGGGCGTGGCCGCCCTCGTGGTACGCGGTGATCTTCTTCTCCTTCTCGGACATGATCCGCGAGCGCTTCTGCGGACCGGCCACGACGCGGTCGATCGCCTCGTCCAGCGTCTGGTTGTCGATCAGCTTCTTCTCGGAGCGCGCGGTGAGCAGCGCCGCCTCGTTCAGCACGTTCGACAGGTCGGCGCCGGTGAAGCCGGGGGTGCGCTTGGCGACGGCCGAGAGGTCGACGTCCGGCGCGATCGGCTTGCCCTTCTGGTGCACCTTGAGGATGTCCAGTCGGCCCTGGAGGTCCGGGCGGTCGACGGCGATCTGCCGGTCGAAGCGGCCGGGGCGCAGCAGCGCCGGGTCCAGGATGTCGGGGCGGTTGGTGGCGGCGATCAGGATGACGCCGCCCTTGACGTCGAAGCCGTCCATCTCGACCAGCAGCTGGTTGAGGGTCTGCTCGCGCTCGTCGTGGCCGCCGCCGAGGCCCGCGCCGCGGTGCCGGCCGACGGCGTCGATCTCGTCGACGAAGATGATCGCCGGGGCGTTCGCCTTGGCCTGCTCGAACAGGTCGCGGACCCGGCTGGCGCCGACGCCGACGAACATCTCGACGAAGTCGGAGCCCGAGATCGAGTAGAACGGCACGCCCGCCTCGCCCGCGACGGCGCGGGCCAGCAGGGTCTTGCCGGTGCCGGGCGGGCCGTACAGCAGCACGCCCTTGGGGATCTTGGCGCCGACCGCCTGGAACTTGGCCGGTTCCTGGAGGAACTCCTTGATCTCGTGGAGCTCCTCGACCGCCTCGTCGGCGCCCGCGACGTCCGCGAAGGTGGTCTTCGGGGTGTCCTTGGTGAGCAGTTTGGCCTTGGACTTGCCGAACTGCATGACCCGGGAGCCGCCGCCCTGCATCTGGTTCATCAGGAACAGGAAGACCAGGACGATGATCACGATCGGGAGCATCGAGAAGAGCAGGCTGACGATCGTCGACTGCTTCTCGGGGCTGACCGTGTAGCCGTCGGCGATCTGCCCGCCGGCGTACTTGTCCTGGAGTGTCTTGGCCAGATCGGCGGCCTGCTGCTCGCCGGTGTAGGAGGCCTGGAAGCGGGTGCCGGACGGCGACTTGCCGTTCGAGCCGGCCTTCAGCTTCTGGCCGTCCTGCAGCTGGATCTTGATGAGGTTCGAGTCACCGGTGGTGAGCTGCGCCGACTTCACCTGGTTGTTGTCGATGGCGCTGACGATCTGCCCGGTGTCCGCAGTTTTGTAGCCGCTCGAATCCGAGACGAGCTCCATCAATGCGAACACGGCGAGGGCGGCCAGCACGACCCACATGATCGGCGCACGGAAGTATCGCTTGACGTCCATCCATGCGGGGCGTCACCGCCCCGTCCCTCCTGCCAGTTCAACGGGCGCTGCTCGGCTGTGGGGCCTCGGCGCATCCGATATGTGCTCGTAAGACGAGCGTTTGATTGGACCGTACCGCAGCGACCCCCGGTCCCGGCGGGATCGCACCACGGTGCGGGCTATTTTCCTACCCCCGCACAACGGGTGGGAACGGGGCACTGTTCCCACCCGTCGCCCGAACGGTTCAGCCGCCGTACACGTGGGGCGCGAGCGTGCCGATGAACGGCAGGTTGCGCAGCTTCTCCGCGTAGTCCAGGCCGTAGCCGACCACGAACTCGTTGGGGATGTCGAACCCGACGTACTCGACGTCGATCTCCACCTTGGCCGCGTCCGGCTTGCGCAGCAGGGTGCAGACCTTGAGCGAGGCCGGGCCGCGCGAGCCCAGGTTGCCGAGCAGCCAGGACAGCGTCAGGCCGGAGTCGATGATGTCCTCGACGATCAGCACGTCCTTGCCGGCGATGTCGGTGTCCAGGTCCTTGAGGATCCGCACCACGCCGGAGGACTTGGTGCCCATCCCGTACGAGGAGACGGCCATCCAGTCCATGGTGACCTGGCTGTGCAGCGTCCGGGCCAGGTCGGCCATCACCATCACGGCGCCCTTGAGGACGCCCACCAGCAGGAGGTCCTTACCCGCGTAGTCCTGGTCGATCCGCGCGGCCAGCTCCACCAGCTTGGCGTCGATCTCGTCCTTGCTGATGAGCACCTTCGCGAGGTCTGCGCCCATGTCGTTCTGGTCCACCGGGGATACGTCCTCAAACGTTCGGGGTCTGGGTTCGGCGGCGGCGGTACGACCTGTTCGTGCTCAGTCGCCCTGCCGCCGAAACACCAGCGTGCCACACCGGCGCACGGCTTCGACGCCCCCGGGTAGGTGCAGCGGGCCCTGGCCGCGCCAGCCGGTGACCAGCAGGTCCACGCTCTCCAGGTGCCGGGCGAACAGGTCGCCGGCCGGGCAGCCCGCGCGCAGCGCGGCCCGGCGCAGCACCCGGCGGCGGACCGCGGGGGGCAGTTCGGCGAGCTTGCCCGCGTCCAGGGCGCCGTCCGGGGAGCGCAGGTCGCGCTCGGCGAGGGCGGCCCACTGGTCGAGGGCGTCGGCGTCGTCGCGGAACAGCCGGGCGGTGCGGGCCAGCGCCTCCACCACGCCGCCGCCCAGGTGCTTCTCCAGCACCGGCAGCACCTCGTGCCGGACCCGGGAGCGGGTGTACGCCGGGTCGGTGTTGTGCGGGTCGTCCCAGACCGGGATGGACTGCGCGGCGCAGGCCCGCCGGGTGGCGGCCCGGTCCAGCTCCAGCAGCGGGCGGCGGTAGCGGCCCTTCTGGGCGGGCATCCCGGCCAGCGAGCGGGCCCCGGAGCCGCGGGCCAGGCCCAGCAGCACGGTCTCCGCCTGGTCGTCGCGGGTGTGGCCGAGCAGGACGGCGAGCGCGCCGTGCCGCTCGGCGGCCAGGTCGAGCGCGGCGTAGCGGGCGTCCCGGGCGGCGTTCTCCGGGCCGCCCTCGCGGCCCACCCGGACGGCGACCGCCTCCACCGGGTCCAGGCCGAGCTCGCGCAGCCGGACGGCGACCTGCTCGGCCCGCTCGGCCGAACCGGCCTGCAGGCCGTGGTCGACGGTGACCGCGCCGACCCGCAGGCCGAGCTTGGGGGCCTCGAAGGCCGTGGCGGTGGCCAGCGCCATCGAGTCGGCGCCGCCGGAGACCGCCACCAGCACCAGCGGGGAGCCTGGCGCGGCGGGCGTGCGGGGCAGGCCGGAGGGGTGCCGGCGGGCGTTGCCGATCAGCGTGCCGGGCACCGTCGCGGTGCCGGCCAGCGCGGGCACCGGCACGGGCGCGGGCGTCCGCGGGCGGGCCTGCCCGCCGGGGACGACACCCGCCTCCGCGGCGAGTTCGGCGAGGGTACGGCGGACGGCGAGGCGTATCGCCGCGACAGCGGGGTGTGGGCCCATGGTTGGCACTCCTTGGCGGAGGGAGGGTTGTGTCGGCCGCCTGTCAGCTCTCGGTCACCAGGCGCTCACAGATGGTCGCAGAATCCGGCCACCGCCCACGCCACCCGCGCCAACGGCGGATCCACCGTCCCACGTACGGGTGAATGGAGAAACGTTACGGCTGCCTCAGGTGTACGACTCACCGGACGGAGGGACCGGTCGTGACCGGGCCCGACCGGTCCGGACGGGCCCGGCCGGTGAGCCCCGGTGAGCCCCGGTGAGCCCCGGTGAGCCTGGTCAGCCGGTGACCCGGGCCACCCAGGACGCCGGGTCGTGGATCTCCTCCTTGGTGGGCAGCGTGTTCGGCGAGGTCCAGACCCGGTTGAAGCCGTCCATCCCGACCCGCTCCACCACGCCCCGGACGAACACCGCGCCGTCCTGGTACTGCCGCAGCTTGGCGTCCATCCCGAGCAGCCGGCGCAGCGCCAGGTCGAGCCGGCCGCTGCCGCGGTCGCGGCGGCGCTGGAACTTCTCCCGGATCTCCGCCACCGAGGGCACCACCGCGGGCCCCACCCCGTCCATCACCACGTCCGCGTGGCCCTCCAGCAGCGACATCACCGCCGTCAGCCGGGACAGGATCTCCCGCTGCGCGGGCGTCTGCACCAGGTCGGTCACGCTGGGCGCGCCCTCCCGGCCCGCGCGGCCCTCGCGCCGGCCGCCCAGGCCCGGGAGCGGCAGGCCGCCGAGCGCCTCGCGCAGCCGCTCCAGGAAGGCCGCCGGGTCGACGTCGGTCTGCGCCAGGAACTCCTGCACCTCGGACTGGATGTGGTCGCGCAGCCACGGCACCGCGGTGAACTGGGTCCGGTGGGTCTCCTCGTGCAGGCACACCCAGAGCCGGAAGTCGTGCGGGGCGACGTCGAGTTCGCGCTCCACCTGGACGATGTTCGGCGCCACCAGCAGCAGCCGCCCGGGCGGGGCGGCCAGACCGCGCCGGGGCTGGTCGAACAGGCCCTCCGGGCTGTCCGGGGCGCTCGGCAGCTCGGCCGGGGCGAAGGTCTCGTACTGGCCGAGCACCTTCGCCGACAGGAAGGCCAGCACCACGCCGACCTCCACCCCGGTGGCCTTCGCCCCCGCCGAACCGGCCGCCGCCGCGCCCCGGCCGCCGCCCTCCCGGCGGGCCGCCAGCTTCTCGGTCAGCGGGCGCACCACCGTCCGGAAGCCCGCCACGTTGGCCCGCACCCAGCCCGGCCGGTCCACCACCAGCACCGGCGTGCCCGCCACCCCGGTCGACCCCATCCGGGTGTACTCGCGCACGTGCCGCTCGGCCTCCGCCGCGTGCCGGCGCAACTCGGCGACGGCCGCCCGGGCCTCGTCCCGCCCGATCCGCGGCCCCGGCCGGGCGAGCCGCACCGCGGTCGCCACGGCGAGATTCCAGTCGACCATCTCCGCACTGCCGCTCGCGCTCGTCATGTCTTCACCGTACGTGCTCACCCCCGCCCGGGGGAGGCGCGCACCCTCGCCGCTCCGTGCCGTGACACCCCGTCAACGCTCCGCCGCCGGACACCGGGAGCACCCCGGGCCCGGCCCACCCACCGCACAGCGGCCGCCGCTCCCCCGTCCCCGGGCCGCCCGCGCCCCGGCGGTCCGGCCCGGCGGGGAGCGGCGGGGCGGCTGCGGCCCGGCGGGGGCACTCCACCCGGCGGGCATCCCCGTCCGACCAGGGCTGCGCGAGGTCGGCGGCGACCGGTCCGCGCGCGGCCGTCCGCAGGACGCCGCGCCCGCCCCGGGAAACAGCCGCCCCGTCACCGCCCCGGAGCCGCGCACCGCCCGGCCGGACCGGCGGGGGTCAGCAGCCGCAGGCGGCGATCTTGGCGACGATGCGGTCGACGGCGGCGCGGGCCGCGGTGGGGTCGGCGTCGGTGCGGGTCATCAGGGCGAAGGCCAGGACGCGGCCGTCGGCGTCGACCACGGTGCCCGCCAGGGTGTTGACGCCCTGGAGGGTGCCGGTCTTGGCGCGGACGATGCCGGCGGCCTCCGCCGCGCCGGACTTCGCGCCGAAACGGTTCACCAGGGTGCCGGAGAATCCGGCGACCGGGAGGCCGGTGATCACCGGGCGCAGCTCCGGGTGGGCGGGGGCGGCGGCCGCGGCGAGCAGCTTGACCAGGGTGATCGGCGGGATCAGGTTGGCCTTGGCCAGGCCGCTGCCGTCGGTGAGCACCACGCCGTCCAACGGGACTCCGAGCCCGGCCAGTTCGGTGCTGACCGCCTTCGCCGCGCCCTCGAAGCTGGCGGGCTGCTTCGCGGCGATCGCGGCCTGCCGGGCGACCGCCTCGGCCAGCGTGTTGTCGGAGGTGGTGAGCATCCGCTCGACCAGCCGCCCGATCGTCGGCGACTCCACCCGGGCCAGTTCGGTCGCGGCGGCCGTGCCCGCGGCCGTCCCGGCGGGCGCGGTGGCGGGCGCGGTGGCCGCGGCGGGCTTGCCCTGCACGGCGACGCCCTCCGCCCTGAGGAAGCCGGCGAAGGAGTCGGCGGCCTGCCCGGCGGGGTCGAACACCCGGGCCGGGGCCTCGTCGGGCGAGCGCGGGTCGATCCGGCCCTCGTCGACCATCAGCGGGGTGACCGCGGCGATGTTCATCGCGTCGTGGTCCTTGTGCAGCAGCGGGCCGGTGTAGAGCGAGGTGTCGTACGAGAGCCGCACCTCGGTGGTGCCGGCGGCCTTGAGCGCGGTGGCGGTGCGGTGGGCCAGCTCGGCCACCGAGGCGGGGGCGCTGTCCGGGTCGACGGGCAGGCCGCCGATCCGGACCTGGTCGGCGGGCAGGGCGGTCAGGGTGGGGTCGCCGCCGCCGACCAGGGTGATCTCGCCCGGGGCGGCGCCCCGGACCACGGTGGTGGCGATCCGCTGCTCGGCGGGCAGCAGGGCCAGGGCGGCGACCGCGGTGGCGAGCTTGGTGGTGGAGGCGGGCGTGGCCGGGGTGTTCTCCTGCGCGCCGAACAGGAACTCACCGGTGGCAGCGTCGGCGACCGCGAAGTTCAGGGTGCCCAGCGCCTTGTCCTGGACGGTGCCGCCGAGCGCGGTGCGCAGCCCGCCGCCGGTCGGGGCCTTGCTGTCGGCGGCGTCGCCCTCGGCCAGCACCGGGCCCTTGACCGGGACGGCCCGGTGCCGGTCGTCCCGGTGCTGCCGGCCGTCGCCCTTGCCGCCTTCGCCCTTGCCGCCGCCCTTGCCGTCGCCGTGGTCGCCGGCGTCGCCGCCCTGCCGGTCCTCGCTCCGGCCGTGGCCGTCCCCGGCGGGCCGACTCGTCCCGGCGCCCGGCGTGGGCTGGGCCAGGGCCGGGTCGGCGGCCAGGGTCCCGGCGGCCAGCACCACCCCCAGCGCGGCTGCCAGGGCGGCTCTGCGCCCGCGTCCCACCCCTGTCCCTGCTCTCACCGACCGGCCCCTTTCCCGAGCACACCCCGCCGTAGGAGACACTTGATTCTGTCAGTCCCAACCCTTGGAGGAACCGTTGGAGTTCGACGTCCTGATCGAGATCCCGAAGGGCTCGCGCAACAAGTACGAGGTCGACCATGAGACCGGTCGGCTCCGTCTGGACCGCATGCTCTTCACCTCGACCCGCTACCCGGCCGACTACGGCTACGTCGAGGGCACCCTCGCGGACGACGGCGACCCGCTGGACGCGCTGGTCATCCTGGAGGAGCCGACCTTCCCGGGCTGCCTGATCAAGTGCCGCGCCATCGGCATGTTCCACATGACCGACGAGGCCGGCGGCGACGACAAGCTGCTGTGCGTCCCGGCGACCGACCCGCGCTGGTCGCACCTCCAGGACCTCCAGGACGTGTCGGAGTTCGACCGCCTGGAGATCCAGCACTTCTTCGAGGTCTACAAGGACCTGGAGCCGGGCAAGTCCGTCCAGGGCGCCGACTGGGTCGGCCGCGCCGAGGCCGAGGCCGAGATCACGGCCTCGATCAAGCGCCTGGAGGAGCAGGGCGGCCACTGAGCCGTGACACCCCTCGGGGTGGCCCGCACCGCACGCGCAGGGGCGGGAGTCCGGAGTTTCCGGGCTCCCGCCCCTGCTGCTTCCCGGTGGCGCTTCCGCTGCGTGCCCGGTGCGTTCCCGGTGCCTTCCCGGTGCGCCCGGACGGTCCTCAGGTGCCGTCGTTGTCGTCGAGCCGGAAGCCGACCTTGAGGCCGACCTGGTAGTGCTCGACCTCGCCGTCCTTGAGGTGGCCGCGGACCTGGACCACCTCGAACCAGTCCAGGTTGCGCAGCGTCCGGTTCGCCCGGGTGAGGCCGTTGCGGATCGCGGCGTCCACGCCCTCGTGCGAGGACCCGACGATCTCGGTGACCCGGTAGGTGTGGTCGGTCATGGCGGTCTCTCCCTGTGCGGCGACGGGTGGCTCCCCCGCCGTCCACCGTGCACCGAAGCGCCGCCCCGGGCATCCCGGCTTCCGCCGACGGGGCGTCGGCCGCGGCGTCGGCGGGGTCTCGACCGGGGCTCGACCGGGGCGCCGACGGGCTCTCAGAACGCCGCGCGGACCTCGCCGACCACGTTCCCGCCGCCGTGCAGCGGGGCGGCGGCGATCCGGTCCAGCACCGGGTCCTGGACGCCCAGTCGGCGCAGCGCGGCGGCCAGCACCGGGCCGCGGGCGCGCTCCGCGCCGTCCTCGATCTTGAAGGCGAGGGCCCGGCCGTCGGCCAGCGCCACCACCTGGACGGCCTCGGCGCCCATCTTGGACAGCGCCCCGGGCACCGCCCGCATCAGCCAGGTGTCGGCCCGGCGGGTGCCCGCCACGTACTCGGGGTGGGCGCGCATCGCGTCGGCGACCCGGCGCCGCTCGGTGCCGGGGTCGGCCAGCAGCAGGGCGCGGTAGCCGCGGGCCAGGCCGGTGAGCGAGACGGCCAGCAGCGGGGCGCCGCAGCCGTCGGTGCCCAGGTGGGCGGCCGGTTCGCCGGTGGCCTGCTCCAGGGCGGTGCGGGCCAGCACCTGGATCGGGTGGGACGGGTCGAGGTAGGTCGCCAGGTCCCAGCCGTTGGCGGCGGAGGCGGCCAGCCAGGCGGCGTGCTTGCCGGAGCAGTCCATCAGGATCGGGGCGCGCTCCCCGCCGGAGCGCAGCAGCTCCTCGGCCTCCACCGGGTCCAGCGGGAGGTCGGCGGGCAGCCGCAGGGCGGACTCGGTGAGGCCGGCGTCGGCCAGCACCCTGCGGACGGCGGCGCGGTGGAAGGGCTCGGCGGAGTGGCTGGAGGCGGCCAGCGCGAGCTGTTCGCCGCGCAGGTCGAGGCCGGCCCGGAGGGTGGCCACCGCCTGGAAGGGCTTGGCGGTGGAGCGCGGGTAGACCGGCAGCTCGGGGGTGCCGAGCGCGTACTCGACGGCGCCGTCGGCGTCGAGCAGGACCAGCGAACCGCGGTGGCGGCCCTCGGTGAAGCCGGAGCGTATGACCTCGGCGAGGGCGGGCGGGGCGGGCTGCGACACGGGTGGTTCTCCAGGGCGGGTGCGGTGAGGGTGGGTGGACCCCGGCCGCGTCCGCCCCGCTCAGCGCTCGCTGAGCAGGTCGTCGACCCGGGCCTCCCCCTCACGGTACCTGCGGGTGATCTCCGCCCCGCAGTCGTCCGCGGTGCGCTGGAGCGCGTGGCGGCGGCCGGAGACCTCGCGCTGGTGCACGTCGAGCCGCTCGATCGCGGCCAGCAGGTCGGCGGTGGCGTGCGCGGACAGGTCGGCCAGCTGGACGTCGCCCATCAGGGCGTCCGCCTCCCGCCGGTAGCGCTCGCCGCGCGGCGGGCCGAGGGTGAGGTGCCGGGCCGGGCGGCGGGTCGCGGACGGGGCGTCGGCGAGGATGGCCGGCAGCCGGTCCAGCAGCGCGCACTGGGCCTCGCTCGCGCCCGTCAGCGGGATCTCACGGCGCTGGAGTTCGGCCCGCAGGATGTCCATCCGGCCGTGCAGCAGGCGGCGCAGGTAGGACAGGTCGGCCTCCTGCTCCAGCGCGTCCCGGCGGAGCACCCGCAGTTCCTCCAGGGCCAGGCCGGCCAGCCCGTCGACCGCGCTCACGTCCATCAATCCGACCACCTGCCGTAGTACCAGTGCCCGCCGGTAGCACGGGCCGCCCGACCTCCAGGGTTCCCCCCGGCGGGCGCTGCCACTCGTGCGGGTGACGCGGTTCGCCGGGACGGCGGACGCCCCGGCGGGGCCCGGGTGGCCCCGGACCGTCGCACAGCGTGCCACCCCGGGCCCCGGCGCCGCACGCCCGAGTACCCGAACGGCCCCCTGGCGAACACCCCTGGCTAGTACGAAGAACCCGCGCCACCGGCTCACCTGCACGAATCGGGGCGCACCATGCGCGACCCCGGCGCGCAACCGGAGGCCGTGCGCCCCCTGGGTGGGCGCACCGGCACAATGGCGGCATGCGAGCAGTGGTGCAGCGGGTCGCCCGGGCGGCCGTGACGGTGGACGGCGAGACGGTCGGCGCGATCGAGGGGCCGGGCCTGTGCGTCCTGGTCGGCGTCACCCACGAGGACACCCCCGGGCAGGCCGCCCAACTGGCCCGCAAGCTCTGGACGCTGCGGCTGTTCCCGGGCAGCCCCGAGCGGTCCTGTTCGGAGCTGGGCGCCCCGCTGCTGGTGATCAGCCAGTTCACCCTCTACGGCGACGCCCGCAAGGGCCGCCGCCCCACCTGGAACGCCGCCGCGCCCGGCCCGGTCGCCGAACCGCTGGTGGACGCCGTGGTGGCCGAACTGCGCACGCTGGGCGCCGAGGTGGCGACCGGGCGGTTCGGCGCCGACATGCAGGTGTCGCTGGTGAACGACGGGCCGTTCACCGTCCTGCTGGAGGTCTGATCCCCTCGCGGGAGTGAGGACCCGTTGCAGTAGTGAGAGCTTATCGCGGAAGTGAGAGCCTCTTCCGAGAGTGAGAGGCCGTCGTGCAAGTGAAGCCCTCTCACGTCGGCGAGAGGGCCTCACGGAGGCGAAGGCCCCTCAGGCCGGGACGATCACGTCCTGGGTGCCCGGGACGCCGTCGGCCAGCAGCACCGCGTCCACCGGGGTGTTGCGCTTGACCAGGGCCAGTGCGATCGGGCCCAGCTCGTGGTGCCGGGCCGAGGAGGTGACGAAGCCGACCGGCCGCTCCTGGCCCTGGACCCGGACCTCGGTGCCGTGCGCGGGCAGCTTCTCCTCGGTGCCGTCCAGGTGCAGGAACACCAGCCGGCGCGGCGGCCGGCCCAGGTTGTGCACCCGGGCGACCGTCTCCTGGCCCCGGTAGCAGCCCTTCTGCAGGTGCACGGCGCTGTCCAGCCAGTCCACCTCGTGCGGGATGGTTCGGTGGTCGGTCTCGAAGCCGAGCCGCGGCCGGTGCCCCTCGACCCGCAGCGCCTCGTACGCCCAGACGCCCGCCGCCGGACCGAACTCCTCGGCTGCCGCGGCCAGTTCGGCCCGCGGCAGGAACACGTCGCGGCCCCACGGCAGTTCGCGCACCGCGGCGGCCCGCTCGACCGGGGCGGTGGAGCCGGCCGGCAGGAAGACCACCGCGTACCGCTCGGTGGCGTCGGCGACCTCGACCCGGTTCCAGAACTTCATCGACTCCAGGTACTTCACCAGCGCGGGCGCGCCGCCGGGCTCCACGTGGATCCAGGTGGTCTCCCCGTCGTCGACCAGGTAGAGCGTGTGCTCCACGTGCCCGTTCGGGGAGAGCACCAGCGCCTCGGTGGCCCGCTGCGGCGGCAGTTCGCTGACGTGCTGGGTGAGCAGCAGGTGCAGCCAGCTCAGCCGGTCCGGGCCGGTCACGGTGATCACGCCGCGGTGCGACAGGTCGGTGAAGCCGCGCCCGGCGGCCAGCGCGCGCTGCTCGCGGAACAGGTCGCCGTAGTGGGCGGCGACCCCTTCGTCGGGACCTTCGGCCGGGACGGCGCCGGGCAGGGCAAGCAGCGGGCTCTTCATACCCGCCAGCCTAGACCGACCGGTGCAGGAGGACGGCGTCGCGGGCCGATGGCTCTCGCCCCCCGCGTGCCCGGTCGGCCCTACGGCTGCCCGTCCTCCAGCTTGGCGGTGCAGTCCGCGCAGCGGCCGAAGATGGCGAAGTGCTTGAGGTCGGTGTCGAAGCCGTGCTCGGTGCGCAGGCTGTCGATCAGCGGGGCGGCGATCTCGGTGTCGGTCTCGGTGACCCGGTCGCAGTCCCGGCAGACCAGGTGCAGGTGGGTGTGCCGGCCGGCCAGGTGGTAGGTGGGGGCGCCGTGGCCGAGGTGCGCGTGCGAGACCAGGCCGAGCTCCTCGAGCAGCTCCAGCGTCCGGTAGACGGTGGAGATGTTGACGCCGCTGGCGGTCTTGCGGACCTGGCCCAGGATCTCGTCCGGGGTGGCGTGGTCGAGCAGGTCGACGGCCTCCAGCACCAGCTGGCGCTGCGGCGTCAGCCGGTAGCCGCGCTCGCGCAGGTCGGACTTCCAGTCGGTGCTCTCGCTGTTCGCCACGTGTGTCCCTGCCCGGTGAGAGGTCGTATGACAAGTGTAGGGACCGGCCGCCGGGCCGGTCCCCACTCCGTGCGTGGACGGTGGATCAGCGGAAGAACGCGATCCCGTCGTCCGGCAGGTCGTTGATGTCGTGGATCAGCTGCGCCGGGTTGAGCACCTTCTTCAGCTGCGCGGACATGTACGGCCGCAGCGGCACCTCGGGGGCGGCCTTCTCGCCGACCCAGAGCAGCTCGTCCTTGACCAGGCCGTAGAGCCGCTTGCCGCCGCTGTACGGGGCCGCGTCCTCGATCCGGGCGACCGCGTCGGTGGCCAGGTCGATCTGCGGCTTGCCGTCGTGCAGCTTGCCGTACCAGATCTCCACGGTGCCGTCGTCGCGGACCGAGGAGACCTCGATCTCGCGCTCACCGCTGGTGCCGTGCTGGTTGCTGGTCACCCGCCAGAAGGAGTGCTCGGTCTCCAGCGGGCGGACCTTCTCCCCCTGCTCGTCCAGCACCCAGGTGCGGGAGCGGAACTCCAGGAAGGGACGGCCGTCGTGCCGGAAGACGATCTCCTGGCCGAAGTTGCACTTCTCGCTGCCGGGGCCCTCTTGACCGGGAAGGGGGGCGTGGACGCCCGCGCCCTCCCAGGTGCCGAGGAGGAAGGCGAGCGGGACGACGTCGCGGTGGAGGTCGGAAGGAATCTCGATCATGGTCCTGGCTGGTGTCGTCGGACGGTTACCGGGTCAACCGTACGGCAGTCGTCAGCGCTGGCCCTGGTAGAGCTTCATGACGGAGAAGATGGCGAACCAGGTGATCAGCACGGCCATCAGAGCCAGCAGGCTGTCGAAGAAGATCTCAAGACCGGACACGGTGCGCTCCCAGGGGCGGGTTCGACGGGCTGTGGTACGGCGCGAGTCTATCCGGCGCCCCCCGCGCCCGTAGTCTCTGGGGCATGTCGAAGAAGCTGGTCATCAAGGTCACCGCCGGGGCGGACGCCCCCGAACGCTGCTCGCAGGCCTTCACGGTCGCCTCGGTCGCCGTCGCCAGCGGCGTGCCGGTCTCGCTCTGGCTGACCGGCGAGTCCGCCTGGTTCGCCCTGCCCGGGAGGGCCGCCGAGTTCGAGCTGCCGCACTCCGCGCCGCTGCCGGACCTGCTGGAGGCCGTCCTGGCGGCCGGGAGCGTCACCCTGTGCACCCAGTGCGCGGCGCGCCGGGACATCGCGCAGGCCGACGTGATCGAGGGCGTGCGGATCGCCGGCGCGCAGGTGTTCCTGTCCGAGGTGATGGCGGACGACGCCAGGGCGCTGGTCTACTGACGCTCCTCCGGGGGCTCGCGGTCCGGCGCGTCCCGGTCGTGGCCGCGCCGCTCCCAGCGCGGGTCGTCCCAGCGCGGGTCGTTCCACCAGTCGTCGTCGCGGTCGCGCCGGTTGGCGAGGACGGCGGCCACCGGCGGGATCACCATGGCGACCGCGCACATGCCGATGGCGGCGCCGACCGACCAGAAGCGCACCACGCCCCAGGCGAGGACGAACAGCGTCAGGCAGACGCCCATCATCACGAAGTAGCGCACGTGCCGTCGATGTGCCTGCACCCCTCCAGGGTAGGCCGCGGGGCCCCGGCCGTTGAAGACGGCCGGGGCCCCGCGGTGCACTGCCTGGTGCGGTCGTCTCAGACCGCGATCGCGACCTCGGTGAACTCGCCCTGGGTGGCGACCACCTGGCGGTCCACGGTGGCGCCGGGCACCAGGGCCCGCAGCGTCCACTTGCCCGGGCGGGCGAAGAACCGGAACTGCCCGGTCGCCGAGGTCGGGACCTCGGCCGTGAACTCGCCGTTCTCGTCGAGCAGCCGCACGTAGCCGTTGACCGGCTCGTCGTTGCGGGTCACGGAACCCTGGATGATCGTCTCGTTGGCCACGTCAACTCCTGCCAGGTCCGGGCCGCCGGCCTTCGCACCGCACATGTCTGTCTCCCTCGTCCTTGCCGTCGTGCGAGCCGGAGCTCAGTTGCCGAGCTCGATCGGCACGCCGACCAGGCTGCCGTACTCGGTCCACGAACCGTCGTAGTTCTTGACGTTCTCCTGGCCGAGCAGCTCGTGCAGCACGAACCAGGTGAGCGCGGAGCGCTCGCCGATCCGGCAGTACGCGATGGTGTCGGTGGCCAGGTCGACGCCCTCGGCCTCGTAGAGCGCCTTGAGCTCGTCGTCGCTCTTGAAGGTGCCGTCGTCGTTGGCGTTCTTCGCCCACGGGATGTTCTTGGCGGACGGGACGTGGCCCGGGCGCTGCGACTGCTCCTGCGGGAGGTGGGCCGGGGCGAGCAGCTTGCCGGAGAACTCGTCGGGCGAGCGGACGTCGACCAGGTTCAGGCTGCCGATCGCGTTGACCACGTCGTCGCGGAAGGCGCGGATCGAGGAGTCGGCCGGCTGCGCGGTGTACTGGGTGGCGGCCCGCTCGGGCTGCTCGACGACCAGCTCGCGGGAGTCGAGCTCCCACTTCTTGCGGCCGCCGTCCAGCAGGCGGACGTCGCCGTGGCCGTACAGCTTGAAGTACCAGTAGGCGTAGGACGCGAACCAGTTGTTGTTGCCGCCGTAGAGGACCACGGTGTCGTCGTTGGCGATGCCCTTGGCGGACAGCAGCGCCTCGAAGCCGGCCTGGTCGATGAAGTCGCGGCGGACCGGGTCCTGGAGGTCCTTCTTCCAGTCGATCCGGACCGCGTTGCGGATGTGGTTCTTGTCGTAGGCGGCCGTGTCTTCGTCGACCTCGACGATGACGACCTTCGGGTCGTCCAGGTGGGCCTGGACCCAGTCGGCGTCGACCAGGACGTCGCTGCGGCTCATGTGGGTTCTCCATCCGGGGGCGGTTGGCGGAAGGCTGCGGGAGTGCTCCGGACCGTGCGCGTCCGCACATCTGTCCGCATTCTGGGACGGAGGTGGGTGCGGCTTCGGCCGGGGTGGATCGACGGGGTTCTCGCCGCTCCGGACGCACCGGTGCCCGTGGCTACCGGTTCGCGGCGTCGGAGCGGGGCGGACGTGCCGGGAGTACGGGGCGCGACCGCCGGGTCAGCGCATTCGACACAGGCAGCTCGACACGCGGCAGTGGTCTACCGCCCGCCGCTTCGTGAGGTCCGCCTGTCGCTTCATGACCACGATGCTAGGGACTCGGAGGGGGCGCTGTCATCATTGTGTCGAATGCTGAGACCGGAACATCCGCATGGTGGGATTTACCGATTTCCGTCCTCAGTCGAAGCGGCCCGGGCCCGGTGCGGGGACCGGGCGGACGGGTGATTCGGGACGTTCCGGCAGCCGGCCTGGACAGCCCGTCTCGCCCAGCGGACGCCAGGCCCTGTCCGGCCTAGGCCCTGTCCGGCCGATCTTGTCGGATCAGCGCGCGGCGTCGGGGGCCCGGCTGGGAGTGCCGGCGGAACGCCCTCGTACTGGATGTACTCGGGTGTTTCGCCGGTGCTTCCAGGCGGGATGCCCGGCGTCGCGCGCCCGGCAAGATCGGCCGGACAGGGCCTAGTGGCCGAGCGTGGTGCCGGGGGCGAGGGTGAAGCGCAGCCGGACGCCGTCCTGCTCCGGGGTGGCCTCGGCCAGGGCGAGGCCGGTCGGCAGGCCGGTCAGGGCGAACCGCTGGGGCTTCAGCAGGTCGCCGGCCAGGCCGTTCAACTTGGAGGCCGCGCCGGTGAGTTGGAGGTTGTCCACGATCACCTGGTTGCCCTCGCTGCGCAGTCGGCCCTCGATCGAGCCGCCCGGCACCTCGGCCTTCACCTTGCCCGGGCCCGCGTACGCCAGGGTGAGCCGGCCGCCGCCCACCATGAACTTCGACAGGTCCTGGTAGCCGATCACGCCCCGGCCGTCGCCGCGCCCGACGGTGACGCCCCGGTAGGAGTCGGTGAACTTCACGTCGGACAGGTCGGCCCGGAAGGCGTGCACGGTCACCGTCTCGCGGCCGTCGGTCACGGTCATCCCGTCCGAGCTCATCGTGACCTTGTCCAGCTCCCCGGCCAGCGCGCTGGTCAGGAACGGGAAGTCGTCGATGCTGACGTCCGGCTTGGTGGTCATCCAGCCCGAGGAGACGACCGCGTCCGCCGCCTGGTCCTCCGCGACCCCGACGGCTATCCGGTCGGCGCCGACCAGCAGGCCGGCCACCACCCCCAGGCCGATCAGCAACTTCACCGAGCCGTGCATCGCACTCCCCCAGCAGACGGTCGATCCGACGTCCGTTCGGAGACGAACGGCATTCGGGCTACGGACATAGGGACGATCGCACGCGTGCCCCAGTTCCGGAACGGCAGCCGGGGAAACCGGTGATCAGCCTCCGGCGAACGGCGGCAGCACCTCGACCGTCCAGCCCGCGGACAGCGGCACCTCGGCGTGGTCCCGGCCGCCGGTCTGCTCGCCGTCCAGCAGGAACGAGCACACCCCCAGCAGCCGCAGCAGCTCCGGCCGGTCGGCGTGCGCGGCGCGCACCGCGGCCAGCGCCCCGGCCAGCGTCGCGGCCTCGACGGCCTCCTCGGCCCGGCCGGCCGCGGACTTGGCGGCGGCCCAGTAGCGCACCGTCCCGCTCACTCGTCCGGGTGAGCCGGCGGCGGCGGGTTCCCCGGCGGCGGTGCGTGCTTCGGCGGTCGCGGTCACGGCAACCCCTCTCGACGGTCCTCGCCCGGTACGGCGGCCGGCCCGGTGCCGGCCGGCCCACCCGTGGAATCGGGGTACACGTACGGTGCGGCCGGTGCGGCCCCCATCATCGCGCGCTCCCCCCACCCGGAGGCAAACCCCCCGGGGCCGCGCCGCCCCGCCGGAGCAACGCGCCTCACGGCCCGGAGCGCCGATCGCCGCCGCGCGCCCCGCTCGCGCCTCTCCCCAGGCCGCAGCCGGTCGGCTATCCTCGAACGCGATGAGGGATCCGGGCAGAGTCGCCCCCGGGTCCTTTCGTGCTTTCAGGACGCCATACGGACGTTCTTGCGAACGGTGCCCCACCCGCACCCGCCGCCGGAACACCACCGCCGCGGGCCGCACGACGAGGTGCGCACCCCGGGACGGGACCAGACCGGAGGGTACGCCGATGGACGGGGCACCAGCGGGACGCCAGGGGTTGCGGGACCTCGGGCGAGCCACCGCCGCCCCGCCCTCCGACGCCCCCGCCGACCCGGTCGGCGTTCCCCCCACCCTGTACCGCGGCCACCGCTCTCCCAGGCGGCCGCGACCGCGACGACCCGGAAAGGGGACTAACCGGGTATGAGTTCTCTGCTCCTGTTGACGAACGCCCTGCAACCCTCCGCCGAGGTGCTGCCCGCCCTCGGGCTGCTGCTGCACAGCGTCCGGGTGGCCCCCGCCGAGGGGTCCGCCCTGGTCGACACCCCGAGCGCCGACGTGATCCTGGTCGACGGCCGGCGCGACCTGCCGCAGATCCGCAGCCTGTGCCAGCTGCTGCGCTCCACCGGCATCGGCAGCCCGCTGATCCTGGTGGTCACCGAGGGCGGCCTCGCCGCCGTCACCGCCGAGTGGGGCGTCGACGACGTGCTGCTCGACACCGCCGGACCGGCCGAGGTCGAGGCCCGGCTGCGGCTGGCCCTCGGCCGGCTGAACGCGGCCACCGACGACAGCCCGATGGAGATCCGCAACGGCGACCTCTCGGTCGACGAGGCCACCTACTCCGCCAAGCTCAAGGGCCGCGTCCTCGACCTCACCTTCAAGGAGTTCGAGCTGCTCAAGTACCTGGCCCAGCACCCCGGCCGGGTCTTCACCCGGGCCCAGCTGCTCCAGGAGGTGTGGGGCTACGACTACTTCGGCGGCACCCGCACCGTGGACGTCCACGTCCGCCGGCTGCGGGCCAAGCTCGGGGTCGAGAACGAGCAGCTGATCGGCACCGTCCGCAACGTCGGCTACCGGTTCGTGGTGCCCGAGCGGCCCGAGAAGGGGCCGGAGCGGGCCGAGCCGAACCGCACCGGCGCCACCCGCGAGCACTGACGCACGGCCGGGCGGGCCGCACCGCGGAAACACTCGCCCGGCTTTGCCCGGATCGCTCCCGAAACCGCCGTCCCACCAGGTGTCACCCCGGGCCGGACCGGCGAACCACCCGCGTAGACTCCCCCCCGTGGCCAAGGTGACGCGCGACGACGTAGCCCGACTGGCTGGCACCTCGACCGCGGTCGTCAGCTATGTGATCAACAACGGTCCCCGGCCGGTCGCCCCGGCCACCAGGGAGAAGGTGCTCGCCGCGATCGAGCAGCTCGGGTACCGCCCGAACTCGGTCGCCCAGGCGATGGCCTCCCGGCGCACCAACCTGATCGGCATGGTCGTCCCCGACGCCCGGCAGCCGTTCTTCGCGGAGATGGCCCACGCCGTGGAACGCGCCGCCTCCGAGCGCGGCAAGCTGGTGCTGATCGGCAACTCCGACTACGTGGACGACCGCGAGGTGCACTACGTCCGGGCCTTCCTCGGGATGCGGGTCTCCGGCCTGATCCTGGTCAGCCAGGGCCCCTCGCAGCGCGCCGCCGAGGAGTTCGCCGCCATGGAGGGCGCCAAGGTGGTGCTGCTGCACCGCCGCCCCGAGGCGATCGACGACGTCGCCGTGGTCACCGACGACGTCGGCGGCTCCGAACTGGTCGTGCGCCACCTGCTGGAGGAGCACGGCCACCCGTACGTGGCCTGCTTCGGCGGCCCGGTCGAGTCCCCCGCCCCCGGCGACCCGGTGATCGACCACGTGGCCGGCTGGGAGCTGGCCATGACCGCGCACGGCCTGCCCACCGAGCCGTACCTGGTGGACGCCCCGTTCCACCGCTACGGCGCCTACCAGGTCGCGCTGGAGCTGCTCGGCTCCGACCGGCGCCCGCCGGCGATCTTCTGCTCCACCGACGACCAGGCGATCGGCGTGCTGCGGGCCGCCACCGAACTCGGCCTGCGCGTCCCCGAGGACCTCGCGGTGGCCGGCTTCGACGACATCCCCGAGGCCGCCTTCGCCTCCCCGCCGCTGACCACCGTCGCCTCCGACCGGGACGCGATGGCCCGGGCCGCCGTCGACCTGGTCCTCGACGACTCGCTGATGGTGCCCGGCAGCGACACCGAGCGGGTCCGCAAGTTCCCGTCGCGCCTGGTCGTGCGGCGTTCCTGCGGCTGCGCCGGCGACCGGGCCGGATCTCCCGCCTGACCAGGCTTTATGAGAAGCTGACGCGCTTCTCGGGGAACCTGTACCACCCTCTCATCCGGTCTTCATGAACCGCGCGGAACGTGGTCGTCATGAGCGACCAGCACCGCAACACCCAGGAGCCCCACCCCCAGGACGGCGGCGCGGGCTGGCTCCCGCCGCAGCCGCCCACCGTCCCCGCGCACCCGGCGCACCCGGTGCCCCCGACACCCTCGGCGTACCCCGCGCACCCGGCGGAGCAGCCGTACCCGCCCTACCAGGAGGCCGCCTACCCGGCGCTGCCGCCCGCGGCCCCCGCCGCCGAGCCCGGGGCCGCCACCGCCGACGCCGGAGCCGGTGCCGACCAGCAGCCGCCCGCCGGGCACCGCGCCCGCCGCGGCCTGCTGCGCAGCCGGCTCGCCCTGGTCACCGCCGTCGCCGCGATCGCCGCCCTGGTCGGCGGCGTCAGCGGCGGCGCCCTGGTCGGCGACCGCTCCGGCACCACCGGCGCGAGCAGCACCCTGGTGCGCCCGGTCTCCGCGAACGCCGACGGCAGCGCCAACGTCTCGGCGATCGCCGCCGCGGTCTCCCCCGCCGTCGTGCAGATCACCGTCAAGACCAGCGGCGGCACCGCCACCGGCACCGGCGTGGTGCTCACCGCCGACGGCCAGATCCTCACCAACTACCACGTCGTCTCCGGCGCGGTGAGCGGCGGCGGCCAGACCACCGTCACCTTCCAGGACGGCTCCACCGCCCCCGCCACCGTCACCGGCACCGACAAGTCCCTGGACACCGCCGTCATCACCGCCTCCGGCGTCAGCGGCCTGACCACCGCCGTCCTCGGCGACTCCGACAGCACCGCCGTCGGCGACTCGGTGGTCGCCATCGGCAACCCCGAGGGGCTGACCGGCACCGTCACCTCGGGCATCATCTCCGCCAAGGACCGGCAGGTCTCCGTCCAGGTCGACGAGAGCACCACCAGCAACAACGGCGGCTTCGGCTTCCCCGACCTGCCCGGCCGGCGCGGCTCCTCCGGCTCCGGAAGCTCCTCCGGTTCCTCCGGCTCCTCCGCCGACACCGCCACCTACCAGGCCCTGCAGACCGACGCCGCGCTCAACCCCGGCAACTCCGGCGGCCCGCTGATCAACACCGCCGGCCAGGTCATCGGCCTCAACTCGGCGATGTACTCCGGCAGCGGCTCCAGCTCCAGCGGCAGCTCCGACGCCGGCAGCGTCGGGCTCGGCTTCGCCATCCCGATCAACAGCGTCAAGCAGGTGCTGTCCCAGATGCAGGCCGGCAAGACGGTCTGACCGCCTCCGCCGACCGCACCCCGCCGACCGACCTCCGCCGGCCGTCTCCCCCGATCCGTCCCACCCGACGGACAATGGCCAGGACCGCACCGGACTCAGAAAGGGCCCCGAGCCGATGACTCCCCCCGCCGACGACCGCACCCCCGCCGAGGCCCCGGGCGGCGGCGCCCGCGTCCTCGTGGTCGACGACGAACCCGCGCTGCGCGACGCGCTGGAATCCAGCCTCGCCTTCGAGGGCTACCAGGTCGCCACCGCCACCGACGGCTACGAGGCCCTGGCCGCCGTCGAACGCGACCACCCCGACCTGGTGCTGCTGGACATCATGATGCCCCGGATGGACGGCCTCACCGCCGTCCGCCGGATGCGCTCCCGCGGCGACACCGTGCCCGTCCTGATGCTCACCGCCCGCGACGCCGTCGGCGACCGCGTCACCGGCCTCGACGTCGGCGCCGACGACTACCTCGCCAAGCCCTTCGAACTCGACGAGCTCCTCGCCCGGGTCCGCGCCCTGCTGCGCCGCAACGCGCTCGCCGCGGAGGCCGCCGCCCGCACCGCCGCCGACGAGGACGGCGGCGAGGTGCTGGCCTTCGGCGACCTGCGGATGAACACCGCCACCCGCGAGGTCACCCGGGACGGCACGCCCATCGAGCTCACCCGCACCGAGTTCATGCTGCTGGAGATGTTCCTCTCCCACCCGCGCCAGGTGCTGACCCGGGAACAGATCCTCAAGGCCGTCTGGGGCTTCGACTTCGAGCCCTCCTCCAACTCCCTCGACGTCTACGTCATGTACCTGCGCCGCAAGACCGAGCAGCACGGCATGCCCCGGATCATCCAGACCGTCCGCGGCGTCGGCTACGCCCTGCGCGCCGCGACCGGCGCCGCGGCGTGAAGCCGATCGGCCGGCTCACGGGGTGGTTCCGCGGCAAGCCGCTGCGGAGCAGGCTGGCCATGCTCACGGCCGCCGCGGTGGCGGTGGCGATCGCGGTGGTGGCGGTGGCCTGCTGGCTGGTCGTCCGGGAGAAGCTCTACCAGGACGTGCACGACAACCTGGCGGGCTCGCCCCGGACGCCGTTCGTGCCGCTCGGGCGGCAGCAGAACCCGCTGTACTGCGGCTCGTCCGCGGCCGCGGGGCTGGCGACGGTCCCCTCCCGGGGCGGCGACGACCACTTCAACCCGCAGAAGTACGACTACCAGTTCCTGCTGCCCGACGGCACCGTGTGCTTCCTCAGCTCCGCCACCAAGGCGGTCGACATCCGGTCGGACGACACCGCGCTGCTGTCGAACCCCAGGCCGCAGCAGTTCCGCGAGGGCAGCTACTTGGACGGCGAGTCCGCTCAGGTGCGGCTCACTCCCACCTCGATCCTGCGGGACGGTGTGCAGCAGCCGGCCGTCATGATCACCGCACTCCCGACCTCCGGCGTGGAGAGCTCCCTGAACAGCCTCGCCCTGCTGATGGCCGGCCTCGCCGGGCTCGGCGTGATCGGCGCGGGCTTCACCGGACGGCTGATCGCCCGCTCCGCGCTCAAGCCCGTCGACCAGCTCACCGACGTGGTCGAGCACATCGCCCGGACCGAGGAGGTCGGCACCACCATCCCGGTCAACGGGAAGGACGAGATCGCCCGCCTGGCCACCTCGTTCAACTCGATGTCGACCGCGCTCGCCAACTCCCGCGAGCGGCAGACCCGGCTGATCGCCGACGCCGGGCACGAGCTGCGCACGCCGCTCACCTCGCTGCGGACCAACGTCGACCTGCTGATCCGGTCGGACGCGCAGGGGCGGGCGCTGCCCGCCGAGACGCGGGCGCGGATGCTGGGGAACATGAAGGCGCAGATGCAGGAGCTGACCGTGCTGATCGGGGACCTGCTGCAGCTGTCCCGGCCGGACACGCCGAACCCGGAGGCGGTGCGGACGGTGGTGCCGTTCCACGAGACGGTGGGGCGGGCGCTGGAGCGGGGGCGGCTGCGCGGACCGTCGCTGACCTTCGAGACGGACGTGCGGCCCTGGTACGTGCACGGGGACCCGGCGGCGCTGGAGCGGGCGGTGATCAACCTGCTGGACAACGCGGTGAAGTACTCGCCGCCCGCCGGGACGATCGAAGTGTCGTTGCGGGACGGGCGGTTGACGGTCCGGGACCACGGACCCGGCATTCCGGCGGAGGAACTGCCGTACGTGTTCGACCGGTTCTGGCGGTCGCCGTCCTCGCGTCAGCTGCCGGGTTCGGGGCTGGGGCTGTCGATCGTGGCGCAGACCGTGCGGGACACCGGCGGGCAGGTCTCGCTGGGTCCGGCCCCGCACGGCGGGCCGGGGGCGCAGGCGGTGGTGGTGCTGCCGGGGGAGCCGACCGAACCGCGCTGAGGACGGGCCGGGGACGCACGGGGGGCGGGGCACCGCCGGTGCCCCGCCCCCGTCGCCGCGCCGGGGTCAGCCGTTGTCCTCGCCGACGCCGATGACCTTGATCCGGTCGGCGGCCGGCGGGGCGATCGGCGCGCTCGCCGAGCTGTGGCCGGTCAGGTAGGCGTTGAACAGGTCCAGGTCGGAGGCGCCGACGAGCTTGTCGGTGCCGGCGGTGAAGGCCGGGAAGCCGTCGCCGCCGCCGGCCAGGAACTCGTTGGCGGCGACCCGGTAGCTCGCGTTCGGGTCGAGCGGCGCGCCGTTCAGGCGGATCGAGTCGACGACCACCCGGGCCGCGCCGGCCTGGTTCAGGTCGAGGGTGTAGTGCAGGTTCGAGGAGATCTGCAGCACCTTCGGGGCGGCCTCGTTGACGCCGGAGACCTGCTGCTGGAGGACCTGCACCAGCTGGGTGCCGGTCAGCGTCTTGACCTGCATCATGTTGGTGAACGGCTGGACGGCGAACGCCTCGCCGTAGGTCACCACGCCGTCGCCCTCGCTGCCGGTGGCCCGGTACACCAGGTCGGCGCGGATGCCGCCGGGGTTCATGAACGCCACCTGCGCGCCGCCCTTGTCGGCGGGCGAGAGGCCGGCCAGCTGGGCGTCGGCGATCAGGTCGCCGAGCGGCTTCTCCAGCGCGGTGGAGCCGCGGCCGTTGATGTCGGCGGTGATGTAGCCGGTGGCCCGGTTGGCGATCGGCGCGGCCAGCTTGGTGTACCGGTCGAGCAGCGCGGTCAGGTCCGGCGCCTTCGGCACGTCGCGGCGCACGACGTGGTTGGCGGCGGTGACCGTCGGGCGGACGATGCTGCCGCTGCGCTTGTCCAGCTTGAGGTCGATCTCGGTGTACAGGCGGCCGAACGAGGCGGCGCTGGTGACCGAGCGGGGCACGCCCTTCGGGTCCGGGACCATGCAGGCGTACGAGTTGTGGGTGTGGCCGGTGACGATCGCCCCGACGGCCGGGTCGATGTTCCGGGCGATGTCCACGATCGGGCCGGAGACGCCCGCGCCGGCCGGGCCGCAGTCGTAGTTGTACACGTTGCTGGCGGGCAGGCCGCCCTCGTGGATCAGCGCGACGATCGAGTTGACGCCCTGCCGCTTCAGCTCGGCGGCGTACTTGTTGATGGTGGTGACCTCGTTGCCGAACGTGAGGCCCTGCACGCCGGCGGCGGTGACGATGTTCGGGGTGCCCTCCAGGGTCACGCCGATGAAGCCGACCTTGACGCCGTGGACGTTGGTCACCCAGTACGGCTTGAGCAGCGTCCGGCCGGTCTTCTCGTTGGTGACGTTCGCCGCCAGGTACGGGAAGTCCGCGCCCTTGAACTTGCGGCCCTTCTCGTAGCAGCCGTCGGTCGGGTGGCAGCCGCCGTTCTGCATCCGCAGCAGCTCGGCCGAGCCCTCGTCGAACTCGTGGTTGCCCACCGAGGTGACGTCGAGGCCGATCTTGTTCATCGCCTCGATGGTCGGCTCGTCGTGGAACAGGCCGGAGACCAGCGGGCTGGCGCCGATGATGTCGCCGGCCGCGACGGTGAGGCTGTTGGGGTGGCCCTTGCGGGCGTCGCGCAGCGCGGTGGCCAGGTACTCGACGCCGCCGGCCGGGGTGGCGACGGTCTTGCCGGTGGCCGGGTCGATCTCGTTGATCGTGCCCGAGGAGCCGGCCGGGGGCTCCAGGTTGCCGTGGAAGTCGTTGATGGCGAGGAGCTGGAGGTCCTCGTACTTGGGCTTGTCGTGGCCCCGGCCGTGGGCCTCGGCGGCGGCCGGGAGGGCCATCGTGCCGAAGAGGGCGGCGGCCGCGGCGACCGCGAGGGCGGTCGAGCGGCGGCCGGTGGAACCGGAAATGGGCATGGCTGTCCCCTGGACCGTCGGGGCCGCGGCAGCGCGGCCTGGCGTTGTCTGGGTGCAGCCTAGGGTCAACGCGCGTAGCTGTCAGGAACCCGGAAGTAACGAGCTGGTTTCCGCGAGCTGACGGTCACCCCGCGCGACGGGCCGTCAGATCCGCGGCTGCGCCGCCAGCTGCTGGTCCGCGCGGTCCCGCTCGGCCACCGCGTCCTCGGTCATCGCCCGGTCGGTGTACACCAGCGGCTTCTCGGCCTCGGTGATGATGTGCTTCACCACCTGCACGTTGCCGTTGACGTCCCACACCGCGATGCCCGGCGACAGGGTCGGGATGATCTCCACCGCCCAGCGCGGTAGGCCCAGCACCCGGCCGGTGGCCCTCGCCTCCTCCGCCTTCTGCATGTAGATCGTCCGGGTCGAGGCCATCTTCAGGATCGCCGACGCCTCCTTCGCGGCCGCCCCGTCCACCACGTCCGACAGGTGGTGCACCACCGCGACGAAGGACAGGCCCAGCCGCCGGCCGAACTTCAGCAGCCGCTGGAACAGCTGCGCCACGAACGGGCTGTTGATGATGTGCCAGGCCTCCTCCACCAGGAAGATCCGCTTCACCCGGTCCGGCCGCAGCCAGGTGTGCTCCAGCCACACCCCGACGATCGCCATCAGGATCGGCATCGCGATCGAGTTCCGGTCGATGTGCGACAGGTCGAAGACGATCAGCGGCGCGTCCAGGTCGATGCCCGCCGAGGTCGGGCCGTCGAACATGCCCCGCAGGTCGCCGTCGACCAGCCGGTCCAGCACCAGCGCCACGTCTAGGCCCCAGGACTGCACCTCGCCGACCTCCACGCCCAGCGACTCCACCGCCGACAGGTCGGGGCTGCGCAGCGTGTCGATGATGTCGTTCAGCACCGGCTGGCGGTCCGTCACCGTGGCCAGCACGTACGCGTGCGCGGCCTTCAGCGCGAACCCGGCCCGCTCCTCGAGGCCGCGGCCCATCGCCACCTCGATGATGGTGCGCAGCAGCGACAGCTGGCCGCTGGTGGTGATCGCCGGGTCCAGCGGGTTCAGCTTCACGCCGCCGCCCAGGGCCGCCTGCGGGTCCAGCCGGATGGACTTTATCCCCAGCGCGTTCGCGATCAGGTTCCACTCGCCGACGCCGTCCTCGCCCTGCGCGTCCAGCACCACCACCTGGCGGTCGCGGAACCTCAACTGCCGCAGCACGTACGTCTTCTCCAGCGCCGACTTGCCGTTGCCGGACTCCCCCAGCACCAGCCAGTGCGGGGCCGGCAGCTGCTGGCCGTACAGCTGGAACGGGTCGTAGACGTAGCCCTTGCCGCTGTAGACCTCGCGCCCGATGATCACTCCGGAGTCGCCCAGGCCGGGCGCCGCGGTCGGCAGGTACACCGCCTGCGCCTGGCCGCTGGAGGTGCGCACCGGCAGCCGGGTGGTCTCCACCCGGCCGAACAGGGTGCTGGTGAAGGAATCGGTGAGCTTGCCGAGCATCGACGGGCCTCCGGGGGTCAGCGGCGTCAGCGGCGGATGCCGGTGGCGAACGGCAGGGTGTTGGCGAACGCCCGGTGGTGCTCGCGGTCGCACCACTCCAGCTTCAGGTAGCTCTTGCCCGCCGACGCCCGGATGGTGCGCTTGTCCCGGGCCAGCGCCTCCGGGCTGCGCGCGGAGACCGTCAGGTAGCCGACCAGGTTCACCCCGGCCGCGCCCGAGGCCAGGTCGTCGCCGCGCTGGTCCACCCGGCCGGTGTGCGCCAGGTCGCGCGGGTCGACCGTGCGGTTCATCTTCGCCGCCCGGCTGGCCTCCGCCTCGTCGTTGGTCTTCTCGGTCAGCATCCGCTCGATCGCCACGTCGGTCGGCTCCAGGTCCATGGTCACCGCGACCGTCCGGATCACGTCCGGCGTGTGCACCAGCAGCGGCGCCAGGAAGTTCACCCCGACCGGGGTCAGCGGCCACTCCTTGATCCACGCGGTGGCGTGGCACCACGGCTCCCGGGTCGCCGCCTCGCGGGTCTTCGCCTGCAGGTACTGCGGGTGGGTGGCGTCCAGCTCGGCCGGCCAGGCGTTGCGCCTGCTCATCGCCTGGATGTGGTCGATCGGGTGGTCCGGGTCGTACATCGAGTGGATCAGCGAGGCCAGCCGGGCCTGCCCCAGCGGCTGCCGCACCCGGATGTCCGCCTCCGCCAACCGGGCGCAGATGTCGGTCAGTTCACGCGCCATCACGGTCGCCAGGCCGTCGTCGTCGCGGGCCCGCTTCTCGCCCCGCCCGTACGCCGTGCGCCCCATCGCGTGCGCCTCGGCCGCCAGGTCCCGGCTGTAGTGCATGCACGCCACCAGGTACGCCCGGTGCTGCTCCGAGGAGGTCGACACCATCGACTGCAGCTGGTCGTAGCTCTCCTGGAGCCAGCGCGGCGCGTCGTGGTCGCCGCGCCGCGCCACGTCCTTGGCGTGCGCGTCCGGGTCGGCCGGCAGCGTCCGGGCCAGGATCTGCAGCCGGGTCACGAAGCCGTCGCCGTTGGCCACGTGCTTGAGCAGCGTCCCGAACCGGTCGACCAGCGCCTCCTGGTCCTCGGAGTCGCGCAGGCCCACGCCCGGGCCCTCGATCTCGATCGCCGCGGTCACCGTCCGCCGCTCCAGGTGCATCAGCACCGCGACCTCGTCCGGCCCGAACGGCGCGGTCAGCCAGCGCAGCCGCCCCACCCCCGGCGGCGGGCCGACCTCCACCTCGCGCCCGTCCAGCCTGGTCCCGGCCTCGTGCACGTCCGGCTTCCAGACCGCCCGGCCGCTGCGGATCGTCCGCCGGAAGGTCCGGTTGATCTCCACCCACTTGTAGAACGTCCGCCGCCGGTACGGCACGTACACCGCCATGATCGCCAGCAGCGGGAAGCCCACCAGGCCGGCGATCCGCAGCGGCAACAGGCTCGGGATCAGTCCCCACACCATGCCCAGGCCGGCGCCGGCGATGATCAGCACGATCTCGCCGTTCTCCCGGTTGCGCCCGATCGGCGCGTTCGGCCGCGCCTTGCCGATCAGGTAACTGCGGCGCTGATGGGCGTACTGGGTGCCGTACTGGCCGAGCTGTTCGCTGCTCATCTCCCCGTCACCCTCCCTTCGGGTTGTTGACCGGAGCCTGGACCTGGGCCTGCGCGGGGGGCGCCGCCGGGCGCGGCGGGTTCGCGGGCCGGGAGGCGTGCGCCGCGATGCCCGCGCCCGCCCCGCCACCGCCGGCCGGGGAGCCGGAACCGCCGCCCCCGCCCTCCGCGCCGCCGCGCGAACCGTGCGTGGAGATGCCCTGCTTCACGAAGTTCGCCGGGCCGTTGATCATCGCGCTGCCGGCCTGCACGGCGCTCGCCCGGGCCCGCCGCATCGCCATCAGCTCGTCGCCGAAGCCCGGCACGAACCGGTACACCGCCGCGCTCGCGAAGATCGACAGGAACAGGATCGCCAGCCCCGCCAGCACCCGGCCGAAGTCGTCGTCCGCCCCCGCACCGGTCGCCACCGCGCCCGCCAGCCCCAGGATGATCACCACGATCGGCTTCGCCAGGTCCACCGCCAGCATCATCGCCGCCCACCGGCGCACGTGCTTCCACATCTGCTTGTCCACCAGGCCCGCGTACACCGCCGTCCCCAGCAGCGCGCCCACGTACAGCATCGCCGCCCGGATCACCAGCTCCACCCAGAGCACCGCCGCGGCCAGCACCGCCACCAGCGACACCAGGATCAGGATCAGCGGGCCGCCGCCGATGCTCCCCTTCTCCAGGGTGTCCGCGAACCCGCCCAGGTAGGTGCCCGTGTCCGACTTCGTGCCCGCCGAGATCGCGTCCGTCAGCCCGTCGGTGACGGTCACCACCGTGTACAGGATCAGCGGCGTGAACGCCGAGGCGATCACCGTCAGCCACAGGAACCCGACCGCCTCCGCGAACGCCTGCCCCAGCGCCGCGCCGCGCACCGCCCGCTTGGTCACCGCCAGCAGCCACAGCACCAGCGTGATCACCGTCGAGACGGCGAACACCACCGCGTACTGCTGCAGGAACGCCGCGTTGGTGAAGTCGACCTTCGTCGTCCCGTCGATCGCCCCCGACAACTGCCGCACCACCCAGGCCGCCGCCTGCGCGCAGCCCTTCGCCAGCGACCCCAGCGGATCGGTGACGCCGGAGACGGCGCCCGTCCCGGGGATCACGGTGGCCCCGGGCGGGGCGCACAGCTTGTCGGCGCCGGGCACCGGCACGTCCACCGTGCAGGACGGCTGGGGGCTGGGCGAGGGCGCCGCGGTGGCCGACCCGGTCACCGCGAAGAACGCCAACTGGAGCGCAGCGGTCGCCCCGGCCAGAGCCGCGGCGCGCCGGCCGAGACCTCTGCCGGCTCCGTCAGCGCGCATAGCGGAAACCTCCGAACTGCTGGACGGCACCCGTGATCTCCTCTGAGGTCGCGGCCTGTTGGTCAGCGGGTAGCGGGGCCGGGCCTGCCTTCCGGCTGTAATCGATGATCTTCCAGTCGCTTCCGGTCCAGCGCATCGTGATGCCGAGCGTGTACCAGTTCTCGGTGACCGGGACCTCCGAGGTCTTCCCGGTCAGCCCCACCAGCGAGTTGCACCACACGCCGACCACGGTCCCGGTGTCCGAGTAGTTCGCCAGGTCGGTGCCGATCGGGACGGTGCGGCTGATGAACGTCAGGTTCTTGGGTGCCTTGCCCTCGGCGTCCAGCCCGTAGCGCGCGTTCGTCTCCGGCGTGAACGCCTGGTCCAGACGTTTCTGCAGGGCCGGCAGGGCGGTGGGGTCGGCGATGGTGGCCAGGACGGTGCTGCGGCTGTCGGTGCGGAACATGTCGGTGGAGCCCAGGGCGACCGCGTAGTTGGCGGCGGCGGACTGCGCGCCCTGGTCGGTGTGCGGGTAGCCGGTGCCGACGCCGTTGGAGGTGGTGGTGACCGGCTGCTGTCCGCTGGCGGCGGTGCGGTCGGGGGAGGCGGCGGCCCCGGGGGCGCGGTCGCCGGAGGTGCCGGTGCCGGTGCGGTCGACCGGGGGCTTGTCCCGGTTGGCGACGGCGACGGCGACCACCAGCAGGGTGACGACGGCGAGGACGGTCAGGAGGGTGCGCAGCGGCCGGGCCTGACGGCCGGTCGCGGGGGCGGTCTGTTCGGCGACCGGTAGCCGCGTACGGGTGTGCGGCTGGTCGTCGGACAACGGCACGGGGCCCTCCTGGTGGGGCGCCGCCGCGCGGGGCGCGCGGCGGCGTGACGGGTTGCTCGGCGGGAAAGTGCGGGGGCCGGGGTGCGGCGGACCGGATCAGTGCTGGTCGGAGGGGAGTTGCCCGCTCGTCAGATGGCCATGCCGTACACAATGGTGAACAGGGTGCCGAGCGAACCGATGATGAACACGCCGGTCAGGCCCGCGACGATCAGCCCCTTGCCCTGTTCGGCGCTGAAGGTGTCGCGCATCGCGGTGGCGCCGATCCGCTGCTTGGCCGCGCCCCAGATGGCGATGGCGAGGCAGACCAGGATCGCCACCGCCATCACGACCTGGACCATGACCCGGGCCGAGGAGCCGAGGGTGGCGAACGGGCCCCAGTCCGGGGCGATCCCGCCGATGATGGTGTCGATGTCGGCCTTCTTGGGCGGGTCCTCCGCCAGGTACCGGATCACTGTGCTGTCCACGTTCAGGTCCATCCCATCTCACCGCCCGATCAGGAAAATTCAAGGCCCCGGACCACGGCCGAGCGAAGGGGCAGGGCCTGTTCTTGGCCAGATATGACGTCGACTTGGCTGCTTCTCGCGGATTGACCGTGGCTGGCCCGGACGTTCCGCCAGGATGTCCGGTGGTTCGAGGATACTGCCCGCCCCTGGTATCTGTGATGATTGCACCGGGCAATTGCGTAACAGGACATGGCCGCTGACGTTCCGTCGGGATGGTGCTGGGATGGTGCTCCGGAAGGCTCGGCTGGCGGGTGCCGCGACGGTGGTGCTCGCGATCGGTTTCGTGGGTGTGGTGACCCTCGGGACGTACGCGGCCAGTGGGGTGCCGGAGCGCTCCTCCGCGTCCCTCGGGCTGTCCGGCGGGACGGTGCCGGCCGCGTACCGGCCGCAGATCCAGCGGTGGGGCGCGCTCTGCCCGGAGATCTCGGCGCCGATGCTGGCCGCCCAGCTCTACCAGGAGAGCGGCTTCGACCCGTCGGCGAAGAGCCCGGCGAAGGCGTACGGGATGGCCCAGTTCCTGGAGTCGACCTGGGCGACGTACGGGACGGACGGCGACGGCGACGGCGCGCGGGACATCTGGAACGCCTTCGACGCGATCGCCTCCGCCGCCACCTACGACTGCGCGCTGGCCCGGGACGTGGACAGGGTGCCCGGCGACCGGCAGGCCAACATGCTGGCCGCGTACAACGCCGGGCCGTACGCGGTGATCGAGCACAACGGGATCCCGCCGTACAAGGAGACCCAGGGCTACGTCCGCAGCATCCAGGCGCTGGCGAGGTCCTTCACCGCCCCGGCCGACCCGGGCGTGCAGCTGGCGCTGTCCAAGGAGGCGGCGGGCGCGATCTGGTTCGCGCAGGGCAAGCTGGGCACCGACTACCTGTGGGGAGGCACCGGGCAGAGCTGGGAGGACGGCCGGTTCGACTGCTCGGGCCTGACGCAGGCGGCGTTCCGCGCCGTCGGGATCGAGCTGCCCCGGGTGGCGAACGACCAGTGGTACGCCGGGCCGCACCCGTCCCGGGACCAACTCCGCCCCGGCGACCTGGTGTTCTTCGCCAACGACCTGGAGGACCCGCGCACCATCCACCACGTGGGCCTCTACGTCGGCGGCGGCTACATGATCGACGCGCCGCACACCGGGGCCAAGGTCCGCTACGACACCATCGCGCAGAAGGACTACATCGGGGCGACCCGGGTCACCCCGGACGGCGCCGCCGCGCTGCCCGACCGGAACCCGAACGACGGCACCATCACCAGGGGCGGCGGGCCGGGCGCCGCGAGCTGACCGGCCTCGGCATGTGCATGCGCGGTGGACGGTGAGTCAAGTTTGGGTAACGGTGCGTTTGGGGGGAAACCGCGGCGGCCTTGATCGCGTTGACTGAGGAGGCTACCGGTCGTCCGCACCCGGAAGCACCACGATCTGGGACCACTGCGGAGAGCGGACAGGGAGGTGCGGCGTGCCGACGCTGCTCGCCGACGCCGGAGCCGGTTCGGGCGACCCCGACCTCGGCCTGCTCAAGGCCGTCAACGGCCTGGCCGCGGACGCCCCGGGCTGGCTGGACTCGCTGGTCGCCTGGACGGCCGAGTACGGCATCCTGTTCGGCCTGGCCGCGATCGGCCTGGTCGCCTGGCTGAGCGCCCGCCGCCGCCCGGACGCCCCGGTCGCGGTGGCCGGCGTGCTGTGGGCGCCGCTCGCCGTGGCCGTCTCCGAGCTGGCCAACCTGCCGATCTCGCAGCTCGTCGACCGGCCCCGCCCGTTCGTCACCCACCCCGAGCTGGACGTGCTGGTGCCCGGCAAGGAGGACACCCTCTCCTTCGTCAGCGACCACTCGGCGATGTCGATGGGCGTCGCGGTCGCGCTGTTCCTGGTCAACCGCCGGCTCGGCCTGGCGGCCGGGGCGCTGGCCCTGCTGCAGGGCTTCTGCCGGCTGTTCGTCGGCGTGCACTACCCGACCGACGTGCTCGGCGGCTACGCGCTGGCCACCGCCGTGGTGCTGCTGCTGGCCCCGCTCGCGATGGCGGTGCTGGTGCCGCTGTGCCACGCGCTGTCCCGCGGCGCGCTGCGCCCGCTGGTGGTGGCCCGCGCCGCCGCCGCGGACTCCGGCCGCCGCCGGCAGGCCGCGCCCGCCGCCCGCCGTTCCGGCCGCCGGGCCGGGCGGGACCGGAGCCCCGAGCCGGAGCGCGGGTCCGAGTCCGACCTCGCCGCCTGACCCCGCACCGGCCCGCGTCCGTCCGCCTGCCCGTCTCGCCCGGCCGGGCCCTCAGCCGCCGCCGTCCGGGTCCGCGAGGTGCTCCGCGGCGTCGCGCCGGGACTTGTCCCGGGAGCGCCGCCCGGGGGCGAACCAGCCGCAGGCGCAGTGGGCGAAGCTGAACGAGCCGCGTTCCGTCACCTCCACCCGGTGTCCGTCCGGGTGGTCGGTCCGCGTCGTCCCGTCGGGCGCTCCGGGGCGCTGATCTGCCACGTCCTTCACGGTATCCCGCCCGGGCGGCCCGGCCTCCCGTCCGACCGGTGAACGCCGGCGTAACCTTCCGCGCCCCAACTCGTTTGCCTGGCAAGCGCTCTGCCCATCCGGGGCGGTTGCTTGCCGGGTCATCCGGGGCCCGAGGGGGTTGTCGAAGAAGTGAAGAAGCTCAACCGCGCCGCGGCCGCGGCCCTGCTCGTCACGGTGCTGTCGGCCTGTAGCGGCGGCGGCCAGGACCGGTCGGGCTCCGCCGACCGGCTCTCCGCCGATCCGCTGACGGCGGTCCGCTCGGCCGCCGACATCACCGGCCGCACCGGCTCGGTGACCGCGACCACCGAGCTGACCACCGAGTCCGCCGACAAGAAGGCGGTGTTCAGCGGCACCGGCGGCTACGACTACGTGAAGCGGATCGGCCGGCTGGAGATCGACGTGCCGCCCGGCGCCGCCACCACCGGGAAGATCACCGAGGTGGTGCTGCCCGGCACGGTGTACCTGCAGAACAGCGGCGCGAAGATCCCCGAGGGCAAGTGGGTCAGGCTGGACGTGCGCCAGCTCCCGGACGGCAACCTGGTGAGCTCCGGCGCCACCGACCCGGCCACCGCGGCGGGCGCGCTGCGCGGCGCGCAGAGCGCCGAGCTGGTCGGCACCGAGGCGGCGGACGGCGGGGAGCTCAAGCACTACCGGGGCACCCTGGACCTGGCGAAGGCCGCCGACGCGACCGGCGGCCGCGGGGCGGACGGCCTGCGGATGGCCGCCCAGACCTTCACGGTGAAGGAGGTCCCGTACGAGGTCTGGCTGGACGGCCAGGGCCGGCTGCACAAGGTGGTGGAGAACTTCACCTTCGCCGGGGTGGCCGGCTCCACTGCGGCCAAGGACCAGGTCAAGGTGGTCTCCACGCTGTCGCTGGCCGACTTCGGCAAGCCGGTGGAGGCCGCCGAGCCCGCCGCCGGGGACATCTACTCGATGCAGGCCAGCCCCTCGCCGAAGTGACCGGCCGCCGCCCGGGCCCACCCGTTTCGGGCGGCAGAGATGGCCCGTCCGTGCCATGTGGCCCGGCCCGCGGCTCCCTACGCTGGTACGGGGCGGGCGGAGCGGTGCGGCGGACGGGGCGCGGAAGGGGTGGAGGCCATGGCATCCGGGGAGAACGGCACCGGCGGCCACGACAGAACCGCACTGGACGAGATCGACCTGACCGGTGAGCTGATGATCGCCGCTTCGGCCAGCCGCGCGGAACGGCTGGCCGCCGAGCAGATCGACGAGGTGCTGCTGGCCCCCCGCGGCGGACCGGACCGGTCGGAGCCGAGGACGCCGGAACCGCGGGCGCCGGAACCGCGGGCGCCGCAGCAGCGGACACCGGAACGGGGTCGTTGACCGGTCGTCAGCCCGCAGCGGAGGCCGCGGCGGCCCCGCTCAGGTGCGCAGCAGCCGGGCGATGGCCGCGCTGGCCTCGGCGACCTTGGCGTTCAGCTCCTCGCCGCCGTCCTCCGCGGCGGCCGCGGCGGCCACGCAGTGCCGCAGGTGCTCCTCCAGCAGGGAGAGCGCGAAGGACTGCAGCGCCTTGGTGGAGGCGGACACCTGGGTGAGGATGTCGATGCAGTAGACGTCCTCGTCGACCATGCGCTGGAGGCCGCGGATCTGACCCTCGATCCGGCGCAGCCGCTTGAGGTGCGCCTCCTTCTCGCCGCTGTACCCGTGCGGGCCGCCGGGCGCGGGGTGGCAGGCCGCCGGGGCGTCGTCGGTGCTCGGGGTGTCGATGGTGGTCATCCGATCCGCCCTCTTGGTCTCGGTGCTCGGCCCGCCCCCGGTCTTCGGCCGGGAGGTACCCCATCCTCCAACACGCGGCACCGTCCGGGTGTTCCGCCGTCCGGGCGTCAGCACAGAGATCCCCCTGCAGAGCGGGAGCAAACCGGCGTGTCGTGGGACACACTTAGGGCGCGCGTCGGCAACCCCGTGCCCATGAGCGGGGCGCGTGCGCCTAGCATCGTCAAGTACCGACCCCGCACATCGGAGATTTCCGTGCGTTTTAGCCTGACCCCGAAGGAGACGAGCTTCTACGACATGTTCGCCGCCGCCGCGGAGAACCTCGTCGTCGGATCGAAGCTCCTGCTGGAACTACTGGGCTCGGACGTGTCAGCCCGCGCGGAGATCGTCGAGCGCATGCGCGCCGCCGAGCACGCCGGGGACGACACCACCCATGCGATCTTCCACCAGTTGAACTCCTCGTTCATCACCCCGTTCGACCGGGAGGACATCTACAACCTGGCCTCCTCGCTCGACGACATCATGGACTTCATGGAGGAGGCCGTCGACCTGGTCGTGCTGTACGACATCGAGACCCTCCCGAAGGGCATCGAGCAGCAGATCGAGGTGCTGGCCCGAGCGGCCGAGCTGACCGCGGAGGCGATGCCCAACCTGCGGTCGATGTCGAACCTCACCGAGTACTGGATCGAGGTCAACCGGCTGGAGAACCAGGCGGACCAGATCCACCGCAAGCTGCTGGCCCACCTGTTCTCCGGCCAGTACGAGGCGATCGAGGTGCTGAAGCTCAAGCAGGTCGTGGACGTCCTCGAAGAGGCCGCCGACGCGTTCGAGCACGTGGCCAACACGGTGGAGACCATCGCCGTCAAGGAGTCCTGACCTCCGTGGACATGGCAGCACTGATCGTCGTCATCGGCGTCGCTTTCTTCTTCACGTACACGAACGGCTTCCACGACTCCGCCAACGCGATCGCCACCTCGGTCTCCACCCGGGCGCTGACCCCCCGGGCGGCGCTGGCGATGGCCGCGGTGATGAACCTGGCGGGCGCCTTCCTCGGCAGCGGGGTGGCGAAGACCGTCTCCGAGGGGATCATCGAGACCCCGACCGGCAGCAAGGGCATGGCGATCCTGTTCTCGGCCCTGGTCGGGGCGATCACCTGGAACCTGGTCACCTGGTACTTCGGCCTGCCGTCCTCCTCCTCGCACGCGCTGTTCGGCGGCATGGTGGGCGCGGCGCTGGCCGGCGGCATCGGGGTGGTCTGGCACGGCGTGATCGACAAGATCATCGTCCCGATGATCGTCTCGCCGGTCGTCGGCCTGATCGGCGGCTTCCTGGTGATGCTGGCGATCCTGTGGATCTTCCGGAAGGCCAACCCGCACAAGGCCAAGCGCAACTTCCGGGTGGCGCAGACCGCCTCGGCGGCGGCGATGGCGCTGGCGCACGGCCTGCAGGACGCCCAGAAGACCATGGGCATCGTGGTGATGGCGCTGACCATCTCCGGCCACCAGTCCGGCAACGGCATCCCGATCTGGGTGAAGCTCTCCTGCGCCACGATGCTCTCGCTGGGCACCTACGCGGGCGGCTGGCGGATCATGCGCACCCTCGGCCGGAAGATCATCGAGCTGGACCCGCCGCAGGGCTTCGCCGCCGAGGCCACCGCCTCCGCGGTCATGTACGTCACCTCGTTCGTCTACGCGGCGCCGATCTCCACCACCCACGTGATCACCTCGGCGATCATGGGCGTGGGCGCCACCAAGCGGGTCCGCGCGGTCCGCTGGGGGGTGGCGAAGAACATCGTGATGGGCTGGTTCATCACCATGCCGGCGGCGGCGATCGTGGCCGCCGCGATGTACGGGGTCGTGAACCTGCTGATCCTGTGACCCCCACCGCGTCGTAGCCGGCCGCGGACGGAGAGGGCCCGCCCCCACAGCACGGGGGCGGGCCCTTCCTGCTGGCTCCGCGGCGGCACCGCCATGCAGCGCCGCGGAGCAGTTCGTGCGGCCTCGCGCGGACGGCGCGCGGGGCCGGTCAGCCGAAGCGGCCGGAGATGTAGTCCTCGGTGGCCTGGACCGACGGGTTGGAGAAGATCCGCTGGGTGTCGTCCAGCTCGACCAGCTTGCCGGGCTGGCCGACGCCGGCCAGGTTGAAGAAGGCGGTGCGGTCCGAGACGCGGGCCGCCTGCTGCATGTTGTGGGTCACGATCACGATGGTGAACTGCGACTTCAGCTCGCCGATCAGGTCCTCGATGGCGAGGGTGGAGATCGGGTCGAGGGCCGAGCAGGGCTCGTCCATCAGCAGCACCTCGGGCTCGACCGCGATCGCCCGGGCGATGCACAGGCGCTGCTGCTGGCCGCCGGACAGGCCCGCGCCGGGCTTGTTGAGGCGGTCCTTGACCTCGTTCCACAGGTTGGCGCCGCGCAGGGACTTCTCCACCACGCCGTCCAGCACGGACTTCTTCTTCACCCCGGCCAGCTTGAGGCCGGCCACCACGTTGTCGTAGATCGACATGGTGGGGAACGGGTTGGGGCGCTGGAACACCATGCCGACCGAGCGGCGGACGGCGACCGGGTCGACGTTGGCGCCGTACAGGTTCTCGTCGTCCAGCATCACCTTGCCCTCGACCCGGGCGCCGGGGATCACCTCGTGCATCCGGTTGAGGGTGCGCAGGAAGGTGGACTTGCCGCAGCCCGAGGGGCCGATGAAGGCGGTCACCGAGCGGGGCTCGATGGTCATCGAGATGTCCTCGATGGCGCGGGTGGAGCCGTAGTAGGCGGACAGTCCGCTGACGTCGATGCGCTTGGCCATGGTCTTTCGTCTTCTCTCGTCTGTTCGTACGTCAGTCGGTGTCAGTGCCCGCCCTTGGGCGAGCGCCAGCGCGCGATGCCCCGGGCGACGAGGTTGAGACCCATCACGAAGGCGATCAGCACCAGGGCCGCGCCCCAGGCGCGTTGGTAGCCGTAGTCGTTGTTGATCTGCGAGTACTGCTGCCAGATGTAGAGCGGCAGCGACTGCTGCGGACCGTGGAACGGGTCGCTGTTGATGAAGTCGGCGCCGAACACCAGCATCATCACGGGGGCGGTCTCACCGGTGATGCGGGCGACCGCCAGCATCACACCGGTGGTGATCCCGCCCACGGCGGTGGGGAGGACGATCCGCAGGATGGTCTTCCAGCGCGGCACACCGAGCGCGTACGAGGCTTCGCGCAGCTCGTTCGGGACGAGCTTGAGCATCTCCTCGGTGGAGCGGACCACGACCGGCATCATCAGGATCGCCAGCGCGAGGCTGCCCGAGAAGCCGGAGTACTCGAAGCCCAGCAGGATGTTCCAGAGCGAGAGGATGAACAGGCCGGCGACGACCGACGGGATGCCGGTCATGACGTCGACGAAGAAGGTGACCGCCTTGGCGAGCCGGCCGCGGCCGTACTCCACCAGGTAGACGGCGGTGAGCAGGCCGATCGGCGCGGCGATCAGGGTCGCCAGCAGGACCTGCTCGACGGTGCCGATGATGGCGTGGTAGATGCCGCCGTCCGGGCTGAGGGTGGCGACGACGCCCTTCATCGAGTGGGTGAGGAAGTTGCCGTCGATCGCGCCGATGCCCTGCTGGACGGTGTAGAACGTCAGCGCGACCAGCGGGACCACGGCGCAGATGAAGGAGACCCAGATCAGCGAGGTGGCGAACCGGTCCCTGGCCTGGCGGCGGCCCTCGACCGAGGCCGAGACGGCGTAGCTGACCAGCAGGAACAGCAGGGCGGAGATCAGGCCCCACTGGATGTGGCTCTTCAGCCCGGCGACGGCGCCGAGGCCGCAGCCGACCGCGATCGAGGCGGCGGCGACGCCGGCCGGCGCCCAGCGGGGCAGCCGGGCCGCGGTCAGCCGGCGGCTGAGCTGCGGGGCGGCGTCGGTGACGGTCGAAATCGCGCTCACGCGGCGGCCCCCGAGTACTCCTTGCGACGGGCGATGATCATGCGGGCCGCGCCGTTCACCAGCAGGGTGATGACGAACAGCACCAGGCCGGAGGCCATCAGGGCGTCCCGGCCCAGCGGCTGGGCCTCGTTGAACTTGAGCGCGATGTTCTGCGCGAAGGTGCCGCCGCCCGGGTCGAGCAGGTGCAGCGACAGCTGGCTGTTGGTGGAGAGCACGGTGGCGACCGCGATGGTCTCGCCGAGCGCGCGGCCCAGGCCGAGCATCGACGCGGAGATGATGCCGGGGCGGCCGAACGGCAGCACCGCGGTGCGGACCATCTCCCAGCGGGTCGCGCCGAGCGCGAGCGCCGCCTCCTCGTGCATCCGCGGGACCTGCCGGAACACCTCGCGGGTGACCGCGGTGATGATCGGCAGCACCATGATCGCCAGCAGGATGCCGACGGTGAACAGGTTGCGCGGCGGGACGCCCGCGATGGACTGCCCGAAGAGGTACGTCCAGCCCAGGTACTGATCCATCCAGCTGGTCAGGCCGTCCATGTGCGGGACCAGGAACAGCACGCCCCACAGGCCGTAGACGATGGACGGGACGGCGGCCAGCAGGTCCACCAGGTAGGCGAACGGCTGGGCGATCCGGCGCGGCGCGTAGTGCGAGATGAACAGCGCGATGCCGACCGAGACCGGGACCGCGACGGCCATCGCGATCAGCGCGCTGACCAGGGTGCCGAAGGTGAGGACGGCGATGCCGAAGACCGGCTTCGCGGCGTCCGGGGTCCACTCGAAGGTGGTGAGGAAGTTGCCCTCGTTCTTGCCCAGCGCGAGGGCCGAGCGGTAGGCGAGGAAGCCTGCGATGGCGGCCATGATGACCAGCAGCAGGATGCCCGAGCCCCGGGAGAGGTTGAAGAACACGCTGTCACCGCGGCGGCTGTCGCCCCGGCTCCGTCGAGTCCGTCCCCGCGCGTCGGCGGGGGGTGCAGAAGTCATGGTCGTTTACTCCGGTCTGGCGGCGCTGCCCCGCGGAGGGCGGCACCATGGCGGCGGTGCCCCGGACGTTCTCGTGGTGGTGGTGCGTGGTGCGTGCCGACGAGGGCCCCGGCCGGACGGCCCCTCCCCCCTCCTTCGGGGGGCCGCCCGGCCGGGTCGTCGCTGTGCTCAGGCTCAGGCCAGGGCGTCGATCTGGGTCTTGACCTTGGCGGCGAGCTCGGCCGGCAGCGGCACGTAGCCGACCGCGCCGATGGCCTGCTGGCCGCCGTCGCTGACGGTGTAGTTCAGGAAGGACTTCAGGATCGGCAGGCTGTCGGCCTTGTTGCCCTTGTCGCAGACGATCTCGTAGGTGACCAGGGTCAGCGGGTAGTTGCCCTCGGCCTTGGTCGCGTAGTCGATGTCCAGCGCCAGGTCGGCACCGGTGCCGACGACCTTGGCGGCGGCCAGGGTGGCGGCGGCGTTGGCGGCGGTGGCCTCGACCGGCTTGGAGGCGCCGGTGTTGATCAGCGCGCTGGTCAGCTTGTTGGTCTGGGCGTAGGAGAGCTCGACGTAGGAGATCGAGTTCTTGACCTGCTTCACCTGGGCCGCGACACCGGCGGAACCGTTCGCGGACTGGCCGCCCTGGCCCGCCCAGGTCTTGGCGGCCGGGTACTTCCAGGCGCCGCCGCCGGCCTTGGCCAGGTAGCCGGTCAGGTTGGCGGTGGTGCCGGAGTCGTCCGAGCGGTGGATCGCCTGGATCGCGGCGTCCGGCAGGGTGACGCCCGGGTTCAGGGCGGCGATCGCCGGGTCGTTCCACTTGGTGATCTGCGAGTCGAAGATCTTCGCCAGGGTCGGGCCGTCCAGGACCAGCTTGTCGGCGCCGTCCACGTTGTAGACGATCGAGATCAGGCCGCCGACCATCGGCAGGTCGATCGCCTGGCCGCCGGCGCAGACCTGCTTCGAGGCGTCGACCTCGGCCGGCTTCAGGGCGGAGTCGGAGCCCGCGAAGGCGATCTTGCCCTGGTTGAACTGGGTCACACCGGCACCGGAACCGCCGCCGCCGTAGGTCAGGGTGGCGCTGGAGCAGGCGGCGCTGTAGGCGGCCTTCCAGACGTCGATGGCCGGGGTCTGCGCGGTCGAACCCGCGGCCAGCAGCTGGCCGCCCTTGTCGGCACAGGCGATCTTGGCCGCGGCCGCCGTCGAGCCACCGGCGGACGAGGAGGCGCCCGAGGTGGTGTTCGAGGTGTTGTCGTCCGTACCGCACGCCGAGAGCGACAGCGTGGAGACGAGCGCGACGGCACCGATGGCGAGGGCCTTGGAGCGGCCGTTCCGCAGGTTCACTGGGTGTCCCTTTCTGAGGCAATGCCGGTCTCGGAACGACCGGTTTTGCTGTGGTCCGGGGCCCTTTCGGCCCTCCGGTAACCCAGAAGTTAGGCAGGACAGGTGACGCGTCAGCCGGTCACACATGAACGGGGAGTGAACCTCGAAGGGACGTCAGGAAACTGCGGCAGGTAGTAACGGTTTCGTCACGGCGGGGGCGCGGCCGGATCACCCGGGCGGCCCGGACGGACCGCCCGGACGGCCGCGGCCCCGCTCAGCCGAGCAGCAGCTCCAGCAGCGCGTCCACCAGCACCCGGTCGCGCGGGTGCGTCAGCCGCTCCCGGGCCCGCCGCGGCGGCAGCCACTCCAGCCGGTCCACCTCCCGGTTGGGCCGGAACGAGCCGCCCGCCGGCACCGCCGACCAGTACCGGACCTCCTTCGGCCGGCCCTGCACCAGGTAGTGCTGGGCCGGCAGCTCCGGCCCCAGCACGCAGCGCATCCCGGTCTCCTCCCGCACCTCGCGCAGCGCCGCCGCCAGCCAGCCCTCCCCCGGCTCCAGCTTCCCCTTCGGCAGGCTCCAGTCGTCGTACTTCGGCCGGTGCACCAGCGCGATCCGCGGCTTCTTGCGCCCCTTGCCGCCCTTCTTCGGCGGCCCCGGCACCCAGAGCACCGCCCCCGCCGCCAGCACCGTCGAACGGGGACCCGCCGCCGGACGGCGGTCGGTGCGGGAGCCGCCCGACCGGGCCGGGGCACGGTCGGGCGCCGAGGGGCGGTCGGGCATCTGCGGCACGCGGTCCATCCGGGCGGGGGAACGGGGGGCGGGGGAACGGGGGCTCAGTCCGACGGCACCGCCACCGGACCGACCAGCCCGGGCGCCACCCCCGGCCACTGGCGCCCGAAAGCGTACCGGGCCGACTCCACCTCCAAACGCTGGTCGGCGTGCACCACCCCCAGCACGTACGCCGTCGCCGGGGTGATCCGCGGCGTGCGCGCCGCCGTCGCCACCGTCGCCGCCGCGTCCGACGCCTCCTGGTGGCGCGCCAGCACCCCGTCCAGCTCCGCCAGCCCCTCGCCCGGCGCCCCGCACACCTCCAGCGCGTACCTGGCCCGCTTCACCAGGACCCGGGCCCGCAGCCACGGCGCGTCGTCCGCCGCCAGCGCCGCGTCCGCGTCCGCCGGGGCCCGCGCCGCCGGCACCGCGCCCGGCGCCGCCTCCCGCACCGGCCCCAGCCGGTGCAGCCCCGCCCCGCCGTACGCCCGCGCCGCCCGCTGCCACGGCAGCCGCTCGCCCGCCCCCAGCAGCGCCGCCAGCGCCGCCCCGGTCGCCGGCAGCAGCGCCGCCGCCGGCTCCGCGGCCGCCTGGGCCACCAGCGGCACCTCCCCGGCCAGCAGCGTCATCCGGTCCGCCAGCGCGTGCAGCCGGGCCGAGCGCAGCTCCTGCAGCAGCGCGGTGTGCGCCCGGCTCCGGGCCAGCGTCAGCTGCCGCTCCAGCAGCGCCCGGGCCTTGGGCGCGCCCGCGTGCCCGGCCAGCATGCCCGCCCCCTCCGGGGAGGTGTCGGCCAGCGAGTCCAGCGCCTCCAGCAGCCGGGTCGCCCGCCGCTGGTAGCCCGGCTCCTGGTCCAGCAGGTCGAGCAGCCAGCGCAGCTCGGTGCGCGACTCCCGCGCCCACTGCGCCTCGAACGCCGCCGCGAAGGTGTGCAGCGCCCCGCCGATCCGGCGCACCGCCCGCAGCAGGTCCGCCGCCGCCTGCGCCGACGCCGGCAGCGCCGCCGGTCTGGACCCCGCCTCGCCGACCGCCTGCGGCAGGGCGCGCAGGAACGCGCCCGCCTGGGCGGTCAGGTAGCCGGCAAGGACCTCCCCGGCGGTCGCGGCGCGCGCCACCGGGGCCGTCGTCGGCGCATCGGTCATGGCTGTGGCTCTCCCCGATTCCCTCCCCGGGCCTGCCCCGGGGGTCCCCGGGCGTGCCCCGGGGCGTGCAGTCCGCCCGCGCCGGGACGCTCCCGGCGCGGGCGGGGTGCCGCTCAGCGCGCGGCGGCGGAGCCGCGGTTGCGGCGGCGCGAGTCGATCAGCAGGTCCTGGACGTGGCGCAGCGGCCGCCCCTCGGCGTCCTGCGCGTGCCGGGTCCAGGTGCCGTCGGCGCCCAGGTGCCAGGAGTCGGTCTCCTCGGAGACGCCCAGGTCCAGCAGCCCGTTCAGCTCGGCCCGGTGCGCCGGGTCGGTGACCCGCACCAGCGCCTCGATCCGGCGGTCCAGGTTGCGGTGCATCATGTCGGCGCTGCCGATCCACACCTCCGGGTCGCCGCCGTTGCCGAACACGAACACCCGCGAGTGCTCCAGGAACCGCCCGAGTATCGACCGCACCCGGACGTTCTCGCTCAGCCCCGGCACGCCCGGCCGGATCGCGCAGATGCCGCGCACCCACACGTCCACCGGCACCCCGGCCTGCGAGGCCCGGTACAGCGCGTCGATCACCACCTCGTCGACGATCGAGTTGACCTTGATCCGGACGAAGGCCGGCCGCCCGGCCCGGTGGTGCGCGATCTCCCCGTTGATCCGCGCCACCAGGCCGTCGCGCAGCCCGCGCGGCGCGGTCAGCAGCCGCCGGTACGACTCGCGCCGCGAGTACCCCGACAGCCGGTTGAACAGGTCCGACAGGTCCGCGCCGACCTGCGGGTCCGCCGTCAGCAGGCCCAGGTCCTCGTACAGCCGGGCCGTCTTCGGGTGGTAGTTGCCGGTGCCGACGTGCGAGTACCGGCGCAGCGTGTCGCCCTCCTGGCGGACCACCAGCGACAGCTTGCAGTGCGTCTTCAGCCCGACCAGGCCGTACACCACGTGGCAGCCGGACTCCTCCAGCTTCCGGGCCCACTTGATGTTCGCCTGCTCGTCGAAGCGCGCCTTGATCTCCACCAGCACCAGCACCTGCTTGCCGGACTCCGCCGCGTCGATCAGCGCGTCCACGATCGGCGAGTCGCCGGAGGTCCGGTACAGCGTCTGCTTGATCGCCAGCACGTGCGGGTCGGCCGCGGCCTGCTCCAGGAACGCCTGCACCGAGGTGGAGAACGAGTCGTACGGGTGGTGCAGCAGCACGTCCCGCTCGCGCATCGCCCCGAAGATGTCCGGCAGCGTCGCCGACTCCACGTCGGTCAGCCCGCGCGCCGTGCCCGCCACGAACTTCGGGTACCGCAGCTCCGGCCGGTCCAGGTCGGCGATCCCGAACAGCCCGGTCAGGTCCAGCGGCCCGGGCAGCGGGAAGACCTCCGCCTCGGTGATGTTCAGCTCCCGCACCAACAGGTCCAGGATGTACGGGTCGATCGACTCCTCGACCTCCAGGCGCACCGGCGGCCCGAACCGGCGCCGCATCAGCTCCTTCTCCAGCGCCTTCAGGATGTTCTCGGTGTCGTCCTCCTCCACCTCCAGGTCCTCGTTGCGGGTGACCCGGAACGCGTGGTGGGCGAGCACCTCCATCCCCGGGAACAGCTCCTCCAGGTGCGCCCCCATCACGTCCTCCAGCGGCACGTACCGCTGCGGCGACGCCTCCAGGAAGCGGGACAGCGACTGCGGGACCTTCACCCGGGCGAAGTGCTTGTGCCCCGACACCGGGTTGCGCACCACCACCGCCAGGTTCAGCGACAGCCCCGATATGTACGGGAACGGGTGCGCCGGGTCGACCGCCAGCGGCGTCAGCACGGGGAAGATCTGCTGCCGGAACAGCGTGTGCAGCCGGGCCTGCTCCGCCTCCGCCAGGTCCGGCCAGCGCACCAGCTCGATGCCCTCGGCCGCCAGGTCCGGCAGCACCTCCTGCTGGAAGGTCGCCGCGTGACGCGCCATCAGCTCGCGCGAACGGCGCCAGATCAGGTCCAGCACCTCGCGCGGCTGGTGCCCCGACGCCGAGCGCTGCGCCACGCCGGTGGCGATCCGGCGCTTGAGGCCGGCCACCCGCACCATGAAGAACTCGTCCAGGTTGGACGCGAAGATCGCCAGGAACTTGGCCCGCTCCAGCAGCGGGATGTTCGGGTCCTCCGCGAGCTCCAGCACCCGCTCGTTGAACGCCAGCCAGCTGCGCTCGCGGTCCAGGAACCGGCCCTGCGGCAGCTCCGCCTCCTCCGGGCCCCGCCCGTCGGCCGCGGCGTTCGCGGTGCTTGCGGTGCCCGCCGGGAAGGCCGCCGAGACCACCGTGGGCAGCGCCGTGGGCAGCGCCGTCGCGGCCCGCACCGGCTCCGCCGGCACCGCGGGGGACGCCTCGGCCGGGGCCTTGGCCTCCACCGCCTTGGCACCGGCCGCCCTGGTCCTGCCGCGCGCCGACGCCGGGCGCGGCTTCGCCTCCTTGGCGTCCTTCGCGTCCTTGGCGTCCTTGGCGTCCTTGCCGGACTCCCTGCCGCCGGTGTCCTTGCCGGCGGCGGCTCTGCCGCCACCGGCACCGGCGCCGGACCTCACACCCGACCGCACGGCCGGCTTCTGCTCACTGCTGCGCTCGGCCGGATCGGCCGAGTCGGAGACGGGGCGGGGGATGCTCATGGGTTCCAGCTCCTCCTGCAGGACGCGGCCCCGGTGGGGCGAAGGGCATGACTCCGCAGGCTGCTCGTCCTCGTCGACCCACGTCCACCCGCCCGGGGACGCCGGAACCCGCCCGGACGGGCGGGGGGTGGAGCGGTGACGCGGACGCGGCAATACGGACGACATTCTGTGATCTTCGCGGCGCCGATTGAATCCACGGTAAACACCGCATGGCCAGGAGGAAAGCTGAGTCGGTCGCCCCCGTGGCCGCCGGCGGTTCCTCCCTCCCGTCCGCGTCCGCCCAGCTCAGCGCGGACCGGACGGCTCCCACCGGTACATCAGGTCGACCTCGTGGACGTCGAACCCGAGCCGCTCGTACACCCGGACAGCCGCCGCGTTGTCCGCGTCCACGTACAGCATCACCGTCGGCAGGCCGCGCTCCAGGATCAGGTGCCGCAGACCCACCGCCGTCAACGCCCTCCCCAGGCCATTACCCTGCTCCGCCGGATCCACCCCCACGACGTACACCTCGCCCGGTCCGTCCGGCTGGGTCTTCGTCCAGTGGAAGCCCACCAGCCGGCCGTCCCGCTCCGCCAGGAAGAAGCCCTCCGGGTCGAACCACGGCTCGGCGATCCGCTCCGCCAGGTCGCGCTCCGTCCACGCGCCCTGCTCCGGGTGGTGCGCGAACGCCAGCGCGTTCAGCGCCAGCCAGGCCGCCTCGTCCCGGCCCGGCTCGAAGGTCCGCAGCTCGACGCCCGCGGGCAGCGGCACCGCGTCCGGGGCCGCCGCGGTGCGCCGCATCTGCCGCAGCTCGCGCACCAGCACCGCCCCGTGCGCCTCGGCCAGGTGCCGGGCGGCCGGCAGGCCGCCGTGCGCCCAGAAGTCCAGCCCGCCGCCGGCCCCGGCCAGCACCTCGCGCACCAGCTCACCGCCCAGGCCCCGGCCGCGCTCGGCCGGGGCCACCGTCAGCTCCACCGTCCCCGGCCGCTCGCCCTCGACCTGCGCGTAGCCGACCACCGCCCCGCCGGCCGACTGCACCAGGTGCCGCACGCCCTCGCGCGGACTGTCCGGCCTGATCCGCAGCCGGCCGGCCTCCGAGACCGCCTCCCGCCCGTCCGCCCCGGCCGCCGCCGCGAGCAGCTCGCGCACCGCCCCGGCCTGCCCCTCCGTCAGCACCTCGACCCGCTCGACCCGGCCCTCGCCTGACGTGTTCTCAGAAGTCTGCATACCGGCGAGCCTACGTTCTCCGCCCCGCGTTCAGCGGGGAGTCCGGGACGGCGGCGGACGCCGGTGCCGGGGCCCCGGCTCAGCGCGGCTGCTCGGCGTGCAGCACCTCGATGCCGGCCGTGACGATGGCGAGGCCGCGCTCGAAGCGGCGCTCGTAGTCGGTGAACAGGTCCGCGCCGGCGGCGGCGGACAGCGGCCGGTCCGGCCCGATCCGCTCGGCGCGGTCGGCCGGGTCGTAGCCGGGCGTCCGCTCCCCCGGCATCGGGTGCACGGCCTGTTCCTCGATCACGAAGCCGACGGTGAAGGTGTACGCGGTGAAGTACGCCTCGACCGCCTCGGAGAGGGTGAACCCGGCCCGGACGAAGGACCCGAGCTGTCCCTCGAAGCGGTCGGTGTGCCCGAAGTCGGTCAGCCGGGTGCCGCTGAACACCTTGGCGCCGTCCCGGTGGGCCAGCAGCGTGCGGCGCAGGGTGCGGCAGGTCAGGGCGAGTTGCCGCTGCCACGGGGTCTCGGCGGCGGGCGGCTCGCCGGCCGCGACCATGCGCCGGATCATCTCGGTGGCGAGTTCGTCCAGCAGCGCCTGCTTGTTGGCGAAGTGCCAGTACAACGCCGGTGCCTTGCAGTCGAGTTCGGTGGCGATCCGGCGCAGGGTCAGGCCCTCCAGGCCGACCTCGTCGAGCAGCCGCAGGGCGGTGTCGACCACCTGCGCGCGATCCAGTTTCGGTGCCATGGCCTGCCTTCCGGGTTCTCGACGCTTGACAACTTAACACCGTTAAGGACAGGCTCGGAACCGCCCCAACTTAACACCGTTAAGGAGAGCTCGATGCACCCGGACGTCCTGATCACCGGCGCCGGCCCGACCGGCCTCACGCTCGCCTGCGAACTCGCCCGCCGGGGCGTCCCGGCCCTGCTGGTCGAGCGGGCCCCCGCGCTGTTCCCCGGCTCCCGGGGCAAGGGGCTGCAACCCCGGACCCTGGAGATATTCGAGGACCTCGGCGTGCTCGCCGAGATCCGGGCCGCGGGCCGGCGCTACCCCGCGATGCTGCCCTGGACCGACGGACGGCCCGGGGAACCGTTCGCCCTGATCCCGACCGCCACCGCGACCGAGCAGGTGCCGCACCCCGAGACCTGGATGGTCCCGCAGTGGCGCACCCAGGAGATCCTGTACGACCGGCTCCGGGAACTCGGCGGCGACGTGCGGTTCGGCGCCGAGCTGACCGGCTTCACCCAGGACGACACCGGCGTGACCGCCGAGATCACCGGAATCGGCACCGTCACCGCCCGCTACCTGGTGGCCGCGGACGGCGGACGGTCGACCGTCCGCCGGACCCTGGGCATCCCGATGACCGGCGAGACCGTCGACCCCCGGCCCTCCCTCGTCGCGGACCTCCGGCTCACCGGGCTCGACCGGGAGCACTGGCACGTCTTCCCGCAGGCCCCCGGCGGCCCCCTCGCTCTGTGCCCGATGCCCGGCACCGACGACTTCCAGCTGTACGCCCAGTACGAGGACGGCGAACCCGACACCAGCCCGGACGGCGTCCGGGCCGTGGTCGCCGCCCGCACCCACCTCGGCCCGGACGCCGTCACCGAGATCCGCTGGGCCTCCGACTTCCGGCCCCGGGCCGCACTCGCCGAACGCTTCCGGACCGGCCGGGTCCTGCTCGCCGGCGACGCCGCGCACGTCCACTCCCCCGCCGGCGGCCAGGGGCTCAACACCAGCGTCCAGGACGCGTACAACCTCGGCTGGAAGCTCGCCCACCTGCTGCGGCACGGCGCCGACGCCGAACTCCTGCTCGACAGCTACCAGGCCGAACGGCTGCCCGTCGCCGCCGACGTCCTCGACATCAGCACCTCGATCCACCGGGCCGGCCCGCTCGCCGGTCAGCCCGGCACCGACCGCCGACGCGCCCGGCGCGGCAAGGACACCGACCAGCTCGCCGTCGGCTACCGCGGCGGCCCGCTCAGCGTCGACCACCGCGAGGCCGTCCCCGAGGACGCCCTCCAGGCCGGCGACCGCGCCCCCGACGCCCACCTCCCCGACGGCACCCGCCTGTTCGACGTCCTGCGCGGCACCCACGCCACCCTCGTCACCACCGCCACCGAACCCCCCGCCGTCCCCGCAGGCGTCCGCGCCCTCCGCCACGACGCCTACGGCCCCGCCACCGACCACCCGACCCTGTACCTGATCCGCCCCGACGGCTACCTCGGCCTCGTCACCCGGAACGCCGCCGACCTCGCTCCTTACCTGGCCCTCCTCGGCCTCTCCGACTGAGCTCTTTCAGAATGGCCACTGATCGGGTGACGGGCCAGCGTTCCGCAACGCACGAGGCTCCCGTGCCGTTGAGAGAGGTGTTAGACATCTCAACTCATCAACACAGGAGGCTCATTGGTTCCCCGTCCCGCCGCACTCGACCTGCCGCACGCCCTGGTCGAGTGGGTATCCATGCTCATCGTCACTCGTGAGGGTGACCGACGCTGCAAGCTACCGCCCCACCAGCGCGCCCTCGTCGGCTTGGTCTACCTGCGCCGCCACGACACGCTCGCGCAGATCGCCGCTGGCTTCGGTATATCCATCGGCACCGCCCACGCCTACGTCACGGCCGTCGTCGATCACCTGTCCCGACGGGCACCCGGTCTGCTGCGGGTTCTGCGCGAGACGGATCCTGATCACGTCCTG
>NZ_JBIVKJ010000004.1:0-495387 GCF_044750705.1 Kitasatospora sp. NPDC088783
CGACCCAGCATCGCTGGCCTCCACCATCACAGCAAGGGCATTACCTACCGCCGGAGATCGGGACGAAGGTGATCATTTGTCAGACACGTCCTAGGGGGCCTCCGCGGAGCGCAGGTCGGCGGAGCCGGTGTACCCGGGCAGGGTCAGCTCGCCGCTCTCCTGGACCTTCCAGCCCAGCCCGTAGGCGGTCACGTAGCCCAGATAGTTGCGGATGGTGGGGTCGGCGTCCACCGCGGCGCGCAGCGCCTCCGTCCGGCCCACCGCGCGGATCACGTACGGCGGCGAGTAGACCCGGCCCTGGAGCAGCAGGGTGTTGCCGACGCAGCGCACCGCGCTGGTGGAGATCAGCCGCTGGTCCATCACCTGGATGCCCTCCGCGCCGCCCCGCCACAGGGCGTTCACCACGGCCTGGATGTCCTGCTGGTGGATCACCAGGTCGTTGACGCCGGGCTCGGGGACGCCCGGGATGCGGGCGGTGGCGTTCGGCGGGGCGTCGTCCAGGGTGACGGTCAGCCCGGGTCCGCGCAGCGGGTCCAGCCCGGCGGCCCGCTGCAGTTCGGCCAGCCGGGCCGCGTCGTCCGGGCTCTGCCCCTGCTCCCGGGCCAGCCGGTCGGCCCGGTCCCGGTCGGCGGAGACCTGCTCCGACAGCTGCTGGTTCTGGGTGGAGCGCTGCTGTATGACGTCGCTGAGCTTCAGCAGCGAGTTGTCGGTGCGCAGGTCGGTGCCGTGCGCGGTCCGCGCGCTGACGTAGAACAGCAGCCCGGCGAGCGCGAAGACGGTGCAGGTCAGGGCACGTCCGACAATTCGCCCACGACGGGGGCCCGAAGCCGGGGAGGGCGAAGAAATCGTGGAATCAGGCACCGTACCCTTATCTCCTTACGACCCGGCGAGCCACTACGCTAACGGACGCCGGTGGCATGTGCGGAGGATCAACCGTACGGACCGGCCCGCCATTTGCCGCCCGCCCACGCTGACCCACCCGCGCGGTCACAGCGCATCGACAGGAGAGCCCCTCGTGCCGAAGTCTCGACTCCGCAAGAAGGCCGACTACACGCCGCCCCCGAGCACCGCGACGGCCGTGAAGATCAGTTCCGGCCGGAGCTGGGTGGCACCACTGATGCTGGTGTTCTTCCTGGTCGGCCTGGTCTGGATCGTCACGTACTACGTGACCAGCGGCAACTGGCCGATCAGCAGCTGGGGCAACTGGAACATCCTGGCCGGCTTCGGCTTCATCGCGGCGGGCTTCGGCGTCTCCACCCAGTGGAAGTGACGCCGGCTCCGCCCGCCCGGCGGATCCCGGCCTGATCCACCCGCACCGCCCCGGACAGCGCGCCGGGGCGGTCTCCGGGCTGTCCGCGCCCCGGACGGGCCGGGTCCCGCCGGGAGCGTCCGAACGTTTATCCACAGGGTTGTCCACACTGGGGAAAACTCCGCCCAGCCTGTGGATAACTCGCAACGCAGCAGCATAACGCGCGTAGAGCCGGGAAATCCAATCGGTGGGCCCGCCCCGGCGCCCACCGACTGTGCACAGCCTCACCCCGGCAGGCGCGCCGTCCCGACCAGCAGCATCAGCAGGATCGCCGCCACCGCCCCGGCCAGCGCCAGCCCCTGCACCAGGTTCCGGCGCTCCCGCGGGGCGGACATCATCCCGGCCCCGATGGCGACCCCGGCCACCAGGCCGCCGAGGTGGGCCCGCCAGTCGATGTTGTGCAGCGTGAAGGTGAGCACCAGGTTGACCACCAGCAGCGCGATCACCGGCTGCATCGGCACCCGGTTCGCCCGGAACAGCACCGCGGTCGCGCCCAGCAGGCCGAAGATCGCCCCGGAGGCGCCGACCGAGAACATGTCCGCCCCGTCCAGCAGGTAGCCGAACGCGTTGCCCGCCACCCCCGACAGCAGGTAGAGGGCGAGGAAGCGCCACCGGCCCAGCACCCGCTCCAACTGGGGGCCGAGCACCCAGAGCGAGAACATGTTCATCAGGATGTGCATCACCCCGGCGTGCACGAACATCCCGCTGACCAGCCGGTACCACTGGCCAGGGCCCTCGGCCACGCCGATCCGCGTCCCGAACGCGTCCGCCCCGCTGCCCATCCCCAGCCGGAACTGCCAGACCCGGTCGACGTACTCGGTGAGCAGGAACACCAGCAGGTTGACGCCGATCAGCACCTTGGTGACCAGCGCCCCGTCGCCGAGCGTCAGCAGCGCGCCGGCCGTGGTCCGGGGCTGCTGCCGGGTCTGCTGCCCGGCCTCGCCCCGCACGCAGTCCGGGCACTGGAAGCCCACCGAGGCGGGCACCATGCACTCCGGGCAGACCGGCTGCCCGCACCTGGCGCAGCTCACCCCCGTCTCCCGCTCGGGGTGCCGGCGGCACCGGGGCAACCCGCTCCCCCGGCCGTCCGCCGACGTCGGCCGCACGGGCTCCTCCGGATGCATCGCCGCTGTCCCTCCTCAACGAAACGGTCCCGGCGCCGCCCCCCGCCGTACGGAACGGGGCACCGCCGGGACCGCCCAGGCTACTGCGCGCACGGGCGCGCGGGGGCCGCCCCGCGGGGCGGCCGGGCGCGGATCAGCCGCGCGAGACGACGACCTGCTCGATCACCACGTCCTCGACCGGGCGGTCGTACGGCTTGGTGGTGGCGGTGGTGGCGATCGCGTCCACGACCTTCCGGCTGGCCTCGTCCACGACCTCGCCGAAGATGCTGTGCTTGCGGTTCAGCCAGCTGGTCGCGCCGACCGTGATGAAGAACTGCGAGCCGTTGGTGCCCGGGCCGGCGTTGGCCATCGCCAGCAGGTACGGGCGGTCGAACGAGAGGTCGGGGTGGAACTCGTCGCCGAACTTGTAGCCCGGGCCGCCGGTGCCGTTGCCCAGCGGGTCGCCGCCCTGGATCATGAAGCCCTCGATGACCCGGTGGAAGACCGTGCCGTCGTACAGCGGCTTGGCGGCCAGCTCGCCGGTCTCCGGGTTCTTCCACTCGCGGGTGCCCTCGGCCAGCTCCACGAAGTTGGCGACGGTCTTCGGCGCGTGGTTCGGGAAGAGCTTGACCACGATGTCACCGCGGTTGGTCTTCAGGGTGGCGGTGAGTTCCTCGGCCACGGCAGTACCTTCCTCTCTCTTGCCTGACTATCCGAGGAATCATCCCACGCGGCTCGCGGACGGCTCAGCCGGAGGTGCCCGGTGGGCAAGCCCGATGCATGATCTCCTAGCAGGTGGAAAGGTGCGTACCGGACGCCGGACACCCGCCGAGAAGGAGAAGCCCGTGAGCCGTACGGACACCGCGCGCGAGACCGCCGGACGGGCGAAGGACGCCGTGGCGCCCTACGCCGTTTCCGCCAAGGAGGCCGCGCTGCACTACGCGGAGGAGGCCAAGCAGCTGCTCGGCCCCAAGCTGGAGGCGTTCGGCCCCAAGGCCGCCGCCGCCGGAGCCCAGGCCAAGGTCGGAGCCGGCCAGGCCGCGCAGACCGCCCGGGTGCAGTACGCCAAGTACGTCGCACCGCACCTGGAGCACGCCTTCACCAGCCTCCCCCCGGAGACCCAGAAGGCCGCGCTCCGGGCCGCACACCGGGCCCAGGAGGCCGCTCTGGCCGCCAAGCTGTCGGCCGGTCAGGCCGCCGGACAGGCCCGGGCCACCGTGGTGCCCAAGGTCACCGAGACCTTCCAGGCCGCCAAGGAGAACATCACTCCGATCGCCCTGGAGGCGCAGACCCGCGGCGCCGCCGCGGTCACCGCCCTGCAGGGCCACGTCAGCTCCGCCGAGATCAGCAAGCTGGCCGCCAAGAACGCCAAGAAGCAGCGCCGCAACGGCTGGGCCACCGCCCTCGCGGTGGCCGGCACCCTGGCCATCGGCACCGGCGTGCTGGCCTGGCAGTGGTACCGCAAGCAGAACAACCCCGAGTGGCTGACCGAGCCCCCGGCCCCGGCCGCCGCGCCCACCCTCTCCCCCGTCCCCTCCGGCACGGCCGCCACCGACACCACGGCCGCCGCGGACTCCACGGCGCCCACCGCTCCCGGCAGCGCGGCCGGCGGCCCGGTGGGCGGCACGGTCGGCGGCGCGGTGCTCAACGGCTCCGTCCCGCTCGACGAGCCCGGCGCACCGGCCGACCCGGAGGTTGCCCCCCGGTCGGAGGACGAGCACGCCGACGACGACCACCCCAAGCCGCACGACCCGCGCAAGCCGCACTGACCCCGTCCCGGAAGCCCCCGGGCACGCGAACGGCCCCCGACCTGTTCACCAGGTCGGGGGCCGTTCGTCGACTGTGGAGCCTAGGGGAGTCGAACCCCTGACATCTGCCATGCAAAGACAGCGCTCTACCAACTGAGCTAAGGCCCCGAGCAACGGGGACAGCCTACCCGCTCCCGGGCGGCCGCCCGCGCGGGTTTCGGACCGGCCGCGGCCCGTGCTCCGCGGGCCGGCCCGAGAGAGACTTCGTCAGTCGGCGCTCAGCGGCCGGCGGGGACCGGGTCGGTCGCCTCGGTCCACAGGTCCTGCTCGGCACGGTCCGCCTGGACCTGACGGTAGACAAAGAAGCCGCCGAGGGCGACCAGGGCGACCAGGAGAAGCTTCTTCACCGCGGGACCTCGTCCTTCTTGCTTACTTGGATGTAGGAGCACGAACCAGCGGCCAGGGTGCAGACCGCCCTGGGGCCGATGATACACACCGGTAACCCCTTCAAGAGCGGCCCCCGCCACCGCCAACCGACCGATCCGCCACCGGCTTTGACCCACCGGCATCAGTACGATCGTCCGACCGCGAACGCTCGGCCCGGATCACCGCGACCCCGCCGTCCAGGTCCACCGTCGAACGCGGCGGAGCGGCATCGCCCTCCTCGTCCCGGAGCATCAGCGTGGTCCTCCGCTGCTCCAGCTCGGCCTGCTTACCGGCCGCGAACTGGGCGTGCAGCTGCTCGAACCCGGTCGCCGAGACCTGGCCCTCCCGCCCCGTCCCGCGCCAGGGCACCCAGCGGCTCCGGCGCGCCCGCAGCGCGAGCTGGTCCACGAAGGCCAGCGCCACCAGCGCGCAGACCAGGCCCGGCAGGCTCATCGCCCAGAAGAACCCCATGCCCCCGACAACGCGCCCGGGCGCGCCGCCGTTCCCGCCCGACGGCGCGCCCGCGCACTCCTGCGACCGGCTACCGGTTCCCCCGGCTACCGGCTACCGGCTACCGCTTGCGCCGCCGCAGCCGGGCCAGCTCGCGCCGGACCGCCCGCACGTCCGCGAACAGGACGTCCAGCCGGGTGTCCAGCCCGTCCAGGCGGGTCTCCTGCCGGGAGGTCCGCTCACCGAGCGCGGTGGTCAGCAGCCCCTGCGCGTCGAGCCGCCGCTCGATCGACCCGGCCGAGACCACCAGCCCCGGGACCACGGCCGGCAGGTCCTCCGCCGTGAACGCGAACTCCGGCTCCTCGGCGTGCCGCGGCGCCACCGGCTCGAACTCCCCCGGCCGGTGCGACTCGAACGGCTCCAGCCCGTCGATCCGCCGCCGCCGGTCCTCCACCGCCGGGTCCCGCCGCCCCGCCTCGTACTCGTCCCACCGCAGCTCGCTCCACCGCCGCCACGGCCGCGCCCGGAACGCGTGCACCACCGGCGGCACCACCACCGGCCGCGCCGCCGCCTCCACCGCGTCCAGCAGCCGCCCGCGCACCCGCCGGGCCACCTCGCTGTCGCGCAGCAGCATCGCGACGTTCAGGACGGCCCGCCGCGAGTAGAGGGCGACGCCGTTGCCGCCGCCCTGGGGACGGCCGTAGGGGCTGTCCACGGGCGGGGACCACCGGGGGGCCTGTGCGCGGGGGCTCTCCTCACCTCCTTCGGTACCGCTGACCTGCCAGAAGTACTTCTTGTAACTCTGGTCCTCGGGGTCGTCCACAGGCTTGAGCACGGTGAATCCGTTGCTCTCCAGCTCCTGCCGGTGGCGTCGAACCACCGCTCGGATGATGTTCTCGCCGACCTCGAAGTAGTCCGCCACCATCCGCGTGGTGACGTACAGCCCGTCGGGCAGCAGGACGAGGGCCTTGACCTCGTCGAGGACTTCGGTGCGCTCGCACAGGCCGCTTCGGAGCGTCCTGGATTCGAGCAGCGCGGCTTCCATGGACATGGGAGTGCCTCACAGGGTGAAAGAAGACACGACGGGGGAACCGCCCGATCGCCCGGGGCGGGCGGGGCCGGATCATCCGCCGGCCGGAGCAGAGGTCGCGTTACGTCCCACGTCACCCGATGGCCGGTTCTGTCGCCCGGCTATCCCCGACTTCACATCAGTTTCGAGTCAGCTCACCCTGTGTCGCCTCTGCGCACCGGGCCCAACGAGCCGGCGGGCGGGGGGTTACGGGGGTGGAACACGTCGAAGGCCCCGATCACCAGGTGATCGGGGCCTTCGCGCCGGTGGGCCTAACAGGACTTGAACCTGTGGCCTCTTCCTTATCAGGGAAGCGCTCTAACCGTCTGAGCTATAGGCCCTTGCCGCACTGAAAGATTAGCGGACCGACGGCCGATCTCCCAAATCCGTATCCCGGGCCTCCTCCGGACGGTGCTGCTCAGCGGGCTCGGCGGACTCGGCGAGCCACTCGGGGCGGGTCGGGGGGAGGCCGGAGCCGCCGACGGGGGTGGGGCGGACGGCGAGGACCTGGTTGACGCCGATGTGGTTCTGCTCGAAGGAGACGGCGGAGGCGGCCATGTAGAGGCGCCAGACCCGGGCCCGGCCGCGGCCGGCCAGGGCGACGGCCTCGGGCCAGTGCGCCTCCAGGTTGGCGACCCACTCGCGCAGGGTGCGGCCGTAGTGCTCGCGCAGGGCCTCGACGTCGCGGACCTCGAAGCCGGCCTGCTCCAGCCGGGAGACCGTGGTGCCGACCGGGGAGAGCTCGCCGTCGGGGAAGACGTAGCGGTCGATGAAGGGGGAGAGCCGGTACGCCTCGCCGGGCGGCAGCGGGCGGCGGGCGATCTGGTGGTTGAGCAGGCGTCCACCGGGGGCGAGCAGGCCGTACAGGTGGCGGGCGTAGACCAGGTACTGGGCGGAGCCGACGTGCTCGGCCATGCCGACGCTGGAGATGGCGTCGAAGGGGCCGTCGGGGATCTCCCGGTAGTCCTGGAGCCGGATCTCGATCCGGTCGGCGAGACCGGCCTCCGCGACCCGCTGCCGGGCCAGCGCGACCTGCTCGGTGGAGATGGAGACCCCGACCGCCTCGACGCCGTAGTGGCGGGCGGCGTGCAGGACCAGCGAGCCCCAGCCGCAGCCGACGTCCAGCAGGCGCGTGCCGGGGCGCAGGCCGAGCTTGCGGCAGATCAGGTCGAGCTTGGCGGTCTGGGCGTCCTCCAGGCTCTTGGCGGCGGGCTCCCAGTAGGCGCAGGAGTAGACCATGGTGGGACCGAGGACGAGCCGGTAGAAGTTGTTGCCGACGTCGTAGTGGTGGCTGATCGCGGCGCGGTCCCGGTGGCGGCTGTGCAGCCGGCCGCGGCGGCGCCCGACCTCCTCGGCCGGGGGTGCCGGGTTCGGCCCGAGGATGCCCTGCCGCAGGGCCGTGCCGAGCAGCCGGCGGCCGGGGGCGCCGAGGTACTGGCGCGGGCCGACCTGCGGGCGGGGGGCGTCCCGGTCCTCGGCGAAGGAGGAGACGGCGGCCAGCACCTCGTACAGGTCGGTGTCGGGGGCGACTTCGAGGTCCCCGGAGACGTAGGCGCGGGCCAGGCCGAGCTCGCCCGGGGACCAGAGCAGCCGGCGCAGGGCGCGGCGGTTGCGCAGGACGATGGTGGGGGCTCCGGACGGGCCGGCCTCGGAGCCGTCCCGGGCGCGGATCCGCAGCGGGATCGGACGGCCGATCAGTCCCTCCACCGCGTCGACCAGTTGCTGTGCGTGCTGCGCCATGACGGCCCCTCCGACCAGTCGTTCCCGTCCGGGACGCCCGGTGACCGCCGGAGGCGGCCGGGCGGCCCGCTGACCGTTCCCGTTCTTCCACCTGTCTCTGCACTGCGGGCCGGAACGCGGCCCCGGCACGCCGGGCGGTCACCCGATTGCACCGGGGACGACGAAGGGCCCCGGAGGCTTCAACAGCCTCCGGGGCCCCGGGAATTCCGCCCGGCTGACGCGGAATCAGTCTTCTTCGGCGAGGGTCAGTTCGATGCCGCCGGTGAAGCCCGCCGCCGAGTTGTAGATGAACGCGGCGAGGGTGGCCAGCGCGGTCATCAGGACGATGTCGACCAGCGCGATCAGCACGGTGAAGAGCATGACCTTGCCGAACCCGATGTAGTCCATCAGGTCGAAGGCGCCGGAGCTGTCGCCGCCGCTGCCGGTGACGTCCTTCAGGGTGCTGCTCAGCGAGGAGAAGACGCCGAGGCCGTCCAGGGTCATCCAGAGCACCGCGGCGGCCACGATGATGATCACGCCGAGGGCCAGCGAGAGCAGGAAGCTGACCTTCATCACCGACCACGGGTCGGCCTTGGTGACCCGCAGCCGGGCCTTGCGGGTCCGGCCGGTGCCGCCGCCGGACGGGCCGGGGCGGCGGGGCTGGCCGCCGCTCTGCCCGGGGGTGCCGGGGGTGCCGGGAGCGCCCGGGACGCGGGTGCCGCGCGGCGGGGTGGGCTGGCCCTTGGCGTAGGTGGTGGGCTGGGAGAAGCCGCCCGCGGGCGGCGCGCTCGGTGGGGGAGGCGGGGTCTGGCCCCCGTAGGACTGCTGGGCGGTTCCGCCCGGCCCGCCCGCCAGGCCGCCCGTGGCACCTCCAGCACCCGTGGCTCCGCTCACCGTGGTCCTCCCGAACCGTCCGCCAGGGCGATCGCACCGCCCTGGTCCGTGTTGTGCTCGTGCTCCGCGTACCCCGGTGGCCCGCGGTCAGACCGTGGTGCCCGCCCCGCCACCGGCGGGGCGGGCACCACGGTGCGCGTCCGTGCGTCAGCCCTGGGCGGGCGCGCCGTCCGCGTCCTGCTCGGTGGCCGCGGACTCCGCCTCGTCGACGGCCTCGTCCGCGCCCTCCTCCTCGTCCGCCTCCGCGTTGCGGGCCATGCCCACCACCGCGTCGCGCTTTCCGAGGTTGATCAGTTGGACGCCCATGGTGTCACGTCCGGTTTCACGCACCTCGGAAACCCTGGTCCGGATCACGCCGCCGGACAGCGTGATGGCCATGATCTCGTCGGTCTCCTCGACGACCAGGGCGCCGACCAGCGAGCCCCGGCCCTCGACGATCTTCGCCGCCTTGATACCGAAACCGCCGCGTCCCTGGACACGGTACTCGTCAACCGTGGTCCGCTTCGCGTACCCGCCGTCGGTGGCGGTGAAGACGAAGGTGCCGGGCCGCACCACGTTCATCGAGAGCAGTTCGTCGTCCTCGCGGAAGGACATGCCCTTCACCCCGGAGGTGGCCCGGCTCATCGGGCGCAGCGCCTCGTCGGTCGCCTTGAAGCGGATCGACTGGGCCTTCCGGGAGATCAGCAGCAGGTCGTCCTCGGCGGAGACCAGCTCGGCGCCGATCAGCTCGTCGTCCCGGCCCTCCTCGTCCTGGCGCAGGTTGATCGCGATCAGGCCGCCGGAGCGCGGGGAGTCGTAGTCCTTGAGCGGGGTCTTCTTGACCAGGCCGCCGCGGGTGGCGAGGACCAGGTACGGCTTGTCCTCGTAGGTGCGCACGGCCATCACCTGGGTGATGTGCTCCTCCGGCTGGAAGGCCAGCAGGTTGGCGACGTGCTGGCCGCGGGCGTCGCGGCCGGCGTCGGGCAGCTCGTAGCCCTTGGCGCGGTAGACCCGGCCCTTGTTGGTGAAGAACAGGATCCAGTTGTGGGTGGTGGTCACGAAGAAGTGGTCGACGAGGTCGTCCTGCTTCAGCTGCGCGCCGCGCACGCCCTTGCCGCCGCGCTTCTGCGAGCGGTAGAGGTCGGAGCGGGTGCGCTTGACGTAGCCGCCGCGGGTGATGGTGACCACGATGTCCTCCTCGGCGATGAGGTCCTCGATCGAGAGGTCGCCGTCGGAGGGGATCAGGGTGGAGCGCCGCTCGTCGCCGTACTTCTCGACGATCGCGGTGAGCTCCTCGGAGACGATCTCGCGCTGCCGGGAGGGCGAGGCGAGGATCGCGTTGTACTCGTTGATCTTGGCCTGGAGCTCGTCGTGCTCGCTGAGGATGCGGGCGCTCTCCAGGGCGGCGAGCCGGCGCAGCTGCATCTCCAGGATGGCGTTGGCCTGGAGCTCGTCGATGGCGAGCAGCCGCATCAGGCCGGTGCGGGCGGCCTCGGCGCTCTCCGAGGCGCGGATCAGCGCGATCACCGCGTCGATCTGGTCGAGCGCCTTGAGCAGGGCGCGCAGGATGTGCGCGCGCTCCTCGGCCTTGCGCAGCCGGAAGGTGGTCCGGCGGACGATGACCTCGATCTGGTGGGCGACCCAGTGCCGGATGAAGGCGTCCAGCGAGAGGGTGCGTGGCACGCCGTCGACCAGGGCCAGCATGTTGGCGCCGAAGTTGGTCTGCAGGTCGGTGTGCTTGTACAGGTTGTTGAGCACGACCTTGGCGACCGCGTCCCGCTTGAGCACGATGACCAGGCGCTGGCCGGTGCGCGAGGAGGACTCGTCGCGGACGTCGGCGATGCCGGCGATCCGGCCGTCCTTGACCAGGTCGGCGATCTTCAGCGCGAGGTTGTCCGGGTTGACCTGGAACGGCAGCTCGGTGATCACCAGGCACTGGCGGCCCTGGATCTCCTCGACCTCGACCACCGCGCGCATGGTGATCGAGCCGCGGCCGGTGCGGTAGGCCTCCTCGATGCCGCGGCGGCCGACGATCAGCGCGCCGGTCGGGAAGTCGGGGGCCTTGATCCGCTCGATCAGGGCCTCCAGCAGCTCCTCGTTGCTGGCCTCGGGGTGCTCCAGCGCCCAGAGCGCGCCGGAGGCGACCTCGCGCAGGTTGTGCGGCGGGATGTTGGTGGCCATGCCGACCGCGATGCCGGTGGCGCCGTTGACCAGCAGGTTGGGGATGCGCGAGGGCAGGACGGTCGGCTCCTGCTGCCGGCCGTCGTAGTTGGCGGCGAAGTCGACGGTCTCCTCGTCGATGTCGCGCATCATCTCCATCGCCAGCGGCATCATCTTGCACTCGGTGTAGCGCATCGCCGCGGCCGGGTCGTTGCCCGGGGAGCCGAAGTTGCCGTTGCCGTCGACCAGCGGCATCCGCATCGACCAGGTCTGGGCGAGGCGGACCAGGGTGTCGTAGATCGAGGTGTCGCCGTGCGGGTGGTAGTTGCCCATCACGTCGCCGACCACGCGGGCGCACTTGTAGTAGCCCTTCTCGGGCCGGTAGCCGCCGTCGTACATCGCGTAGAGCACCCGGCGGTGCACCGGCTTGAGGCCGTCGCGGACCTCGGGCAGGGCGCGCGAGACGATGACGCTCATCGCGTAGTCGAGGTAGGAGCGCTGCATCTCGGTCTCGAGCTCGATGAGCTCGACCCGGTTGCCGCTCTGGGCGGGGAGGAGGGTGCTGTCCGCGGGCTGCTCGCCGCCGTCCGGACGGTTGTCGTCGACCACTGGTGGTCAGTTTCCTTTCAACGATCCTGGGCGGACGTCAGACGTCCAGGAAGCGGACGTCCTTCGCGTTGCGCTGGATGAAGGAGCGGCGGGCCTCGACGTCCTCGCCCATCAGGACGGAGAACAGGTCGTCGGCGCGGGCGGCGTCCTCCAGGGTGACCTGGAGCAGCAGGCGGTGCGCGGCGTCCATGGTGGTGACGCGCAGCTCCTCGGCGTTCATCTCGCCGAGGCCCTTGAAGCGCTGGATCGCGTCGTCCTTCGGGAGCCGGCGGCCGGCCTCGACGCCGGCCGCGATCAGCGCGTCGCGCTCGCGGTCGGAGTAGGCGTACTCGAACTCGTCCCGGCCCCACTTGATCTTGTACAGCGGGGGCATCGCCAGGTAGACGTACCCGGACTCGACCAGCGGGCGCATGAAGCGGAACAGCAGGGTCAGCAGCAGGGTGCGGATGTGCTGTCCGTCGACGTCGGCGTCGGCCATCAGCACGATCTTGTGGTACCGCAGCTTCTCGGCGTCGTAGTCCTCCTGGATGCCGCAGCCGAAGGCCGAGATCAGCGCCTGGACCTCGGTGTTCTGCAGCACCTTGTCGATCCGGGCCTTCTCGACGTTCAGGATCTTGCCGCGGATCGGGAGGATCGCCTGGGTACGCGGGTCGCGGCCCTGCTTGGCGGAGCCGCCGGCCGAGTCGCCCTCGACGATGAAGATCTCGCACTCGGCCGGGTCCTTGGACTGGCAGTCCGAGAGCTTGCCGGGCAGCGAGGCCGACTCCAGCAGGCCCTTGCGCCGGGTCAGGTCGCGGGCCTTGCGGGCGGCGACCCGGGCGCTGGCGGCCTGGATCGACTTGCGGACGATGTCCGCCGCCTCGTTGGGGTTGCGGTCCAGCCAGTCGGCCAGGTGCTCGTTGACCACCTTCTGGACGAAGGTCTTGGCCTCGGTGTTGCCGAGCTTGTCCTTGGTCTGGCCCTCGAACTGCGGCTCGCCGAGCTTGACCGAGATGATCGCGGTCAGGCCCTCGCGGATGTCCTCGCCGGAGAGGTTGTCGTCCTTCTCGCGCAGCAGCTTCTTGTCGCGCGCGTACCGGTTCATCAGACCGGTGAGCGCGGACCGGAAGCCCTCCTCGTGGGTGCCGCCGCCGTGGGTGTGGATGGTGTTGGCGAACGAGTACACGCCCTCGGTGTAGGACGAGTTCCACTGCATGGCGATCTCGGCCGAGATCGTCTTGTCCTTGTCCTCGGCCTCGAAGTCGATCACCGAGGGGTGGACCGGCTCGCCCTTGCGGGAGTTGAGGTGGGCCACGAAGTCCGCGATGCCGCCGTCGTACCGGTAGGTGACGGAGAGCGGGTTGCCCTCCTCGTCCAGGTGCTCGGGGCGCTCGTCGGTCAGCACGATCGTCAGGCCCTTGTTGAGGAAGGCCATCTCCTGGAAGCGCCGGGAGAGCGTCTCGAAGGAGTAGACGGTCGTCTCGAAGATGTCCGGGTCGGCCCAGAAGGTGACCGTGGTGCCGGTCTCCGAGGTCTCCTCGTGCCGGACCAGCGGGGCGGTCGGGGCACCGGACTTGTACTCCTGCGTCCAGCGCGCGCCGTCGGTGCTGATGTCCACCGCAAGGCGGGTGGAGAGCGCGTTCACCACCGAGATGCCGACGCCGTGCAGACCGCCGGAGACCGCGTAGCCGCCGCCGCCGAACTTGCCGCCCGCGTGCAGCACGGTCAGCACGACCTCGACGGCGGGCTTGTCCTGGCCCGGCATGATGCCGACCGGGATGCCGCGGCCGTTGTCCACCACCCGCACGCCGCCGTCGGCCAGGATCGTGACGCCGATGGTGTCGGCGTGGCCCGCCAGCGCCTCGTCGACGGAGTTGTCGACGATCTCGTACACGAGGTGGTGCAGGCCGCGCTCACCGGTCGAGCCGATGTACATGCCCGGGCGCTTGCGGACGGCGTCGAGGCCCTCCAGCACCTGGATCGCGCTGGCGTCGTAGGCCTTCTGGTCGGACGGGTCTGGGGTCTGGCTGGGGTTGCCGGAATCGGCCACGAAGCGCCCTCTCTGGCACAGCGCGGGCCGCGCCCCTCCCCGCTTGCCCGGGCAGGTGTGCGACCACGGCGTTTCGACTCTGTTGCTCCACGCAACGGTGTTTACGCTTCAGTCTACCGGTACGACCGACAGAGAGGGGCGTTTGGCAGCCTCTGAGGGCAGATGTGCCGCCCTGAATCCCCTCGGGACGTGTCCCGATACTCGACAGGGGGGCTCAGAGCGCCTGGACGGGCCGCCAGCGATTCCGGAAGATCCCGGTCCGCCGCACCGGGGTCAGCCCCAGGTGTCACCCGGGCCCTTGCTGCCGGGCGCCCGCAACCGCCCGTAACCGCGCACCGGGGCATCCGGCCCCAGCACCTTGATCACCCGGACCGTGCCGTGCCCCAGCTCGTGATTCAGCCGGGCCACCAACTGCCGCGCCAGCAGCCGTAGTTGAGTCGCCCAGGCGGTGGAGTCGCACTGCACGGTGAGCACCGCCTCGGCCTCCGCGTACGACTTGGGCTCACAGTGCGCGGCGATGTCCGGCCCGACGATCTGCGACCAGCGGCCCATCACCCCGCCCACCGCGGCGGGCGCCTCCCAGCCCCGCTCGGTGATCAGCCGGTTCAGCGCGGCCCCCAGCGGCACCGGGTCCCGGCCGTCCGCGCGGGCACCGCTGCGCAGCCCGGTCCGCTTGGCCTCCCGCCGCTCGCGCACCTGCTCCCCGCGCTGCCGGGCCTGCTCCTTGGCGGCGCGCAGCGCCACCCGGGCCAGGTCCACCCCCGAAAGCTCCGGCCCCTCCGCCATCACGCTCCATCTCCAGGCTGTGGACGACTCCTCCGACGAGCCGCCCAGGGTACGTGGTTCCCGGGGCTCACGGGGTCAGCCGGTCCACTGTGCCGCCCGAGACGCCGTACCGGGCCCCGTTCAGCGCCTTCGGCACGTCCTCGGCCACCGCGGCGGTGACCAGCACCTGCTCGCCGCCGGCCACCAGCTCGGCCAGCCGGTCCCGGCGGCGGGCGTCCAGCTCGGCGAACACGTCGTCCAGCACCAGCACCGGCTCGCCGCCCTCGGCCCGCAGCAGCTCGTACGAGGCCAGCCGCAGCGCCAGCGCGTAGGACCAGGACTCGCCGTGGCTGGCGTAGCCCTTGGCGGGCAGCGGGCCCAGCCGCAGCAGCAGCTCGTCGCGGTGCGGGCCGACCAGGGTCAGGCCGCGCTCGATCTCCTGCCGGCGCATCCCGCGCAGGGCCTCCAGCAGCTGCTGCTCGGCCTGTTCGCGGCTGGTGGGCAGCTCGCCCTCGAAGGAGGAGCGGTACTCCAGCACGGTGTCGCCGGCGCCGGGGGCGAGCTGGCGGTACGCCTCGGCGACCAGCGGCTGCAGGGCGGCCACCAGTTGGATCCGGAAGGCGGTCAACTCGGCGCCGGACCGGGCCAGGTGGCCGTCCCAGACCTCCAGGGTGGCCAGGTCGGCGGCCTTGCCGCCGCCGGCCCGGCGGGCCGCCGCGGCGGTCCGCAGCAGGGCGTTGCGCTGCTTGAGCACCCGCTCGTAGTCGGAGCGCACCCCGGCCAGCCGGGGGGCCCGGGCGGTCAGCAGCTCGTCCAGGAAGCGCCGGCGCTCGGCCGGGTCGCCCTTCACCAGGGCGAGGTCCTCGGGGGCGAACAGCACGGTGCGCAGCACGCCCAGCACGTCGCGCGGGCGGACGCTGTCGGAGCGGTTCAGCCGGGCCCGGTTGGCCTTGCCGGCGGTGAGCTCCAGCTCGACCAGGGTGGAGCGGCCGCCCTGGGAGACCACGTTCGCCCGGATCACCGCCCGCTCGGCGCCGAGCCGGATCAGCGGGGCGTCGGTGGCCACCCGGTGGCTGCCCAGGGTCGCGACGTAGCCGACCGCCTCGACCAGGTTGGTCTTGCCCTGCCCGTTGGGGCCGACGAACGCGGTGACGCCCGGGTCGAGCGGGACCTCGACCCGGGCGTAGGAACGGAAGTCGGCGAGCGACAGGTGCGCGACGTGCATGACGGTGGACTGCGCTCGCCTTCTGTCCGGGGGTGCTTACTTGGACTCGACCGCGTGGCCGCCGAACTGGTTGCGCAGCGCGGCGATCATCTTCATCTGCGGGGAGTCGTCCTGCCGGGAGGCGAACCGGGCGAACAGCGAGGCGGTGATCGCGGGCAGCGGCACCGCGTGGTCGATCGCGGCCTCGACCGTCCAGCGGCCCTCGCCGGAGTCGGCGGCCCAGCCCTTGAGCTTGGCCAGGTGCTCGTCGTCGTCCAGCGCCCGGACCGCCAGGTCGAGCAGCCAGGAGCGGATGACGGTGCCCTCCTGCCAGCTGCGGAACACCTCGCGCACGTCGGTGACCTCGGGGGCGGCCTCCAGCAGCTCCCAGCCCTCGGCGAAGGCCTGCATCATCGCGTACTCGATGCCGTTGTGGACCATCTTGGCGAAGTGGCCGGCGCCGACCTTGCCGGCGTGCACCGAGCCGAAGTCGCCCTCGGGCTTGAGCGCGTCGAAGACCGACTGCACCTTGGCCACGTCGGCGGCCTCGCCGCCGTACATCAGCGCGTAGCCGTTCTCCAGGCCCCAGACGCCGCCGGAGACGCCGCAGTCGACGAAGCCGATGCCCTTCTCGGCCAGCAGCTCGGCGTGCTTGACGTCGTCGGTCCAGCGCGAGTTGCCGCCGTCGACCACCACGTCGCCGGGGGAGAGCAGGTCGGCCAGGCGCTCGACGGTCTCCTGGGTCGGGCCGCCGGCCGGGACCATCACCCACACCACGCGGGGCGCCTCCAGCTTGGCGACCAGCTGCTCGATGCTGTCGACGTCGGCGAGGTCCGGGTTGCGGTCGTAGCCGGTGACGGTGTGGCCGGCGCGGCGGATGCGCTCGCGCATGTTGCCGCCCATCTTGCCGAGACCGATGAGGCCGAGCTCCATGACAAGTCCTTCACTGTGGTGTCGTGCCTGATGGCGGCGCCGTTGCCGCACCCACTGAGCCTACGCCGACGGGGAGGGAGCGCCGGGCAGCCACAGGGGCGCGGGGGCGGTCGCCCCTCGCGCCCCTGGTGGACGGGTGGCCGGTCAGCCGGAGAGGCGGACCGGCATGATCAGGTACTGGTAGGCCTCGTCCGGCTCCGCGTCGACCGCGGCCTTGCCGGTGAGCAGGGCCGGCTTGGTCGGGGTGGTGAAGCTCAGCTGCGCGTAGCCGGCGTCGATCGCCTTGAGCCCCTCCTCCAGGTAGCCGGGGTTGAAGGCGATCGAGATGTCGTCGCCCTCCAGGTCGGCGTCGATCCGCTCGGTGGCCTGCGCGTCGTCGCCCGAGCCGGCCTCCAGGGTGAGCACGCCCTGCTCGAAGTTCAGCCGGACCGGGGTGTTGCGCTCGGCCACCAGCGAGACGCGCTTGAGCGCCTCCAGGAAGGGCTGGGTCTGCACCGCGGCGACCGCCGAGAACTCGGTCGGGAAGATCGACCGGAACTTGGGGAACTCGCCCTCCAGCAGGCGGGTGGTGGTGCGCCGGCCGGCGCCCTCGAAGCCGATCAGACCCTCGCCCGCGCCGCCGGCGGACAGCGCGATGGTGACCTGGTCGCCGCTGCCCAGCGACTTGGCGATGTCCTGCAGGGTCTTGGCGGGGACGAGCGCGACCGCGTTGATGTCGTCCTGCTCGGGCTTCCAGAGCAGCTCGCGGACGGCGAAGCGGTACCGGTCGGTGGCGGCCAGGGTGATCCCGCTGCCGTTGATCTCGACCCGGACGCCGGTGAGCACCGGCAGGGTGTCGTCGCGGCCGGCGGCGACCGCGGCCTGGCTGACCGCCGAGGCGAACACGTCGCCCGGGACGGTGCCGGTGGCGGTCGGCATCTGGGGCAGCGCCGGGTACTCGTCGACCGGCAGGGTCGGCAGCGTGAAGCGCGAGCTGCCGCAGACCACGCTGACCCGGGCGCCGTCGGTGGAGATCTCCACCGGGCGGTTCGGCAGGTTGCGCGAGATGTCGTTCAGCAGGCGACCGGAGACCAGGACGGTGCCGGCCTCCTCGACGTCCGCCTCCAGCTCGACCCGGGCGGAGACCTCGTAGTCGAAACCGGAGAGCGCCAGGGTGCCCTCCTGCGCGGTCAGCAGCAGGCCGGCCAGCACCGGCACCGGCGGCCGCGCGGGGAGGCTGCGGGCAGCCCAGGCCACCGCCTCCGCGAGGACATCACGCTCCACCCGGAACTTCACCGGTAACCGCCTCCTGGCTGCATCTCGCCGCACGGCCGGCCGGTACCGCCGGCCCGTGCTGTCGATCGTCTGATCCCGTTCGGCGACCGGTCGGGCGGATCAGCTCCGCCCCGTCCTGCTCCCGGTTGCCGAAGGACAGTCTGACGTACTCGGCTGACAGCCGGGGCAGATGGGCACAAGCGAGCCGAACAAATGTCGGGGCCCGGTTGTCCACAGATTCGGGCCACCCCCACTGTTGATCAAGTTCCGAGCTCTCTATGTGTAGCAGTAGTAGTAGGGCCTGTGGATACCGTGGATAACCCCGTTTTCGCAGGTCAGCGGCCAGATTTTGTCCACAGGTCCTGTGGATGGCGGCTGTGGACAACCAGGCCCTCCTGTGGACAGCGGAGAGTAATCCACAGGGCACGCTGAGTATCCACAGGTTATCCACAGCTGTTTCCACAGAAAACGGGAGAGTTATCCACCGGCCCGGATCAACATCACGTGACGCCTTTCACACGCAGGGGTGACGGACGCGTTGATGTTGCCGAACTGTGGACAGAGCTGTGGAAAACCTGGGGATAACTCGGCCATTCCTGTGGACAGCCGGTGGATAACTCCGTGGACCGGCTGACGCCCCCTCAGTTCTCCACAGGCTGTGGATAACTGTTGTGCACAAGCCCCCAGGGGGTTGACCTGCGCGGAAGAGCGTAGCCCGGTCGGGGCTGTGGAGGAACCTCGGGATAACCGGCCGCTGTGCACCCTGTGGACGGGGAAAACCCACCCGTTCCTGTGGACAACCGGGGGTGCGCACCCGAACCGTTCGATTTGCCGCGCAAACGTTCGCCGGTGCGAAGGGCCCGCGCAAGGGGCCGTTCCGGGTGTTTCTGCCCCGCCGGAAGCCCTTCCACACCCCCGTTCGGCCCAGGGCCGGCCCCGACCGAACGGATCCGGCCGGCCGGGCGGGCACCGCCGCGTTCGATCGGCCGCCCGCGGCCCGCCCCTACTACAGGGCCCCCGCCGCGGTCCGCCGAAGGGCGGCCCGGCCACCCGGACGAGTGCTCCCCGCCGCACGCGCACCACTCGTCCGGGTAACGCTCAGGTCGTCCGGGCAACGCTCCGGGCAGCCGAAAGGGGAGCCGGGCCGCCTCGGCCCGACTCCCCTTCGATACGTCAACTACCGCTCTGCTCAAGGCTTTTGAGCCTTCGAGCCGACCGCGGTCCGGTCGGTCCCCGCGGTGCCCCGGTTTTGTTAGCTAGCTCTTGATGCGGTTGGTCAACTCGGTGACCTGGTTGTAGATGGACCGGCGCTCGGCCATCAGCGAGCGGATCTTGCGGTCCGCGTGCATCACCGTGGTGTGGTCCCGGCCGCCGAACTGGGCACCGATCTTCGGCAGCGACAGGTCGGTCAGCTCCCGGCACAGGTACATCGCGATCTGCCGGGCGGTCACCAGCACCCGGCTGCGGGAGGAGCCGCACAGGTCCTCCACGCCCAGCCCGAAGTACGCGGCGGTCTGCTGCATGATCACCTGCGCGGTGATCTCCGGCCCCGCGTCCTCGTCCCCGCCCGGGATCAGGTCCTTCAGGACGATGCCGGCCAGCTCCAGGTCCACCGGGGCCCGGTTCAGGTTGGCGAAGGCGGTGACCCGGATCAGCGCGCCCTCCAGCTCCCGGATGTTCCGGGTGATCCGGGAGGCGATGAACTCCAGCACGTCGGCCGGGGCGTTCAGCTGCTCCTGGATCGCCTTCTTGCGCAGGATCGCGATCCGGGTCTCCAGCTCCGGCGGGGTGACGTCGGTGATCAGCCCCCACTCGAAGCGGTTGCGGAGCCGGTCCTCCAGGGTGATCAGCTGCTTGGGCGGCCGGTCCGACGAGAGGACGATCTGCTTGTTGGCGTTGTGCAGGGTGTTGAAGGTGTGGAAGAACTCCTCCTGCGTCGACTCCTTGCTGGCCAGGAACTGGATGTCGTCGACCAGCAGGATGTCGATGTCCCGGTAGCGCTTGCGGAACGCGTCCGCCTTGCCGTCCCGGATCGAGTTGATGAACTCGTTGGTGAACTCCTCCGAGCTCACGTACCGCACCCGGGTGCCCGGGAACAGGCTGCGCGAGTAGTGCCCGATGGCGTGCAGCAGGTGGGTCTTGCCGAGCCCGGACTCGCCGTAGACGAAGAGCGGGTTGTACGCCTTGGCGGGCGCCTCGGCGACCGCCACCGCCGCGGCGTGCGCGAAGCGGTTGGAGGCGCCGATCACGAAGGTGTCGAACAGGTACTTGGGGTTCAGCCGGGCGTTCGGCTCGTCCTTGCGCGGGCCGCCGGCCGGGGGAGCGCCGGGCGGGGCCGGGACGCCGGGGGTCCGTTCGACCTGGGCGTGCTGCTGCGCGGCGGGGCGGGCGCCGCGCCGGGAGCCGCCCTGGCGCGGCCGGTCCTCGTCCGGGGAGCCGAGCGCCCCGCCGAACAGGTCGCCCTGCGCCGAGTCCGGGCCCGGCCGGTGCGAGCGCCGCGGGGCCGGGTCGGGCCGCCGCTCGGGCAGCGGGGCCGGCTCCCCCCAGCCGCCGGCCTCCGCGCCGGGCTGGTGGTCGCGGTACGGGGCCTGCGCGGGCGTCCGGTAGGGCTCGGCCGCCGGGTAGCCGGGGGGCGGGTACGCCGAGCGCTGGTAGTCGTCCCCGCCCCGGCCCGGCCAGCTCCCGGGCGGCGGCCCGGGCTGCTGGTAGCCGGGCCCGCCGCCCGGGTAGGGCTGCTCGGTCCGGACCGGGTAGGGCTGCTCGGCGTGCGCCGAATAGGGCTGCTCGGCGTGCGCCGGGTACGACGGCTCGGGGCGCGGGTGCGGCCACTCCGGGACGGGCTCGTGGTCGAGGTCCGACTCCGGGTCGGGCTCGCCTGCCGGGGCGGCGGTGGCGTCCACCATCACCGCGATCCGGACCTGGCGGCCGAACTCCTGCGAGATGGCCTCGGTCAGCTGCGGCAGCAGCCGGCCCTCCAGCACCTGCTTGGCGAACTCGTTGGGCGCCGCGAGCAGGGCGGTGTCGTGCATCATCCACATCGGCTGGGTGCGCCGCACCCAGTTCTTGTCCTTCTCCACGACATCGCTGTCGCTGACCAGTCGCTCGACGACCCTCGACCACATCAGGACGAGATCGCTGTTGACATCAGCCACTGGTACACGCTTTCTCGTTCCCCGAGCAGGGGGAGCCAGGCAGGTCAGGACGGGAGGTCCGGGTGCCGCCTCACCGGGGCGGCCACGGGCGGAGAACAAAAGAGACAAGTCCTGCAACGGTAGTCAGCGCGCAGAGCTGATTCAAGTTTCTGTCCACAGGCTGTGGGTAACGGCGTGGCGGCCACCTGGTTTGACCCTCGGACCCGCTCCCGCGTACCGTAACCAGGTCGAGTTGTCGATGGCCGCTGCCGCATGTCCGCGGGTCCGCCCGCTTCCATGACGCGCGCAGCACGGGCGCCGTGGTGGTCCCAGCCCAGCAGATCTGGGTGTCGGGGTCCGGATTTCCCAGTGCAAGGGGAGATCGCGCGGACGCACGGTGACGGCCAAGCGATTCCCCGTCATCCTACGATTCACCCCAGGAGCCCCCGAGTGAGCAAGCGCACCTTCCAGCCGAACAACCGTCGTCGCGCCAAGACCCACGGCTTCCGGCTGCGTATGCGTACCCGCGCCGGCCGCGCCATCCTGGCGTCGCGTCGCGCCAAGGGCCGCAGCGCCCTGTCCGCCTGATCCGCGCAGAGGGTCTGCAGTGCTGCCCACCGAGAATCGGCTGCGGCGGCGCCAGGACTTCACGACCGCGGTGAAACGCGGTCGTCGCGCCGGTCGGCCCCTGCTGGTGGTCCACCTCCACAGAGAGGTGGCGCCCGACACGGGGGCCGACCGGAACAGCGACTTCCACCCGCACGTCGCCGAAGGGCCCCCTTCGGCGCGTGCGGGTTTCGTCGTGAGCAAGGCCGTGGGGCCGGCCGTGGTCCGCAACGCGGTCAAGCGTCGCCTGCGTCACTTGGTCCGAGAGCGCCTGTCCCGGTTCCCCGCAGGTAGCCTGATAGTGGTAAGGGCGCTGCCGGCTGCGGCGACGGCTCCCTACCAGGATCTCGAACACGACCTGGACGCGGCACTGCGCCGCCTGCTCAGGTCCGAACCGACCGGCAGTGCCCCGACGGGAACAGGGCGATGAAGTACCTGCTGATGGGCCTGATCAGGCTCTACCAGTGGACCATCAGTCCGCTGCTCGGTCCGGTGTGCCGTTATTACCCCTCGTGCTCGCGCTACGGGTACGAGGCGGTTCGCGTCCACGGCGCGATCAAGGGCGGTTGGCTGACCGTCTGGCGCATCCTGCGCTGCAATCCTTGGTCTCCCGGTGGGGTCGACCATGTTCCGCCGCGAAAGCACCCGGTGTGGCACCGCCGGCTGCGCAATCTGCTGAACCCCACGAGCGGGACCGCCGAGCCGGAGCCGGTGGCGAAGCCCGATGTCCAAGGAGTCTGACCGGTGATCCTCGGCTTTCTGAGTCCCCTCTACACAGCGGTGTCCTGGATCATCGTCCAGTTCCACTCGCTGTTCAGCCACGTCTTCGATCCGGACGGCGGCCTGGCGTGGGGCCTGTCCATCGTGATGATGGTGGTCGTCATCCGGATCTGCCTGATCCCGCTCTTCGTGAAGCAGATCAAGGCGACCCGGGCCATGCAGGCGATCCAGCCGAAGATGAAGGCCATCCAGGAGCGCTACAAGAACGACAAGCAGCGCCAGTCCGAAGAGATGATGAAGCTGTACAAGGAGGCGGGCACCAACCCGTTCTCCTCGTGCCTTCCGATCCTCGTGCAGGCGCCGTTCTTCACCGCCCTCTACGGCGTGCTCCACTCGATCGCCATCGACAAGACGATCGGCGTCATCAACACGCCGCTGCTGGAGAGCGCCCAGCGGGCGCGCATCTTCGGCGCCCCGCTGTCGGCCAAGTTCGTCGGCGCGGACAGCGTCCAGATCCAGATCGTCTGCGCGGTCATGATCGTGCTGATGTCGCTGTCCCAGTTCGTCACCCAGCGCCAGCTGATGACCAAGAACGTCGACCTGTCGGTCAAGACGCCGTTCATGCAGCAGCAGAAGATGCTGATGTACGTCTTCCCGGTGATGTTCGCCGTGATGGGCATCAACTTCCCGGTCGGTGTGCTGGTCTACTGGCTGACCACCAACGTCTGGTCGATGGGCCAGCAGCTGGTCGTGATCCGCAACAACCCGACGCCGGGCAGCAAGGCGTGGGACGAGCGCCAGGCCCGGCTGAAGAAGCAGGGCCGGATCAACCCGGACGGCTCGATCCAGAAGGCCGGCCTGGCGGCGATGCTCAAGGGCGGTTCCAAGGGCGGCGCGGCGGCCGACGCCCAGGCGGCGGTCGAGGAGAGCGTGCAGGTGCGCCGGCAGCAGCCGCGCAAGCAGAGCAAGGCGCAGCGGCAGGCGTCCGCGACCCACCAGGCGCAGACCGGGGAGCACCCGGACGCGCAGGACGCGCAGGACACGGCGGCTGACGAGGCGCGGGCCACCCCGGCCGGGGCCGCGTCGGCCGGGAAGTCCGGTACGAAGGCGGGCGGGCCGAAGCCGGGGGCCCAGCCGGGCCAGGGCCAGCGCCAGCAGCCGCGGCGCGGTGGCCAGGGCGGCCAGCGGCCGAAGAAGAAGTAGTCACCCACCCTCGTTCCCGGCCCCACCCGAGGGCCTCGTTTCCGAAGGAGTCCACCTGTGACGGATGGCACCACCTCCGCCGTCGACACCGCCCCGGCCGGTGAGAGCGTCCTCTCGCGTCTGGAGCACGAGGGTGACATCGCCGCCGACTACCTGGAGGGTCTGCTGGACATCGCGGACCTGGACGGCGACATCGACATGGACGTCGAGGGGGACCGGGCGCTGGTCTCCATCGTCGGCGAGGGCGACGACCGGACGCTGCAGCGGCTGGTGGGCCAGGACGGCGAGGTGCTGGAGGCGCTCCAGGAGCTGACCCGGCTGGCCGTGCACCGGGAGACCGGTGAGCGCAGCCGCCTGATGCTGGACGTCGCGGGCTTCCGGGCGCGCAAGCGGGCCGAGCTCGCGGAGCTGGGCGCGGAGGCCGCCGAGCGGGTCAAGGGCACCGGCGAGCAGGTCAAGCTGCGGCCGATGACCCCGTTCGAGCGCAAGGTGGTGCACGACGCGGTGGCCGCCGCGGGGCTGCGCAGCGAGTCGGAGGGCGAGGAGCCCCAGCGCTGCGTGGTCGTGCTGCCGGCCTGACGCCGGTGGTGTTGCCGTTCCGGCGTCCGACCCCGCCCGCCTCGCGCGGGCGGGGTCGTCGGCTCTGCGGCGGAGTGGTGTTTCACGTGGAACAGTGCTGGTAGGGCGGGTGGATTCGACGGTGAGCGGAGAGGCAGAGATGGACAGGGACGGCACGGAGTCCGAGGCGCCGCTGGAGGGGCCGGGTCAGGCACCGGAGGCGGCGGGACGGATCTTCGGCGATCGGCTGCCGCTGGCCGTGCGCTACACCGAGCTGCTGGCGACCGCAGGGGTGCAGCGCGGGCTGATCGGCCCGCGCGAGGTGCCCCGGCTGTGGGACCGGCACGTGCTCAACTGCGCGGTGCTGGCCGAGCTGCTGCCCGCCGGGGTCTCGCTGTGCGACGTCGGTTCGGGCGCCGGGCTGCCGGGCATCCCGGTGGCGCTGGCCCGGCCGGACGTGTCGGTGACCCTGCTGGAGCCGCTGCTGCGGCGCACCACCTTCCTGGAGGAGGTGGTGCGCGAGCTCGGTCTGGAGAACGTCACGGTGCTGCGCGGCCGGGCCGAGGAGACGATCGGCAAGCTGGCGGTGGACGTGGTGACCGCCCGCGCGGTCGCGCCGCTGGACCGGCTGGCCGGCTGGGGCATGCCGCTGCTGCGGCCCTACGGCCAGATGCTGGCGCTGAAGGGCGACACCGCCGAGCAGGAGCTGGCGGAGTCGCGGGCGGCGCTGGCCCGGCTCGGCGCGGTGAAGTGGTCGGTGATCGGGGTCGGCGAGGGCGTGCTGGTGACCCCGACCCGGGTGGTCCGGGTGGAGGCGGGGGAGAGCCCCGGCGGCGTCAAGGCGGCCACCCGGCGGGCCAGGGCGGCCCGGGCCGGACGCGGTGGCAAGGGTGGCGAGGGCGCCGGGCGGCGCGGCGGGAGCCGCGGGCGGCGCTGAGCCGGAGCGGATGACGCCGAGCCGGAGCGGGTGGCGGCGGGGTCGAGCCGGAGCGGGTGGCGGCGGGGTCGAGCCGGAGCGGGTGCGGCGGGTCCGTCGGGCCCGGCTGGCACTGGTGTTCGGGGCGGGTGGCCGAGGGGCCGCCCGCCCCGTTTCGGTTCGGGCGGGCTCGGAGTGTCGGCCCGGCGGATCATGACATTCCGGGCATCGTGTTTCACGTGAAACGTCGCTTCCTGCTCTCCGGCGTACTGGATCAAGACCGCAACCGGACCCGGGACAGTCATCCGGAGGTGACTGTCGCGGCCCCGGTTTCACGTGAAACACTGACCCCCATGCAGGAGTCGGAGATCGTCGATCAGGTGGATGACACCCCCGTCGCACGGGCCGCGTCCGCCGCCGTCCCGGTTGCCGGGCACACCGGGGAGGCGCTGCCCCGGCCCGCCGCGACCCGGGTGATGGTGGTCGCCAACCAGAAGGGCGGGGTGGGCAAGACCACCACCACCGTCAACCTGGCCGCCGGGCTGGCCATGCACGGGCTGCGGGTGCTGGTCATCGACCTCGACCCGCAGGGCAACGCCTCGACCGCGCTCGGCATCGACCACCACGCCGAGGTGCCGTCGATCTACGACGTGCTGGTCGAGGGCAAGCCGCTGGCCGACGTGGTGCAGCCGGTGGTCGACGTGGAGGGGCTGTTCTGCTGCCCGGCCACCATCGACCTGGCGGGCGCCGAGATCGAGCTGGTCTCGCTGGTCGCCCGGGAGAGCCGGCTGCAGCGTGCCATCGCCGCGTACGAGCAGCCGCTCGACTACGTCCTGATCGACTGCCCGCCCTCGCTGGGCCTGCTCACCGTCAACGCGATGGTGGCCGGCCAGGAGGTGCTGATCCCGATCCAGTGCGAGTACTACGCGCTGGAGGGCCTGGGCCAGCTGCTGCGCAACGTGGAGCTGGTGCGGGCGCACCTGAACCCGTCGCTGCACGTGTCGACCATCCTGCTCACCATGTACGACGCCCGGACCAGGCTGGCCGCGCAGGTCGCCGAGGAGGTGCGGGCGCACTTCGAGAAGGAGGTGCTGGCCACCGCGATCCCGCGGTCGGTGCGCATCTCCGAGGCCCCCAGCTACGGGCAGACCGTCCTGTCCTACGACCCCGGCTCCACCGGCGCGCTCTCCTACCTGGAGGCGGCCCGCGAGCTGGCGCTGCGGGCCGAGGTCGCCAAGCCGACGGTCGGTCGGCACCGGGCGAACGCGGCGGTCGTTCCGCCGCAGAGCGGCGGGGAGACGTCCGCGCCGACGGCACAGCACAGTTCGATGGAGGGCAACCGGTGAGTGGCACGCGCAGGGGTCTGGGCAGGGGTCTGGGGGCGCTGATCCCGGCGACCCAGCCGGCCGCCGGGGGAGCTCCGGCCGAGCCGGCCGAGGCCGCGCCCGTCGCGGCGGCGCCGGTGGTGCCGACCGACCGCGGCACGGTGGCGGCCAAGGCCGCCGCGGAGAGCCTGCGGGAGCTGGCCGGCGACCAGCGCCGCAGCGTCCTGGAGGCGGCGCTGGCCCCGGTGAACGGCGCCCGGTTCGCCGAGCTGCCGCTGGAGTCGATCAGCCCCAACCCGCGCCAGCCGCGCGAGGTGTTCGACGAGGAGAAGCTCGCCGAACTGGTCGCCTCGATCAAGGAGGTCGGCCTGCTCCAGCCCGTGGTGGTCCGTCAGACCGGACCGGAGCGCTACGAGCTGATCATGGGTGAGCGCCGCTGGCGGGCCTCCCGGATCGCCGGGCTGGACGTCATCCCGGCGATCGTCCGGGCCACCGAGGACGACAAGCTGCTGCTGGACGCGCTGCTGGAGAACCTGCACCGCGCCGAGCTGAACTCGCTGGAGGAGGCCGCCGCCTACGACCAGCTGCTGCGCGACTTCGCCTGCACCCACGACCAGTTGGCGAGCCGGGTCGGCAAGTCCCGTTCGCACGTCTCCAACACGCTGCGGCTGATGAAGCTGCCGGTCTCGGTACAGCTGAAGGTGGCGGCCGGGGTGATCACCGCGGGGCACGCCAAGGCGATCCTGATGGTGCCGGACGCCGAGCGGCAGGAGAAGCTGGCCGAGCGGGTGGTGGCCGAGGAGCTGTCGGTGCGCAGCACCGAGGAGGTGGCCCAGCTGCTGGCGGGCACCGAGCCGAAGCCGAAGAAGGCCCCGTCGCGCGGGGCCCAGCTGCCCTCCCCGGCCTTCGACGAGCTGGCCGGGCGGCTCTCGGACCGCTTCGAGACCCGGGTCAAGGTCGAGGTCGCGCAGCGCGACGGCAAGTTCGGCCGGGGCAAGGTGGTACTGGAGTTCGGTTCGGTCGAGGACCTGAACCGGATCCTGGACAGCCTGGCCCCCGGCGAGCAGGGCCTGTCGCTGTCCTGACCGGCGGTCCCGGACGGCGTTCCACGGGTGCATGTTTCACGTGAAACGTGCACCCGTTCCGTTGGGCGGAGCAGACTGGGGTCTGGACGGTTTCCGCCTGGAGGAGGAGGTGCGGGCGTGGGACGGAGGGTCGTTCCGCTGACGCTGGACAACCTCTCGGATCTGCCGAACACCTGCCGCTCCTGCGTCTTCTGGGAGCTCGACCCGGTCAGCGGGCGGGACGCGCAGGACGCCGGCAAGGGGGAGCTGGAGAAGGAGGGCTGGATCTCCGCGGTGCTGCTGGAGTGGGGCTCCTGCGGCCGGGTCGCCTACGTGGACGACCGCCCGGCCGGGTTCGTGCTCTACGCCCCGCCCGCCTACGTGCCGCGCGGGCAGTCCTTCCCGACCAGTCCGATCTCGCCGGACGCGGTGCAGCTGATGGTCGCCCGGGTGCTGCCGGACTTCCAGGGGCAGGGTCTGGGCCGGGTGCTGGTGCAGTCGGTGGCCAAGGACCTGGTCCGGCGCGGCTTCCGGGCGATCGAGGCGTTCGGCGCGCAGGGGCGGGAGGTGCCGAGCTGCGTGCTGCCCGCCGACCACCTGCTGGCGGTGGGCTTCAAGACCGTCCGGCCGCACCACCGGTACCCGCGGCTGCGCCTGGAGGCGCGCACCACGCTCTCCTGGAAGGGCGACGTGGAGGGCGCGCTGGAGCGGCTGCTCGGCGGGCGGCGGCCGGAACCGGTGCTCCGGCCGCTCTGAGGGAGCCGTTCTCCGCGCCGGGGCGCCCGCGCCCGGGCGACGGCCCGGGCGCTCAGGGCTTCCTGACGAAGCCCCGGACGGCCCCGGAGACGCCGAGGCGGCCCGGACGGGGTCTCCGTCCGGGCCGCCTCGGTGACGGTCGGGCCTACAGGTACTCGGCCAGCTCGCGCAGCAGCGCGGCCTTCGGACGGGCGCCGGTGATGGTCTTCACCAGCTCGCCGCCCTTGTACACGTTGAGCGTCGGGATGGAGATCACGTTGTACGCCGCGGCGGTCTCCTGGTTGGCGTCCACGTCGAGCTTGACGACGGTCAGCTTGTCGCCGTGCTCGGCCGCGATGTCCTCCAGAACCGGGGCGACCTGGCGGCACGGGCCGCACCAGGTGGCCCAGAAGTCGACGAGGACGGGCTTGTCGCTCTTGAGGACCTCGGCGTCGAAGGTGGCGTCGGTTACTTCCTTGGTGGCGCCGGCCACGGGAACTCCTTGGGGTCGGAGGAGAGGTGCGTCAGTGATAACAACGACGGGGGCGGATCTGTTTCTGCTCCCGCCCGGGCGTACCTGACCGGGCGTCAGACCGCGACGGCGGCGGCCGGGGCCTCGTCCGCGTCGGCCAGCGCGGCCAGGTAGCGCTCGGCGTCCAGCGCGGCGGAGCAGCCGGTGCCGGCCGCGGTGATGGCCTGGCGGTAGGTGTGGTCCACCACGTCGCCCGCGGCGAAGACGCCGGGGAGGTTGGTGCGGGTGGAGGGGGCGTCCACCGTGAGGTAGCCCTCGGCGTCCAAGTCCAGCTGGCCCTTGAACAGTTCGGTGCGCGGGTCGTGGCCGATGGCGATGAACAGGCCGGTGACGGCCAGCTCGCGCAAGTCCCCGGTGTTGGTGTCGCGCAGGGTCAGGCCGGAGAGCTTCGGGTCTCCGTGGATCTCCTCGACCGCGCTGTCCCAGGCGAAGGTGATCTTCGGGTCGGCGAAGGCGCGCTCCTGCATCGCCTTGGAGGCGCGCAGCGAGTTGCGCCGGTGGATGACCGTGACGCTGCGGGCGAAGCGGGACAGGAAGGTCGCCTCCTCCAGGGCGGTGTCGCCGCCGCCGACCACCGCGATGTCCTGGTCGCGGAAGAAGAAGCCGTCGCAGGTCGCGCACCAGGAGACGCCGCGGCCGGAGAGCTTGTCCTCGTTGGGCAGGCCGAGCTTGCGGTGCTGCGAGCCGGTGGCGACGATCACGGCGCGGGCGCGGTGCACGGTGCCCTCGGAGTCGGTGACGGTCTTGATCTCGCCCGTCAGGTCGACCGCGACGACGTCGTCCGGCACCAGCTCGGCGCCGAAGCGCTCGGCCTGGGCCCGCATGTTGTCCATCAGCTCGGGGCCCATGATGCCGTCGCGGTAGCCCGGGAAGTTCTCCACCTCGGTGGTGTTCATCAGCGCGCCGCCCGCGGTGACCGCGCCCTCGAACACCAGCGGCTGGAGGGAAGCACGCGCGGTGTACAGCGCAGCGGTGTATCCGGACGGGCCGGAACCGATGATGATCACGTTTCGGACGTCGCTCACTGCATCTCCTGGTCTGCCTGGCGTCCCGCTCGCGCGGGGGAGGGCGGTCTGCTCCGCCGCCCCGGACAACGACTCACCAGTCTCCCGCATTCCCAGGCCCGGCCGCACCAACCGCCCGTGCTCCGGGCGCGCGGGGACCGGCCGGGCGAGGAATCAGGGGGCGGGGACGGAGCTGTGCAGCAGGATCGTCGATCCGGGGCAGTCCGGGGTGGCCAGGTAGACGTCCAGCGGCCCGCCGCCGCCGGGCGGGCGGAACACCAGGGCCAGCACCGGCCGCCCCTGGTAGCGGCCCGGAGCGGTGGCGGCTGGCCGCTCGCCGGGGTGCCCGGCGGCCTCCAGCGCGCAGGACGGGGCCGCGGCCGGTCCGTCGGAGGTGGCCTGGCCGAGCTGGTGCGGTGCCTTGCCCTCCAGCAGCTGCCGGACCTGGGCGGGCAGCCGGTCGGCGGTGAACTCCGGACCGTCCTCCGCGCCGCCGCCCGGGGCGACCTGCTGGGGCGCGGCGGTGCCGGTGGTGCCGCTCGCCCCGGCGGTGTCGGTCGGGCGGGAGCCGTCGGCGAGGGCCGGGCTGTCGGCCGCGGTGGAACGGCCGGCGGCGGGGCGGCTGGCGGCGCTGTCCTGCCGGCCCGTGTCCTGGCCCAGCAGCGAGCCGCCCAGGCCGACGGCGAGCGCCGCCACCGCGACGGCCGCGGTGGCGAGCAGCAGCCGGGCGCCGCGACGGCGGCGGGCCGGGCGGCCGGGGCCGGTGGCGCCGGACGGGGAGCCGGTCGGGGCAGTGGTGCGGGGCGGGGCGGAAGCGGTGCGGACGGCGGGGGCGTCGGGGACGGCCGGTGCGGGCGGCCACGGGTGGCGCTCGGCGCGGGCGGCGGACTCGGCGGCCAGGGCGGCCGTCAGCCGGTCCGCGACGTCCGGCGGCAGGGCGGGGGCGGGGACGTCCGCCAGCAGCGCGGGGAGGCCGCACAGGGCCGCGAAGTCCTCGGCGCAGGACGGGCAGTGGGCCAGGTGCGCGTGCAGCGCGGCGGCCCGCTCGGGCGGCAGCAGTTCCTCGGCGAGGTCGGCGAGGGCGTCCAGATCGGGGTGCTCGGAAGGCGGGTGCGGCGTCATCGCGGGGTCGCATCTCCTTCCAGCGCGGGCGAGGGATCCGTGGATGGGACGGGGGAGGGCGGGTTCGGGTTCCCGTCGCGGGGGCCTGGCGGGGCGGTGCCGCCGCCGTCCGGGCCCGCCGGTGTTCCACGTGGAACACCGGCGGGACGCCGGTCCGGTCCGGTTCCACGTGGAACACCGGCGGACGCGGCGGCCGTTCCCCGTGGAACGGCGGCGGGGCGGGCGGCCGGTTCGGTTCCACGTGGAACGGTGCCCGGTCCGAGGTGGCGCAGCAGCGGCAGCAGCCGGGCCCGGCCGCGGGCGCAGCGGCTCTTCACGGTGCCGACCGGGACGCCGAGCACCTCGGCGGCCTCGGCCACCGGGTAGCCCTGCATGTCGACCAGCACCAGGGCGGCCCGCTGCTCGGCGGGCAGCTCGGCCAGCGCGTCGGCGACCTCGCGGCGGGTCTCGGCCCGCACCGCGTGGCTCTCCGCGCCCTCGGCAGCGCCCAGCGCGCGCTCCGCGGCGCCGTCCGGCCGCTGGTCGAGCGACTCGGCCCGGCGGACCGCGCCGCGGCGGACGCGGTCCAGGCAGGCGTTGACCACGATGCGGTGCAGCCAGGTGGTGACCGCCGAGCGGCCCTGGAACCCGGCGGCGGCGCGGAACGCGGAGACCAGGGCGTCCTGGAGCGCGTCGGCGGCCTCCTCGCGGTCGCCGAGGGTGCGCACCGCGACGGCCCACAGGCGGTCGCGGTGGCGGTGCACCAGCAGCCCGAAGGCGTCCGGGTCGCCCGCGGTGTGCCGGGCGAGCAGTTCGGCGTCGGTGGGCTCCTCGGCCATCCGCCCCCTCCTTGCGGTTCGGCCGTCCGCTTCGGCGGCCGTGGGTCACATCGTTGGGGATGCGCCGGAGCGGATCAAGGGGTGCGCGGTGTCCGGCGGCATCCGGGGGCGGCGGTTCGGGGCGGGGGTCAGCCGTTGACCTGGACCTCGGCCACCTTGCCGCGGAAGCCGCCACCGTCGTCGTTGGTCGGGACGTTGGTCAGCCAGAGCAGCAGGTACCGGGTGGTGACCGGCTTGGCGGGCTTCAGGGCGACCTTGCTGCCCGAACCGGAGGCGATCGAGGCGCCGAAGCTGCGGAAGCCCGCGTCGTCGGCGTTCGGGGCGCTGTTGGTGCCGCCGGGCGCGGCCTTCAGCTCCGCCTTGGTGTCGCCGATGAACTGGACGTCCACCGAGTCGACCTCGCGGGCCGAGCCGAGGTCGATCAGGATGCCGGTGCCGGGCCGGTAGGTGCCGCCGAACTGGTCGTTGTAGCGCTGGGTGGTCCAGGCGGTGGCCGGGTTGCCGTCGGTGGCGTTCGACAGTTCGCTGCTGTGCTCGTCCTTGGTGTCGCCGAACGCGTTGAACGGGGCGAGCGCGGAGATGGTGAGCTTCTCCCCGGCGGGGGCGGGGGACACGCCGGCCGGGACGGGCGCGGGGGTGCTGTGGCCGCCGGTGGCGGTGTCCTGGTGGTTGACGTACTGGGCCAGCTGCCAGGAGCCGACCGCCACCGCGGAGAGCGCGACCAGCGAGGCGGTCCACTTGAGCAGGCGGCGCAGCCCGCGGCGGCGCGGGTCGGGGGCCGCGGCGGCGGGGACGGGCCCGGGCGCCGGGACGGGCTCGGTGCGGGGGAGCGCCTGGGTCGGCGCGCTGCTCGCGTAGCGCGGCCGGGCGGCGGGCAGGGCGCGCAGCGCGGGCGGGACGGGCTGCTCGGGCTGCCGGATCTTCGGCATCAGGTCGATCGCCGCGGCCAGCTCGGCGGGGGTGGTGATCGGCTCCTTGTGGTGCGGGGGCTGCTCGCACAGGATGCGGGCGGCGAGCTCCGCGAGGCCCTTGTGGACGCCCGCCCGGACCTGGTCCGGCGGGACGCAGCCGAGGTCCTTGGGCAGGCCCTGGAGGTCGTAGCGGTCCTCCGGGTAGGGCCAGCGGTGGGTGAGCGCCGCGTACAGCAGCGCGCCGATCGCCCGGACATCGGTCAGTTCGGCGTCCTCCGCGGGCAGGCCGCGCAGCGCCGCGTCCACCGCGATGCCGTTGATCCGGTACTGGCCGCCGTCGGTGCGCAGCACGCACTTGGGGGTGAGCCGCAGGTGCGCCTGGCCGCGCCGGTGGGCGGCGGCGATCGCGTCGGTGACCTGGCGGACCATCTGGTACGCGTCGTACGGCTCCATCGGGCCGTCCGCCAGCAGCTCGCCGAGGTCCCGGGCGCCGGGCAGCCACTCGCGGATGACGTAGACCAGCTCGCCCTCCTGCACCGCGTCCAGCACCTGGACGAAGCGCGGGTCGCCGAGCAGGGCGGCGCTGCGGGCGGCGGTGAGCACCGACTTGGCACGGCGGTGGCCGGCCGCGAGCAGGTGGACGCCGACGGCGCGGCGGAGCTTCTCGTCGACGGCGCGCCAGCTGGTGAAGGTCTCCGACTCGGAGATGCACTCCTCCAGCCGGTAGCGGGCGCCGATCTTGTCGCCGCTGTGCCGCTGCGGGGCGGGCAGCACGGTGGGCAGGGTGGCGGTGTCGGCGTCCAGGGTCTCGGTGCTGGTGGCCGGGGCGGGCTCGGAGGGTTCGACCGGCGGCAGCGGGCGGCGCACGCCGCGGGCGCGGGAGGGGCGCTCCGGGCGGGCCCCCTGGGCGGTGAGCTCGGCGTCGATCTCCTGGGCGGAGAGCGGGGCGGTGGCCTCGGCGGGCGGGGCCGGTGCCGGCTCGGCGGCGGGGGCGGCAGAGGTGCCGGGAGCGGCAGGGACGCCGGGAGCGGCAGGGACGCCGGGAGCGGCAGGGGCATCGGGAGCGGGGGAGGCGCCGGGGGAGGCGGGGGCGCTCTTCGGGGCCGCTGCGCGCAGCGGGGTGGTCTTCGGGTCCGCCTTCGCGGTGCTCTTGCCGTTGCCGCGGTCGCCGCCCTTCGGTTCGGTCCGCGCGCCCGGCTTGGTGCCGCCCTTCGCCCCGGCCTTCGCGGAGCCGTTGGCGGCGGCCCGCACCGCGCCGTTCGGGGTGCTCCCGGCCGGACCCTCGGCGGCCGGGCCGCGGTCGGAGTCGTGGTCGGAGCCGTGTTCGGACCCGCGCTCGGAGCCGGCGTCGCGCTCCGCGGCCGCCGGTGCGGCCTCGGTCGCCGCCCCGTCCGCCTCGGACGTGTCGACGATCGCCTTGGTGCCGTCAGCCACCGTGGTCCTGCCTCCCCTTGTGTCGCCCCGGTCCATCCCAGGACGGTCGATGGCTCCGTACCGGAGCGGTCGGCCGTGCAGGGTCAATTGTGCCCACTACCGGACGTCGGGTACGACCTCTGAGAGTGGCGGGAGGTTGCCCGATTGCCCACTTCCGGCGGAACAGCAGACGAATGGGCCGGAACCGGGGGTGTGCCCCGACTCCGGCCCAGGCAAAGCGTACTGAGGTTCCGACGGTTCGTCCTCGTCCGGGTTGACGTCCAGTCAACCGGGGGAGCGGGGGCGGTTCAGCGGCCGAGCCGCCTGCGGACCATTCCGGTGAGGGCGCTCAGCTCCTCGACCCGCATCTTCCGGGCCAGCACCAGGAAGACCGCGAGCTGCGCGCCGCCCGCGACCAGCAGGGTCAGCACGTTGCCGATCCAGCCGTCCAGCACCTGCAGGGCGAGCAGTTCGACGGCCAGGCCGACGGCGGCGGCGGGCAGCGAGGCGATCGCCAGCCGGACGTAGGTCTTGGTGATCCGGGCGGTGTCCAGGTCACCGACCTTCGCCTTCAGCTTCGGCACCGCGACGAACACCCCGACCGCGTAGGCCAGGCCGTAGCCCAGCGCCATGCCGGTGACCGCCCACTGAGCGGGCAGCACCAGCCAGCACAGCACCGCGGTGGCGGCCTGGGTGAGCGCCACCCAGACGGTGTTGGAGAACGGCGTCCGGGTGTCCTCGTACGCGTAGAAGCCGCGCAGCAGCACGTACTGCACCGAGTACGGGATCAGGCCGAGGGCGAACGCGGAGAGCATGTAGCCGACCGCGGTGGTGCCGTGGGCGACCGCGCCGCCGTTGCCCAGGCCGTAGATCGAGGAGCCGATCACCGGGCCCAGCGACAGGAACAGGAACGCCGCCGGGACGATCGCCACCGCCGAGGTGCGCAGGCCGTACGAGAGGTCGTCACGGACGGCGCCGGAGTCCTGGTCGGCGGCGGCCCGGGAGAGCCGGGGGAGCACCACGCTCATCACCGAGACGGTGATGACGGCCATCGGCAGCTGCCAGATCAGCAGCGCGTTGGAGTAGGCGGCCAGGCCGACGCCGAGGTGGCCCTCCGCCTCGGCGGTCCGGCCCGAGGCGGTGGCCAGCTGGGTGACCACCAGGAAGCCCGCCTGGTTGGCCAGCACGAACAGGAAGGTCCACTTGGCCAGCCGGGCGGCCTTGCCCAGGCCGTGGCCGCGCCAGTCGAACCGGGGCCGGAACGAGAAGCCCGCCGCCCGCAGGTACGGGATCATCGCCAGCGCCTGCACCGCCAGGCCCAGCATGGTGCCGATGCCGAGCAGCCGGACGCCCTCGGGGGAGATCGACCGCGGGGTGACCTCGGTGTGCTGGAAGGTGCCGTACACCGCGATGTACATCACGAAGGTGAAGATCACCACGACGTTGTTCAGGACCGGCGTCCACATCATCGCGCCGAACCGGCCGCGCGCGTTGAGGATCTGGCCCATCACCACGTGCACGCCCATGAAGAAGATGGTCGGCAGGCAGTACCGGGCCAGCGCCACCGTGGTGTCGGCGCTCGCCGCGTCGCGCATCAGCGCGTGCGAGATCAGCTGCACCAGCACCGGCGCGGCCAGCACCGCCACGAACACCACGCCCGCCAGGCCGGTCACCACCAGGGTGAGCAGCCGGTTGGCGTAGGCGGTGCCGCCGTCCTCGTCGTTCTTCATGCTGCGCACCAGCTGCGGCACGAACACCGCGTTCAGCGCGCCGCCGCCGATCAGGATGTACAGCAGGGTGGGCAGGGTGTTGGCGGCGTTGTACGAGTCGCCCATCGAGGCGACGCCGATCGCGGCGGCGATCACCATGGTGCGCAGGAAGCCGGTGCCCCGGGAGACCAGGGTGCCGGCCGCCATCACGGCGCTGGAGTTCAGCAGCCCGGAGACCCGGCCCGCGCCGCCGTCGCCCGTGGTCGGGGCGGGCGCGGGCGGGGGCGGGGGCGCGGTGGTGGCGGCGGTCGGCGGTGCGGCGGCGGCGTTCGCCTCCAGCACGGCCGCGTCGGCCTGCATCACCGCCTCCTCCTCGGACAGCGGCGGGTCGAACTCGATCGGCGGCACGTACGGGTGCCGACCCGCCGTGCCGCCGTCCGGGCCGTCGTCCGCGCCCCTGGCCGGGTCCGGGCCGCCTTCCGTGCTGCCTTCCGGGGCGTCGTCCGGGTCCTCGGGCGGTTCGGCGCCGGCGGGGGTCTTCGAGAGCAGCGAGTCCACCCCGACGTACTCGCCCACCGGCTCGGGGGCGGGCTCGATCCGCCAGCGCGCACCGGACGGCTTCCCGCCCGCGCCCGCCCCGTCCGCGCCCGCCCCGCCCGGGGGCGCGGCCGGAGCTTCGGCCGGGGCGCCGTCGGCGGGTGCGGCCGGGGCGTCATCGGCGGGTGCCTCCGCGGGGGCCTCCGGGCCCGCCTCCGCTGCCAGCTCGGCGGCGATCGACGCCCAGCGCGGGGCCGGGGCGGTCAGCTGCCGGGTGGCCTCGGGGCCGCCGCCGCCCTGGCCGGGCACCGCGGCCGAGCCCTCCGGGGTGTCCGTCTCGTCGGGCCCGGCGCCCGGCAGGTCGATCGCGCCGTACGGGTCGGTGCTCCCGAAGGCCCCGGGTGCGTAGGGGTCGTGGGCGTAGGTGTTGGCGACGTACCAGTCGGCGGCCGGCTCCGCGGGGGCGGCGGCGCGGGAGCCGCCCGCCCGGTCCTGGGGTCGGCCTCCGCCCTGGTCCTTGGTTGCTCGCTCGCTCCGCTCGTTCATGCCACCAATCCACGTCAGAGAGGGGGGACGGCGCCCGGGGGGTGGGGCGGCCTAGTGATCCACCTTCTCATCACCGGCGACCCGATCGGTGTCACCGGCGGCGGACGAGGGGTCCGCGTCGGACGGCCGCCCGGCGTCCCGCGGCGCGCCCGCGGGGCCGTCGGCGGGGCCGTCCGCGGGACCCTCGGCCGGACGGTCCGGGTCCTCGTCGACCTCGCCGGCCGCCCGGCGCTTCTTGCGCTGGAGGTAGAACCGGACCCCGGCGAGGACCATCAGCACGGTGCCGCCGGCGATCACGTACGTCACGCCGCTGGCCACCGAGGTGACGTCGACGGTGAACTCGACCGCCTCGCCGTAGGGCCGGGCGTCCGGGCCGGTGGTCCACAGCTGCGCGGTCACCTGGACCGGGCCGTTGACCTGCGCCTCGGCCGGGAAGCGGAAGGTGCGGCTGGTGCCGGCGTCCATCACCACGGGCTGGATCGGGTAGTCGACCCGCAGTCGGTTCGGCTGCGCCGAGGTGATCTTCAGCTCCAGGTTGCCGACCGACTGGGTCAGCCCGTTGCGCACGCTGACCAGCAGCGTCGCGTTGTCGCCGGGCAGGGTCACCACGGTCTTCTTCGGGACCCGGACCGCGGACTTGAGGTTGTCCAGGTAGCTGCGGACCCCGTTCCGGAACTCGGTGCCGACCTTCGGCTGCTCACGCCACTCGGTGGACATCGCGCGCACCATCGCGGCGCTGAACGGACCGCGCACCCGCTCCGGCTCGGTGAGGATCATCATCAGCTGGTCCACGCCGTCCTGGAGCTGCATGGTGGCGGTCAGCTCGCCGGCGGTCAGCTCGCTGCCGGCCGCCTCGTCCGGGTACGACTGCGGGACGGACGCGTTCGCGGCCGGGTCGGGCTTCTGCTCGGCGACCTTCTGCAGGACCGTCGGCGCCACCCAGCCGCCGCCGACCGCGCCCAGCACCGCATCGTGCAGCGCCTGCGCGGCGTCGCCGGTCAGCGAGCGGGACGGCAGCACCAGCAGGCCGCGCGGGTGCTCCGGCTCCTGGAAGGCGATGGTCAAGGTCTCGGCGAGGAAGTGCTGCACGGCCGAGGCGCGGTCGCCGGCCGAGCCCAGGTCGGACTGGAAGAGCGAGGACAGCACGGAGTCGCCGACCACCGCGGTCTGCCCGTTGCCGATCGAGCGGGCCGCGTTCGGGGTGTAGTACAGCTTGTCGGAGTCCGGCAGCGACCTGCCGTCCACCAGCAGGACCCGGCCGCCGGCCGCCCCGGCCACCGCCGCGGTGCGCTGGTCCAGCAGGCCCTGGTACGGCCAGGCCACGTCGGAGGCGGCGTCCACCGACAGCCGGGCCTCGGCGGTGATCTGACCGGCCGTCACCGCCTTGCGCAGCGCGGTGTCCATCCCGGCCAGCCCGGCGCCGTTGTGCGCGATCGAGGCCAGGTCGGGGTCGGCGTACGGCAGCGACAGCACCTGGGTGTTCGGCTTGGCCAGCACCGTGCGCAGCTTCGCCAGCCAGGCCGCCGCCGCGTCCCGGCCGGTGCCCGGGACGGTGTTCTCCTCGCTCGCGGACTCGCCGGAGGTGCCCGGCCTCTGCACCCGGTACGGCTTGGTCATCGCGTACACGGTGTCCAGCAGGTCCGGGTCGATCGCCCAGGTCAGCCCGGTCAGCCCGGAGCCGAGGTCGACCAGCCGGTTCAGCCGTCCGTCGCCGGTCAGCTCGGCGGCCAGGGTGTCGTCGCGCAGCACTGGCGTCTGGTCGGCGTCCGCCATGGTCTGCGCGGCCAGCACCGGGGCGTGGGTGAGCGGCCAGACCACGGCCAGCTGCGAGGGCTGGGCGGACTCCTTGCCCTGGTAGGGCAGGAAGGTCCGGGCGATGCCCAGCGGGTGGGCCTTCTCGTCGCCGGTGCTGCCCCAGACGTCCACCGCCAGCTCGTACGTGCCGGTCTCCCCGACCTTCAGCGCGGAGACCGGCACCGACAGCGAGAAGTCCTCGCTCTTCCCGGGCTCCAGGTCCTGGAGCCCCTGGGCCGGGCTGTCCAGCGAGATGCCGTCCAGGGTGCTCGGGGTGGTCCGGGACGCCGCCATGGCGATCTCGCTGCGGGTCTTCATCGGCCGGGCCTGCGGCTGGCGCACCTTCACGGTCGGCGCCTTGAACTTCGACGTGCCGGAGTTGGTGAGCGTGCCGGTGACGACCACGGTCGAGTTCTCGGACGCGACCTGCTTCGACAGCGCGTCGATCCGCACCACCGCCGGGTACTCGGCCGCCGCGGCGGGCAGCAGGCCGGGGGCCGCCGCCGCCGGGGCGGCGCAGAGCGCTCCGACCAGTCCGCCCGCCAGCAGGGCGGCGGCGCCCCTGGCCAGCCGGCCCGTCCACCGTCCGCGACGCGCCGCCACTGCCGCGTTCCGCCCGGTCCGCTCGTCCACGCGCGTCCTCGCCGTTCCCGATCGTCTCGATCACTCCGCGCACCGCCGCGGCCGACCCGGCCGGGCGGTCCCCCACCGGGAGCGTCCACCGGCATGGTAACGACGCCGTCCGGGCCGCAGTGCTGCGGCCCGGGAGCTGCCGGACGGGCCGGGGGAGCGAAACGGGAGGGCGGCGGAGCAGGCCGGGCACGTACCCTTGTGAGCCGTGTCCACTGCCAATGCGTCCAGCGCCAATCATTCCAGCTCCGCCGACCGGGTCGCCCTGCCGGGGCTGACCGAGGCGCAGACCCTCGGCCTGCAGGAGTTGCTGCGGGTCTCCCCGGTCGCCGACGAGATCGCCCGCCGCTTCGAGGACGCCGGCCACCGGCTGTCGCTGGTCGGCGGGTCGGTCCGGGACGCCCTGCTCGGCCGGCTCGGCAACGACCTCGACTTCACCACCGACGCCCGCCCGCAGCAGATCCTCAAGCTGGTCAAGGGCTGGGCCGACGCGGTCTGGGACGTGGGCATCGCGTTCGGCACCGTCGGCGCCCGCAAGGACACCCCGGAGGGTTCGTTCCTGATCGAGATCACCACCTACCGCAGCGAGGCGTACGACCGCACCTCGCGCAAGCCCGAGGTCAGCTACGGCGACTCGATCGAGCAGGACCTGGTGCGCCGCGACTTCACCGTCAACGCGATGGCGGTCGACCTGCCCGGCCGGCGGTTCGTCGACCCGCACCGCGGCCTGGAGGACCTGGAGGCCCGGGTGCTGCGCACCCCCGCCACCCCCGAGGAGTCCTTCTCCGACGACCCGCTGCGGATGATGCGCGCCGCCCGGTTCGCCGCCCAGCTGGACTTCGACCCGGCGCCCGAGGTGGTCGCCGCGATGACCGCGATGGCCGAGCGGATCACCATTGTCTCCGCCGAGCGCGTCCAGGCCGAGCTGAACAAGCTGCTGCTGGCCGAGCACCCGGTCAAGGGCCTGCGCCTGCTGGTCGACACCGGCCTGGCCGACTTCGTGCTGCCCGAGCTGCCGGCGCTGCGCCTGGAGAGCGACGAGCACCACCGGCACAAGGACGTGTACGAACACTCGCTGACCGTGCTGGAGCAGGCCATCGCGCTGGAGACCGGGGGCCCCGACCTGGTGCTCCGGCTGGCCGCGCTGCTGCACGACATCGGCAAGCCGCGCACCCGCCGCTTCGAGTCCGACGGCCGGGTCTCCTTCCACCACCACGAGGTGGTCGGCGCCAAGATGACCCGCAAGCGGATGCGCGAGCTCAAGTACTCCAACGAGCTGGTCAACGAGGTGGCCAAGCTGGTCGAGCTGCACCTGCGCTTCCACGGCTACGGCGGCGGCGAGTGGACCGACTCCGCGGTCCGCCGCTACGTCACCGACGCCGGCCCGCTGCTGTCCCGGCTGCACAAGCTGACCCGCTCCGACTGCACCACCCGCAACAAGCGCAAGGCCGCCGCGCTGGCCCGCACCTACGACTCGCTGGAGGAGCGGATCGCCGCCCTCCAGGCCCAGGAGGAGCTGGACTCGATCCGGCCCGCGCTGGACGGCAACGAGATCATGGAACTGCTCGGCCTGCGCCCCGGCCCGGCGGTCGGCCGCGCCTACAAGCACCTGCTCGAACTGCGCCTGGAGCACGGCCCGATGGCGCACGAGGACGCGGTGGCCGCGCTGCGCGCCTGGTGGGCCGAGCAGCCGCAGGACTGAGCCCGATCGGTCAACCGCCCCTCCCCGGCGGGCGGTTGACCGTACAGGCACGGCGGCGTCCTGATCCCCCGGCTCCGGCGGCCGGCCCCCCGTCAGGGGCGGCGGGAGGAGCGGAAGTACAGCACCGCGCCGAGCGCGTACAGCGCCGCCAGGCCCAGCATCACCGTCGCCGAACGGCCGTTCAGCGGCAGGACCAGCGCGGTGACGGCGGCCGCGGCGACGAACGCCACGTTCACCAGGACGTCGTAGACGGCGAACACCCGGCCGCGGTACTCGTCCTCCACCGACTCCTGCACCAGGGTGTCGGCGCAGATCTTGGTGCTCTGGGTGGTCAGGCCGAGCAGCAGCGCCGCGGCCATCGCCGGGGCCTCCCGGAAGGGCAGGCCGAGCGCCGGGACGAGCACCGCGGAGCCGACCAGACAGGTCGTCACCCAGCCGTTCAGACCGAGCCTGCGGGTGCACCACGGGCTGACCACCGCGGCCAGGAACATGCCCGCCGCCGACATCGCGACCGCCCAGCCCAGGCTGGCCAGGCCGCCGGTCTCGTCCGAGGCGCTGTTGAAGGTGTACCGGGACAGCATCAGCACCACGACGGTCAGCACGCCGAAGCAGAACTTGGTCAGCGTCGCCGCGGCCAGCGCGCGCACCGCCGGACGGCAGTCCCGCACCAGGTGCCGCAGCCCGGCCAGCAGGTCGTACCAGGTGGCGGCCAGCGTCTCGCGCAGCGGGGGGAGCCCGTCCGACTGGTCGGGGCCCAGCCGGTCGACCGGGATGCGCTGCGCGGCCAGGGCGGCGGACAGGTACAGCAGCCCGGACAGCGTCACCGTCAGGGCGTCCGCGCGCGGGCCGGCCGGCACCACCAGGTGCACCAGGAAACCGGCGCCCGCGCCGGTGGCCGCCGCGACCGCGCCCAGGGTCGGCGACACCGCGTTGGCGGTGACCAGCCGCGCGGGGTCCACCACCCGGGGCAGCGAGGCCGAGAGGCCCGCCAGGATGAACCGGTTGATCGCCGTCACCACCAGCGCCGCCGAGATGAACGCCCACTTCGGCGCCCCGCCCAGCAGCAGGGCCGCCGTCGCCAGGCCGAGCACCGCGCGGATCAGGTTGCCCGTCAGCAGCACCTGCCGGCGCCGCCAGCGGTCCAGCAGCACCCCGGCGAACGGGCCCACCACCGAGAACGGCAGCAGCGTCGCCGCCGCGATCGCGGCGATGTCGGCGGGGGAGGACTGCTTCTCCGGCGAGAAGACCACCGAGGCGGCCAGCGCGGCCTGGAACGCCCCGTCCGAGAGCTGCGAGAGCAGCCGGACGGTCAGCAGTTGCCGGAAACCTCGGCCGCGCAGCAGCCCGAGCAGGGGGGCCTCCCGCGGGGGCCGTTCGGTGATCACCCGCCAAGGGTGCCACGAGGTCCGTCGGTTCCACGTGAAACATCCGTCGACAGTCCGGCGGCCGGACGCCCCCCTCGTGCTTCCGCACCACCGATGACCTGCGTGTCGCAGGCTCGTTGACCAGCCCGGGAGGGAAGAACCACCTCGGAACAACGGGAGGCTCCCCATGCGTGACGAGTTCGCCGCCCTTCTGCTCGGCCAGGTCGGCCGCCACGAGGGCCGAGACCCCGACGGCACCTGGAACAACCGACAGCGCTACAGCACCGAGACCCCCGGCCTGGAGTGGTCCGACGGCCAGCCCTGGTGCGCCACCTTCGAGGCCTGGGCCGCCCACCGGGCCGGCATGGACGGGCTCTGGCCGATGACCGCGTCCTGCCTCACCGCCGTCGCCTGGTGGCGCGACCACCACCGCTGGTCCGAGTACCCGGTCCTCGGCGGCCCCTTCTACCTCGGCCCCGGCGGCGGCAGCCACACCGGCGTCGTCGTCGCCTACGACGCCGACACCATCCGGACCGTGGAGGGCAACACCAACGACAGCGGCTCCACCGAGGGCGACGGCGTCTACCTCAAGTCCCGCCCGCGCCGCGGCCCCGGCTCGCCGTACGGCTACGGGGTCCCGGCCTTCCCGGAGGGGACCGTCTCCGCGGACCCGGCGCTCGGCGGCGTCCCGGCGGCCCGCATCTCGGCGCAGGCCACCACCCCGCCGTCCGGCCCGCCGCGCTGGTCCGGCCGGTACCTGAAGGTGCAGACGCCGATGCTGCACGGGGACGACGTCCTGACGTGGCAGCGTCGACTGGCCGACCGCGGCTGGTCGATCACCGCGGACGGCTGGTACGGGCCCGCCTCCGCCCAGGTCTGCCGGTCCTTCCAGCAGCGCCACGGGCTCGGCGTGGACGGCGTCGTCGGCCCGGCCACCTGGAACGCGGCCTGGTCCTGACCGACGCCGGAGGGCCGCCCCGCACGAAGCGGGACGGCCCTCCGGTCGGACCTGACGTCACGTCAGCCGATGCTCAGCGCTCGGCGCTCAGCGCTCGACCTCACCGCGGATGAACTTCTCGACGTTCTCCTTGGCCTCGTCGTCGAAGTACTGCACCGGCGGGGACTTCATGAAGTACGAGGACGCGGAGAGGATCGGGCCGCCGATGCCGCGGTCCTTGGCGATCTTCGCGGCGCGCACGGCGTCGATGATGACACCGGCCGAGTTCGGGGAGTCCCAGACCTCGAGCTTGTACTCGAGGTTCAGCGGGACGTCGCCGAACGCGCGGCCCTCGAGGCGGACGTACGCCCACTTGCGGTCGTCGAGCCACGCGACGTAGTCGGACGGGCCGATGTGGACGTTCTTGGCGCCCAGGTCACGGTCGCGGATCTGCGAGGTGACGGCCTGGGTCTTGGAGATCTTCTTGGACTCCAGGCGCTCGCGCTCGAGCATGTTCTTGAAGTCCATGTTGCCGCCGACGTTCAGCTGCATGGTGCGCTCGAGGACCACACCGCGGTCCTCGAAGAGCTTCGCCATCACGCGGTGCGTGATGGTGGCGCCGACCTGCGACTTGATGTCGTCGCCGACGATCGGGACACCGGCCTCGGTGAACTTGTCGGCCCACTCCTTGGTGCCGGCGATGAACACCGGGAGGGCGTTCACGAAGGCGACCTTGGCGTCGATGGCGCACTGGGCGTAGAACTTGGCGGCGTCCTCGGAGCCGACCGGCAGGTAGCAGACCAGGACGTCGACCTGGCGGTCCTTGAGGATCTGCACGACGTCGACCGGAGCCTCGTCGGACTCCTCGATGGTCTCGCGGTAGTACTTGCCCAGGCCGTCGAGGGTGTGGCCGCGCTGCACGGTGACGCCGGTCGGCGGCACGTCGCAGATCTTGATGGTGTTGTTCTCGCTGTTGCCGATGGCGTCGGCCAGGTCGAAGCCGACCTTCTTGGCGTCCACGTCGAACGCGGCGACGAAGTCGACGTCCTTGACGTGGTAGTCGCCGAACTGGACGTGCATCAGGCCGGGGACCTTACCGGCCGGGTCGGCGTCCTTGTAGTACTCGACACCCTGCACCAGCGAGGCGGCGCAGTTGCCCACGCCGACGATGGCTACGCGAACCGAACCCATTCCGGTTGCTCCCTGAATCTCATGAGGCCCGCCGTGCTGTGGCGGCGACCTCGTTCCACATCTGTTCTGACTGTCTGATCGGGCGCACGGGGCGCCCACGCCTCGCCGCGGGCGGCGGGGCCGGCGCGGTGGTGCAGCGCTCCGGTCAGGAGCGCCCCGGGCGGTCGTACGGTGGCCCGGGCGGGTCGGAGGACCCGTCGGCCGGACCACGGCCGTCCGAAGTGTGCGGGGACGCGGCACTGCGTCCGGTTCTGGTGGCCCGCTCGGTCTCGATCAGCTCGTTGAGCCACCGGACCTCGCGTTCCACGGACTCCAGGCCGTGGCGCTGGAGTTCGAGGGTGTAGTCGTCGAAACGCTCGCGGGTGCGGGAGACGGAGCTGCGCATCCGCTCCAGCCGCTCCTCCAGCCGGCTGCGGCGGCCTTCCAGCACGCGCATCCGGACCACCCGGTCGGTCTGGCCGAAGAACGCGAACCGGACACCGAAGTGCTCGTCCTCCCAGGCCTCCGGCCCGGTGTCGGCGAGCAGTTCCTCGAAGCGCTGCTTGCCCTCGGGGGAGAGCCGGTAGACGATCTTCGACCGCTTGCCGTTGAGCGCGGTGGCCGGGACGTACTCGACGTCCGGGTTGTCCTCCACCAGGAAGCCCTGGGCGACCAGGCTCTTCAGGCAGGGGTAGAGCGTTCCGTACGAGAAGGCCCGGAACGAGCCCAGCAGGACGTTGAGCCGCTTGCGCAGCTCGTACCCGTGCATGGGCGCGTCGTGGAGCAGGCCGAGGACGGCGAATTCGAGGACGCCGGAGCGTCGGCTCATGCCGCCTTCCTCCTTCCGTGAGGGTTCCTGCTCGCCGGATGCGGGCCCCGGTCCGGCAGTGTATGCCGAACCGATGTGTCGCGCCGATGTATCGGCTCGATATATCGGCAACAGTAACCCTGGGTCACGGAAGGAGCAAGAGGGGCACGCGTAACTGGGATCACAAGGCCGCTGGGCAACGGGCGTGTAATGAATCGCGGTCGGTTCGTCCGGGTTGGCTTCCAATGCCCGATTAGGTGGCTTTCGGAGCGCCGTACTCTTTCGCCTGTGCACCCTGACCGAGGAGCTGCGGAGAGATGAGCGAACACCGGCGCAGGTCGGCCAACCCCGGGGGCGAGCAACCGCCGCCGCGGCGGTCGGACTCCGAACGGCCGTACGCGTACGGCCACCCGGTCGAGGGCGCACCCGAGTACGGGCGGGGCGGCCCCGCGGGCGGTCCCGGACGGGCCGCGGCCCCGGGGCGGGCGGCCGGGCCGAACCGTTCCGGCGCCCCCGGGCGCCCCGGGCCCGGGCAGGTCCCCGGCCAGGGCGGTCGGCGCGCCGCGCGGGAGACCGCGGAGCAGCCCCGGCCGACCCGGGCGGAGATGCGCAAGCAGTCCCGCAAGGGCGGCGGCGGTGCCGGCAGCGCGGGCGGGCCGCCCGGTGGCCGCGGCGCCGGTCGGGGCGGTCGGCCGGGCAAGAAGCGGCTGATCGACTACCCGCGGTCCGGCAAGTCGGGCCTGCGGCGCTGGCTGCCGTCCTGGAAGCAGGTGCTGACCCTGTTCCTGGTCTTCTTCGGCGGCGGCGTGGCCGCGGTCGGCGCCGCGTACGCGCTGGTCCAGGTGCCGGACGAGAAGACCCCGCTGCAGATCCAGAGCAACATCTTCTACTGGGCCGACGGCACCGAGATGGCCCGCACCGGCAACGAGAACCAGCAGCTGGTCGAGCTCTCGCAGATCAGCCGCCCGGCCCAGGACGCGGTCATAGCGGCGGAGAACGACACCTTCCGCACCGACTCCGGCATCGACCCGAAGGGCATCGCCCGCGCCGTCTACAAGATGGCCACCGGCGGCGAGACCCAGGGCGGTTCGACCATCACCCAGCAGTACGTGAAGAACGTCTACCTGTCGCAGGACCAGACGCTCTCCCGCAAGGCCAAGGAATTCTTCATCACCCTGAAGGTCAACGGCGAGAAGAGCAAGGACCAGATCCTCACCGGCTACCTGAACACCAGCTGGTTCGGCCGCGGCGCGACCGGCATCCAGGCGGCCGCGCAGGCGTACTACGGCGTGGACGCCAGCAAGATCGACGTCTGCCAGGGCGCCATGCTGGCGGGCCTGCTGAAGGGCGCGGGCCTGTACGACCCGAGCCTGAGCGCGGCCAACCACGAGCGCATGGTGGAGCGCTGGAACTGGATCCTGGACCGGATGGTGACCACCAAGGCGCTGTCCGCGGACGACCGGGCCAAGTGCAAGGACTTCCCCGAGCCGATCGACGCGAAGACCGCCACCAAGACCACCGGCGAGGTCTCCTACCTGGTCGAGACCGCCAAGCAGTACGTCACCAACAAGGACCCGGACATCACCACGGCGGCCCTCGACCGCGGCGGCTACCAGATCCACACCACCTTCCAGAAGGACAAGGTCGACGCCCTGAAGAAGGCCGTGGACGACTTCGAGTCGGCCCGGCTGGACCCGGCCAACAAGGAGCTGGACCGCAACGTCCAGATCGGCGCGGCCTCGGTGGTGCCCGGTGACGGCGCGATCGTGGCCATCTACGGCGGCCCGGGCGTCGAGAACGGCCACTTCACCAACAACGCCGACGCGGCCGGCGTCCCGGTCGGCTCGACCTTCAAGCCGATCGTGCTGGCCACCGCGATGCAGGAGGGCGTCCTCACCAAGAACGGCCCGGACGGCAAGCCCGCCAAGATCAACCCGGACTCCCGCTACCTGGCCGACGACCTGGCGCAGATCTACCGCGCCGACGGCAGCAAGGCGATCGGCGACGACGGCCAGCCCTACCACCAGCGCAACAGCGACCCGGGCAAGAAGGGCTACGTGACGCTGCGGACGGCCATGCAGTGGTCGTACAACGTGCCGTTCGTCCAGCTCGGCCAGGACGTCGGCGGCGACAAGGTCCGGGCGATGGCGATCAAGTTCGGCCTGCACGACGACAAGACCCTGTCGCCGGCCAACACGCTGACCCTCCCGCTGGGCACCTCGACGCCGAGCGCGATCCGGATGGCCGCGGCCTACTCGGTCTTCCCGGCGCACGGCCAGCAGGCCGACCCGTACTCGGTGACCGGCGTGCAGTTCCGCGGCAAGGACCTGCCGAACTTCGACAAGCCGGTGCTGAAGACGGTGATCGAGCCGGCGGTCGCCGACAACATCACCGACGTGCTGCAGAACGTGGCGAAGAACGGCACCGGCAGCAAGACCGCGGAGCTGGGCTTCCCGGTGGCCGGCAAGACCGGCACCTCCGACAAGAGCAAGTCGGCCTGGTGGATCGGCTACACCCCGAGCCTGACCACCGCGGTCAGCATGTGGCGCGAGGACGTGGCCAAGCAGACCGGCCTGGAGTCGCTGGACGGCACCGGCGGCAAGAGCGAGATCCACGGTGGTGACTTCCCGACCGAGATCTTCACCCGCTACATGAAGATCATCGGCCCGGGCAACCCGCGGAGCTTCACCGCCCCGGCCCCCTGGGGCCAGGAGGTCGACTCCTCCGGCGCCCCGGCCACCGCCTCGGCCTCGGCCTCGCCCTCGACCTCCCCGTCGACGGAGACCAGCCCCACCGCCGAGGTGCCCACCGAGACCGCCGACCCGTCGCCGACCGAGAGCCAGCGCCCGACCGGCCGGCCGTCCGGCAAGCCCAGCTCCAGCGCGAGTTCCAGCCCGGACTGCCTGCTCGGCTTCTGCCCCAGCTCCTCGCCGAGCTCCGGAGCGGCCGGCGGCACCGGCACCGGCGGCAACGGCGGCAACGGCGGCAACGGAGCGGGCGGGACCGGCACCACCACCGGCACCACCAGCGGCCGCAACGGCGGCCCGGGCACCGGCACCGGCTGAGCCGCCCGCCGGAACCCCGGCACAAACACCGCAGAGGGGCACGGATCGCGAGGGCGATCCCGTGCCCCTCTTCGATTGCGCGGAACGGTGCGGCAGTATGTCGGCCATGACCTCCAGCCTTCGTGACGAGACCTCGCCGCCCGGCCCCGCGCAGGCCGACGGTCCGCTGCCCAACACCGTGGTGGTGCCCGCGGACGAGGACCCGGTCGCGGAGGCCGGCAGCGAGCTGTTCGGCGGCCCGCCCGGGCGGCGGGCGCTGCTGGGGGTGTCCTGGTGGACGCCGGCCAAGTTCCTCGCGCTGGCGGTGATCGCGGTCTACGTGCTGGGCCTGTTCCAGAAGGCCCCGTGCTACAACGACGGCTGGTTCCACGGCGCCACCACCCAGTACACGAAGGCCTGTTACAGCGACATCCCGCACCTGTTCTCCGGCCGCGGCTTCGCCGACGGGCTGCACCCGTACCTGGACCCGATCCCGCAGGGCTCGCCGGACATGCAGTACCTGGAGTACCCGGTGCTGACCGGCCTGTTCATGCAGGTCGCGGCCTGGCTGACCACCCACAGCGGCGACCTGATGAGCCGTGAGCAGTGGTTCTGGATGGTCAACGCCGGGATGCTGATGATCTGCGCCGTGGTCGCGGTGGTCGCCACCTCGCGCACCCAGCGCCGCCGCCCGTGGGACGCGCTGCTGTTCGCCCTGGCCCCGGCCCTGGCGCTGAACGCCACCATCAACTGGGACCTGCTGGCGGTGGCCCTGGCCGCGGTGGCGATGGCCTACTGGTCGGGCTCCCGGCCGGTCTGGGCGGGCGTCTTCATCGGCCTGGCGACCGCCGCCAAGCTCTACCCGGTGCTGCTGCTCGGCCCGCTGCTGGTGCTCTGCCTGCGGGCCGGCCGGTGGAAGGAGTTCGGCCAGGCGTTCGGCGGCGCGGCCGGGGCCTGGCTGGTGGTCAACCTGCCGATCATGCTGGCCAACTGGAAGGGCTGGCTGACCTTCTACAGCTTCAGCCAGACCCGCCGGGAGGACTACGGCTCGTTCTGGCTGATCCTGATGCAGGGCATCCGCAAGGGCCGGAACCTGGAGACCCTGAACACCTGGATCGCCGTCCTGCTGGTGCTGAGCTGCCTGGCGGTCGGCTGGCTGGCGATCAGCGCCCCGCGCCGCCCGCGCTTCGCCCAGCTGGCCTTCCTGGTGGTGGCGGCCTTCGTGCTGACCAACAAGGTGTACTCGCCGCAGTACGTGCTCTGGCTGATCCCGCTGGCGGTGCTGGCCCGGCCGCGCTGGCGCGACTTCCTGCTCTGGCAGGCCTGCGAGGTGCTGTACTTCCTCGGCGTCTGGTCGTTCCTGGCCTACAACGGCGACGGCAAGCACCACGGCATCGACCAGGAGTGGTACCACTTCGCCATCGCCCTGCACCTGGTCGGCACCCTGTACCTCTGCTACCTGGTGGTCCGCGACATCCTCCGCCCGGAGCACGACCCGGTCCGCTGGGACGGCAGCGACGACCCGTCGGGCGGCGTGCTGGACGGCGCCCCGGACCGGTTCGTGCTCGGCACCGCCCGCGGCCTGCGCGAGGAGGAGAGCTACGCCGCGTACGCGCCGCGCTCGGACTGGCTGAGCAAGGACCCGGAACCGGTCGTCGAGCTCGGCGCGGAGCCCCGGCCCGAGAGGTGACCCGGAAGGTGACCCGGGAGGCGGCCCGGTGAGTCCTCCGGGAGGCCGCCCGGCCCCGGAGCCCCGGAGCCCTGGAGCCCCGCCCGCCGTCACGGCGGGCGGGGCTCCGGCGTTCGGCCGGGCCCCGGGGGCGGCGGGCTCAGCGCTCGACCACCCGGTCGAAGTGGGTGGTGGTGTGCCGGACGGTCAGGGACAGCTCGTCGCCGATCGCGGGCGGCTTGAGCTCGCCGGGCAGGAACAGGATCGACACCTGCATGTGCGGCGGCTCGGCGAACCACAGCTGCTTGCCCTGCCAGGAGTACGGCGACAGCGTCCGGTTGACGGTGGCCAGACCGGCCCGGGCCAGCCCCTTGGCCCGGGGCAGCACCCCGTGCACGTACTTGGGGGCCTCCAGGCCGACGCCGTGCGCTGTGCCGCCGGTGGCGACCAGCAGGTGGCCGTCGGAGGGGGCCTTGTGCTGCCGGTAGCCGTAGCGCTCGCCGCGGGAGACCGGGGTGACGTCCAGGACGGTGGCCCGGGAGGAGAGCGCCTCCACCTCGCCGAGCCAGAGCCGGGTGCCGATCCGGGAGCGGAAAGCGGTGCCGGGGTGCCGCTCGGCCAGCCGCGGCCCGTCCGCGGCGGACAGGTGGCTGAGGTAGACGGTGTCGGCGGGCAGCCCGGCCCCGTCGATCGCCCGGACCAGGCCGGACACCTCGTCCACCGGGTCGCTGCCGTCCGGCCGGTCCAGCGGCAGGTGCAGCGCGAAGCCCTCCACCGCCAGGTGCCCCACCGGCAGCCGGGACAGCTCACCGGCCGCGACGCCGTGCCGCCGCATCGAGGTCATGCACTCGATCACCACCCTGGTCCCCCCGGGCAGCGCGGCCAGCGCCTCGGGGTGCGCGACGGTGCGCACCACCCGCCCGGCGGGCAGCTCGACCTCGGGCTCGCCCGCCCGGTAGGGGGTGAGCACCAGCAGGTCGCCGGGGAAGTCGCCGGCCACCGCCGCCGCCTCGTCCGTGGTGCCCACCGCCAGCGTCGGCACGCCCAGCCGGGCGGCCTCGGCGGCCAGCCGGGTGTTGCCGAAGCCGTAGCCGTTGCCCTTGGCGACCGGGACGAGCCCGTCGAACTCGGCCAGCAGGCCGCGCTGGTGCGCCCGCCAGCGGCCGGTGTCCACGTACATCGTCAGGGTCATCGCGTTCTCTCCGTGGTGTTCTTCGGGTGGCGCACCGGCGGGCGACCGGCGACCGGCGACCGGCAGGCGGCGGGTCGGCGGGCGGCGGTCCGCCGGCCCGGCCGTCCGGCTCAGCGGCGCGACATGTAGAGGTCGAGCGCCTTGTGCAGGAGCTTGTTGAGCGGGAAGTCCCACTCGCCGAGGTACTCCGCGGCCTGGCCGCCGGTGCCGACCTTGAACTGGATCAGCCCGAACAGCGGGTCGTCCTCGTCCAGGGTGTCGCTGATCCCGCGCAGGTCGTAGACGCTCGCGCCGAGCGCGTAGGAGTCCCGGATCATCCGCCACTGGATGGCGTTGGACGGCTTGACCTCGCGCTTGTGGTCGGCCGAGGCGCCGTAGGAGTACCAGACGTGCTCGCCGACCACCAGCATCGTGGTGGCGGCCAGCGGCTCGCCCTCGTGGTAGGCGAGGTAGAGCCGCATCCGGTTCGGGTCCTCGGCGGTGAGGGACTGCCACATCCGCTGGAAGTAGGAGAGCGGCCGGGGCGTGAAGTGGTCCCGCTCGGCGGTGACCACGTACAGCTTGTGGAAGACCGCGAGGTCCTCGTAGCCGCCCTGGACCACCTCGACGCCGCTCTTCTCGGCCTTCTTGATGTTGCGCCGCCACAGCTGGTTGAAGCCGCGCTGGACGTCGTCCAGCGAGCGGCCGCCCAGCGGCACCTGGAAGACGTACCGGGGCTGGACGTCGCCGAAGCCGGCGCCGCCGTCCTCGCCCTGCAGCCAGCCGGAGCGGCGCAGCCGTTCGGCGGCCTCCAGGGCGCGGGGCTCGGTGAAGTCCGGCTCGACGTCGCGCAGCCGCTTGGCCCGGTCGCCGGCGATCGCCTCCTTGATGGTGGGCGCCTCCCAGCGGCGCACCACCACCGGCGGGCCCATCTTCACCGAGAAGGCGCCCTGCGACTTCAGGTGCGCCAGCATCGGCTTGAGCCAGCGGTCGAGGTCCTGGTCGAACCAGTCGATCACCGGCCCCTCCGGCAGGTAGGCCAGGTACCGCTTCACCTTGGGCAGCTGGCGGTAGAGGACCAGCCCGGCGCCGACCAGCTCGCCGGAGGCGTCGAACCAGCCCAGGCTCTCCGCGCGCCACTCCGCCTTCACGTCCGCCCAGGAGGGCACCTGCATGTGGCTGGCCGAGGGCCGGCTCTGCACGAAGGCCAGGTGTTCCTCGCGTGTGATCGTCCGCAGCCGCAGGCTCATGCTCCGTGCTCCTCCTCGTCGGATCCCCCCATGGTGACCCTATCGTCCGAATGGTCCGATTCGACCGGGAACCGACCCGACATGATGATGCCCTCCCGGCGGCACCCGCTGATACAGGTACTACGCCGGGAGGGCATCGGAGGCCCAGTGGAGGGAGGCGGACTCAGCCCGCCCCGCGCCGGGGGGAGATCACCACACGCCCCCGAACAGGCCGCCGTGCGCCACGCCGAGGAAGAGGCCGAACGCCGCCGCGCCGGTGCCGATGACGACCGCGAAGCGCTCGGCGGTGGTCACCGAGAGGAACAGCCCGGCCAGTCCGGTGAGCACCCCGAACAGGCCGGTCCACGAGGTCAGGAGGTGCAGGTGGTGGAAGAACGAGGTGACGAAGGCGATCACCCCGAGCAGGACGGTCACGCCGACCAGGGCGTTCTCCCGCGGGTGCGGGTGTCCGTCGGTGTTGAGGGTGAACTGCGACCGGTGCTGCGGCCTGGGGACGGCCTGTGCCATGGGACCCACCTCCCGGGAGAGGGAACGTTCGTTCTGTCCAGATTGCGGCCGATGTGACCGAAGTGACAACCGCGGCGGCCAACTGTTTTGTCCGCCGGTCGGCTGACCCGGTAGGCTGGCCCCTCTGCACTGGTGTAGGGGCGTGTTCGCATGCCCGGATCCACCGGTGCCGACGCGCACAACCCTCCTGCCACGGAAATGCCGTGGCCGTTGAGTCCAAAGGAGGTGGGTTACACATGCGTCACTACGAGGTGATGGTCATCCTCGACCCCTCGGTCGAGGAACGCGCTGTCTCCCCCCTGATCGAGAGCTTCCTCAACGTCGTCCGCACCAGCGGCGGCAAGGTGGAGAAGGTCGACACCTGGGGCCGTCGTCGCCTGGCGTACGAGATCAACAAGCAGTCCGAGGGCATCTACTCGGTCATCGACCTCAAGGCCACGCCCGAGGTCGTCAAGGAGCTCGACCGCCAGTTCAGCCTGAGCGAGTCGGTTCTGCGGACCAAGGTCCTGCGCCCGGACACCCACTGAGCCCGCTTCCGGCGTCCGCGCCGGAGGGCTCACGTCCGGTGTTCCACGTGGAACACCGCTGACGAGCACCGCAGAACTCCTTTCCGAGAGGTCATCACCACATGGCAGGCGAGACCGTCATCACCCTCGTCGGCAACCTCGTCGACGACCCCGAGCTGCGCTTCACCCCGTCGGGTGCCGCGGTGGCCAAGTTCCGCATCGCGTCCACCCCGCGCACCTTCGACCGCCAGACCAACGAGTGGAAGGACGGCGAGAGCCTCTTCCTCACGTGCAACGTCTGGCGTCAGCCGGCGGAGAACGTGGCCGAGTCGCTGCAGCGCGGCATGCGCGTGATCGTGCAGGGCCGACTGCGCCAGCGGTCTTACGAGACCAAGGAAGGCGAGAAGCGGACGGTCTTCGAGGTCGAGGTCGATGAGGTCGGCCCGAGCCTGCGCTCGGCGACCGCCAAGGTCACCCGCGCCAACCGGACCGGCGGTCCGGGCGGTGGCGGCGGCGGCTTCGGCGGCGGCCAGCAGGGTGGCGGCGGCTTCGGCGGCGGCAACCAGGGCGGCGGCAGCTGGGGCGGAAACCCCGGCGGCGGCAGCCAGGGCGGCCCGTCCGACGACCCGTGGGCGTCCAGCGCCCCCGCGTCCAACCAGGGCGGCGGCGGCTGGGGTGGAAACTCCGGCGGCGGCTACTCGGAAGAACCCCCGTTCTAAGCGGTGCTCGGCGGGCCCCCCGCGGGCCCGCCGACGCTGACAGATCTCGTACCTAACGGAGCACACAATGGCGAAGCCGCCTGCTCGCAAGCCGAAGAAGAAGGTTTGCGTCTTCTGCAAGGACAAGGCCACGTACGTGGACTACAAGGACACGAACCTGCTGCGGAAGTTCATTTCCGACCGCGGCAAGATCCGTGCCCGCCGGGTCACCGGCAACTGCACCCAGCACCAGCGTGACGTCGCCACGGCCGTGAAGAACAGCCGTGAGATGGCCCTGCTGCCCTACACCTCCACCGCGCGCTAAGAGAGGGTGACCGAAGAATGAAGATCATCCTCACTCACGAGGTCCCCGGCCTCGGCAGCGCCGGCGAGATCGTCGAGGTCAAGGACGGCTACGCCCGTAACTTCCTGGTCCCGCGCGGCTTCGCCATCCGCTGGACCAAGGGCGGTCAGAAGGACGTCGACGCCATCCGTCGCGCCCGGAAGATCCACGCCATCCAGACCCTCGACGCCGCCAACGAGGTCAAGGCCAAGCTCGAGGGCCTGCAGGTCAAGCTGGCCGTTCGCTCCGGCGAGGCCGGCCGCCTGTTCGGCTCCGTGACCCAGGCCGACGTCGTGGAGGCCATCAAGGCCGCCAGCGGCCCGGCCGTGGACAAGCGCGCCGTCGCGATCGCCTCGCCGATCAAGACCGTGGGCACCCACAAGGTCTCGGTCAAGCTGCACGGTGACGTCCAGGCCAACCTCGACGTCAACGTCGTCGCCGCCTGAACGCAGTCGTAGCGGTGCCGTAGCGTCCGTGCCGCAGGGCACGCCGCGAGGCACCCGGAGGGCCGGACCCCGTTCCACGGGGTCCGGCCCTCCGGCCGTTCCGGGGCCGTTGCCGCGCCCGGTCCCCGGTGCCGTCCTCAGGCCCGGACCGCGCCGGTGACCATCCAGCGGCCGGTGCGCACCCGACCGGCCAGGAACGCGGCCCGGCTCAGCATGAACAGGTTCATCGCCCACCACAGCCCGGCCAGCCCCAGGCCCAGCGCCGGGACGGCCAGCGCCGCCGGGACGAACAGCAGCAGGGTGACCAGCATCGCCCGCGCCAGGTAGCGGCCGTCGCCCGCGCCCATCAGCACCCCGTCCAGGACGAACACCAGCCCGCCCACCGGCTGGGTCAGCGCGGCCAGCAGCAGGGCGGTGGACAGCTGCCCCTGCACCGCCGGGTCGGAGCTGAACAGCGGGACGTACAGCGGGCGGCCCAGCACCATCAGCAGCCCGAACAGCACGCCCGCGCCGAGGCCCCACTCGACCATCCGCCGGGTGGCGGCCCGGGTGCCCGGCAGGTCGCCGGCGCCCAGGTAGCGGCCGATGATCGCCTGCCCGGCGATCGCCACCGCGTCCAGCGCGAAGGCCACGAAGGACCAGACGGTCATGGTGATCTGGTGGGCGGCCACCTCGGCGTCGCCCAGGTGCGCGGCCACCGCGGTGGCCAGCACCAGCACCGCGCGCAGGCTCAGGGTCCGCACCAGCAGCGGGCCGCCCGCCCGGGCCGAGGCGCGGATGCCGGCGGCGTCCGGCCGCAGCGTCGCGCCCTCGCGGCGGGCGCCGCGGACCACCACCGCCACGTACACCGCGGCCATCGCGTTCTGCGCGATCACGGTGCCCCAGGCGGAGCCGGCCACCCCGAGGCCGGCGCCGTACACCAGGCCCAGGTTGAGCAGCAGGTTGGCGGTGAACCCGCCGATCGCCACCAGCAGCGGGGTGCGGGTGTCCTGGAAGCCGCGCAGCACGCCGGTGGCGGCCAGCACCAGCAGCATCGCGGGCACCCCGAGCGCGCTGATCCGCAGGTAGGTGACGGCGTGCGGTTCGGCGGTGGCGGAGGCGCCGAGCAGCCGGGCGGCCTGCGGGGCGAGCAGCAGGGTGAGCACCACCAGGCCGGCCGAGAGGACCAGCGCCAGCCAGATCCCGTCGATGCCCTGCTGGACGGCGGCCCGCCGGTCGCCCGCCCCGATCCGGCGGGCCACCGCGGCGGTGGTGGCGTACGCGAGGAAGGCGAACACGCCGACGACGGTGGTGAGCGCGGCCGAGGCGACGCCCAGGCCCGCCAGCTGGGCGGTGCCGAGGTGGCCGACGATCGCCGAGTCGGCCATCAGGAACAGCGGTTCGGCGACCAGGGCGCCGAAGGCGGGGACGGCCAGGGCGAGGATCTCCCGGTCGTGGCGGCGGCGGTCGGCGGCGGGCGGACTGGCCGTGGGCGGTCTGACGGGCATGGGCTCAGCCTACTCATCCACAGGTAATGGCTGTAAGTGTCCTGTGACACTTACTTCTCCTGTGGACGGACCCGGGTTCGAACGGTCCCTCGAACAGGACCCCGGCTCGGGCCCCGGGTGTGTGAAGAATTTCTCATGCACAGGCTGTGCGGAGAGTCACCGCAGGTCAGCGATGTCTCACCAGGGTGATCGTGTGGTTATCCACAGTGGTGTCCACAGGGTTGTGCACAGCTTTGGCGGAGTTACCCACAGCCTGCGGGCGGTTATCCACACCCCCTGTGGATAACCGCCTTTGAACAACCGCCCGACCCCCCGTACCGTGGCTCCGGACCAGACCCCGGTGGCCGCGCGACACCGCCCGCACACGGCCGGAACTGTCGGCTCGGTGGCGTAGGAAGGAACGCGCCCCACCGGACAGGCCCGCACCAACTCGCACCGCTCGCTGATCGGGGAACACGCGTGACCGGCCCCCAGTACGAAGACCACGACGCCCCGCCGCCGGAGGACGACTGGCAGCCGTCCGACGACGCCTTCCCGCTGGACGCCTTCCCCGACGTCCCGGGCGACCGCCTCCCGGTCTCCCGCCGCTCCGGCGCCCCGGCCGGCCGCGAGGGCTCCGGCGGCTCGGGCGGGTCCGGCGGCGGCTTCCAGCGGCGGGACGGCGGCAAGGGCGGCGACCGCTTCCCGGCCAAGGGCGAGCGCCGCGACCGGGACGGCGACCGCGAGGGCGGCTTCGGCGGCGAGGGCTTCGAACGCGTCCCCCCGCAGGACCTGGCGGCCGAACAGTCCGTGCTCGGCGGCATGCTCCTCTCCAAGGACGCCATCGCGGACGTCGTCGAGGTGCTCAAGCCCGCCGACTACTACCGCCCCGCCCACGAACTCATCCACGGCGCGATCCTCGACCTCTACGCCCGCGGCGAGCCCGCCGACCCGATCACCGTGGCCGGCGAACTCACCAAGCGCGGCGAGCTCACCCGCGTCGGCGGCCCCTCCTACCTGCACACCCTGGTCAACTCCGTCCCCACCGCGGCCAACGCCGAGTACTACGCCGAGATCGTCCACGAACGCGCCGTCCTGCGCCGCCTGGTCGAGGCCGGCACCCGCATCGCCGGCATGGGCTACGCCGCCGAGGGCGACGTCGACGACATCGTCAACGCCGCCCAGGCCGAGATCTACGCCGTCACCGAACAGCGCACCAACGAGGACTACGCCCCCCTCGCCGACATCATGGAAGGCGCCCTCGACGAGATCGAGGCCATCGGCTCCCGCTCCGGCCAGATGTCCGGCGTCCCCACCGGATTCGCCGACTTCGACCAGCTCACCAACGGCCTCCACCCCGGCCAGATGATCGTCATCGCGGCCCGCCCGGCCATGGGCAAGGCGCTCGCCCTGGACACCCCGCTGCCCACTCCGGACGGCTGGACCACCATGGGCGAGGTCGCCGTCGGAGACCTGCTGCTCGACGCCGACGGACGGCCCACCCGGGTGGTCGCCGCCACCGAGGTGATGCTCGACCGGCCCTGCTTCGAGGTGTGCTTCGACGACGGCACCAGCGTGATCGCCGACGCCGACCACCAGTGGCTGACCGACACCCGCGCGGTGCGCCGCTCCGGCGGGAACGGACGGGTCGTCACCACCAAGGAGATCGCCGCCACCTTGCGCTGCGACTCCGCGGACGGCCGCGCCAACCACTCCGTGCGCAACACCGCCCCGCTCGATCTGCCCGAGCGGGACCTCCCCGTCCCGCCCTACGCCCTCGGCGCCTGGCTGGGCGACGGCCACACCGATGCCGCCCGGATCACCACCACCGACCCGGAGGTCCTGGAGCGCCTCGCCGCCGACGGACTGGCGGCCCGCCGGGTCGGCGACACCCCGACCTACGCGCTGCGCTACGACGTGGCGGAGCCGGAGACCTTCGAACGGGCCTGCGTCGTCTGCGGCACGGTCTTCACCCCCGAGCTCGCCCACGTCCGTACCTGCGGGCGCTCCTGCGGCGGCCGGGCCAGGCTCGTCTCCGCGCCCGTCCCGCCGACCACCTGCACGGACTGCGGCGCCCCGTGCTCCTCGCCGTTCTCCGAGCCCCGGTGCCACTCCTGCAGTCGGCGGTACGGCAGCCTGCTGACCGCCCTGCGCGAGCTGGGCGTGCTCGGGCACAAGCACATCCCGGCCGCCTACCTGCGCGGGTCGGTCGCCCAGCGGCGGGCCCTGCTGGCCGGGCTGCTGGACACCGACGGGACGGTCAACGCCACCGGCTCGGTGCAGTTCGCCGTGACCAGCCGCGAACTCGCCGAGGGTTTCCGGGACCTGGTCGTCGGTCTCGGCCACCGCTGCGGCCTGGCCGCCAAGCGGGTCGCCGGCCGTTCCGAGGAGTCCTCGACGGTCTGGACCGTCACCTTCACCCCGACCGGCGAGGTCTTCGGGCTCGCCCGCAAGCGGGCGGTCCACGCCGAGCGCCGGCGGCCGGCCACCCCGAGGCTTCGGCAGCGCTACGTCGTCGACGTCCGCGAGGTCGACAGCGTCCCCGTGCGGTGCGTCGAGGTCGACAACCCCGACCACCTGTACCTGGCCACCCGGTCGATGGTGCCCACCCACAACTCCACGCTCGCGCTGGACTTCGCGCGGGCCTGTTCGATCCACAACAACCTGCCGAGCGTGATCTTCTCGCTCGAAATGGGCCGCAACGAGATCGCCATGCGCCTGCTGTCGGCGGAGGCGCGGGTGGCGCTGCACCACATGCGGTCGGGGAACATGACGGACGACGACTGGACGCGGGTGGCCCGGCGGATGCCCGAGGTGAGTGCGGCGCCGCTGTACATCGACGACTCGCCGAACCTGTCGATGATGGAGATCCGGGCCAAGTGCCGGCGGCTCAAGCAGCGCAACGACCTGCGGCTGGTGGTGATCGACTACCTGCAGCTGATGCAGTCCGGCGGGTCGCGGCGGGCGGAGAGCCGGCAGCAGGAGGTCTCGGACATGTCCCGGAACCTGAAGCTGCTGGCGAAGGAGCTGGAGCTCCCGGTGATCGCGCTCTCCCAGCTGAACCGCGGCCCCGAGCAGCGCACCGACAAGAAGCCGATGGTCTCCGACCTGCGCGAGTCCGGCTCGATCGAGCAGGACGCCGACATGGTGATCCTGCTGCACCGCGAGGACGCGTACGAGAAGGAGTCGCCGCGGGCCGGCGAAGCCGACCTGATCGTGGCAAAGCACCGAAACGGCCCAACTGCGACCATTACCGTCGCTTTCCAGGGACACTATTCCCGCTTTGTCGACATGACTCGCGATGTGACCTGACAGGCCGTCGAATTTTTTGTCCGCATACCGCCAAAGCCCGTGCGGGAACGGGAAAAAGGAGATTGTTCGAACAGGGTGGGATCTGTACGCTGAGCGAGCCTCTCATCGGATCTTCACTTTTATTCTTCGGGGTGTCGGTGTCTTATCGCCGTTTTCTCGCGGGTGCCGCTGCTGTTGCCGCCGGCCTCGCGTTCGTTCCGGGCCAGGCCGTGGCTGCCGACTCGGACTCTCCCGCTCGTTCCGCCAAGGCCGCCGGCGTGCACGCCGCGCCTCAGGCGCCGAAGCCCGACTTCCAGACCTTCGACGGGTCGGTCTCGGGTAGCAAGTCCGCCGCGCCGCAGGCTCGTGGCGCGCAGTCGCAGGCCGGTCCGCTGACCGCCGCGAACAACTCGCTGGGCGCCTCGCTGCACGCCGTGCAGTCGTCCGCCCACGGCATCGACCTGGACATCTCCGCCACCAGCGACAGCTGGCCGCTCACCGCCACCATCAACTGGGGCGACGGCAAGAGCACCTCGGTGGCGGTCTACTCGGCCGCCAAGGTCACCCAGACGCACGTCTACGACCAGCTGGGCGCCTACGCCATCAGCGTCACGCTGACCGACGGCTCCGGCAACACCGCCAGCGGCAACCTCAGCCTCGCGACCGCGGGCAACTCGTACACCGCGTACGGCCCGACGCGTCTGCTGGACACCCGGGACGGCACCGGCGCCCCGCGCGCCAAGGTTCCGGCGTACGGCACCGCGAAGATCAAGATCGCGGGCAACGGCTCCATCCCGGCCGGGGTCACCGCGGTGGTGCTGAACGTCACCGTCACCAACCCGGGGACCGAGGGCCACGTCACGGTCTACGGGGACGGCGACGCCCGGCCGACCACGTCGAACCTCAACTACCTGCCGGGCCAGACCGTTCCGAACCTGGTGATCGCGCCGGTCGGGGCCAACGGCTACGTCGACCTGTACAACGGCGGCTGGGGCAGCGTCGACCTGATCGCCGACGTGACCGGGTACTTCACCCAGAGCCAGGCCTCCGGCTACACCCCGGTCGACCCGAAGCGCCTGCTGGACACCCGCAACAGCGGCAAGGTGGCCGCGTACGGCACCGTGCCGGTGACCATCCCGACCAACGCGCAGGTGCCGGACAACAAGTTCACCGCCGTGGCGCTGAACGTCACCGTCACCAACCCGGGCAGCGACGGCCACCTGACGGTGTACCCGAGCGGGCAGTCCCTGCCCACCGCCTCGAACGTCAACTTCACCGCCGGCCAGACCGTGGCCAACTCGGTGATCGTGCCGGTCGGCCCGGACGGCAGGATCCAGGTCCAGAACGGTGCCTGGAAGGCGTCGGACGTGATCGTGGACGTGGTCGGCTACTACACGCCGAACAGCCAGAGCGCGTACGTCCCGGTGGACCCCGACCGCCTGCTGGACACCCGCCAGTCGAGCCCGCTCTACCCGTACAACGCCAGCTACGGCTACGACTACATGCCGCTCGACCTCGGTTCCTGGGACCCGAACATCACCGGCTGGGCGCTGAACGCGACCGTCACCAACACCCGCGGCGACGGCCACCTGTCGGTCGCGCAGGACCCGAACACCATCGCGGCCTACGAGGGCGGTTACTTCAGCTGGCCGTCGGTGCCGAACTCCTCGTCCCTGAACTGGAAGGCCGGGCAGACCGTCCCGAACCTGGTGCAGGCGAGCGTCGGCAGCACCGGGCTGGTCGACTTCTGGAACGTCGCCTACTCGCAGACCGACCTGATCGTCGACATGTTCGGCTTCTACAGCAAGAACTGATCCCCGATCGGCCAGGAGCCCCCGCGGACCTCGTCCGCGGGGGCTCCGCCGCGTCTCAGAACCAGTGCAGGCAGTGCGGTGCGCGGTCGGCGCGGAACAGGGCGTCGGCGCGGGCGGCGGCTTCGGGGTGGTGGGGGCGGAGGTGGCCGGCCCGGGCGAGGGTGCTGGGGGTGGTGCCGCCGAGCAGGATCGAGCCGAGGTCGCTGATGTCGAGCGAGAGGTCGGGGGCGCGGTCGGTGGGGACGCAGGTGGCCTCGCCGTCGCGGACGGTCAGCAGGTGGCGGTGGTGCTCGCCGAGGAACGGGTCGTCGACGTCGAGGACGAGCGTGCCGTCGGTGCTCCAGCCGCGGGCGGTGAGCGCGCCGGGCACGTCCAGCACCCGGGCCCAGAGCCAGTCGGTGTGCTTGCCGGGCTGGCCGGCGCCGTAGTCGGCGAGCAGCCAGGGCAGCGGGTGGTCGGGCGGGACGTGCTTGAACACCACCTGCTCGACCAGGTCGTGGCCGAGCAGGTAGCGGGCCAGCGCGGCGTACGCGGCGTCGGTGGTGGCGACGGTCTCGTCGGCCACCAGTGAGCGGCCCTCCTCGACGCTGTAGCTGGCGTACCCGTCGGGCCGGCCGGCGGCGTCCCGGTGCAGGGCGACGTAGCGGGGCTTGGGGGCGACCGGCGGCTGGCCAGCGCCGCGCTCCCACCAGCGGTGCGGGCGGGAGACCGAGCCGGGGCGCAGCCGCCGGTAGTCGTCGTAGACCTGCTCCAGCAGCGGCACCGCCCTGTCGCGGTGCAGCAGTTCGACCGTCCCGGCCTCGGCGGCCCCGGCCCGGGCGGGGGCGAGGGCGGCGCGCTGCCGGGGCACGGTGTAGCGCTGGGTGTAGGTGGCGGGCCCGTAGCCGAAGCGGCGGTAGATCAGCGACTCGGAGGCGAGCAGCACGGCCAGCACCTCGCCGCGTCCGCGCAGTTCCGCGAGCTGGTGGCGCATCATCGCGGTGAGCACGCCCCGCCGCCGGTGCGAGGGCAGCACGCCGACGGCCGTCACCCCGGAGACCGGGACGATCCGCCCGCCGGGGAGGGTGAGTTCGAAGGTGTACGCCCCGGCGGTGCCGATCGGCCGGCCGTCCGCGTCGTGGGCGAGCAGGCCGCGCTCCGGTTCGAACGCCGACCACCAGACGCCGCCGCCGTCCGCGCCGGGCGGGTCGACGAACATCCCGAACGCGGCGTGCACGGTCTCGACGAAGAGGTCGAGGTCCTGCTCGGTGGTGGGCCGGATGTCGATCAATGCCGCCGCCTTCCGCGGTCGCCGTCGCCTGTCCGGGCCAGTGCAGCCCGCTCGCCCGTCCACGGTCAAGGGATTAAACGGGGTCGGGTAGGGTCGCCCGCCATGGACGATGACCTGGAACTGCTGCCGCTGCCGGACCGGGCGGCCGAGCTGCTGGCCGGGGCGGGGGCGCCGCCGCGGCTGGTGGCGCACCTGCGGCTGGTGCACGACGTGGCGGCGCGGCTGGCGGACTGGGCGGCGGAGCGCTGCCCGGAGCTGGCGGTGGACCGGGAGGCGGTGCTGTTCGGGGCGGCCACCCACGACATCGGGAAGGCGGTGCACCGCTCGGAGCTGTCCGGCCCGGGCTCGGCGCACGAACCGGCCGGGCGGGAGCTGCTGCTGGCGGCGGGGGTGGCCCCGGAGCTGGCCCGGTTCGCGGCCGGGCACGCCGACTGGGGCCCGTCCTCCACGGCCGAGGACCTGCTGGTCTGCGTGGCCGACAAGGTGTGGAAGGACAAGCGGGTCCCGGAGCTGGAGGACCTGCTGGTCGACGCCCTGGCGCGGGCGGGCGGCGGGGAGCGCTGGACGTGGTTCCTGGCCCTGGACGAGCTGCTCACCGCGATCGGCGCGGACGCCGGGGCGCGGCTGGCGTACCAGGGGCGTTTCCCGGTCTGAGCCGGTCTGAGCCGGTCTGAGCCGGTCCGGTCCGGTGCTGCTCCCGGGCCCGATCCCGGCCGGGGCCGCTAGTCGAGCGTGACGGTGCTGCGGAAGACGGTCGCGCCGGGGCCGGTGAGCAGCGTCGCGGTGCCGTCGGCCGGCAGGAACGCGGACTCGCCCCGGTGGAGCGTCAACGTCCGTCCTCCCGAGGAGAGTTCGGCCGTTCCGGCGGTGCAGAGCAGGATCTGCGGGGCGTCGCCGGGCAGGGTGGCGGGGCGGTCGGTGAGTTCGTAGCGGGAGAGCCGGAACTCGTCGATCGGCACCGGGTAGTGCCGTTCGCCGTCCGGGCCGGGCGCGGGGCGCAGGATCTCCGGGCGGCCGCCGCGGAAGTCGACCACCTCGAGCAGTTCGGGGACGTCCACGTGCTTGGGGGTGAAGCCGCAGCGCAGCACGTTGTCGGAGTTGGACATGATCTCGACGCCGGTGCCGCGCAGGTAGGCGTGCGGCAGCCCGGCGCCGAGGTAGAGCGCCTCGCCGGGCTGGAGCCGGACGTGGTTGAGCAGCAGGGCGGCGACCAGCCCGGGGTCGCCGGGGTGCTCGGCGGCGGCGAAGGCGTACCCGGCCAGCTCGCCGGTCGGGTCGGTGGGGGCGGCGGCGGTGACCGCGCGGGCGACGGCGGCCACGGTCTCCCGGCCCGCCGCGCCGGTCAGGCCGAGCGCCCCGGCGAGTGCCCCGGCGAGCGCCTCCGGTTCGGGCTCGGTGCGCAGCAGGTCGATCAGCGGGGCCAGCCCGGGGACGTCGAGCGAGGCCATCAGGGCGGCCGCGTCGGCGGGGGTGCGGAAGCCGCAGAGGCCCTCGAACTCGCCGAGCGCGCAGATCAGTTCGGGCTTGTGGTTGTCGTCCTTGTAGTTGCGCTCCGGGGCGTCCAGCGGGATGCCGCGGGCCTCCTCCTCGGCGTACCCGGCCCGGGCCTGCGCCCTGGTCGGGTGGGCCTGGATGGAGAGCGGCAGGGCGGCGGCGAGCACCTTGAACAGGAACGGCAGCGTCGGCCCGAACCGCTCGACGGAGGCGGCGCCCAGTTCGCCGACCGGGTCGGCGGCGATCAGCCGGTCCAGCGGGACGGGGCCGTCGCCGCGGTCGACCAGGGACGGCGCGCCGGGGTGGGCGCCCATCCACAGCTCGGCCTGGGGCGCACCGGTGGCGGGCCGTCCGAGCAGCTCGGGGACGGCGGTGGTCGAACCCCAGGCGTAGTCGCGGACGGTGTTGTCGAGCCGGTCCATCAGTGCTCCCGGAATGGTGTGTGCGCGAGGTGCCCGGTGGCCGGGGACCAACGACAATAGTCGACGCCCGCGGTGGCCCGGGGGGTTGCGGTGATCACCCTCCTGGGCGCGCCCACCCGGCGGCGCGGGGGCCTTCCGGCCAGGCTGGACGGGACGGGCCGGCCCGCGCCCGCCGCCGCACCGACCAGGGGAGCAGCCGTGACCGCGTCACCGTCCGACGAGAGCGCCCCCGGCCACCGGGCGGACGCCGCACCGGCCGTCCGCCCGTTGGAGGTCGAGGTCTTCACCGGCCCGGAGAGCGCGTTCTTCGCCACCTCCAGCCTGATCATGGGCGAGCGCACGGCGATCCTGGTCGACGCCCAGTTGACCCGCAGCGCCGGGCGCGAGCTGGCCGAGTGGATCGCCGGCAAGGGGCGCGAGCTGCTGGCGATCGTGGTCAGCCACCAGCACCCCGACCATTACTTCGGCGCGGAGGAGGTGCTGCGGCTGTTCCCGGCCGCGCAGCTGCTGGCCGCGCCCTCGGTGGTGGAGGGCATCGGGCGGACCGCGGCGGCGAAGGTCGCGCAGTGGAAGCCGGTGTACGGCGACGACGTCCCGGACCAGCCGCTGCTGCCCGCGCCGCTGCTGCCGCGCCCGCTGATGATCGACGGCCAGCTGATCCGGGTCCTGCAGCTGGGCCAGGGCGACAGCGCGGGCTCCACCATCACCCACCTGCCGAGCATCCGCACCGTGGTCGCGGGCGACTTCGCCTACAACGGCACCCACGTCTGGACGGCCGACACCGACCCGGACGCCCGCGACCAGTGGTCGCACAACCTGGTCCGGATCGCCGACCTCGGCGTGGACCGGGTGATCGCCGGGCACCGCGCCCCCGGCATGGACGACGCCGCGCACCGGGTGCTCGCCTTCACCGCCGGCTACCTGCGCGACTTCGACGAGGCCCTGCACGACCACCCCGAGGACGCGGAGGCGCTGGCCGCCGCGGTGAACGAGCGCTACGGCGGCCTGACCCTGCCGGCCATCCTGGAGCACGGCGCGGCCGCGAACGTCGCACGGCGGGAGGTCCCGCACGAGGACAACGGGATCGTGGACGCGGAGATCGTCGACGGCGACGATCAGTGACCCCGAGGGGGCGGTGCCGGGGGAGCGGCCCCGGGGGAGCGGCGGCCGGGGAGTGATACTGCGGGGGTGACGCGGAACGGGTACGACGCGGTGGTGGCGGCCGGCGGGGCGGGGCGACGGCTCGGCGGGATCGACAAACCCGCCCTGACGGTCGGCGGACGCCCGCTGCTGGACCGGGTGCTGGCGGCCTGCGCGGACGCCCGCGAGGTCCTGGTGGTCGGCCCCGAGCGGCCCACCGAGCGGGCCGGGGTGCGCTGGCTGCGCGAGGACCCGCCGGGCGGCGGCCCGCTGGCGGCGGTGGCCGCCGCGCTGCCCGCGGTGACCGCGCCCCGGGTCCTGCTGCTCGCCGCCGACCTGCCGTTCCTGGACCGGCCGACGGTGGGGCGGCTGCTGGCCGCGCTCGACGGGGACGGCGGCCCGGACGGCGCCCTGCTGGTCGACGCCGACGGCCGCGACCAGCCGCTGGCCGCCGCCTACCGCACCACCGCCCTGCGCGCGGCGCTCACCGCCCTCGGCGACCCGTCCGGCCGCCCGCTCCGCCACCTGCTCGCCCCGCTCCGCCTGACCCGCCTGCCCGACCCGGCGCACGCCTCCTTCGACTGCGACACCTGGCCGGAGCTGGCCGCGGCCCGCGACCGGGCGGGGCGGGAGGCCGGGGAGTCCTGAGGAGGAGGGGGACGGAGTCTGCGCACGCCAGGCAGGTCCGGCGACGGCCTCCTCGACCTTGCGGCACCCGGCCGGAGCCGCCTGCGGCCCGGGGCCGGGCGGGGTGCAGCGGAGTCGGGTCCGGTGGCGGGCTTCGGCGGGTTCGGGCCCGGTGGCGGGTGTGGGAAGAGTGGTCGGCCGGAGCCGCCTGCGGGCCGGGGCCGGGCGGGGTGTGGGCCCGGGCGGTGGGAGAAGCGCGGAGTCGGGTTCGCTGGCGGGCTTCGGTGGGGCCGGGTGCGGGAAGGGCGGCTGGCCGGACCCGGCGCGGTTCGAGATCGTTCGGGGCGCGGGGCCGGGCGGCGCGCGAAATGGAGTCGGGCCCGGTGGGGGGCTTCGGCGGGTCCGGGTCCGGTGGCGGGCGTGGGAAGGGTGGTCGGCCGGAGCCGCCTGCGGGCCGGGGCCGGGCGGGGTGTGGGGGCGGCTTCGGCGGGGTGCTCACGGCGGGTGGGGGCGGGGGGTGAGCGAAACGACGTGTGGCGCTCACCGGGGAAGCGGTCGGCGGGTGCCCGGATCGGGCAGCATGGGCGTCATGGAGCGCACATTGGACGAGTGGATGGCCGCGGCCGCTGCCGAGCTGGGCGTGGACCTGGCGGTGGACGTGCGCGGGCTGTTGGACATGACCCGGGTGGTCGCGCACGGGGTCGAGCGGCCGGCGGCGCCGCTCACCGCGTTCCTGGTCGGCTACGCGGCGGCCGGGGCCGGTGGCGGCGCGGCGGCGGTGGCCGAGGCGAACGCGAAGGCGGTGGCGCTGGCCGAGCGCTGGGCGGCTGCCGCTGCCGCTGCCGCTGACGACGCCGACGCCCCGGCGGCCGACGGCGCGGACGGACGATGAGCGGGCCGGCGGGGATGGGGACGGTGGACCCGGCCGGTGACGTCCGGGTGACCTCGGTGGCGGCCACCCTGCGCGGGTGCCCGTGGCGGGCGGCCCGGGACGCGGCGCGGGCGGCGGTGGCCCGGCCGCTGCCGGTGGAGCGGGTGGAGCTGGCCGCGGCGGCGGGGCGGACGCTGGCCGAGCCGCTGGCGGCACTCACCGACCTGCCGGCCTTCGACACCTCGGCGATGGACGGCTGGGCGGTGGCCGGTCCGGGGCCGTGGCGGCTGTCCGGCCGGGTGCTGGCGGGGCAGCCGTGCGCGCCGCTGGCGGACGGCGCGGCGGTGGAGATCGCCACCGGTGCCCAGTTGCCGCCGGGCGCCACCGGGGTGCTCCGGCGCGAGCACGGCGCGCTCACCGAACGTCCGGACGGCGCGGCCCAGTTGCGTGGTGAGGTGGTGCCCGGGCAGGACGTCCGGCCGCGCGGGCAGGAGTGCGGCCGGGGCGAGGAGCTGCTGCCCGCGGGGCTGCCGGTGACCCCGGCGGTGCTCGGGCTGGCCGCGGCGGCCGGGCACGACCGGCTGGCCGTGCACCGCCGTCCGACCGTCGAACTGCTGGTGCTGGGCGACGAGTTGCTGGTGGCGGGGCTGCCCGGTCCGGGCCGGGTGCGGGACGCGCTCGGTCCGCTGCTGCCGCCCTGGCTGGCCGGGGCGGGGGCCGAACTGCTCGGCAGCCGCCACGTCCGGGACGACTTCGGGCTGCTGCGGGACGCGATCCGGCACTCGCCCGCGGACCTGGTGCTCACCACCGGCGGCACCGCCGCCGGGCCGGTGGACTTCCTGCACGCCGCGCTGGAGGCCACCGGCGGGCACCCGCTGGTGGACGGGGTGGCGGTGCGGCCCGGGCACCCGATGCTGCTGGCGGCGCTGCCCGGCGGCCGTCACCTGGTGGGGCTGCCCGGCAACCCGCTGGCTGCGGTGGCGGGCACCGTCACGCTGGCCCTGCCGCTGCTGCACGCGCTGTCCGGCCGGGCCGGGCCGGTCGCCGGTCCGGTCGAGCCGCTGGCCGCCGCGCTGCCCGGGCACCCCGTCGACACCCGGCTGCACCCGGTGCGCCGGACCGCCGCCGGGCTGGTCCCGCTGCCGCACGACGGGCCGGCGATGCTGCGCGGTCTGGCCCGGGCCGAGGCGCTGGCGGTCGTCCCGCCCGGCGGCCTGGCGGCGGGGGAGTACGCGGAGGTGCTGGCGCTGCCCGCGGCCTGAGCCCCGGAATCCGGCGGGCGGGCGGACGGGCGGGAGGGGGCGGTGTTCCACGTGGAACACCACCCCCTCCCGCCCGTCCCGGGTCAGTGGGTGACCGGGGTGCCCTGCTTGATGACGATCAGGCGGTCGGTGAGCTGGAGCACCGCGGCCTCCGGCTCGGTGTAGTTGAGCACCCGGCGGCCGCGGACCACCGCCACCACCAGGTCGTCCAGCTCGCGCGGGCTGCGTCCGGCCTCGGCCTTGGTGACCGGGCGCTCGGTGACGTCCAGGCCGTTGCCGTAGGTCAGCAGGTCCTCCATCACCGCGCCCGCGTTGGGGCTGAGCATCGACATGCCCAGCAGTCGGCCCGCCGAGCTGGAGGAGGTGACCACCACGTCCGCGCCGCTCTGCCGCAGCAGCGGGGCGTTCTCGTCCTCGCGGACGGCGGCGACCACGGTGGCGCCCTTGTTCAGCTGGCGGGCGGTCAGGGTGATCAGGGCGGCGGTGTCGTCGCGCTCGGGGGCGACCACCACCTGGGCGGCGCGCGGCAGTTCGGCCCGGATCAGGGTGGCGGCCCGGGTGGCGTCGCCGAGCACGCCGACCAGCCCGTCGTGGGTGGCCTGCTCGACGGCCTTGGCCTGCGGGTCGACCACCACGATGGACTCCTTCGGGACGCCCTGCCCCAGCAGGGTGTCCACGGCGCTGCGGCCCTTGGTGCCGTAGCCGATGACGACGGTGTGGTCCCGCACGGTGTGCCTCCAGCGTTCGATCCGCCACTGCAGGCGGGTGCGTTCGGTGAGCACTTCGAGAGTCGTGCCGACCAGGATGATCAGGAAGACCACGCGCAGCGGCGTGATCACGAGGATGTTCACCAGCCGCGCGCCGTCGCTCACCGGGGTGATGTCGCCGTACCCGGTGGTGGAGAGGGTGACGGTGGCGTAGTACGCCGAGTCGAGCAGGCTGACCGAGGTGTCCGCGTTGTCGTTGTAGCCCACGTGGTCCGCGTACACGATCAGCGTGGTGGCCACCAGCACGCCCAGCGCCAGCAGCAGCCGGCGGGCGACCTGGAGCGTCGGCGGCCGGCCCGGCCGGGACGGGAGGGCGATCCGCCGGGTGGGGTCGTTGGTGTCGGTGCCCGCGTCCCGGAAGAGACTGCGCGTCAGGAAGGACGGTCGGGCACCCGGGTCCTGGGGCGGGATGGTTTTCGGCACAGGGACAAGGATGGGGGGTCGGGCCGCCCCGGGGTGACGGCGGGGCCGGAGTGTCGCCACCCTGTCCGGTCCGCCTCCGAGGCCCTGACGGGCTGTCCGTTGACGGCGAGGGGGGCGGGGTGCGCGGGAGCGGGAGGCGTAGCGTGGCGGCCATGCGAGCCATCACGATTCCCGAGCCCGGCGGCCCCGAGCGGCTGGTCTGGGCCGAGGTACCCGATCCCGTCCCGGCGGCCGGCGAAGTGCTGGTCGAGGTCGCCGCCACCGCGGTCAACCGCGCCGACCTGCTGCAGCGCCAGGGCTTCTACGATCCGCCGCCCGGCAGTTCCCCCTACCCCGGCCTGGAGTGCGCGGGCCGGATCGTCGAGGTCGGCCCCGGGGTGGCCGGTTGGGCGGTCGGCGACGAGGTGTGCGCCCTGCTCGCGGGTGGCGGCTACGCCCAGCGGGTGGCCGTCCCCTCGGGTCAACTGCTGCCCGTACCCAAGGGGTTGACGCCGCAGCAGGCGGCGGCGCTGCCCGAGGTGGCCTGCACGGTGTGGTCCAACGTGTTCCAGGTCGCCCACCTGCGCCCCGGCGAGACCGTCCTGCTGCACGGCGGCGCCAGCGGCATCGGCACCATGGCGATCCAGCTGGCCAAGGCGGTCGGCGCCCGGGTCGCGGTCACCGCGGGCAGCCCGGAGAAGCTGGCCCGCTGCGCCGAGCTCGGCGCCGACCTGCTGATCGACTACCACCGGCAGGACTTCACCGCGGAGCTGACCGCGCTCGGCGGGGCCGACGTGATCCTCGACATCATCGGCGCCAAGTACCTGGAGCGGAACATCGACGCCCTGGCGGTCAACGGCCGCCTGGTGGTGATCGGGCTGCAGGGCGGCGCCAAGGCCGAGGTCAACCTCTCCGCCCTGCTGGCCAAGCGGGCCGCCCTGGTCGCCACCAACCTGCGCGGCCGCCCGCTCGGCGAGAAGGCCGCCATCGTCGCCGCCGTCCGCGAGCACGTCTGGCCGCTGGTCGAGGCGGGCGCGGTCCGCCCGGTGGTCGACCGGGTCCTGCCGATCACCGAGGCCGCCGAGGCCCACCGGGTGGTCGAGTCCGGCGCCCAGGTCGGCAAGGTGGTCCTGGAGGTACCGGGAGCCACCGACTGACGGTCGACATGCCCGGATTGTCCGAGTGTGTGAGTCTGGTCACAAGCTGTTCCGCCTCCGCCCGCACCCCGCTGCGGGCGGCCGTCGGGAGGACCTGCTTTCCATGCTCGCTCGCCGCCGCCCCGCCCCCGCCGTTCCGGCCCGTGCCACCGCCTGCCCGCCCGCGCTGCGCCGCTGGGCGGCGCTGACCGGGGTGGCGCTCCCGCTGCTGCTGGCCGCCCCGGCCCTGGCCGCCGACCCGGCGGCCGGGCCGCGGCAGCAGGCGCAGGCCCAGCTGGACGCGGCCCGGGAACAGGCCCGGGCACAGCTGGACGCAGTGCGCGAGCAGGTGGCCGGGCTCGTGGCCGGGGCCGCGGCGCCACCGGTGAGCCCGGCGCCGGGCGGCGCGATATCCGGGCCGCCCGCGCCGGCCCCCGTCCCCGGGACGGCCGCCCCGACCGCCGCCTCCACCCGCACCGCCACCGTCCTGGCCGCGCCGGTCGCCCCCGCGGCTCCGGCCGCCCCGGTGGAACCGGCCGGACCGGCCGAGCCCGCCGCGCCGGTCGAGTCGGCGGAGCCGTCCCCGGCCGCCCCGGCCCCCTCGTCCGCCGCGCCGTCCGCCCCCTCGTCCACCGCACCGTCCGCCGCGCCCTCGCCCGCGGCGTCCCCCGGCCCCGCGGAGCAGCCCGAGCCGGCCCCCTCCCCCACCCCCTCCTCCCCGCCCGTGCCCGGGTACGGGCGGCACCAGCAGGCGGTGGTGCCGCCGCTCCCGCCGTCGCCGGAGCCCTCGGACGGCGGGACGGCGGGGGCAAGCGGGACGGCGACCGTGGCGGCCTCCCCGGTCCGTCCGGCGCCGCCGGCCCGACCGGGCGGGAGCGGCGCCGGACGGCAGGCGGCGCCCGCGCCGGAGGCGGCACCGCCCGGCCGGAGCGGCCCGGCCGCGGACCCGGCGGAGGACGAGGCGCTGCCGGACGGGGCGGGGACGGCCGACCCGGGGACGCCGCCGGAGGCCGCGGGCGGGGCGCTGGCCGCCGGGCCGGTGGTGCCGGCCGTGCCGCCGCTGCACTGGGACGATCCGTCCCTGCGGCTGCTCCCGCTGGGCGCCGGGCTGGGAATGATCGGCCTGGGTCTGGGTTTGATCGGGCTGAGGCTGCGTAGGCGCTAGGCCGGCAGCGGTGAGACGGAGCGGACGGGGCGGGACGATCGGCGGTCCGGCTTCGTTGACCTCCGTAGCGGACGAAGCATATGAAGGAGCTATGACCAACCCGATGAACGAGCGGTCTCAGCAGGAGCACTTCCTGGCGGCACAGGCGGCGAACGGGAGGCCGGAGGACAGCCCGAAGGTGCTGATCGTCGGGCCGGACGGGATGGCGGTGGGCACCGCGCCGGCCGGCGGGCTCGGACGGGGCGACGGGGACGACGAGCCGCGCGAGCTGCCGGTGACCGAGATGGTCGAGCAGCCGGCGAAGGTGATGCGGATCGGCAGCATGATCAAGCAGCTGCTGGAGGAGGTGCGGGCGGCGCCCCTCGACGAGGCGAGCCGGGCGCGCCTGAAGGACATCCACGCCAGCTCGATCAAGGAGCTGGAACTGGGCCTGGCCCCGGAGCTGGTCGAGGAGCTGGAGCGGCTGTCGCTGCCGTTCGCCGACGACACGATCCCGACCGAGGCCGAACTGCGGATCGCCCAGGCGCAGTTGGTGGGCTGGCTGGAGGGCCTGTTCCACGGCATCCAGACCGCGCTGTTCGCCCAGCAGATGGCCGCCCGGGCGCAGTTGGAGCAGATGCGGCGGGCGCTGCCCCCGGGCCTGCAGGGTGCGGAGGGCGACCCGGAGGAGGGCGGCCCGGGCCGCGGAATCCGCTCCGGTCCGTACCTGTAGCCCTACCCACGGTGGCCTTGTCGGGGCCGCGCTTCGGCGCGGCCCCGAACCGCTACCCTGACCGGTGTCCGGAAGTACCGCGCGCCGAGGGGGAGCTGGGACCATGACTGAGGGCACCACCGAGGGGTACTCGCTCGGGCACGGCCGGTACGTGCTGCAGCGGATGCTCGGGCAGGGCGGCATGGCCTCCGTCCACCTGGCCCACGACACGGTGCTCGACCGTCAGGTCGCGGTGAAGACGCTGCACACCGAACTGGGCCGGGAGGCCTCGTTCAAGGAGCGGTTCCGGCGCGAGGCGCAGGCGGTGGCCCGGCTCCAGCACACCAACATCGTCTCGGTGTTCGACTCCGGCGAGGACGTCGCGGCGGACGGGTCGACCACGCCGTACATCGTCATGGAGTTCGTCGAGGGCCGTTCGCTCAAGGACGTGCTGGACGAGCAGGTGACCACCCTCGGGGCGATGCCCAACGAGCAGGCGCTGAAGATCACCGCCGCGGTGCTGGCGGCGCTGGAGGCCTCGCACGACCAGGGGCTGGTGCACCGCGACATCAAGCCGGCCAACGTGATGGTGTCCGGCAAGGGCGTCGTCAAGGTGATGGACTTCGGCATCGCGCGCGCCCTGCAGTCCGGCGTCACCTCGATGACGCAGACCGGCATGGTGGTCGGCACCCCGCAGTACCTCTCGCCCGAGCAGGCGCTCGGCAAGAGCGTGGACGCCCGGTCCGACCTGTACTCGGTGGGCTGCATGCTGTTCGAACTGCTCAGCGGGCAGCTGCCGTTCGACGGCGACTCGGCCTTCTCGATCGCGTACAAGCACGTGCAGGAGACCCCGCCGGCGCCGTCCACGCTGAACCGGGCGGTCACCCCGGGGATCGACGCGCTGGTGGAGCGGGCGCTGCGCAAGGACCCGGCGCACCGGTTCCCGACCGCGGAGGCGATGCGCGAGGAGGTGGAGCGGGTCCTGGCGGGGGAGCGGGGCGGCGGCAACACGCCGCTGCAGGCGTCCACCCCGCTGGTGATCGGCGAGGGGCCGCGCTCGGTGCACGCCGCGCCGTCGCTGACCAACTTCCCGCCGGTGACCGGCCCGCAGGCCGGTCCGCCGTCGGTGCAGCAGCCCTACCGGCCGGCGCCCGGCCCGCAGACCCCGCCGCCGTACGCGGTGCCCACCCCGCAGCCGTTCCCGCAGGCCGCGCAGACCCCGCCGCCGTTCCCGCAGCCGGCCTTCCCGCAGCCGTTCCCGCAGAGCACCCCGGGGCCCTTCCCGGCCCAGGCGCACACCCCGCCGCCGATGCCGTACCCGGCGGCGCCGGTCAACGAGCGCAACGGCTGCTCGACCGCCGCGGTCGTGATCTGCGTGATCGCCGGTGTGCTGATGCTGGCGTTCATCATCCTGATGGTCGTGGTGGCCAGCGCCGGCAACTCCTGACGGCGGCGGGCGCAGCCGACCGACACGGTACTCGAACCGGGGTGCCGACGGGCTCGCGCCACCCGAAGCCACCCCCGCGTGCGCCGTCCCGTTCCACGCCGGAGGGCGCGAGACGGTAGCGTGCTGAAGAAGAACCGACAGGGCGAGCGCGCGCCGAGCGGGTGCCCGGGGCGAGGAGCGATGGGTCAGAGCGAACGACCGGACGACGACGGGGACCAGCGGCCGGAGGTGCCCGGGGCGGACGCCCGGGACGGGGACGCGGGACGCCCGGACGAGGCCACCGGACCCACCGAGGTGTTCCCGACCGGCCCCCGAACTCCCGGGCGCGGCAGCGCCGTTCCGTTCCCCACCGTCGGCGACGGCCGCTACCGGCTGACCCGGCGGCTGGGCCGCGGCGGGATGGCCGAGGTGTTCGCCGCCCAGGACATCCGGCTGGGCCGCACCGTCGCCGTCAAGCTGCTGCGCTCGGAGCTCGCCGAGGACGACACCGCCCGGCTGCGCTTCACCCGCGAGGCGCACGCCGTCGCGGCGCTCAACCACCACTCGATCGTCGCGGTCTACGACACCGGCGAGGAGCAGCACGGCGGGGAGTCCACCCCGTACATCGTGATGGAGCTGGTCGAGGGCCGCACCGTGCGCGAGCTGCTGGTGGATGAGGAGGCGCCGCCGGTCGACCAGGCGCTGATCATCACCGCCGGGGTGCTGGAGGCGCTGGCCTACAGCCACCGGCACGGCATCGTGCACCGGGACATCAAGCCGGCCAACGTCATCATCACCACCACCGGCGCGGTCAAGGTGATGGACTTCGGCATCGCCCGGGCGCTGGCCGGCGGCGCCACCACCATGACGCAGACCGGCATGGTGATGGGCACCCCGCAGTACCTCTCGCCCGAGCAGGCCCTCGGCAAGTCCGTCGACCACCGCTCCGACCTGTACGCGGCCGGCTGCATGCTGTACGAACTGCTCACCCTGCGGCCGCCGTTCGTCGGCGAGACCCCGCTGTCGGTGGTCTACCAGCACGTCCAGGACGCGCCGGTGCCGCCGTCCCGGGCCAACGACCGGGTGCCGCCGCAGCTGGACGGGCTGGTGCTGCGGGCGCTGGAGAAGAACCCCGACGACCGGTTCCAGAGCGCCGACGAGTTCCGCGCCCACCTGCAGCACGCGCTGCGGCAGATGCACGGCGCGGCCGGCGCGGGCCACCCGGCCGCCGCGGCGGGGCTGGCCGCCGCCGGGGCCGGAGCCTGGGACGCCACCCCGCCGACCGGCTCCGCCTCGCTCACCGAGCCGATGAACCCGGTCGCCGGGACGGCCGCCACCGAGGCGCTGCCCTACCAGGTCACCTCGGCCTACCGGACGCCCGCGTCGCCCTACCCGGCGGCGGTCGGGGCCGGCGGCGGGGGCGGCGGCAGCAGCAGGGAGGACGACGAGGAGCCGGGGCGGCGGCGCAACCCGTGGGGCTGGGTGCTGGGCGCGGTCGCGCTGGTGCTCGCCGCCACCATCGGGGTCGCGCTGGCGCTGACCGCCAACGACGACCACCCGCAGGGCCCGCAGGACCAGCGGCCGACGGCGCCGGTGCAGAGCGCCAGCACCCGCGCCACCGACCAGCCGAGCGAGCAGCCCACCACCCAGGCGCCCAGCCGCACCCCGAGCAGCAGCAGCCGGTCGGAGAGCACGACCCCCTCGTACTCGCCGTCCGCGTCGCCCTCGACCAGCCCGTCGGCGTCGCCCTCGACCAGCCCGTCGCGCTCGTCGTCGGCGTCGCCCTCGGCCAGCGCGACCGGGACCAAGCCCAGCGAGTCGGCCAGCGCCCCCGCCTCCAACTCGCCCAGCTCGAACCCGTCCAGCACCGGAGCGGCCGTCGGAGGGCTGCCGCCCGTCCAGTAGGCGGTGCGGGCAGGTCAGTTGGCGAACGCGTCGATGACCTGCTCGTACTCCTCGCACCACCAGTCCAGTTGCCCGGCCGCCGCCGGGAACAGCGGGTCGGCGCGGTGGTCGCGGCGCTGGTAGTGCCACTGCAGCATCCACAGGTCGTTCAGCCGCTCCCACCAGACCCGGTGGACGGCGCGGGCGACCTGTTCGGCGTCCGCGGCGCCGGTGGCCCGGTAGGCGCGGGCCCAGTGGCGGACCCGGGGCAGGTCGAGGACGCCGGTGGCGCGGTCGTTGAACAGCAGGGTGGCGGCCCGGACGGCCTCCTCGGCGACCGGGTGCGGGGCGAGCTTGTCCCAGTCCAGGACGGCGCTGACGGTGTCGCCGCGGTAGAGCACGTTCAGGCCGTGGAAGTCGCCGTGGGTCCAGCCGGTGGGCGGGGCGTCGGCCGGGCCGGGGCGGCGGTGGCGGTGGGCGGCGAGCAGGTCCAGGCGCTGGGCCAGGTGCTGTTCGGCCTGCCGGTCGAAGGCGTCGTAGGGGCGGTGGGCGCGGGCCAGCGCGCGGAGTTCGGCGATGATCCGCTCGGTCTCCTCGACCTCGGCGCTGAGCACCCCGGCGGGCTGCCGCAGCGGGGCGCACACCTCGGCCAGCGTGCCGTGCAACACCCCGAGCAGGGCGCCGAGTTCGCCGCACCGGGCCGGGTCGAGGCCGGTGCCGTGCCGGTGGTGCCCGGCGACCCACGGGTAGAGCGCGAACAGCCGTCCGCCGCGCGCGGTGACGGTGCGGCCGCCGGTGTCGGCGAGCGGGGCCGGCACCGGCAGGCCGCGGGCGGCCAGTGCGGTGGTGGCGCGGTGCTGGGCGGTGATCGCGGACCGGTTGGCGGTGGCCCGGTCGACGTAGCACTTGAGGAAGTAGCCGCCCTCCGCGGTGGTGATCCGGTAGCCCCGGTTGAGCAGGCCCTCCGCGACCGGTTCCACCGCGAGCGGCGGCGGGATGCGGTAGGCGCGCAGGACCCCGGCCACGGCGGCGTGCGCGACCGGGGGGCTGAGGGTTCCGACGGGGGGAGCGGTGGCGTCCGGGCGGGCCGGCGCGAGGGAGATGGTCTGACCGTCCGTCACGCACAGAGCCTATTACTCGGCGTGATGGGTGCTTGACACAGCGTGTGCGAATCTGCTCTCAGTGCTGCTGGTCGGCCTGCCGGCGGGCGACGTAGGCGGCGGCCTGGGTGCGGCGCTCCATGCCCATCTTGGCCAGCAGGCTGCTGACGTAGTTCTTCACCGTCTTCTCGGCCAGGTGCAGCTCGTTGCCGATCTGCCGGTTGGTCATCCCCTCGCCGATCAGGTCGAGGATGCGGCGCTCCTGTTTCGTCAACTGGGCGGTCCGCTCGTCCTCCTTCTCGCCGCCGTCCCGCAGCCGGGCCAGCACCCGGCTGGTGGCCACCGGGTCGAGCAGGGACTTGCCGGCCGCGACGTCGCGCACCGCGGAGAGCAGGTCGGTGCCGCGGATCGCTTTCAGGACATATCCGGAGGCCCCCGCCATGATCGAGTCGAACAGCGCCTCGTCGTCGGAGAAGGAGGTGAGCATCAGGCACTTCACCGAAGGGTCCTGGGAGCGGATCTCCCGGCACACCTCGACCCCGTTGCCGTCGGGGAGCCGGACGTCGAGCACCGCCACGTCCGGACGGACCGCCGGAATGCGGTTGAGCGCCTCGGCCGCCGTTCCCGCCTCGCCGACCACCTCGATGTCGCCCTCCATCGAGAGCAGGTCGTGCACGCCGCGCCGGACCACTTCGTGATCATCAAGGAGAAAAACCCTGATATGTCCGTTATCAGTCATTTGCAAAGCGTCGCACAAATCGATGCCGGTTACCCCCTTTCGCAGCGGCCCGTGCCCGGATACCGTGCGCTGGTGTCCTGACCGGAACGGGCGAACCGCGCCACACCTGCGGTCACCCCCGCCGGGGAACAACTAGGACGTCCTAGCGCAAGCGCGCCAAAGGGCGTCGCTGGGTAACGTTCTCGTGAGGACGCCGTCGGAAAGGGAACACCGCCTGCCCGCACTGGTGCGCACACCCACGCGCGCGAGCCGGGGAGGCGACCGGACCGGCCGCCGGCGACCCCGGGTGGCCGGACAGACCGAGGAGTGAACGTGACCGTCAAAAGCACGTCGAGGGCGCGCAAGAAGGCCGCCCCCGGCGTCCCTGACCCCGCCCGGGCCGGCGCCACCGCCGAACCCGAGCTCGTCCAGCTGCTCACCCCGGAGGGCGACCGGGTCGACAACCCGGAGTTCCCGCTCACCGTGACGCCCGAGGAGCTGCGCGCGCTCTACCGGGACCTGGTCCTGGTCCGGCGCTTCGACGCGGAGGCCACCTCGCTCCAGCGCCAGGGCGAACTGGGCCTGTGGGCCTCGCTGTTGGGGCAGGAGGCGGCCCAGGTCGGCTCCGGCCGCGCGATGCGCACCGGCGACTACGCCTTCCCCACCTACCGCGAGCACGGCGTGGCCTGGTGCCGCGACGTCGACCCGCTGAACCTGCTCGGCATGTTCCGCGGCGTGAACCACGGCGGCTGGGACCCGAACGAGAAGAACTTCCACCTCTACACCATCGTGATCGGCTCGCAGACCCTGCACGCCACCGGCTACGCGATGGGCATCGCCAAGGACGGCGCGGACGACGCGGTGATCGCCTACTTCGGCGACGGCGCCTCCAGCCAGGGCGACGTCAACGAGGCCTTCACCTTCGCCTCGGTCTACAACGCGCCGGTGGTGTTCTTCTGCCAGAACAACCAGTGGGCGATCTCCGAGCCCACCGCCGTGCAGACCCGCATCCCGCTCTACCGCCGCGCCGCCGGCTTCGGCTTCCCCGGCGTCCGGGTCGACGGCAACGACGTGCTGGCCGTCCTCGCGGTCACCCGCTGGGCGCTGGACCGCGCCCGCACCGGCCAGGGCCCGGTCCTGGTCGAGGCGTTCACCTACCGGATGGGCGCGCACACCACCTCCGACGACCCGACCCGCTACCGGCAGTCCGAGGAGACCGAGTCCTGGAAGGCCAAGGACCCGATCCTGCGGCTGAGGGCCCACCTGGAGCAGGAGGGCCTCGCCGACGAGGCGTTCTTCGCCGGGGTCGAGGCCGAGAGCGAGCAGCTGGGCCTGCGCGTGCGGGAGGGCGTCCGCTCGATGCCCGACCCCGACCCGACCCTGATCTTCGACCACGTCTACAGCGAGCCGCACGCCCTGGTGGACGAGGAACGCGCCGAGTACGAGGCGTACGCCGCCTCCTTCGAGGGTGGGGAGCACCACTGATGGCCGGCCAGCTCAGCATCGCCAAGGCGCTCAACGAGGCGCTGCGCAAGTCGCTGGAGAGCGACCCGAAGACCGTCCTGATGGGCGAGGACATCGGAAAGCTCGGCGGCGTCTTCCGGATCACCGACGGCCTGCAGAAGGACTTCGGCGAGGACCGGGTGATCGACACCCCGCTCGCCGAGTCCGGCATCGTCGGCACCGCGATCGGCCTCGCGCTGCGCGGCTACCGCCCGGTGGTCGAGATCCAGTTCGACGGCTTCGTCTACCCGGCCTTCGACCAGATCGTCACCCAGCTCGCCAAGATGCACGCCCGGGCGCTCGGCCACGTGAAGATGCCGGTCACCGTGCGCATCCCGTTCGGCGGCGGCATCGGCGCGGTCGAGCACCACAGCGAGTCGCACGAGGCGTACTTCGCGCACACCGCCGGCCTGCGGGTGGTCAGCCCGTCCAACGCGCACGACGCGCACTGGATGCTGCGCCAGGCCATCGAGTCGGACGACCCGGTGGTCTTCCTGGAGCCCAAGCGCCGCTACTGGGACAAGGGCGAGGTCGGCGAGGACCCGATGCTGCCGCTGCACGCGGCCCGGATCGCCCGGCCCGGCACCGACGCCACGCTGATCGCCTACGGGCCGATGGTCAAGGTCTGCCTGGAGGCCGCGAAGGCCGCCGAGGAGGACGGCCGCCGGCTGGAGGTGGTCGACCTGCGCTCGCTGTCGCCGATCGACTTCGCCACCCTGGAGGAGTCGGTCAAGCGCACCGGCCGCGGCATCGTCGTGCACGAGGCCCCGGTCTTCCTCGGCCTGGGCGCGGAGCTCGCCGCCCGGCTCACCGAGCGCTGCTTCTACCACCTGGAGGCACCCATCCTGCGGGTCGGCGGCTACCACGCCCCGTACCCGCCGTCGCGCGTCGAGGAGACCTACCTCCCCGACCTGGACCGCGTGCTCGACGCCGTCGACCGCACGTTCGCCTTCTGAGCCGGGGAGCGAAGATGACCACTGGTGTTCACTCGCTCCGCGAGTTCAAGATGCCCGACGTGGGCGAGGGCCTGACCGAGGCCGAGATCCTCACCTGGTACGTGAAGCCGGGCGACGCCGTCACCGACGGGCAGGTGGTCTGCGAGGTGGAGACCGCCAAGGCCGCCGTCGAACTGCCGATCCCGTTCACCGGCGTGGTCGAGGCGCTGCACTTCCCGGCGGGCGCCACCGTCGACGTCGGCACCCCGATCATCGCGGTGGCCGTCGCGGGCGCCGCGCCCGCCGCCGCCGTGCCCGTGGTGCCCGCGCCCGCGACCGCCGCGGAGGCCGAGCCGGAGCCGGAGCGCCGCGAGGTGCTGGTCGGCTACGGGCCGCGCACCGGCTCGGCGCAGCGCCGGACCCGCCGCAGCAACGGGACGGCCGCGCCGACCGCACCGGCGCCTGCCCCGGTGGCTCCCGCCGCCCCGGCTCCCGAGCCGGTGGCCGTCGCGCCCGTCGCGCCCGCCGCTCCCGTCGTCGAGGGGGAGCGCCCGCTGGCCAAGCCGCCGGTGCGCAAGCTCGCCAAGGACCTCGGGATCGACCTGCGCGCCGTGGTGCCGACCGGCCCGAACGGCGTGATCACCCGCGAGGACGTGCACGCCGCGGCGAACACCGCCGCCGGGACGGCCGTCGAGCCGGTCGCGGCCCCGCCGGCCCCGCCCGTCCAGGAGGCCCCGGCGGCCCAGCCGACCGCGCCGGCCGTCGCCGCGCCGGTGCGGCCGGTGCCGGACGCGTCCGGGGACGTCCGGGTGCCGGTCAAGGGCGTGCGCAAGGCCACCGCGCAGGCGATGGTCGCCTCCGCGTTCACCGCGCCGCACGTCACCGAGTTCGTCCAGGTCGACGTGACCCGGACGATGAAGCTGGTGCGCCGGCTCAAGGAGAGCGGAGAGCTCGGCGCCGGGGTGCGGGTCAGCCCGCTGCTGCTGGTCGCCAAGGCGCTGCTGACCGCCGTCAAGCGGTACCCGGAGGTCAACGCCAGCTGGGACGAGGCGGCCCAGGAGATCGTCATCCGGGGCGCGGTCAACCTCGGCATCGCCGCGGCCACCCCGCGCGGCCTGATCGTCCCGAACATCAAGGACGCCGGCTCCCGCACCCTCTCCCAACTGGCGGTCGCGCTCGGCGAGTTGGTGGAGACCGCGCGGCAGGGCAAGACCTCTCCGGCGGACATGGCGGGCGGCAGCATCACCATCACCAACGTCGGCGTGTTCGGCGTCGACACCGGCACCCCGATCCTCAACCCCGGCGAGGCCGCCATCCTGGCCTTCGGCGCGGTCCGGGAGCTGCCCTGGGTGCACAAGGGCAAGGTGGTGCCCCGGCAGGTCACCACGCTGGCGCTCTCCTTCGACCACCGGCTGGTCGACGGCGAGCTGGGCTCCAAGGTGCTGGCGGACGTCGCCGCGGTGCTGGAGCACCCGAAGCGCCTGATCACCTGGGGCTGAGCCGCCCCCGCCCCCGCGGGCCCCGTTCCGGACGCCGGAGCGGGGCCCGCGGCCGTTCCGGTCAGCCCCGGGTGGCGCGCCAGCCGGCCCGGGCCAGGGCGTGGAAGTGCTCGGCGTCCGGGGGGCCAAGGCCGAGGGCGGCGCAGAGCAGGGCGGCGGTGGCGGGGCGCGGGCCGGACGTGCCGCGCTCCAGGTCGGACAGGGTGCGGACGCCGAGCCCGGCCTTGGCGGCGAGTTCGCCCTGGGTGAGCCGGGCGTCCCGCCGGTGTCCGCGCAGGGCGCGTCCGAACGCCGCGCGCGGGTCGGTGCGCTGCTGGGTCTCCATGCGGTGCTTCCCCCTGTCGTTCCCCCGTTCGGCAGGGTATCCCGCCCGTCCGCCGGTCGGCCGGGCTACTGGTCGGTTGTCCAACTCCGGCGCGCCGGTCGGTACTTGGGGGAATCGGTGGGCCGCTCCGGACGGGTCGCGCATTGGGCCGCCCGAGGGAGTTTCGCGCCGCCCGGGCCGGGCCCGCGGCCCGGATGGGTACGTGTGTGCGATCAGACCACCCGCGCAGCCAGGCCGGGTGACCGTCGCAGCGAGGACTCCCGCGTATGCCGACTGGTGCTCCCGGCCCCGTGATGCGTTCCGCCGCCGCCCTGCTGCTGGTGGCCGCCGCCGCGCTGCCCGCCGCGGTGGAGCTGGTCTCGCCCGCGCCCTCGACCGCGATAGGCCCGCCGCCCGGCCCGGACCGCCCGGCACCGCCCGCCCGCCCCGACCTGCGGGCCCCCGGCGCGCCCTCGGTGGACCTGCGGCTGACCGGCGACGCGGCCAACCGGATCACCCTGGTGCTGCTCGGCGACGGCTACACCTCCGCCCAGCAGCAGCTCTTCCACGAGCAGGCGGACCGGGCCTGGCGGGCGCTGCTGGAGATCGAGCCGTTCCGCACCTACCAGGGGTTCTTCAACATACGGCGGGTGGACGTGGTCTCCCCGGTGGCGGGCATCGCGGAGACCGAGAGCACCGGGAAGGACCCGGCCACCCCGCTCGGGATGCACTTCTGGTGCGAGGGCACCGCCCGCCTGCTCTGCGCGGACGAGGACGCCACCGCCCGCTGGGCCGGACAGGGCGGCGGGCCGCAGTACCTGATCGCGTTGGCCAACTCCACCGAGTACGGCGGGGCCGGCGGCACCGGGGTAACCACGCTGTCCGGCGGCAGCCCGGACGCCGGGCGGATCATCCAGCACGAGATCGGCCACACCGTCGGCGCCCTCGGCGACGAGTACGACTCCGCCCCGAACGACCCGGACTACCCGAACCTGGCCACGGTGGACGCCGAGGAGATGCTCCGGGAGAAGACCAAGTGGTGGCACTGGCTGGGCGCCGAGTCGCCGGACGGCGGCGGGGTGATCGGCACCTACCGCAGCTCCAACGGCCTGTACCGGCCGACCGCCGACTCGGTGATGCGCACCCTCGGCAGCACCTACAACCTCCCCTCCCGGGAGGCGATCATCGAGCAGCTGTACCGCCGGGTGAAGCCGGCCGACGAGCCCGAGCCCGCCTCCGGCCCGGTCTCCGGACGGCCGAAGCTGCACGTGCGGCCGCTGGCGCTGACCGGACCGCGGCAGCTGCGGATCAGCTGGACCCTGGACGGCAAGCCGGTCGACCCGAGCACCGCGGACGGCACCTGGCTGGACACCGGGGAGCTGGCGCTGGAGCCGGGCGGCCGGCACACCGTCACCGCGACCGTGCGGGACACCACCGACTGGGTGCGCGACGAGGGCTTCCGCGAGCGGTACATGACCCGGACCGAGAGCTGGACGCTCACCGGCTGAAACCGGACGTCCCGGACCACCCCGGCCCAAAGATCAGGTCATGGGATGACTAGCCTGGTAGCACTATGAGCGTGGACCCCGCCCGCACCGCACCGTCCCTGTCCGCACCCGCTCCCCGCCGACCCGCCGACGCCGACGCCGCCGCTGCCGCCGTCCCCGGCCCTCCCGAGGCTCCCGGGGCTCCTGGCTCTCCCGCCGCCCGGATCGTGGACGAGGTCTTCCACCCGCCGGGCGGACGCGCCGCCTGGTTCGCCTGGTCGCTCGGCGTCGCCGTCTACGTCCTCGCCGTGGTGCACCGCACCAGCCTCGGGGTGGCCGGGCTGGACGCCTCCGCCCGGTTCGGCATCGGCGCCTCCGCCCTGTCCACCTTCTCCATCCTGCAGGTCCTGGTGTACGCCGGGATGCAGGTCCCGGTCGGCCTGCTGGTCGACCGGATCGGCCCGCGCCGGGTGCTGCTGCTGGGCGTGGCGCTGATGAGCGCCGGGCAGCTGGCCTTCGCCTTCTCCACCGCGTTCGCGCCCGCGCTGGCCTCCCGCGCGGTGCTCGGCTGCGGCGACGCGATGACCTTCATCAGCGTGCTGCGGGTCGCCGCCCGCTGGTTCCCGGCCGCCCGCAACCCGTTCGTCGTCCAGCTCACCGGCCTGATCGGCACCGGCGGCAACCTGGTCACCACCGTGGTGCTCGCCCAGGCGCTGCACACCGCCGGGTGGAGCGCCACCTTCGGCACGATCGCGCTGACCGGCGTGCCGGTCTTCGCCGTCGTGCTGGTGCTGCTCAAGGAGGCCCCGCCGGGCGCGCCGACGCCGGTGCGGCACGAGAGCCTGCGGCTGCCGGTCGGGCAGCAGATCCGGGCCGCCTGGTCCGAGCCCGGCACCCGGCTCGGGATGTGGGTGCACTTCACCACGGCGTTCCCGGCCTCCGCGTTCGGCCTGCTCTGGGGGCTGCCCTACCTGGTCGAGGGGCAGGGCATGTCCCGGGCCGGGGCGGGCGGCATGCTCAGCCTGCTGGTGCTCAGCGGGATGGTCTTCGGCCTGCTGTTCGGCCGGATGGTCTCCCGCACCGCCGCTTCCCGGCTGCCGATCGCGTTCACCGTGCTCGCCGTCACCGCGCTCTGCTGGACCGCCACCCTGGCCTGGCCGCACGGGCACCCGCCGACCTGGCTGCTGGTGGTGCTGATGCTGGTCATGGGCAGCAACGGCCCGGCCTCGCTGATCGGCCTGGACTACGCCCGCGCGTACAACCCCGCCGAGCGGATGGGCACCGCCTCCGGCATCGCCAACATGGGCGGCTTCATCGGCTCGATGATCACCCTGCTCGGCATCGGCGTCCTGCTGGACGCGCTCGCCGACCCGGGCAGCGACGGCTACAGCGCGCACGCCTACCAGCTGGCGTTCTGCTTCCAGCTGCTGCCGCTGCTGCTCGGGACGGCGATGATCCTGCGGCTGCGCCGCAAGCTGGTCCGGTAGCGGCTCGGACTCAGGGGGTGCTCGCCAGGTGGGCGAGCACCCGGTCGCCCAGCTCCCGGTCGCCGATCACGTTGACGATCGCGGTCTCCGGGCGGACCCGGCCGCAGCACAGCCGGACGAAGGTCTGCCAGTCCATCGACAGCCGCACCTCGGGGGCCAGCACCACCGAGTCGTCCACGGTGCCCCGGCCGTCCGGGCCGACCCGCACGGTGCGGTGGAAGGGCAGCGCGCCCGCCACGTCGAAGGCCACCGTGGTGCCGATCGGGGCGCCCGCCTCCTTGGCGACCTGCTTGGGCAGTGACTCGATCAGCCAGTCCCTGGTGACCACCGCGGCCGGGGAGTCCAGGTTGCCCGGGGTCTGCAGCGCGCGGCGCAGGTCCTGCTCGTGCACCCACACGTCGAAGGCCCGCATCCGCAGCAGCGTCGCGTACGGGACGTCCCGGGCCAGCGGGCCGGCCGGCCAGCGCACCGGGTCGTTCGGCTCGTGGCGGGCGTTGCGCAGCGCCCGGGAGCGGCGGATCACCGTGTACTCCAGCTCGCTGGTGATCTCCACCGGCGTCCAGCAGCGGCGCTTGTCGACCGGCAGCTCCATGTACCGGGTGAACTCGTTGGTGACGTGCCGCAGGTCGCGCGGCAGCGCGTGGATCGGGCGCGGGTCGCCGAGCAGCTCGGACTCGATGCCGATGACGTGCGAGACGACGTCCCGCACCGACCAGCCGGGGCACTCGGTGGCCCGGTTCCAGGCGTCGGTCGGCAACGGGGCGAGCAGCTCCGATATGGACTCGATCGACTGCGTCCACGCGTCGGTGTACGCCTGCACGGCCTGCTTGTCCGTCACGGGTATCTCCGGCCCCTCCGTCGGCTTGCGTCGTCCCACGTCGTCCGGGCTGCCGAGACCTCCGCACGGACGCGCATACGGCACGTTACGCTGCCGGGTGAGAGCAGGGCAGCGCTTTCGGGTGACGATCGTAGGACTCTTGTCGTGGACGGTGGTACTGTGCGCGCTTCATTGATCCAACTCGCCGTGTCGGACGCCGAGCCGGCCGCCGAGCGGCGGGCCAGGGCGGCGGCGCTGGTCCGCGCCCAGGACGGTGCCGACCTGGTGGTGCTGCCCGAGCTGTGGCCGGTCGGCGGCTTCGCGTACGACGCCTGGCCGACGGGCGCCGAACCGCTGGACGGGCCCACCGCCGAGGCGATGTCCGCCGCCGCGAAGGCCGTCGGCTGCTGGCTGCACGCCGGATCGATCGTCGAACGGGACCCGGACGGCCCGATCTACAACACCTCGCTGCTGTTCGCCCCCGACGGCGAACTCGTCCGCACCTACCGCAAGATCCACCGCTTCGGCTTCGACCGCGGCGAGGCCGTCGTGATGGGCGCCGGGCAGGAGATCGTCACCGCCGACACCGGCTTCGCCGCGCTGGGCCTGGCCACCTGCTACGACCTGCGCTTCCCCGAGCTGTTCCGGGCCCTGCTGGACGCCGGCGCCGAACTGCTGGTGGTCCCCGCCGCCTGGCCGGCCCGGCGCGCCGAGCACTGGAACCTGCTGGCCCGCGCCCGGGCGGTCGAGGAGCAGTCCTTCGTGCTCGCCTGCAACACCGCCGGCACCCACGGCGGGGTCGAGCAGGCCGGCCGCAGCATCGTGGTCGACCCCTGGGGCCGGGTGCTGGCCGAGGCCGGGCCGGACGAGCAGGTGCTCACCGTCGACTTCGACCCCGCCCTGGTCGCCGAGTGCCGCGCCGACTTCCCGGTCCACCGGGACCGGCTGCTCGGCATCCCCGCCCCCGTGCAGCGCTGACGCCCCCCTCGGCGCCGGTCCGCCGCCGAGGGGGCGGATTTCTCCGTGCCCTTGGTCCGGATTGACCATTCCGGGGTACTCTGTGCGCGTTTTGTGTGCCGGATTCCGGCCGCATGAGGGCGCGCGGCACGGAGAGGGGTCGGCCATGACCGCTGCGGAAGCCGGGCGCGGGCGCGCCCTGATCCGGCGCAACAGCCTCCGCGAGCAGATCGCCGACGCCCTGCGCGACGAGATGATGGCCGGCCGGCTCCCGGCCGGGCGGAACTTCACCGTCAAGGAGATCGCCGAGGTCTACGGCGTCTCGGCCACCCCCGCCCGGGAGGCCCTGGTCGACCTCGCCGCCCAGGGCCTGCTGGTCAGCGAACCGCACCGCGGCTTCACCGTCCCCGAGTTCACCTGGCACGACTTCCTGGAGATATTCGAGGCCCGCACCCTGCTCACCGACAACGCGCTGCGCCACCTGTCCGGCCGGCCGCACGGCTACGACTGGTCCCGGCTGGCCTCGCTGCGCCGCCGGGCCGACGCCGCCGCCCGGGCCGCCCGGGCCGGACAGCTCGACGTCCTGGTCGGCTGCGACCTGCGGTTCTGGCAGGAGGCCGCCGGGGTGCTGTGCAACGACCGGATCGCCGACTACCTGGGCTGGCTGCGGATCCAGTCCTGGATGTTCGCCGCCCCGCACCTGCGGGCCGGCGGCGAGCTGGCCGGCGTCTGCTGGGACCGGCACGGCGAACTCGTCGACCGGATCGAGGCCCGGGACCGGCAGGGGGCGCACCGGATCGTCAACGACTACAACCTGTTCACCGTCGAACTGCTGGCCCGGCGGCTCGACCAGCCGCTCGACGGCGTCGCGGTGCTCCGGCTGCTGCGCGAACCGGTGGTCCCGGCACCCGCCGCGGCGGTCGAGCGGCCGCCCGGCACCGCCCCCCAACCGGCCTCCGCCGCCGTCGGGTTGGGCCGGGTGCCGATGCCCCGCTTCGTGCCGCCCGGCCGGTTCGCCCGGCCGTTCCGCCCGGGCAGCGGGGAGCCCGCCACGGGCCGGTAGGGTTGGGGCCCGTTGCCCCGCCACCCGAGAGGATGAGCCGGCCCATGGCCTGCGACCTCTGGCTCGTCCCGCTCGTGGACGTGCTCTCCCACAGCCCCGAGAACCCGTTCCGCGAGGACCTCGACCGCTACAACACCGTGCTCGCCCAGCACGGCCTGCCGCCGGTCCCGGTGCACCCGTACGTCCCGGGCTTCTCCGGGGACGTCGAGGCGATAGCCGCGTTCGACTACGACTCGCTCCACTTCCTGCGCCGCGCCTACCTGCTGGGGCTCACCGGGTTCGAGGTGACCCCGGTGGACGCGCTCGGCAGCGACTACGAGCAGCTGCTGGAGATGTTCGAGGCCACCGCCGAACAGTCGCACCTGGTCTGGCACTTCGACCACGCGGGCGCCTACCTGCCGATGGAGTTCCAGGCCCCGCTGGTCGCCGACGAACTCCTCGCCGCGGGCGGGCCGTTGGGCTCCTCCTACGGGCTGCTGAGCGAACTCCAGGCGGTCGCACCGCTGTTGGGGATCGACCCGCTCGAACCCCCGGTGCCCACCCGCCCGCTCGGCCCCACCCGGCTGGAGCAGCCCTTCGGGCCGCCGATCGATGACTTCCACCCCTACGCGCGCGAACGGCACGCCTGGTCCGGCCTCTACGCGGCGGCCACCCGCAGCGTCACCCAGGGCTCGATGATCGTCTTCGCCTGAGCCCGAGCCCGAGCCTTCGTCTGCGCCCGCGAACGGTACGGGGCCCGGGGCACGCGCCCGGGCCCCCGGCCCGGCTCAGCGCAGGGGGCCCTCCGGGGGACGCTGGCGCGGCATGGTGGGCCGGGTGCCCGGCGGCGGCAGGACGCGGACCTGGGCGTTGGAGCCGCCCTCGCTGCGGCCGCCCCAGGCGCCGGGGGCCTGGGTGGGGAGCCGGCTCATGCCGGCCCGGAACTCCAGCATCCACTCGGAGGTCTCGCTGCGGACCATGTCGGAGACGTCCTCGCAGAAGCGGCGCAGCACGCCCAGGCAGCGCTCGGCGGCCTCGCCCGCGGTGCCCTCGGTCGGGCCCAGGACCTCCCGGACGCACTCGGAGGCCCAGTCGAACTGGAAGGCCTCCAGGCGGCGCTGCAGGGCCTGCGAGGTGGAGACGTCGCGCATCCAGCCGGAGGTGAGGCCGAAGGCGCGGTCGGCCAGCAGCGCGGCGGCGGCCAGGGCGAGGCCGGTGTAGCCCCACTCCACGGCGTGCGGGAGCTCGCCGGTCAGCGAGACCAGCGGGGCGGTGACGCCGCCGACCGCGAACACCGTGGCGGAGAAGCGCAGCAGGCGGGCCCAGCGGCGCTTCCAGACCCGGTCCCGGCGGTACCAGTCGATCGCCTCGACGGCGCGCTCCTCCGACCAGCGGTAGAGCTCCTCCAGGCGCTCGGCGGGCTCGCCCCAGTCGCCGAGCGGGAACTGGCGCGCGCTCAGGTCGGCCCGGCGGCGGGTGGGGGTCCGTCCGCCGGAACCCGGGACGGACTGGTCGTCGTCGGCGACCTCTTTGCCCCAGGGGCTCTCCTCGGGCTGCATTTCCGGCTGGCTCACCTGTGGCGCTCCCTGTGGCGGGGTGACTGCGGAGGCCCGGCGGGCACCGGGACTGGCGGGACGGGACCCGAGCGGCCCGGAGGTCGGGCCGTCGGCGCGCGGAACCGGTGGTTCGTTGCGTGGCGGTGCGGACCCGTGGCGCCGCGCGCGGGTCTGGGAACCGCCCATGGTGCCGTGCCCGGCGGTGCGGCCGGGTCCTGGTCCAACAGCACTTCTTACCGCCAAATGGCTTACCGTGGGGGCGCTTCCGCAGTGATCGTTATGTGATTTCACCTCCGGAAGACGAGGTGGGAGGGTTGCGGCGGGCGGCCGGATTTCACCCGTCCGAGCGAGGCGGGCCGGGGTCGCCGGTGTGACGGACCGGCTGCCCGGAGCGGCTCTCGTGCTTTCCCACGAATCACCGGGCGTCGACCGGCCCGGCACCTGGAGCTTCCGCCGGAGCCGCCGACGGGACGGAACCGGCCACCGACTAGGCTTGGCAGGCGTGAAGGTCCTCGTCATCGGAACCGGCGCCCGCGAACACGCCCTGTGCCGCTCACTGTCCCAAGACCCGGCTGTCTCCGAGCTGCACTGCGCCCCGGGCAACGCCGGGATCGCGCGGGTCGCCGCGGTGCACCCGGTCGACCAGCTGGACGGCGCCGCGGTCACCGCGCTCGCCCGGGAGCTGGGCGCCGACCTGGTGGTCGTCGGCCCGGAGGCCCCGCTGGTGGCCGGCGTCGCCGAGCCGCTGCGGGCGGCCGGCATCCCGGTGTTCGGCCCCGGCAAGGAGGCCGCCCAGCTGGAGGGCTCCAAGGCGTTCGCCAAGGACGTGATGGCCGCGGCCGGCGTCCCCACCGCGCGCTCCTACGTCTGCACCACCCCGGAGGAGGCCGCCGCGGCGCTCGACGCCTTCGGCGCCCCGTACGTGGTGAAGGACGACGGCCTGGCGGCCGGCAAGGGCGTCGTGGTCACCGAGGACCGCGCCGCCGCGCTGGAGCACGCCGCGGCCTGCGACCGGGTCGTCATCGAGGAGTACCTGGACGGCCCCGAGGTGTCGCTGTTCGCGATCACCGACGGCACCACGGTGCTCCCGCTGGTCCCCGCGCAGGACTTCAAGCGCGCGCTGGACGGCGACCGGGGGCCCAACACCGGTGGCATGGGCGCCTACTCGCCGCTGCCGTGGGCCCCCGAGGGCCTGGTCCAGGAGGTGCTGGACACCGTCCTGCAGCCCACCGTGGACGCGCTGCGCCACCGCGGCACCCCGTTCTCCGGCCTGCTGTACGCGGGCCTGGCGCTGACCTCGCGCGGCACCCGGGTGATCGAGTTCAACGCCCGCTTCGGCGACCCGGAGACCCAGGTCGTGCTGGCCCGGCTGCGCACCCCGCTGGCCGGCGTGCTGCTCGCCGCCGCCAACGGCACGCTCGGCGAGCTGGAGCCGCTGCGCTGGTCCGAGGAGGCCGCGGTCACCGTGGTGATGGCCTCCGAGGGCTACCCGGCGAGCCCGCGCACCGGCGACGCGATCGAGGGCCTGGCGGCGGCGGAGGCCGGCGGCGACGCGTTCGTGCTGCACGCCGGCACCAGGTCCGGCCCGGCCGGCGAGGTGCTGACCGCGGGCGGCCGGGTGCTGTCGGTGACCGCCGTCGGCGCGGACCTCGCCGAGGCCCGGGCCAAGGCGTACGCGGGCGTCGCCGAGATCTCCTTCAAGGGCGCCCAGCACCGCACCGACATCGCCGCCGAGGCCGCCCGGTAGCCGCCCGGCATCCTTTCGGCCGCCATCCCGGCCGCCATCCCGGCCGCCATCCCGGCAGCCGCCCGGCGGCCGGACCCGCCCGCGGGGCGCTGCGCCCGGACCGACCCGTCCGGACGCAGCGCCCCGCGGCGTTTCCCGAGGTCGTCGCGGTCAGCACCGTGACCGGAAAACCAGCCCTTCGGGTGATGGCGCGGGCATCCTGCTGACGGGGCGCGAGCGCGGGCCTTAGGGTGCGCTGCATCGCGCCGGGGCGGGGGCACCGGCGCGGACGCGGCTCGTCGCGCCGACGCGCCGGGGGGATGCTGGGAGCGGTGGCGCGCCCCGACACGGTGTCACCAGGACGGGTGGAATCGCCGGACTTCCGGAACACCCGCCCGCACCGGGGCGTCGAGACTGGCAGGAGAGCGCCACGCGAGTCGCACCACCGGGTTCGGCATCCGCCGCTTCCCGTACCGGAATTGATCGAGTCGAGTCGGCTGCGAAGGGGGTGCCGCGGCGATGGCTGCAGTGGACACCGCACGCGCACGAGCCCAGGCCGTCCTGCGTCTGCGCGGACGGGCTGTGGCCGCCGCCGCGCTGCCCGCCGCCTGCGCGGTGGTGCTGTTGGCCGGGCGGTTCACCGGACGGATAGGCGCCCCCGGGTCGCCGGACGCCCCGCTCTGGGACGGCATCCGCTGGGCGGTCTGCGCGGTCGCCGCGCTGACCCTGGGGCTGGCCGCGCTGGTCGCCGCGGCGCACCGCCGGGCCGTCCCACCGGTCACCCCCGCGGTGCCGCTGGCCCGGGCGGACGCCCCCGAGCTGTACCGGCTGATCGAGGAGCTCGCCGAGCGGCTGGACGTCCCGGCGCCCGCCGCGATCGCGCTCACCCCCGACTGCGACAGTTGGCTGGAGGAGCCGCACCCGGCCGGCCGGCCCGGTCGCGGCACCGGCCCCGCCGCACCGGTGCTGGTGATCGGCTCCCCCTTCCTGTGGTGGATGCGGGCCGCCGAACTGCGCGCCCTGCTGGCCCCCGTGGTGGCCGGCACAGCCGCGGCGGCCGACCCCGACATCGCCGCCGCCCGCCGCTGGCTGCGCACCCTGGACGCCGCGCTGGGCGAGCGCCGCCGCGGCCCCGCCGCACTGACCGGCCCGGTCGACCGCCGGCTGCTGGGCGCCTGCCGCGAGCACTCCGCCGAACTGGAGCACGCCGCGGCCGCCTGGGCCTCCGAGCGGGCCCGGGCCGTCGACTACGGGCCGCGGATCGCCGCCCAGGCCCAGGTCGGCCTGGCCTACGCGGGCTGGGACCGGCTGCTCACCCGGGTCGCGCTGCCCGCCTGGCGGCTCGGCCTGCACCCCGCGCACCTGAACGCCGGCGTGGTCTCCGCGCTCACCGAGCTCTCCCGCCGGGACCGGCTGGCCGACGACTACGGCAACCGGCTCGGCGACCGCCCCGCCTGCGACCTGCTGGAGGAGCCCGGCCTGGTCGACACCCGGGTCTCCCGGCTGGCCGCCGAACTGCTGCACGAGGAGCCGGCCGACGGCTGGCAGCCGCTCGACTGGGCGGACTACCCGCGGCAGGTCGTCGACCGGGGCTGGCGCGCCCAGGCCGCCGCGCTCCAGGCCGCGCTCGGCGAGGACCGCCCGCAGACCGGCCCGGCGCTGGACAAGCTGCTGGCCCGGCTGGCCGCCGGCGAGGCCGAGGAACTGGCCGCCGCGCTGGCCGGCCAGGTGGCGCGCGCCGCCCGGGTCGCGCCCCCGCTGCCCCCCGTGCGCAGCGGCCGGGACCTGCTGGTCGAGCACCTGACCGCCACCGTCTGCTGTGCCGCGGTGGACGCGGGCACCGCCACCCCCGGCCTGGACTGGCTGGACGGACCGGTCCTGGTCTGCCCGGCCGCACCCCGGGCGGAGCTGGCCCCCGCGGTGGCCCGCGCGGTCGAGGACGGGCAGGACGGTCCGCTGCGCGCCTGGCTGGAGCGGGCCGGTGTCCGACTGGAACGACCGGTACGACTTTCGGGCTGAACCGGGACGGTTCGGGAGTGTCCCGGGAAACCCGGTTTCATCCGTACCAATTGCTACGGTGGGGTGACGCTTCGCCGTCCAACTGTGGTGTGCTGGTCCGCACGCACATCCGCATGGCAATTGCCAAACCCTCGGTGGATGGGCGAAGGGGTGGGGAGGGCGTGTGGGGACGGAATCCAACCGCCGGTGGGAGTCCGGCACGCTGGCGCACGGGGTGTCCGACCCGTTCGGGCAGGGCCCGCTGCCCTGGCTGCGCAGCCCCGACCACTACCTGGCCGACGGCGAGGGCGTGGTCCCCTGGTACGTGAGCGTGGACGCCCCCGGGCAGCGGCCGGTGGACGGTCCGGCCCGGCCCCGCCCGGCGGTCAGCGGCCCGCGCAACGCGGACGACGTGCGCCGGCAGATCAAGGGCTTCGCCTCGGCGGGCACCGCGCGCCCCGGCGGCGCGGTGGACTTCCGGGTGACGGTCAACCCGCCGCAGGAGTTCCAGGTCGACGTCTACCGGATCGGCCACGACGCGGGGGACGGCGCCCGCCAGGTGTACTCCAGCCCGCTGATCGCCGGCCTGGCCCAGCCCGCGCCGATGGTCGCCGACCGCACCGTCTCCTGCCACCACTGGTGGCAGTCCTGGCGGCTGCAGATCCCGGCCGACTGGCGCTCCGGCGCGTACGTCGCCGTGCTGACCACCGCCGACGGCGGCCACCGCAGCCACATCCCGTTCACCGTACGGGACTTCGCCCCCGCCGACCTGCTGCTGGTGCTGCCCGACGTGACCTGGCAGGCGTACAACCTGTTCCCCGAGGACGGGCACCTGGGGGCCAGCCTCTACCACGCCTGGGACGGCGCCGGGCACCTGGTGGGGGAGGCCGAGGCGGCCGTCACGGTCTCCTTCGACCGGCCGCACGCCGGGGCCGGGCTGCCGCTGCACGTCGGGCACGCCTACGACTTCATCCGCTGGGCCGAGCGCTACGGCTACGACCTGGGCTACGCCACCGCCACCGACCTGCACGCCGGGCTGGTGGACGCCTCCCGCTACAAGGCGCTGGTCTTCCCCGGGCACGACGAGTACTGGTCGGAGCCGATGCGGCGGGCCGCCGAGCGGGCCCGGGACGGCGGCACCTCGCTGGTCTTCCTGTCCGCGAACGCCGTGTACTGGCGGGTCGAGCTGTCGGCCGGGCCGAACGGCGAACCGTCCCGGCTGCTGAACTGCCGCAAGCGCCAGCGGGTCGCCGCCGACCACCCCGCCGCCGGGGTGCCGGGCGCGGCGTCCGCGCTGTGGCGGGACGCCGGGGAGCCCGAGCAGCACCTGCTGGGCATCCAGTACGCGGGCAGCGTGCCCGCGCCGGTGCCGCTGGTGGCCCGCAACACCGGTCACTGGCTGTGGCAGGGCACCGGGCTGGCGGACGGCGACGAACTGCCCGACCTGGTCGCCGGGGAGGCCGACCGCTACTACCCGAAGGTCCCGCTGCCCGCCCACACCGAACGCGTCCTGCTCGCCCACTCCCCGTACCGGGACGCCGCCGGGCGGACCACCCACCAGGAGACCTCGCTGTACCGGGCGCCCAGCGGCGCGTACGTGTTCGCCGCCGGGACGTTCGCCTGGTCGCCCGCGCTGGACCGGCCCGGCCACACCGACGAGCGGATCCAGCGGGCCACCGCCAACCTGCTGGACCACCTCTGCAAGGAGGGGCGAACCGACTCCTGACCGCACCGGCGTGAAAGACTCGCCCGCAGAGCCCCCCAGCTGTGAGGACTGACTGAGCGTGAGCGGATTCGTCACCAAGCCCGAGCCGGTCCAGGTGCCCGGCCTGGTCCACCTGCACACCGGCAAGGTGCGCGACCTGTACCGGGACGGCAGCGGCAACCTGGTGATGGTGGCCAGCGACCGGACCTCCGCGTACGACTGGGTGCTGCCCAACGAGATCCCCGACAAGGGCCGCGTCCTCACCCAGCTCTCGCTGTGGTGGTTCGAGCGGATCGCCGACATCGTCCCCAACCACGTCGTCTCCACCGAGCTGCCCGAGGGCGCCCCCGCCGACTGGGCCGGGCGCACCCTGGTCTGCCGCAGCCTCGACATGGTGCCGGTGGAGTGCGTCGCCCGCGGCTACCTGGCCGGCTCCGGGCTGGAGGAGTACCGGGCCGACCAGACGGTGTGCGGCATCGGCCTGCCCGCGGGCCTGGAGAACGGCTCCGAGCTGCCCGGCCCGATCTACACCCCCGCCCTCAAGGCCGAGGTCGGCGAGCACGACGAGAACGTCTCCTACGAGGAGACCGCCCGCCGGATCGGCGCCGAACTCGCCGCCACCCTGCGCCAGACCACCCTCGCGGTGTACTCCCGGGCCCGCGACATCGCCCGCGAGCGCGGCCTGATCCTCGCCGACACCAAGTTCGAATTCGGCCTGCTGGACGGCGAGTTGGTGATCGGCGACGAGGTGCTCACCCCCGACTCCTCGCGCTTCTGGCCCGCCGACGCGTGGCGGCCCGGCCAGGACCAGCCGTCCTTCGACAAGCAGATCATCCGCGACTGGCTGACCTCCCCCGCCTCCGGCTGGGACCGCCGGAGCGAGAACCCGCCGCCCCGGCTCCCCGACGAGGTCGTCGCGCACACCCGGCAGCGCTACCTCGACGCGTACGAGAAGCTCACCGGCCTCGACTGGAAGTGACCCGCCGCCGCGGCCGGCTGTAGGGGTCCCCTCCCGGGGCTCCCTACAGCCAGCCGTGCTCGCGGGCGATCCGGACCGCCGCGTGCCGGTTCTCCGCGCCGAGCTTGCCCGCGGCCGAGGAGAGGTAGTTGCGCACCGTGCCGGGGGAGAGCCCGGCCCGCTCGGCGATCTCGGCGACCGGGGAGCCGTCCGCGGCCAGCTCCAGCACGTCCGTCTCGCGCGGGGTCAGCGGGGAGTCGCCCGCGCTGATCGCCTCCGCGGCCAGCTCCGGGTCCACGTAGCGGCCGCCCGCCTGGACGGTGCGGATGATGCCGGCCAGGTCGGAGGCCGAGACGGTCTTGGGCAGGAAGCCGCGCACCCCGACCTCCAGGGCCCGCTTCAGGTACCCGGGGCGGCCGTGCCCGGTCACGATCATCACCCGGCACTCCGGCAGCCGGTGGCGCAGCTCGGCCGCCACCTCCAGGCCGTCCAGGCCCGGCATCTGGAGGTCCAGCACCGCCACGTCCGGGCGGTGCGCGGCGGCCATCGCCAGCGCCTCCGGGCCGGACGCCGCCTCCGCGACCACCGTCAGGTCGTCCTCCAGGGCGAGCAGCGCGGCCAGCGCGCCGCGGATCAGGTGCTCGTCGTCCGCGAGCAGCACCCGCACCGGACCGGTCATGACGTGGATCCCCTCGCTGTGGTCGGTAGTTCGGCGGTCAGTCGGAACCGCCCCGGGCCGCTGCCGGCCGCGGTCAGGGTGCCGCCGTGCGCGGCCAGCCGCTCGCCCAGGCCGCGCAGCCCGCTGCCCGCGCCCTCCGCGCGCGGCGGCGGGACGGCCGGCACGCCGTCGTTCTCCACCTCCAGCAGCGCCGTCCCGCCGGAGACCCGCAGCCGGAAGCGGCAGTTCGCGGCCTCCGAGTGCCGCAGCACGTTGGTCGCCGCCTCCCGCACCACCCAGCCCAGCACCGACTGCGCCCCGGCGGGCAGGCCGTCCGCGCCGGACAGCTCGGTGCGGCAGTCGACGTTCGCCGCCCGCAGCACCGAGGCGGCGCCGGCCAGTTCGGTGTGCAGCTCGACGGTGCGGTAGCCGCGCACCACCTCGCGGACCTCGCGCTGCGAGTCCTGCGCGATCCGCTGCACCTCGGTCATCTGGTCCACCGCCTCCGGGCGCTGACGGCGGGCCAGCTGCACCGCCAGCTCGCTCTTCAGCGCGATGGTGGCCAGGTTGCGGCCCAGCACGTCGTGCAGGTCCCGGGAGAAGCGCAGCCGCTCCTCGGCCACCGCCAGCCGGGCCTGGGTCTCCCGGGCCCCGTCCAGCTCCCAGACCACCTTCGCGGTCCACGCCGAGCCGCGGGCGGTGGCCCCGGCCGTCGTCGAGCCGATCAGGCAGCCGAGCAGCACCCCCAGCACGAACCCGGCGGGCTCGCCCGCCGCCAGCAGCGCCACCGCCACTGCCGCCAGGCCGGCCACCGCCGCCGCCACCGCCCGGAGCACCGGCAGGGCCAGGAGCGCGGTGGCGATCCAGAAGGTCATCGTCACGACCGCCACCGGCGTGGACGTCTCCGCCCCGTCCAGCGGGCGCGGCCCGAGCAGCAGGGCCGCCGCCGACAGCGCCGCCGACACCGCGCCCGACACCGCCGCCCAGCCGTACGGGTGCGGGCGGCGGCCCAGGTAGGCGGGCAGCCCGGTGCGCACCAGCACCACGTTCAGCGCCGCCGCCAGCAGCGTGCCCGGCACCTCGACCCGCAGCTCGACGGCCGAGGCCCGCCGCTGCCCGTACGCGCTGCCCAGCAGGCCGTACACCGCGAACACCTGCAGCACCGCCACCGCGTACAGCGACCAGCGCATGTACAGCTCGGTGCGCTGCGGCTTGGACAGGGCCCGCCAGCGGCGGACCGGTCGTGGTCGGCTGACCCGCACGGCTCGGTTCCTCGTTTCTCGACGGCTCCGGAGAATCTAGCGGCGCGGCTCCCAGCGGAACCAGCGCCCGGCCGCCCGGACCGCGGCGGAGGTCCAGACCAGGGCGAGCAGCAGCGGCGGCGCGGCCGGGCCCCAGCTGCCGAGGAAGCCCTCGGACGGGCCGGTGCCGTCGGTGCCGAACCAGCCGATCCGGACCAGTTGCAGGGCCGGGGTGGTCGGCAGCAGGCGGCAGGCGTCCGCCAGCCCGTCCGGCAGCGACTCCAGCGGGATCAGCAGGCCGGAGCCGAGCTGCGCCAGCAGCAGCAGCGGCAGGGTGGTGAGGCCGGCCGTCTCCACGCTCCTGGTCACCGCGCTGGACAGTGCCGCCAGGGCGGTCAGCAGGGCCGCGGACAGGACCAGTCCGAGCAGCACCAGCGGCGGGTTCGCAGGGGCGCGCAGGTGCAGCGCGGCCGCGCCGCCGACGGCCAGCAGCAGGCACTGGAGCAGGGCCAGCCCGACCGAGGGGAGCGCGGTGCCGAGCAGGATCTCGGCGTCGGCGGCCTCGCCGGTGCGCAGCCGCTTCAGCACCAGGTCGGTGCGGCGGGCGGTGTACGCGGTGGTCAGGTTGCAGTAGACGACGATCAGCAGGACGACGCCCATCGAGCTGGTCACCAGGTTGGCGTTCACGTCCAGCCCGCCGGTGCGCTCGGCGGCGGCCCGCAGCGCCGAGCGGAGCGAGCCGACCAGGACCAGCGGCAGCACCAGGGCCATGAACAGGGCGGTGCGGTTGCGGCTCAGCAGGGTGACCTCGGCCCGGCCGAGGGCGAGCAGCCGGGCGGCGGGGGAGCGGCGGGCGGCGGCGGGGCCGGTGGGGCCGGTGCGCCCGGCGGGGGCGGCGGGAGTGGGGGCGGCGGTGGTCATGCGGCACGTCCGGCGGTCTCGGGGCGGGCGGGGGCGGGGTCGCCGGACGCGGCGACGGCGAGGAACGCCTCCTCCAACGAGGCGCTGCGGGCGTCCAGCCGGGCCAGCTCGACCCGGTGGCGGGCGGCCCAGCCGAGCAGCTCGGTCAGGGTGCCCTGGAGGTCGGGGGTGCGCAGCAGCACCCGGCGGCCGTCGAGTTCCGGCCGCGCGCCGGGCAGGACCGGCAGGTCGAGCGAGGCGTGCGGGCCGGTGCGCTCGGGGAGTTCGAAGCTGATCCGGGCCGGGTGGGCGGCCAGCACCTCGGCGACCGTGCCGCCGGTGACCACCCGGCCGTGGTGCATGATCGCCAGCCGGTCGGCGAGCTCCTCGGCCTCCTCCAGGTAGTGCGTGGTGAGCACCACCGTGGTGCCGTCCGCCCGCAGTTGACGGATCAGCCGCCACACCGCGGCCCGGGCCTCCGGGTCCAGCCCGGTGGACGGCTCGTCCAGGAACAGCACCTCGGGGCGGCCGAGCAGGGCCGTCGCCAGGTCCAGCCGGCGGCGCTCGCCGCCGGACAGCTGCTTGACCCGCACCGCGCGCCGGGGCAGCAGGCCGACCAGGTCGAGCGCCTCGTCGACGGCGCGGGCGCCGGTGGTCAGCCCGGCCCAGCAGCGGCCGGTCTCGGCGACGGTCAGTTCGCCGGGGAAGCCGCCCTCCTGGAGCATGACGCCGATCCGCGGGCGCAGCGCGGCCCGCTCGCGCAGCGGGTCCAGGCCGAGTACCCGGACCTCGCCGCCGCTGGGTGCGGCCAGGCCCTCCAGCACCTCCAGGGTGGAGGTCTTGCCCGCGCCGTTGGTGCCCAGCAGGGCGAACAGCTCGCCGGGGGCGACGTCGAGGTCCAGGCCGCGGACGGCCTCGAACCCGGCCGGGCCGGACGGTCCGTAGCGGCGGTGCAGCCCGCGGGCCTCGACGGCGGGGCGGGGACGGCTGGTGTCGGTCATGGCTCCAGCCTCCCGGCGGCCGGGGCCGGGCAGTAGTGCGGGCCGTCACCGCGCGCCGGTGCGTCCGCACGGGTCGGCGGTGACAAATGTCAGGGTGCCCGCGAGAGCGAGAGCGAGAGCGAGAGCGGGGGCGGGGGCGGGGGCAGGGACGGGGCGGGGAACGCCGAAGGCCCCCCTCGGTGGAGGGGGGCCTTCGGAACCGGAGCGGACGACGAGATTCGAACTCGCGACCCTCACCTTGGCAAGGTGATGCTCTACCAACTGAGCCACGTCCGCAGGATATGGAGTTGTACCGCACGTTACTGCACCAGTCTGTTCACGCTGACTGCGAGCGGACGACGAGATTCGAACTCGCGACCCTCACCTTGGCAAGGTGATGCTCTACCAACTGAGCCACGTCCGCACGGTGCCTGGGCACCGGCCGCCCCGCTCGGGTTCCCCCGGTTGCGGCGACGAGAAATACTCTACAACATCAATCGGCCTGCTCGCCCCACCCTTCCCCGGCGGTGCGGCCGGGGAAGGCCGGCGGGCCCGGAACGGGCCCGTGGCGACGGTCAGTTGCTCTCGGCGAACGCCTCGTAGACGTGCTTCGGGATGCGGCCGCGGGCGGGCAGCTCGTGCCCGTTCGACTGGGCCCAGGCGCGCACGGCGGCCGGGTCCGGGGTGAGCGCGGTGCGGCGGAAGGACTTTCCGCTGCGGCTCTGCCGGCGACCGGCGGCGACGAACGGGGCGAGGGCCTCCCGGAGCTTTTCCGCGTTGTCGGCGGACAGGTCGATCTCGTACGACTTCCCGTCCACGCCGAAGTGAACGGTTTCCGCGGCGGTGCCGCCGTCCAGATCGTCGGAGAGCGTGACGACTACACGCTGAGCCATGGGTGTCAATCCTCTCGGGCAATTCGGCCGTCGGGGGTCTCGGATGCCCCGCCGGTCCGCTGGGCCGGGATCGCAGCATCCGTCGGCGGGCAGGGGAGCCCACGCCGAGATGCGGCGCGTTCGGCTGCCGGTCGCCCTATTCTGCACCCGAAGGCCGGTGAAATCGTAGAGTTGGGGATTCCTTTTTTCTGGATATTCACGTGCTTCCCTCCGGAGCGGATACCCGCCCGCCGGAGACGGGATTAAACCGGCGAAATCGGGTGCGCGCCGGAGCCGCCCGGGGCCGGTTGCCCTTGGGGCGTAAGGGGTGTGGGTCTACGCGCGTTGCCGCTGGTGGCCCGCAAGAGGGCCCCGCAGCCCAGGTAGTCTGGAGTTCCCCCGCCTTCACGCAATCACCACCGGGAGTGCCAGTGGCACGCGTCGTAGTCGACGTCATGCTCAAGCCGGAGATCCTCGACCCCCAGGGCCAGGCGGTGCAGCGTGCACTGCCGCGTCTCGGGTTCGCCGGGATCGCCGACGTCCGCCAGGGCAAGCGTTTCGAGTTGGAGCTGGAGGGGCCGGTCGACGACGCCGCGCTCGCCCGCATCCGCGAGGCCGCCGAGACCTTCCTCGCCAACACCGTGATCGAGGACTTCACCGTCCGGATCGAGGACGGGGACGCCAAGTGACCACCCGTGTCGGCGTCGTCACTTTCCCCGGCTCCCTCGACGACCGCGACGCCCAGCGCGCGGTCCGGCTGGCCGGCGCCGAGCCGGTCGCCCTCTGGCACCGTGACAAGGATCTCCACCAGGTCGACGCCGTCGTCCTGCCCGGCGGATTCTCTTACGGCGACTATCTGCGCTGCGGCGCCATCTCCCGCTTCTCGCCGGTGATGGACACCGTCATCGAGCAGGCGAAGCTCGGAATGCCGGTCCTCGGTATCTGCAACGGCTTCCAGGTGCTGTGCGAATCGCACCTGCTGCCCGGCGCGCTCACCCGGAACGACTCGCTGCACTTCATCTGCCGCGACCAGAAGCTCCGCATCGAGAACGCCGACACCGCCTGGACCCGGGATTACTCGGCCGGCCAGGAAATCGTCGTTCCGCTGAAGAACGGCGAGGGCCGGTTCGTCGCCGACGGGCACGTCCTCGACGAACTGGAGGCGGAGGGCCGGATCGTGGCCCGTTACCTGGACGTCAACCCGAACGGTTCGTACCGCGACATCGCCGGCATCACCAACGCGGCCGGCAATGTCGTCGGCCTGATGCCGCACCCGGAGCACGCCGTGGAGCCGCTCACCGGCCCGACCACCGAGGGCCTGGGCTTCTTCACTTCCGTCCTGAAGCAGCTGGTGAACGCCTGATGAGCCTCGACACGGTAAAGAACGCCGAACAGACCCCGGACGCGGACCAGCCCTGGGCCGAACTCGGCCTCAAGCAGGACGAGTACGCGCGGATCCGGGAGATCCTGGGCCGCCGCCCGACCGGCGCCGAACTCGCCATGTACTCGGTGATGTGGTCGGAGCACTGCTCGTACAAGAGCTCCAAGGTCCACCTCAAGCAGTTCGGCGAGAAGGCCCCCGAGAACGACGCCATGCTGGTCGGCATCGGCGAGAACGCCGGCGTCGTGGACGTCGGCCAGGGCTACGCGGTCACCTTCAAGGTCGAGTCGCACAACCACCCGTCGTACATCGAGCCCTACCAGGGCGCGGCCACCGGCATCGGCGGCATCGTGCGCGACATCCTGGCGATGGGCGCCCGCCCGGTCGCCGTGATGGACCCGCTGCGCTTCGGCGCGGCCGACCACCCGGACACCCGCCGGGTGCTGCCCGGGATCGTCGCGGGCATCGGCGGCTACGGCAACTGCCTGGGCCTGCCGAACATCGGCGGCGAGGTCGTCTTCGACTCCTGCTACCAGGGCAACCCGCTGGTCAACGCGCTCTGCGTGGGCGTCATGAAGCACGAGGACATCCACCTCGCGCAGGCGTCCGGCCCCGGCAACAAGGTCATCCTGTACGGCGCCCGCACCGGCGGCGACGGCATCGGCGGCGTCTCGGTGCTCGCCTCGGAGACCTTCGACGCGACCGGCCCGGCCAAGCGCCCCGCCGTCCAGGTCGGCGACCCGTTCCAGGAGAAGCTGCTCATCGAGTGCACCCTGGAGATCTTCAAGGAGGACCTGGTCGCGGGCATCCAGGACCTCGGCGGCGCCGGCCTGTCCTGCGCCACCTCGGAGCTGGCCTCGGCCGGCACCGGCGGCATGCGGATCGAGCTGGACACCGTGCCGCTGCGCGACCACACGCTCTCGCCGGAGGAGATCCTCATGAGCGAGTCGCAGGAGCGCATGTGCGCGATCGTCGAGCCCGGCAAGGTCGACCGCTTCCTGGAGATCTGCGAGAAGTGGGACGTCATCGCCACCGTCATCGGCGAGGTGACCGACGGCGAGCGGCTGGAGATCTTCTGGCACGGCGAGCTGGTGGTCGACGTGCCGCCGCGCACCGTCGCCCACGAGGGCCCGACCTACCACCGCCCGTTCGCCCGCCCGTCCTGGCAGGACGCGCTCCAGGCCGACGCCCCGACCGCCGAGCGCCTCGCCCGCCCGACCGACGGCGCCGGGCTGAAGGACGCGCTGCTCAAGGTCGCCGGCTCGCCGAACCAGGCGTCCAAGGCGTGGATCACCGACCAGTACGACCGCTACGTGCTGGGCAACACGGTGCTCGCCACCCCCGAGGACTCCGGCATGATCCGGATCGACGAGGAGACCAACCTCGGCGTCTCGGTCGCCACCGACGGCAACGGCCGCTACGCCAAGCTGGACCCGTACACCGGCGCCCAGCTGGCCCTCGCCGAGGCGTACCGCAACGTCGCGGCCGGCGGCGCCAAGCCGCTCGCGGTCTCCGACTGCCTCAACTTCGGCTCCCCCGAGGACCCGGACGTGATGTGGCAGTTCGCCGAGGCCACCCGCGGCCTGGCCGACGCCTGCCAGGTGCTCGGCACCCCCGTCACCGGCGGCAACGTCTCGCTGTACAACCAGACCGGCGACGTCGCCATCCACCCGACCCCGGTGGTCGCGGTGCTCGGCGTCATCGACGACGTCACCCGGCGCACCCCGGTCGGCTTCGCCGAGGAGGGCCAGCTGCTCTACCTGCTCGGCGACACCGCCGACGAACTGGGCGGCTCCGCCTGGTCGCAGGTCGTGCACGGCCACCTCGGCGGCCTGCCGCCCAAGGTCGACCTGGAGCGCGAGCGGCTGCTCGGCGAGATCCTGATCGCCGCCTCCCGCGACGGCATGGTCGACGCCGCGCACGACCTCTCCGACGGCGGCCTCGCGCAGGCCCTGGTGGAGAGCTGCCTCAAGGGCGGCAACGGCGCCCGCGTCGTCGTCCCCGAGGGCGTCGACCCGTTCGTGTTCCTGTTCTCCGAGTCCGCCGGTCGCGCCGTGGTGGCCGTCCCGCGCAGCGAGGAGCTCCGGTTCAACGACATGTGCGGCGCCCGCGGCCTGCCCGCCGCCCGGATCGGCGTGGTCGACGGCGAGGCGCTGGAGGTCCAGGGCCAGTTCACCGTCACCCTGGCCGAGCTGCGCGACGCCCACACCGGCGTCATCGAGGCGCTGCTCGCCTGACGGCGCGTCAACCCCGCGGGACGGCCGGTCCGGTGCTTCCGGGCCGGCCGCCCCGCGGCGTTTTGTACGCTGCGGGGCATGCCCACCGTGAAGACCCGAACCTACGACCCGGTGAAGGTGCGTGCCGCGCTCACCGGGCAGCTCGACGCGATCTCCGCCGCCGTCCGCGCCCTGGACGACGGACAGCTCGCCCGGCCCACCCGGCTGGGGGAGTGGCGGGTGCGCGAACTCGTCGCCCACCTCGGCATGGTGGTCAGCTGGGTGCCGCTGCACCTGCACGACCCGCTGCCGCCGCAGGCCCCGATCACCCCGCTGCACTGGGCGTCCCGGACCAGGACCGCGGCCACCGCCGTCAACGCCACCGCCGTCGAGCTGGTGGCCGAGCAGTTCTCCGGCGACGCCGCCCAGGTGTCCGGCGAACTCGACCGGCAGATCGGCGAGTTGTGGAAGGCCCTGGACAGCGCGGACGGGCGGCGGCCCGACCTGGTCATCCCGATGCGGTTCGGGCCGATGGCCCTGGCCGACTTCCTGGTCACCCGGCTGGTCGAGACCGTGGTGCACGGCGACGACCTGGCCGCCGCCCTCGGCCTCGACCCCTTCCCGCACGACCGCTTCGCGCTGGCCTCCGCGGCCCGGCTGCTCGCCGACGCCTTCGCCGTCCAGGTGCCGGGCGGAGCCGTCGAGTTGCGCGTCCCGCCGTACGCGGTGGTGCAGGCCGTCGAGGGCCCCCGGCACACCCGGGGCACCCCGCCGAACGTGGTGGAGACCGACCCGCTGACCTGGATCCGGCTCGCCACCGGCCGGACCGCCTGGGCCGACGCCGTCGACACCGCACTCACCGCCAGCGGCGAGCGCAGCGACCTCAGCGGCTACCTGCCGGTGCTGGGCTGAAGACGGGCCCTAGGCCAGTGCGGCGGCCAACTCCCGGACGCCCGCCTCGCGTTCGGCCGCCGTGTCGCCGTAGTCGTGACTGTGGGTGAACTCGGCGTTCGGGAACGTCCGGGCCATCCACAGCGCGCAGTAGTGGCCGGGCAGCACGCAGGACTGCAGCTCGGTGTAGACCTCGACCACGTCCCGCGGGTCGACCCCGGCCGCGGCCAGCCGCTCCCACAGCTCCTCCTCGGCGTGCCGGGCGAGCGAGCCGTGGGCGGTGACGACCCGCGGCTCGCCGTCCGGCCCGCGCACCTTGAACGCCGCGGAGCCGGGCACGCCCCGGGTGTGCCGGACGTCCTCCAGCACCCGGGGCCACCACTGCTCGTCGCTCTCGAAGGCGCGCAGGTCGGTGCCGCGCATCCGGCCCTCCGCCGCCGAGAACAGCCGGAAGACCTCGTCCGGCCGCTCGGCCCCGGCCAGCGCCCGCAGGTTCTCCTCCAGCGTGCACAGGTTGTCGAGGAACGCGCCCAGGGTGGCGTCGACCGGGACGGACGGCCCCCGGAAGGCCAGGTACACCGCCCGGACCCGGCCCTCGCCGTCCACGCACAGCTCGGCGCCGCGGTCGCTGCCCAGCCGCGCCCAGTCCGCCTCGGGCCGCCCGGCCGCGGACAGCCCGGCCGCGCGGGCCCAGTCGGCGAGCCGGAGCGGACGGCCGGGGTCGGCGGTGAAGTACGGCCCGACCCGCAGCGGCAGGCCGGCGCCGGAGAGCAGCGCCGCCGCCCCGGCGGGGACGGCGGTGGCGGCGAGCGCGGCGGGGTCGGGGCGGTGCAGGCCGTCCGGTCCGAAGCGGTCGAGCAGGCGCTGGGCGAGGTCGGTGGTCATGGTGCTCCGGTCGATCGGGTCGCGGGGGCCGACCGGGTCCGGCGGGCCTCCTGCCGCCAGCTTAGTGAGCCACCCGCGGGGCACTGCGGGGTGCCGGGGTTCAGGGGGCGGGCGGGCCGTCGAGGTAGGTGCCCCGGGCGTCGTACGGCCAGGCGTTGGCGACGCAGCCCTTGAGGCCGTAGATCTGCTGCATCATCGCGGGGGCGGGCTTGCCCGGGCCGGGGCAGGCCTGGTGGCCGTGGCCGATCCGGTGGCCGACCTCGTGGTTGACGATCAGCGCCCGGTAGTCGTCCAGGGCGCCGTCGAACTGCGGCGAACCGGTCAGCCAGCGCTTGGAGTTGACCACCACCTGCTTGCCGACGTCGCAGTTCACCTCGCCCCGGGTGTCGAGGCCGCCGGTCGCGCAGACCGCGTCCGCGGTGTCGGGGGAGGCGATCTTCACGGTGAAGTCGTAGCTGTCGGAGGAGACCAGCTGGAAGCTGTCGCGCCGGTCGGCGGTCCAGCCGCGCGGGTCGGACAGGATGGCCTGGACGGTGGCCGCGGCGGCGTTCGGGTCGATGCCGATGCCGTCCTCGACCTCCACCCGGTAGCGGCGCAGGGTCGCCCCGGTGCCGACCCGGCCGCTGGTGGCGGTGGCCGTGGTGAAGGCGCCGCCGCCGTGGACGACGATCCCCGGCGGCGCGCCGGCCGGGGGCGGGTCGGCCGGGGGCGGGTCGGCGGCGGGTGGGGGAGCCGACGGCGCGGGGGAGGCGGGGGACGCGGCCGGCGGCGGGACGGCCCGGGCCTGGGTGGTCGCGGTGTCGGCGGGGTGGTGCCGGAAGTCCAGCCGCAGGGCGCCGTACCCGGCCGTGCCCAGGACGGCCAGGGCCGTGGCGCAGCCCAGGGCGAGGGCCGGCCGGCGGCGGGCGCGGCGGCGTGGCGTTCGGTGGGCTGCGCGCATCTGGCGGCTTCCTCGGGGCGACGACGGGGCGGCGCGGACGGTGCGTTCGCACACCCGTGCCGTACCGTCTACATACGCGGTATGGCGCCGCTTGGTTCCGGCCCCGTCCCGATCCGGCCCGATCCGGCCGTGACCGGGCGCGGCGCTCCCGCCCCCTCCCCGGCGCGTACCGACACGTACCGGCACGTCGTCCCCGCCGGCTCAGCGCGAGGCGCGCCGTTCCCCTCCCCGGACGGGAACGGGCCGCCCCCGCGGTGGGGGCGGCCCGTCCGGACGACGTGCGGGTGCCTAGTGCTCCTGCTTGAGCACGGTGTACGCCTCGGCGCTGCTGTCCTTCAGGAACTGCCAGCAGCGGGCCTCCTCCTCGGTCTCCTTGATCGCTCCGGCCGCCCGGGCGAGCGCCGCCAGGCAGCGCAGGAAGCCGCGGTTGCCGCGGTGCTCCCACGGGACGGGGCCGTGGCCGTGCCAGCCGCTGCGGCGCAGGGCGTCGAGGCCGCGGTGGTAGCCGGTGCGGGCGTAGGCGTAGGACTCCACCGTCCGGCCGGCCGCGAAGGCGTCGTCCGCGAGCATCGCCCAGGCCAGGCAGAACGCCGGGTACTCGGCGGCGACCTGGGTCGGCGAGGCCGACTCCTCGGCGAGCATCCGGTAGGGCTGCTCCTCCTCGGGCAGGAGGGTCGGCTCGGGGCCGTCGAGCAGGTTCTTGTGCATCTCCATGGTGTGCCAGTCTGCCATCCGGACCCGGCCGGGTGACCGGGGCGGACCGGACCGGAACGGCGGAGCCCCCGCTCCCCCCGCGGACGGGGACGGGGCGGGGGCTCCGACGGCGGACGCCCGGACGCGCGGGCGCCCGGTCGCCTTACTTCACGCGCTCACTTCATGCGCTTGCCGGCCGAGCGCAGCTGCTGCGCGGCCTCGGTGACGCGGTGGGCCATGCCGGCCTCGGCCAGCTTGCCCCAGGTGCGCGGGTCGTAGGTGTTCTTCCGGCCGACCTCGCCGTCGACCTTCAGCACGCCGTCGTAGTTGCGGAACACGTGGTCCACGACGGGGCGGGTGAAGGCGTACTGGGTGTCGGTGTCGAGGTTCATCTTGACGACGCCGTTCTCCAGCGCGGTCAGGATCTCCTGCTCGGTGGAGCCGGAGCCGCCGTGGAAGACGAAGTCGAACGGGTCCTGCTTGCCGTACTGCTTGCCGATCTCGGCCTGCAGGTCGGCGAGCAGCTCCGGACGCAGCACCACGTTGCCCGGCTTGTAGACGCCGTGCACGTTGCCGAACGAGGCGGCCAGCAGGTAGCGGCCCTTCTCACCCAGGCCGAGCGCCTCGGCGGTGCGCACCGCGTCGGAGACGGTGGTGTACAGCTCGTCGTTGATCTCGTGCGAGACGCCGTCCTCCTCGCCGCCGGTCGGGGTGATCTCGACCTCGAGGATGATCCTGGCGGCGGCGGCCTGGGCCAGCAGCTCCTGGCCGATGGCCAGGTTGTCGGCCAGGGTCTCGGCCGAGCCGTCCCACATGTGCGACTGGAACAGCGGGTTGTCGCCGCGGGCCACCCGCTCGGCGGAGATCGCGATCAGCGGGCGGACGTAGCCGTCCAGCTTGTCCTTCGGGCAGTGGTCGGTGTGCAGCGCCACGGTGATGTCGTACTTGGCCGCGACGATGTGCGCGAACTCGGCCAGCGCGACCGCGCCGGTCACCATGTCCTTGTTGTACTGGCCACCCAGGAACTCCGCACCACCCGTGGAGATCTGGATGATGCCGTCGCTCTCGGCCTCGGCGAAGCCGCGCAGGGCGGCGTGCAGGGTCTGCGTCGAGGTGACGTTGATGGCCGGGTAGGCGAACTTGCCCGCCTTGGCCCGGTCGAGCATCTCGTTGTAGGCCTCGGGAGTTGCGATGGGCATGCGAATCCGCTCCTGTCGGTGTGGGGCGATCGGACGACGCTGTCCGAAGGCTCGATACGCCTGTGGTTCACGACATCGATGCGGTACGAGCGATGAGGGTGGCAGCTCGACCGCGGGCCGGACACCTCGGCCATCCTCCCAGACTCCCCCCGGGGACACACCCAGCGGCCCGCCACTTGGGACGGCCGACCGGGCGGACGCCCCCGCGCCCCGCTCCGGAGGCCGCCGGTTAAGGCTTCGCAAAGCGGTACGGGCTATCCTGCGCGCGTGGAACACATCCAGCTCGCCGTCAACGTCCTTGACGCCAAATCGCTCGTCGCCTCCGTCGGCGCCATCGGGATCCTGGCGATCATCTTCGCCGAGACCGGCCTGCTGGTCGGGTTCTTCTTCCCCGGTGACTCGCTGCTCATCCTGGCCGGTGTCGCCGCCTCCAGCGCCGCCGACAAGGTGCTCGGCGAAGGCGCCCAGATGAACATCGCCCTGCTGCTGGTCGGTGCGCCGATCTGCGCCGTCGTCGGCGCCCAGCTCGGGCACCTGCTGGGCCGGAAGGTCGGCCCGCGGATGTTCGACAAGCCGAACTCGAAGATCCTGCGCCCCGAGTACGTGGAGAAGGCGGAGGAGTACTTCGAGAAGTTCGGCCCGGCCAAGGCCGTGGTGATGGCCCGCTTCATCCCGATCGTGCGGACCTTCCTCAACCCGGTCGCCGGCACCCTGCAGATGCCCGCCAAGACCTTCTTCGTCTGGAACGTCGTGGGCGCGGTGCTGTGGACCGAGACCATGCTGCTGATCGGCTACTTCACCGGCGACCAGCTCGCCCCGGTGATCGACAAGTACCTGCTGCCGGCGATGGCGCTGATCATCCTGATCTCGGTCTCGCCGATCTTCGTCGAGGTGATCCGCGAGCGGAAGAAGAAGAAGGCCGCGGCGGCCGCGGGCGCCGTCGCGCCGGAGCACGAGCCGGTGCCCACCGGCCGCCACCGCAAGCACTGAGCCCGGCGACCGGCCCGACCGGCCGGCCGGTCGGGCCGGTCGGCCCGCGGAGGCCACGGCCGGTCGACCGCCCCGGCGAACGGCGAGGGCCCCGATCACCGTCCGGTGGTCGGGGCCCTCGCCGTTGTTCCACGTGGAACGCGGAACGGGGCTCACAGCCCCAGGTCGTCCAGGGTGTACGCGGTGACGTACGGCAGGCCCGCCTCGGCGATCGCCGGGGCCGCGCCGCGCTCCACGATCACGGCGACGCCGACCACCTCGGCGCCCGCCTCGCGCAGCGCCTCCACGGCGGTCAGCACCGAGCCGCCGGTGGTCGAGGTGTCCTCCACCGCCAGCACCCGGCGGCCCTTCACGTCCGGGCCCTCGATCCGGCGCTGCAGGCCGTGCGCCTTGCCCGCCTTGCGGACCACGAACGCGTCCAGCTTGCGGCCGCGGGCCGCCGCCGCGTGCAGCATCGCCGCGGCCACCGGGTCGGCGCCCAGGGTCAGGCCGCCCACCGCGTCGAACTCCAGGTCCGCCGCCGCGTCCAGCATCACCGTGCCGACCAGCGGCGCCGCCTCCGCGTCCAGCGTGATCCGGCGCAGGTCGACGTAGTAGTCGGCCTCCCGGCCGGAGGAGAGGGTGACCTTGCCGTGCACGACGGCCTTGTCCTTGATCTGCGCCAGCAGGGCGTCCCGGTCGTTGCTCATGGACAGCCAGCTTAGTGGGTGCCCACCGGGGCGCTCAGCGCCGCCGCAGGGCCCGGACCAGCACCACCGCGCCGCCGATCAGCGCGACCCCGCCGCCGATCATCCACGGCAGCGCGTTGCGCTCGCCGACCGCGCCGGGCAGCAGCGTCGGCTCGGCGCCGCCCCAGCGGGAGGCCGCCCGGGCCCGGGCGCTGTGGGCCGGCGGGGCGGGCGCGTACCGGCCGTGCGGCGGGGCGTGGTCGACCTCCTCGGCGGAGCGGCCGACGATGCTGCGCCGCACCGGGGCGCCCTCCTGGTCGTACCCGGGCTCGGGGCGGGAGGCGGCCGGCACCGGGGCGGGCAGGTCGTCCGCGTCGTCGAAGGAGATCAGGTCGGAGAGGTCGTCGTCGAGGTCCTGGCCGCGCTCGCGGTCGTCCAGGAAGACCACCGTCGCGCCGTCGGACGGGTCGTCGTCCGCCTCGTCGCCGTCCGGCTCGGCGGGTTCGGACAGCTCGGCGACCAGCGCCGCCACCGCCCGGTCGATCAGTCGGCGGCCGGTCGACTCCAGCGCCTCGGCCTCGAAACCGGCCAGCCGCCCGGAGGCGGTCAGCTCGGTGGCGAAGCGGATCGCGGTCTCGCCGGGGCGCTCGGCCAGGGTGATCCGCAGCCCGGCGGCCGCCGGGGCCGCGCCGCGGATCTCCTCGCCGCTCAGCCGCAGGGCGAGCGCGCCGTCCCGCCAGCCGTCCACGGTCAGCCGACCGGCGAAGGTGACGGTGGACCCGGCGACCCTGACCCTGAGCCGGCTGTCGGCCCCCGCGGGCGCGGACGCCGACGCGACCGCGCTCAGCCCCGGCACGCAGCGGGCCACCAGCTCGCGGTCCAGCAGCGCCTCCCGGACCACCTCGGCGGGCAGCGGGACGACAACCTCATGCTCCATACCGGCGAGCCTACCGACCGCCCGCCGCCGTGCCGAGCCCTCCACGCGAAGCCGGGCCGACCAACCTGCCAATGGACGCACCGCGCCCCGGCCCCGGCCGCCCCCGCCGCCCGGCGCGCGCGCCGAACTCCCCGGCCGGTCGGGCGGGTTCAGGGCCCCAGCAGGGTGTGCGGCGGCGGCAGCGGGGACGGGCGGCCGGCCGCCAGCCGGGCCTCGGCGGCCCGCAGCGCGGGCACCGTCAGCGAGCGCGGGGCCGGGGCGTCCGGAGCCAGGCCCAGCGCGGGGGCGGTCCGGGCGGCCAGCAGGAAGGCCGCCGCCGGGCCGGCCCCCCCGCAGTCCTCGGCGGACGGCGCGCCGGCCTGGTAGGCGACGGCCGACAGGCCCGCCGCGACCAGCCCGGACTCGGCCGCCCACAGCCCGCCGGCCGGGGCGTCCGGCGCCCCGCCGCGGACCGCCAGCCGGCCCCCGGGGGCCAGCCGCCCGGCGGCCAGGCCGAAGAACTCCAGGGAGCGGTACTTGCCGCCCGCGGCCTCGCCGTCCAGGTCCGAGACGATCACGTCGAACCGCTCGGCGGACCCGCGCAGCCAGCCCATCGGCTCGGCCTGCACCAGCCGCACCCGCGGGTCGTCGAAGGAGTGCTCGGTGAGCGCGGCGAACGCGGCGTCCCGGCGGGCCAGCGCGGGCAGCTCGGCGTCCCGCTCCACCACCAGCACGCTGCGCACCGCCGGGTGCCGCAGCACCTCGCGCAGCGCCAGGCCGTCGCCGCCCAGCACCAGCACCCGGCCGCTCGGCCCGGCGGCCAGCGCGGGGCGCACCAGCGCCTCGTGGTCGCGGTACTCGTCGGGGCCGCAGACCGCCAGCCGGCCGTCCAGGAACAGCTCCAGCGGCGGCGCGGCGCGCTGCGCGGGCACCCGGGGCGGGGCGTCCGCGCCGCCGGTCAGCACGATCTCCTGGTAGCGGCTCTGGGCGGCGAACCGGATCGGGCCGCCGTACAGCGCGTGCCGGGCGGCGCGCTCGATCGCCCCGGTGCAGGCGGCGGCCAGCGCGAGCAGGGCGAGCACCAGGCCGCAGCCGGTCCACAGCAGCAGCCGGGTGCGCGGGGCGGGCTCGGCGCGGAACAGCCAGAGCACCACGGCGGCGCCCGCCACCGCGTTCACCGCGCCGGTCAGCAGCGCCCCGGCGACCTGGCCGAGCGCGGGCAGCAGCACGAACGGGAAGGCCAGGCCGCCGATCAGCGCGCCCACGTAGTCGGCGGCGAACAGGTCGGCGACGGCGCGGCCGGCGTGCTCCTGCCGGATCCGCTGGATCAGCGTCATCAGCAGCGGGATCTCCGCGCCGATCAGCAGGCCGATCAGCACGGTGGTGGCGATCAGCGCCACCAGGGTGGCGCGCGGCTGGTGCAGCCAGGCCCAGCCGCAGTACAGGGCGAGCGCGGACAGGCCGCCGACCAGGGAGAGCGCGTACTCGACCAGGGCGAAGGAGGTGGCCGGGCGGCGGGTGAGGCCCTTGGCGAGCAGCGAGCCGACGCCCATCGCGAACACCATCACCGACAGCACCACGGAGGTCTGGGTGACCGAGTCGCCCAGCAGGTAGCCGCCGAGGGCGACCAGTTCGAGTTCGTACACCAGGCCGCAGGCCGCGCAGACGAACGCGGCCAGCAGCACCAGGACCCGGGCCGGACGGGGGGCCAGCGCCGGCCGTATGGCGCCGCCGGCCCGGACCGCGCCCCCGGGGCCCGCGCCCCCGGGGCCCGTGGCGCGGGGGGCGGTGGGCCGGGGGTCGGCCGCGGGCGGGGTCGGGGTCGGCGGCGAGGTGGCGTCCGGACCCGGCTGCGCGGGTCGTCCGACCGGGTGGTTGATCATGAATGAACGCTAGGCGAGAGCCCGGGTGAATGGCTGCACCCATCCGGGGGACAGGGCGGGGTGCCGGATTGACGGCCGGTCACCAGCCGACCTGCGCCGCTCCCACCCGCGCACCCGTCGTCGTTCCCGCCGCCGCCCCCGCCGTCGTCCCCGTCGCCGCTCCCGCCGCCGCGAGCGGGCCGTCGCCGGGCAGCGAGAGCGAGGAGCGGGTGCACACCAGCCGGCCCTCCTGCGGGTAGGCGTGCCACGTCCGCCAGTGCACCCGGCGGTCCTCGCAGTGCGCGACGAGGGCGGTGAACGCGCTCGGATCGCCGGGGAAGACGCCCGCCAGCGCCCGCGGGTGCCCCTCGACCAGGGCCAGCAGCTCCTGGGCGCGGGCCTCGAACACGTACGGCGGCAGCTCCTCGATCCGGGCGGCGAACTCGTACTCCCAGCCGGCCACCTGCTCCGCGACCCGGGCCGGCAGCGGGGTGCGGCGGCCCGGCAGGCAGGCCACCGTCTCCAGGCAGTCGCCCGGACCGGCCGCCAGCACCACCTGGTGCGAGGCGCCCAGCAGCCGCAGCTGGAGGGTGCCCCGGAGGCCGCCCGGGGCACCGCAGGCGCTGTCGAGTCTGAGGTCGCGGACGGCCAGCGCGGGCAGCGGTTCGCCGCCCAGCTGCCAGGCCAGGTCGCCGGCGCGGGTGTCCGTGTAGGAGGTCTGCAGGGTGGTGAGCATGCTCGGCTCCGCGTTTCAGCTCCGTGCGCGCCCCCTGCGACCGGAGTCCGCCCTCATCCTTGAGGCTGTTCCAGACTGTCCGATCCGGGGCGCTGCCGACCGTGGAAGGAAGGATTCCGGCTGGAGATTCAGCAGCAGAGAAGCACGAATTCTCCGGGTCCGTCAGGGATTTACCCATGTTTGGCACTCATTCACCGTTCTGGGGCCCGTGCCCGACTGGGTGTGATCGGTCCCGGGTTGTACTCTGCCCACCGTGCGCTACTGCGCCGGTATCGCAAGCCGTGCACGCCGGTAGTGCACTTCCCGCACCACCCGCCCCGAGGGAGCCCCCGCACCGGACGGCGGGGAGGGCCGGAACCGAACCGGAGGCAGGCGCGTCTACGGTGGCGGCACCGAGCACGGACAAGCGTCTGTTCGAACGGGGGGGCTGGGCGTTGTCGATCGACCTGCCGTCGGAACTCGTCTGGATCATGGACCTGATGGGGCTCAACTGGCCCGACGTGGACGAGGACGAGCTGCGCGAATGGGCCCAGCACGTCCGGGAGTTCGGCCAGGGGATGGCGGAGTCCCACGACGACACGGACGTGCTGCTGAAGAACCTCGGCGGCGCGTACGAGGGCGCGGGCTACGAGGCCATGCTGACCCGCTGGAGCCAGGCCTCGGCCGGGCACATGACCGTGCTGATCGACTGCTGCGGCGTACTGGCGACGGCCCTGGAGGCCGCCGCCGAGGCCGTGATCGTCGCCAAGGGCGTGGTGATCGCCCAGCTGGTGGCGATGGCCGCCGAGATGGCGGCGGCAGCGGCGGCGGCGGTCGCCACCTTCGGGATCGCCGCGGCCGCGGAGGCGGCGATCGTCGAGGCGGGCAAGCGGATCGTCAACGCGATCATCCAGGAGATCGAGGACGTCGTCGTCGGACAGCTGGTCTCGATGGCGGTCGAGCCCTTCCAGGCGGCCATCGAGAAGGCGGTCTCCGGTCTGGTGTTCCACGGGGTCGAGGCGGCGCTCGGCGCGGGAGGCGGCAAGTGAGCAGGGGATTCAGGGCCGATCCGGACGCGCTCGCGCAGGCCGCGAAGCGGGCCCACGAGCACGCGAACCAGGTGGAGCGGCACTCGCGCGACCTGGACGCCAGGACCCGGGGCCGGGTCCTCGGGCGCGGCAGGCTCGGTCAGGTCGTGGACAAGGCGGTCCGCCCGGTCATCGACTCGATGATCAGCGACATGTCGAAGGCGATGGCCGGCGGCCACCGCTCCATCGGCCGCGGCCTGGAGATCACCAAGAAGAACCTCGACGACGCCGAGAAGGCGGTCCAGAAGGGCTTCAAGGAGGCGGGCAGTTCGCTCTCCAAGGAGAAGGTCAAGCTCGAACCCGGCCAGTCCGTGCCGGGCAAGAAGCCGCTGCGCCAGCTCTACCACCGCCGGATCGGCGAGCGCGTCGACGAGCTCGACGGCCAGGGCCACGGCGTGGGCCGCCACCTGAAGGTGACGGACCAGCAGCTCAAGGACCGCCTGGGCACCCCCGTCATGCAGGGCCCGGCCCACGCGCAGACCGTGGCCAAGGACAGGGTGACCGGTTACGTCCAGTCGACCAACAAGATCGACCCGCTGCACGGTCCGGACGCCAAGACCAGGCTGTCCCCGCCCGACCTCTACTACGACGGCGACCGCGGCGCCCCGCACAAGCACAAGTGCGACAGCTACTCCACGGCCTTCAAGGACGAGGAGTCCTTCGTCTACGCGGACCACTACGCCCGTTCCAGGCTCGACCCCACCCGCACCGACCGCCAGGTCGTCGAGTTCTCCCCGCACGAGGCGTGGGGGCCGGGCGGGCACACCGGGAAATTCCGCGGCTACTACATCGACCCGGAGAATCCGATCGCCCACGACGGGGCGATCAACTACAGGGACGTCGATTTCAAGGACGCCAAGATCAAGGCGGTCTACGAGCCGGACGGGAATGGCGGCCACAAACTCCACACGATTTTCCCGGAACCGGCATTCAAGCACAACCGGCACCGGGGGCAAGGGCTATGATATTCTGTCCTGTCGAAGTGGCGGCGGTCGAAGTGGCGGCACCAGTGGAATGCGGTGAATTCTGATGGGCTGGACGGCTTGGGAGATTCCCGGCTGGCACGAGGACGAGCGGCTCCGCGAGTTCTACCGGAACGCCTTCCACCCGGAACTGATCGACGACATCGCGGTGTACCGCGATTCGGCGCGCGACGGCAGCCCGTACGCGGCCCGGCTGCGCACGAGCCTCGACTACCTCCTGGAACGACGGCCCGCGTCGATCAAGGAGTGGTGGAGCCTCACCCGGTACTCGTTCCAGTCGGAGGACGAGCTCTACGCATTCCTCGCGGACGTCCACGCGTATTTCTACGGTGACCGCACCGAACCGCCGATCGCTCCCGCCCCCTGACTCCCCGACGGGCCGAAAGAAGGAGTCCTGTCCCCATGCCGCTCCGTGACGAGCTGCCGCCCCGCACCGGTCCGTGGGCGAGCCGCTTCGACTCCGAGGAATCACTGGTCCAGGCCGAGGACGCGCTCCGCGCGACGGCCCTGGCCACCCACGACCTTTCCCCGATCCTGCCGTTCGAGGCCGTTTACGGTCCTTTCCTGAACTGCGCGGGAAAGGCCACGGCATTCGCCATCGACCCGCAGGAGCCCTACGGCCCCGACGGGGAGATCAACTACGTCCGCGCCGACTTCCTGACGCTCGGCCTGCTGTACGGCGTCTACCGCCCGGCCGCGGGCACCGGCCCGGCCGGGCCGGTGGAGGAGGACGACCTGTGGAACACCACGGTCTACCCCTACCCCGGCGGGCGGATCGACCCGACCGAGGTCGACCTGGCCGAACTGGGTCTGGACGTACCGGGGGTGGACCGCCGCTTCGTGCACTTCTGCGCCGGAGCACTGGGAGTGGAGGCCGTCGACGACCTCGGCGAACTGCGCGAGACCTTCGACGCGGCGTGGCCGGACTACCGGGAGGTGATCCGGGCCGGTCTGCTGCACCTGGTCAGGAACCGCCCGCTGACGGTCGGCCAGTGGTACGCGCTGACCTACGTCCCGTTCCCGGACGAGCGGGAACTGACGGCCTACCTCGGGCAGCTCTACGCGTACCTCTTCGACGGCTTCGACGCGATGCCCCTCGCCCCGGCCTGAGCCCGCCGGGGCGACCTCGGCGGCCGCGGGCGGACCCGGAGCGCCGCCCGGCGCGGCCCTCAGCGCCCGCGCAGGCCGGACAGCCTCTCGACCGCCGCTTCGAGCACCTCCACCCGCTTGCAGAAGGCGAACCGGACCTGGGCGCGCCCGGCCTCGACGTCGTCGTAGAAGACGGCGTTCGGGATGGCCACCACCCCGCAGCGCTCGGGCAGGGCCCGGCAGAACTCGATGCCGTCCTTCTCGCCCAGCGGAGTGATGTCGGTGGTGACGAAGTACGTGCCCTGCGGCTCGAAGACCCGGAACCCGGCCGCGGCGAGCCCCCGGGCGAGCAGGTCGCGCTTGCGGTGCAGGTCGGCGCGGAAGTCCGCGTAGTAGCCGTCGGGCAGCCGCAGGGCCTCGGCGACGGCGTACTGGAACGGGCCCGCCGAGACGTAGGTGAGGTACTGCTTGGCGGTGCGGACGGCGGAGACCAGGGCGGGCGCGCCGGTCACCCAACCGACCTTCCAGCCGGTGAAGGAGAAGGTCTTGCCGGCCGAGGAGATCGCCACGGTGCGCTCGCGCATGCCGGGCAGGGCGGCCAGCGGGTGGTGGGCGCCGGTGAAGACCAGGTGCTCGTAGACCTCGTCGGTGACCACCAACAGGTCGTGTTCGAGGGCGAGTTCGGCGATCCCGGCCAGTTCCCCGGGGATGAGCACGGTGCCGGTCGGGTTGTGCGGAGTGTTGATGAGCAGCAGCCGGGTGCGCGGGGTGATCAGCGCCCGCAGCTCGTCCAGGTCGGGCCGGAAGGCCGGGGCGCGCAGGGTGAGCGGGACGCGGACGGCGCCCGCCATCGCGATGCAGGCGGCGTAGGAGTCGTAGAACGGCTCGAAGGCGATCACCTCGTCGCCCGGCTCCAGCAGCGCGAGCATGGCGGCGGCGATCGCCTCGGTGGCCCCGGCGGTCACCAGCACCTCGGTGTCCGGGTCGTACGCCAGCCCGTAGAACCGCTCCTGGTGCTCCGCGACGGCCTGCCGCAGCTCGGGCACGCCCGGCCCCGGCGGGTACTGGTTGCCGTGGCCCTCCCGCAGCGCCCGGACGGCGGCCTCCCGGACCTCCTCGGGCCCGTCGGTGTCCGGGAAGCCCTGCCCGAGGTTGATCGAGCCGGTGGCGGTGGCCAGCGCGGACATCTCGGCGAAGATCGTGGTCCCCATGCCTGCCAGCCGGCGGTTCAGCAGCGGCCTGGTGCTCATCGGTGGCTCCTCACAGACGGTGGTCGGGCCCCATCATCCAGGGGCCCGCGGCGGACGCCAAGGGCCCTCAGCCCGGGAGCGCCCGGAGGGCTTCGGCGAGGCCGGTGCCGGTGGGGCGGACGGCCACGAACCCGGGGGAGAGGTGGTGGGCCGGGTACCAGAGCCCGTCGGCCTCCAGCAGCGCGGGGCGGACGCCGGCGTCCGGGCCGCCGAAGAGCAGGGCGCGGGTGACCGGCAGCGGCCGGCCCTCGGCGGTGCGGCCGGCCACCTCGCCGCCCGGGTGCAGGGAGACCTCGGCGCGGCCGGTGACCGCCCGGACGTCGTCGAGGGTCCAGTCGGCGGGCAGCGCCGGGGCGGTGAGCTCCAGGACGGCGAAGCCGAGCCGGGGCCGGACCCACTCGCCGTCGCGTTCGACGCCCAGCACGCCGCCGGCGAAGGCCATCCGGTGCGGGACGCCCAGCAGCTCCCACTCGAACGGGACGAGGGACAGGTGGGCGGGGAAGTGCCCGTCCTCGATCCGGTCGGCGACGGCCGGGGCGGGGCCCGCGGCGTCGTAGCGGTGGGCGAAGAACCGGGTGATCCACCCGGTGACCGACGAGCCGCCGGAGGAGGACCTCCACTTGTAGACCGAGCTCCAGAACTCCCGGTCGACCGGCCCGCCCGCCGCGGTGGCGGCGAGCTGCGTCAGCACCGGCCGCAGCCCGCGCAGCCACGGCCGCAGGCCCTCGAACCACTCCTCCAGGCCGCGCACCCGGTCGGCCAGCAGCCGCCAGTCCCCGGCGGTGCCCTCCAGCCGGATCCGGGGGATGCCGCACAGGCTGACCCAGCGGAAGTCGTAGTACGGGCTGACCACGTCCATCAGCGCGACCAGGGCGGCGCAGGCGTCGGCGGGCCCGGTGGTGGAGAAGGCGGGCCGGAACAGGTCCGCGACGTCCGCGCCGATCCGCTCCCGCAGCGGCTGCTCGACCAGGTGCAGCGAGCGCTGCCAGTCGGCGCCGCCGGTCAGCGCGTCGTCCCGGACGGTGATGGTCCCCCGCTCGCCCGGGGTGTCGGTGAACACCCCGGCGTAGGTGTCGCTGTTCAGCCGGACGTGCGTGGCGACCTCGTGCACCACCGCGTACCAGAGCACGTCGGGGGAGAGGCTCAGCGGCAGGTGCGCGCTGAAGCACAGGTGCAGCGCGCGCAGCAGCAGGCTGGCGGCGGAGTCGTCCGGCGGGGCCGCCGGGTCGCCGAGCAGCCGGTCGGTGGAGCGGTGGTGGACGGCGTACGGCTCGCGGACGGCGGCCCGCAGGAAGGCGTCGTTGCCGATCTCCCCGAGCCGGCCGGCGAGCCGGGCCGCCGCGGGGTCCTCGGCGAGCGGCAGGGTGATCTCGACGGCCATCGCGGCCTCCCGGAGGCGTGCGCGGGGGCGGGCCCCCGGCGGGGGTGGGCGGTCGTGCGGACGGGCCCGCCGCCCGGGTGGGGGTGGCGGGCCCGTCCGGGGCGCTGCGGGGAGGGGGTCAGGCCTCGTCGGCCGGGCCGTCCTCGGGGGCGGCGTCGCCGTCGGCGTCCTTGGCCTGGTCGCCGAGCTGCTCGACCATCCACTGCTCGAAGCCGACCGCGGCCTGGGTCCAGTTGGCGGTGGTGCCGACGAAGTACTCCAGGTTGACGCCGTTGCCGACGATCATCTGGGACTCACCGATCAGCCGGACCACGCCGTCGTCGTGGGTGTGGGTGTAGACCTTGGGCCACAGGGTCTCGCGGTTCCACTCGTCGATCAGGGCGAGGATCTCGGGCTTCTGCTCCAGCGGGAACGGGCGGTCGTAGAACGCGCGGACCGCGAACAGCTCCTTGTGGTCGCCGCGGAACATGTAGTAGACGCGGAAGTTCTCCCAGGGGGCGGTGAGGTCGCCCTCCTCGTCCACCACGTGCTTGAGCTGCATCTGGTCGAGCAGCTGGGCGACCAGGTCCTGGTTCGGGACGATCACCGGCGGCGGCCCGGCCGGAGCGCCACCGGGCTGGCCGCCGCCCTGCGGCGGCTGCGGCAGGCCGAAGGACGGGATGGACGACGGGTCGATGCTCACGGGGATGTCCCTTTCACGGTGCACGGTCGGCTGCCGATGGGGGGCCGCCTCTCCTGGTCTCCATCCTGCCTCATTCGGGGCCCGCGGCACAGGGTGCACTCCGCCGCGTGATCATGTCCCCGCCGACCGCGGCGCGGCCGGTGCGGGCCGGTGGGCGGGGCCCGGGCGGGGCCCCGCCCACCGACGGGGCGTCACTTCTCCAGCGAGGCGCGCGGACCGACGCTGAGCCGGTCGGAGGAACCGTCGTGGTCGACCACCACCGTCTCGCCGTCGTGCACCCGGCCGGAGAGGATCTCCTTGGCCAGCTGGTCGCCGATCGCGGACTGCACCAGCCGGCGCAGCGGCCGGGCGCCGTACGCCGGGTCGTAGCCGGTGAGCGAGAGCCAGTCCCGGGCGGCCGGGGTGACGTCCAGGGTGAGCCGGCGCTCGTGCAGCCGGCGGGCCAGCGCGGCGACCTGGAGGTCGACGATCCGGCTGAGCTCCTCGGTGCCCAGCGGGTCGAACACCACGATGTCGTCCAGCCGGTTCAGGAACTCCGGCTTGAAGGACTGCCGCACCGTCTCCAGCACCAGCTCCTTCTTGCGCTCCTCGGGCGTGGCCGGGTTGACCAGGTACTGGGAGCCGAGGTTGGAGGTGAGGATCAGGATGGCGTTGCGGAAGTCCACCGTGCGGCCCTGGCCGTCGGTGAGGCGGCCGTCGTCCAGCACCTGGAGCAGCACGTCGAACACCTCGGGGTGGGCCTTCTCCACCTCGTCCAGCAGGACCACGCTGTACGGGCGGCGGCGGACCGCCTCGGTGAGCTGGCCGCCCTCCTCGTAGCCGACGTACCCGGGCGGGGCGCCGACCAGGCGGGAGACCGAGTGCTTCTCGCCGTACTCGCTCATGTCGATCCGGACCATGGCGCGCTCGTCGTCGAAGAGGAAGTCCGCCAGGGCCTTGGCCAGCTCGGTCTTGCCGACGCCGGTCGGGCCGAGGAAGAGGAACGAGCCGGTCGGGCGGTCCGGGTCGGCGATGCCGGAGCGGGTGCGGCGCACCGCGTCGGAGACGGCGCGGACGGCCTCGTGCTGGCCGATCAGGCGGCGGCCCAGCTCCTCCTCCATCCGCAGCAGCTTGGCGCTCTCGCCCTCCAGCAGCCGGCCGGCCGGGATGCCCGTCCAGGACGCGACCACGTCCGCCACGTCGTCCGGGCCGACCTGCTCCTTGACCATGCTGGTGTTCGGCTCGTCCGCCGCGCGGTCCTGCGCCTCGGTCAACTCCCGCTCGGCGGCCGGGATCTCGGCGTACATCAGCTTGGAGGCGCGCTCGAAGTCGCCGTCGCGCTGGGCGCGGTCCAGGCTGCCGCGCAGGTCGTCCAGGCGCTCCTTGAGCTCGCCGACCCGGTTGAGCGACTTCTTCTCCTGCTCCCAGCGGGCGTTGAGGGTGCTCAGCTGCTCCTGCTTGTCCGCGAGGTCGCGCCGGAGCCGGCCGAGCCGCTCGACCGAGGCCGGGTCGGACTCCTTCTCCAGCGCCAGCTCCTCCATCCGCAGCCGGTCGACCGCGCGCTGCAGCTCGTCGATCTCCACCGGGGAGGAGTCGATCTCCATCCGCAGCCGGGAGGCGGCCTCGTCCACCAGGTCGATCGCCTTGTCGGGCAGGAAGCGGGCGGTGATGTACCGGTTGGACAGCGTCGCCGCGGCGACCAGCGCGGCGTCGGTGATCTCCACCTTGTGGTGCGCCTCGTAGCGGCCCTTGAGGCCGCGCAGGATCGCGATGGTGTCCTCGACGCTGGGCTCGCCGACCATCACCTGCTGGAAGCGGCGCTCCAGGGCCGGGTCCTTCTCGATCCGCTCGCGGTACTCGTCCAGCGTGGTGGCGCCGACCATGCGCAGCTCGCCGCGGGCCAGCATCGGCTTGAGCATGTTGCCCGCGTCCATCGAGGAGTCGCCGCCGGCGCCCGCGCCGACCATGGTGTGCAGCTCGTCGATGAAGGTGACCACCTGGCCGTCGGAGGCCTTGATGTCGTTCAGGACGGCCTTCAGCCGCTCCTCGAACTCGCCGCGGAACTTCGCGCCCGCGACCATCGCCGCCAGGTCGAGCGCGACCAGGCGCTTGCCGCGCAGCGACTCCGGCACGTCGCCCGCGACGATCCGCTGGGCCAGGCCCTCGACCACCGCGGTCTTGCCGACGCCGGGCTCGCCGATCAGCACCGGGTTGTTCTTGGTCCGCCGGGAGAGCACCTGCACCACCCGGCGGATCTCCTGGTCGCGGCCGATCACCGGGTCGAGCTTGCCGTCCCGCGCGGCCTGCGTCAGGTCGGAGCCGTACTTCTCCAGGGCCTTGTAGGTGCCCTCCGGGTCCGACGAGGTGACCCGGGCGCTGCCCCGGACCTCCTTGAACGCGGCCAGCAGCGCCTGCGCCGTCGCGCCCTGCTGCCGGAGCGGCTCGGCGGCCTGCCCGCCCTCGGCGGCCAGGCCGACCAGCAGGTGCTCGGTGGAGACGTACTGGTCGTCCAGGTCGGCGGCGCGCCGGCCGGCCTCCTCCAGCACGGCCAGGGTGTCGCGCGCGAGGTTCGGCGCGGCGACCGTGGAGCCCTGGGCGGCCGGGAGCGAGGCGGCCTGCTGGCGGGCGGCGGCGGCGACCCGCCCCGCGTCCGCCCCGACGGCCTCCAGCAGCGGACGGGCCAGGCCCTCCGGCTGGTCGAGCAGGGCCAGCAGGACGTGCACCGGCTTGACGTCCGGGTTCCCCGCGGCGCTGGCCTGCCGGATGGCGGAGGACAGGGCCTCCTGCGTCTTGCTGGTGAACTTACTGGCGTCCACTGCGGGCATACCCCTCTCGTCTCGGGACTGGTACGAGTCTGCTGAGTACAGCATGCACTAAGTTGAGCGTATTCCGCTCAGGTTTTACGAAGGGTTTCCGCTCAGCCCGTTCGGGCGGCCCTTCCGGCTGCTCCGCTCAGCCCCTCCGGACGGCCCGGCCCGGCCCGGGTGCCCGGGTCAGCCCCAGCAGCTCGCGGGCCGGCCCGGCCGGGCGCTGGCCGGCCGGCCAGACCGCGCGCAGCGGGCGCTGCAGCTCCAGCCCGGCCAGCGGCACGGCGACCAGCCGGCGGGTGGCCAGCTCCTCGGTCACCGCCAGCTCGCTCAGGCAGACCGGGCCCGCGCCGGTCATCGCGGCCGCCTTCAGCGCCGTCGAGGAGGCCAGCTCCAGCCGGGGCGCGGCCGGGCCGCCGTACGGGGCCAGCGCCTCCTCCAGCACCTCCCGGGTGCCGGAGCCGACCTCGCGCAGCACCAGCGGGGTGGCCGCCAGTTCGGCGCCGGTGACCGGGGTGCGGCGGCGGGCCCAGCGGTGCTCGGGGGAGACCACCACCACCAGCCGGTCGGCGGCCACCACCGCGCCGGACAGGCCGGGCGGGGTGGAGGTGCCCTCGACGAAGCCCAGGTCGGCCTCGCCGGCCAGCACCTGGGCGGCGACGTCGTGCGAGTTCGCGGTGCGCAGCGTGACGGCGGTGCCCGGGATGGCCTCGTTCAGGGCCAGCAGCCAGCCCGGCATCAGGTACTCGGCGACGGTCAGGCTGGCCACCACCCGCAGCCGGGCGTCCCGGCGGCCGCGCAGCGCGTCGATCCCGGCGTCCAGCGCCTGGGCGGCCTCGACCACCTGCCGGGCCCACTCGACCACCAGCCGGCCCGCCTCGGTGGGCCGGGAGCCGCGCGGCGAGCGCTCCAGCAGCGGCACCCCGATCTGCCGTTCCATGCCCTTGATCCGGGCGCTGGCGGCGGGCTGGCTGACGCCCAGTTCGGCGGCGGCCCGCCCGACGCTGCCCAGCCGGGCCACGGCGAGCAGCAGCTCCAGGGCGCCGAGTTCCGGGACGTGCGGGGAGAGAGCCATAGGCCCAGGCTATGTCCTCATAGCGGGCGGCTCGCTACCGCCGTCCCGCCCGCGCGGGGACGGTGGAGTCATGGCAACCCTCCTCGCGCCGCGCACCACCCTGCGCACCCCCGACCTGTCCCGGCTCGGACCCCACTGGTACGCCGCCGTGATGGGCACCGCGATCACCGGCAACGCCGCCGCCGCGCTGCCGCTGGACGTCCCCGGCCGCACCGCCTTCGCCGAGGCGGTCTGGACCCTCTCGCTGCTGATGCTGGCCGCCCTGCTGGCCGGCCGCGCCGTCCACCTGACCCGGCACCGCGAGCAGGCCCGGCACACCCTGCTGGCCGACCCGTCCGCCGCCGTCTTCTACGGCTGCCCGCCGATGGCCCTGCTGGCCGTCGGCTACGGCGCGCTCACCGTCGGCGGCCCGGTGCTCGGCGAGCCGGCCGCGCTCGCGCTGGACGTGCTGCTGTGGACGGCGGGCACCGCGTACGCGCTGGCGGTGGCCGCCGGGCTGCCGTACCTGATGGTCACCCGGCACCGGCTGTCCGCGCTGGAGGCCAACCCGACCTGGCTGCTGCCGGTGGTCGCGCCGATGGTGTCCGCGGCGCTCGGCCCCGCGCTGGTGCCGCACCTGCCCGCGGGGGCGGCCCGGCAGGCGCTGCTGTACGGGTGCGTGGCGATGTTCGGGGCCAGCCTGCTGGCCACCCTGGCGCTGCTGCCGGTGGTCCTCGGCGGACTGCTGCACAGCAAGCTGCCCGCCCTGGTGCTCACCCCGTCGCTGTTCCTGGTGCTCGGGCCGCTGGGCCAGTCCACCACCGCCGTCCACCAGTTCGCCGACGCGCTGCCGCTCGCGCTGCCCGGCGCGGGCCCCGGCGCCGGGGCGGCGGCCCGCGCGCTGGCCGAGGTGTACGGCGTCACGGTGACGGGGTTCGCGCTGCTCTGGCTGGCGGTGGCGCTCGCCGCGAACCTGCGGGCCCTGCGGGCCGGGATGCCGTTCGCGATGACCTGGTGGGCCTTCACCTTCCCGGTCGGCACCCTGGTCACCGGCACCACCGCGCTGGCCCGGCACACCGGGTTCGGCGGATTCACCGCCCTCGCCGCCGGGCTCTACCTGCTGCTGCTCGCCGCCTGGGCGGTGGCGCTGGCGCGGACCGCGGTCGGCCTGCGGGCGGGCCGCCTGCTCTGAGGCCCGCCGGGGCCGCCGGGGCCGCCGCGGGCGGCCGGAGCGACGGCCGGAGCGACGGCCGGGCGGGACGTTCGGGCCCGGCCGATATTCGGCGCAGTGGATTCCGGATCGGTGGGTTCGGCGGAGGATTGCCGAATTCCCGTTCCGGGCAGTGACATTCCGCCCGGCCGCGACGCCCCCGGTCAGGGCCCCTCTCCCCCTTTTTCGAATGCCTGTTCGGAAGAGGGGGGCAATGCGGGGAAAGCGTCATTCCGGGCACCGGGCCGGGACGTTTGCTGCATGTTCCTGCACTTGCGGGAACCTGCAGCCGGAGAGCACTTGTTCGGAGTGCGTCCCGCTGTGAGGGTGTAGACACGCCAAGTCGTCCGGGGCAGCCGCAGCCCGAGTCGGCGACTTGCTCTTCGCGTGGGGGCGACAGGTGCGTTCGCATCTGCGCAACGGGGGGGAAGAGCACCGGCCGGGACGCCACGTGTGGTGGTGGCTGCCCGACCGGCTCGGCGAGGCGTTGCTGCTCCGCCTCGCCGAAGCGCCATGACGCTGGCGTGACACGAGCGGGTCCTCCGGGGTCCGGGTGCCGACGGCACCCGGCCCGGGGGGCGCGCCCGGCCCGCGGGGGTGACTCCCGCCGTCGAGCCCGACGGCCCTCTGGGATCATCATCCGCAAACGGAGGAACACGGCAGGGAGTGCTCGACGTGGCAGCGGACCACCCGAAGTCCGATCCGGACACCGACCGGTCCGGCGCACCCGTGACGTCGGCCCCACCCGTGACCCCCGGTGTCCCCGGCACGCCGGACGGCCCGTCCCTCGGTGACCCGGCCTGCGGCGACGCCTCCCTCGACGGCCCGTCCCCCGACCTCCCGCCCCCCGGCGACCACTCCCCCGGCGGCCTGTCCTTCGGCCCCCCGTTCGACCCGGACGCCGGACTGCCCGAGGAGGACGCCACCCGGCTCTACCTGGCCGTCCTCGCCGCCGGCGGCCGCATCCCGCTGGACGCGCCGCCCCCGCTCGGCACCGACCTCACCCCCGAGCGCCAACAGGCCCTGCTGGAGCAGCTGGTGGCGATCGGCCTGATGCTGCCCAACCGGATCGACGGCTGCTACGTCGCGGTCAGCCCGCGGGCCGTCGCCGAACGCCTCGGCGCCGACCTGCGCTCCCGCGCCACCCGCCTGCTGCTCGACGCCGGCCGGCTGCCCGCCGCGCTCGACCCGCTCGCCCGCGCCTACGACGCCGTCCCCCGGCCCGCCGACCGGACCAGGCAGGCCGTCTACATCGACGGCCAGGAGGGCATCCGGCTGCGGATCGCCCAACTGGTCTCGGACTGCCGCCTCGAACTGCTCAGCGCCCAGCCCGGGCTCCGCCCGCCCGCCGTCCTCGAACTCGCCCACACCCAGGACCGGCGGATGCTCAGCCGGGGCGCCACCCTGCGCGCCCTCTACCAGCCCGTCGCGCTCACCGAGGACAGCGCCGTCCGGCACGCCACCACGATGACCGAGCACGGCGCCCAACTGCGCGTCCTGGACGAGCCGTTCCTCCGGCTGATCGTCATCGACCGGCGGATCGCCGTGATCCCCGCCGCCGAGGACCACAGCCGCGCCGCGTTCGTCGAGGACCCCGCCGCGATCGCCTACCTGGTGGCCGGCTTCGAACGCGACTGGGCCCGCGCCGAGCAGGTCCACTGGCACGGCCTCGACAGCCGCACCCTCACCCGCGCCATCACCGAACGGGTCGGCCGCCTGCTCGCCCAGGGCCTCACCCAGCGCGCCGTCGCCACCCGCCTGGGCCTGTCCGAGCGCACCGTCGCCGGGCACATCTCCCGCCTGCGCGACCTGCACGGGGCCGGCACCCTGTTCCAGCTCGGCTGGCTGATGAGAGGCGGCGGCGGACGTGGCTGACCCGACCCCCGCCACCGCCCCCGCCGCCTCGGCCTGCGGGCCGATCGACGCGCAGGCGTGGCGCCTCTACCTGGACGTCCTGGAAGCCGGCGGCCGGGTCGCCGCCGACGCCCTCCCCGCCCCGCAGCGGCCCGCCCTCGCCGGGCTGCTGCGCACCGGCCTGCTGATGCTGGACGGCCACGACGGCTCCTACCTGGCCGTCAACCCCCGCTTCGTGGCCGACACCCTCGGCACCGAGATGAACGCCGAGGCCACCCGCCTGCTCAACCGGGCCGAACGCCTGGCCGCCGACCTCGAACCGCTGATCGCCGCCTACGACAGCGTGCCCCGCCCGGCCGGGCCCGTCCCCGCCGACCTCCAGATCACCGGACGCGAGCACATCCGCCAGCGGATCGCCCAACTCGGCTCCGCCTGCCGGGAGGAGGCCCTGACCTCGCAGCCCGGACAGCCGCTGCCCGCCGCCCTGGAACTGTCCCTGCGCCAGGAACTGCCGGTCCTGCGCCGCGGCTGCCGCATCCTCACCCTCTACCAGCCGACCGTGCTCACCGAGCCCGCCGTGATCCGCTACGCCGCCACCGTCACCAGGGCCGGCGGCGAGGTCCGGCTGCTCGACGAGCCCTTCCAGCGCGCCCTGGTCTTCGACCGGGCCACCGCCGTGGTGCCCGCCGCCGAGGACTTCTCCCGGGCCGCGGTGCTCTCCGACCCCGCCACCGTGGGCATGATCGTCGCCAACTTCGAACGCGACTGGGCCCGCGCCGAACGCGTCCCCTGGCACAGCCTCCTGGACAGCGACCCCACCCGGACCGCCTCCGCCCAGGTCGGCCGCCTGCTGGCCGCCGGCCTGACCCAGAAGGCGATCGCCTCCCGCCTGGGCCTGTCCGAGCGCACCGTCGCCGGCCACATCTCCCGCCTGCGCGACCTGCACGGCGCCGAGACGCTCTTCCAACTCGGCTGGCTGATGCGGCGGGAGAAGCCAGGTGCCTGACACCCCGCCGCCCCGGCCCGGACCCGCCCCCCTCCCCGCGCGGCTGCTCGCCCTCGGGCCGCCGGTCCAGCACGATGGGAGCGAGCGGCCCACCGCCGTCGACCCGCGCACCGCCACCGGCCGGCCGGTGCGGGAGGGAACGAGGTGAACCCCCTGCTGAGCGACGCCGAACGCGCCCTGTACCGCGAAGTCCTCGCCCGGGGCGGCCGGATGATGTTCCGCGAGGCGGCGCGGCTGGACGCGGACGCCGTGCACCGCCTGGTCGAGTTCGGACTGCTGGTGCACCACGCCGTCGACGAGTCGCTGACCGCCGTCAGCCCGCGCACCGCCGTCGGCCGGCTCGGCGCCCGGATGCGGGCCGAGGGGGCCGGGCTGCTGCTGCGGGCCGAGGAGACGCCCGCGCTGCTCGAACCGCTCAGCCTGGCCTACGAGTCGGCGCTCGGCCGGGACGACCGCTCCAGCGTGGTGCACCACGTCCGGGACGTGGAGCAGATCCGGCACGGCATCCTCCAGGTCGAGTCCGAGACGCGCGAGGAGATCCTGGCCGCCCAGCCCGGCGGCGCCCGGCCGCGGCAGTTCCTGCAGCAGTCCCTCGAACTCACCCGGACCCACCTGGACGCCGGCATCGCCCTGCGCACCCTCTACGCGCCCGGCGCGCTCGCCGACCCGCCCACCGCCTCCTACGCGGCCGACGTCACCGACCTAGGCGAACGCATCCGGGTCCTGGACGAGCCGTTCACCCGGCTGCTGGTCTTCGACCGCAAGGTGGCCGTCATCCCGGCCGCCGCCGACCACTCCAGCGCCGCCTTCGTCGAGGACCCGGCCCTGGTCGCCCTGCTGGTCGAGCGCTTCGAGCGCGACTGGGCCCGCGCCGCGACCGTCGACTGGCACGCCGCCGCCGGCCGCCCGCGCAGGACGGGCGTGCCGCCCGAACTCACCGACCTGCTGGCCGCGGGCCTGACCCAGCGGGCGATCGCCTCCCGGCTGGGGCTCTCGGAGCGGACGGTGGCCGGGCACATCGCCCGGCTGCGGGAGTTCTACGATGCGGAGACCCTGTTCCAGCTGGGCTGGCAGCTGCGCGGGGCGTCCGGACGACCCGCCGCGCCGCCGGGGGCAGCGCCCCGTGCGGACGGCTGAGAAGGAGCGGGACCCGTGAGCGAGGCGAACCCGGTCGCCCTGCCGAGCGAGGCGGAGCGGCGGCTCTACCAGCAGGTCCTGGACCAGGGCGGGCGGGTGGCGTTCCGCGAGGCGGTCGAGCAGGACCCGGCCGGGGTGCTGCGGCTGCTGGAGCTCGGGCTGCTGGTGCACGACGCCGCCGCGCAGGTGCTGACGGCGGCCGACCCGCGGGCGGTCGGCGACCGGATCAGCGCCCGACTGCGCGCCGAGGGCACCCGGATGCTGCTGCGCGCGGAGGAGCTGCCCGCGCTGCTGGAGGACCTCACCCACGCCTACGACGCGACCCCGCGCCGGGCCGACCGCTCCAGCGTGGTGCAGCACGTCGAGCGGACCGAGCAGATCCGGCAGCGCGTCCGACGGCTGGCGGACGGGGCGCGCGAGGAGGAGCTGGCCCTGCACCCCGGCGGGGCCGGGTCGACCCCCCTGCTGGACCGGTCGCCGGAGCGCACCCGCCGCTTCCTGGAGCGCGGGGCGGCCGTCCGCACCGTCCACGAGCCGGCCGCGCTGCTGGACGGGCCGACGGTGCGCTGGGCGGAGAGGGTGACCGGCTGGGGCGGCCGGTTCCGCACCTTGAGCGAACCGTTCAGCAGGCTGCTGGTCTTCGACCGCCGGATCGCCGTCGTCCCGGCGTCGGTCGACGACTCCAGTGCCGCCTTCATCGAGGACCCGGCGGTGGTCGCGTTCCTGGTCGCCGCCTTCGAGCGGGACTGGGAGCGGGCCGAGCGGGTCCAGTGGCGCTCCGCCGAGCACGGGGGCGCGGACGAGAGCGCGGTGCCGGTCCACGAGCAGGTGGGCCGGCTGCTCGCCCAGGGCCTGACCCAGAAGGCCGTCGCCTCCCGGCTGGGCCTCGGCGAGCGGACCGTCGCCGCGCACATCTCCCGGCTGCGCGAACTCCACGGCGCGGAGACCCTCTTCCAGCTGGGCTGGCGGATGCGGGGAGCCGGGTGACCGGGGGAGCGGACGGGCGGACGGGCGGACGGGCCGGTGGCGCGGGGCGGACGGGCCGTCAGCCGGTGGCGATCTCCGGGGACCAGAAGCCGTACGGGCCGGCGTGCTCGCGGCGCGGCCGCGGGAACTGGTCGCCGGGCGCGGTCCAGAAGCCGCCGCGCAGCGACAGCGCCATCCCGGCCCAGTCCAGCGCGGTCTCCACGGTGTGGTGCAGCGCCTCCTGCGACCAGGTGTCGTCGAAGACCAGCGGCAGCACCGGCGAGACCTGCTCGATGGTGGCGATCAGCGGGTTGTGCGTGATCGCCTCGTCCACCAGCAGCACGATCGGCTTGCGCAGCGCCGACGCCCACCCGAGCTCCAGGCTCACCCCGGCCGACAGCGGGGCGCCCACGTACGCGAAGACCAGGTCCGCGCTCTGCATCGCCCGGAAGTCCGACGGCACCCGCTGCTCCGGCGCCCGTCCGGCCACCGTCCACGCGTCGCTGTGGTGCGCGCTGTACACCGCGGCCCCGCTGTCCAGCAGCGTGCTGCGCAGCGTGGTCAGCCTGGTCCGGCTGGCCAGCGTCACCACACTGTCCGCCGGGCCGGTCAGCCGCATCAGCGGCGCGGCCAGGAACACGCGTGCGCGGCGCCCCTCGGCGCGGTGTTGCAGGTGGTGCTCACTCATGTCGACTCCGGGTGTGGTGATTCGGCCGTCGGGTCCGATGCCCCCTGTCCGTCGGAACGGCGGTTGAGGACCCGGAGATTGCCGCGCTCCGGGTTCGGCGGCCGGTGCGGTGGACGCGCTGGATTGTGCTACTGCGGTTACGACTAGCTGATCGTCCATCGCCGGGTGTCAACGAGTCCACTGGCGCACGGTGGCATCTGGCTGCCTGGCGGATAGATGACACCTCGGGCCGCGGCCCCCGTTCGTGCGCGCCGACATGCACATTTCAGCGACCGATCCCCGGCATGTTGAGGGGGGTGGGGTGACGTGAGGGCGGTTGATGGGGAATCATATGTCGGAAATTGGTGCGGCCATCGTTCGAGCGGGCGATGCTCGCGATGGATTTGTCCCGAAAGGAGTGATGTTGTGCTGAAGGTCCGTCGTATCCTGATCGCGGCTGTTCTGCTGGGCATCACTGTGTTTCTCGGAGCCGGCCCGGCGAGCGCGGACTCCTACTGGAGCGCCTCCGAGACCACTGTGGTGCAGAAGGCCCTCGTGGCGGACATGGACAGCCACTGGTAGGCCCCGGCGTCGAGGGGCCGCCGAGCTCAGCCCGTCGGCCCCTCGGCCTGTGCGATCTTCCACCCGAGCTGGAAGAGCGTCTCCACCCCGTACTCCTCGCGCATTTCGGCGATGTGGCGGGCGAGGGTGCGCTCGCTGAGGCCGATGCGCCGGGCGATCGTGCGGTGCGCGATGCCCTCCAGCATCATGCGGACGATTTGCTTGCGCATGCTGGACACCACCTGCGGCGGTATTTCGTGGCCGCCGGTGAAGGGGATGGCCCGCTCCCACTGACTGTGGAAGACGCCCACGATGTAGTCGATGACGGCGTCGTCCCGGACGAAGGCCGCGCGGTCCCGGTTCTGCTCGTCGCCGACGGTTATCACGGCGACCTTCCGGTCGATCACGATCAGCTTGGCGAAGGCCTCGTCCAGTGTTCTCACCTGGCAACCTTCTTGGGTCACCGCCTGGACGTAGCTGATCGTCGGGTTCGAATAGCGGGCGCTCGGCTGGTAGATGGTCCTGATCGTCCCGCCGCGTTCCACGAATTCCATATCGCGGGCGATCGCTATCTTCAGGGCGTCCTCGCCGCGGCCGCCGCCGGGTTGTGCCGTGAGCATTTCATTCGACGCGCTGGCCATGATCGCCGCCAGGTTTTCGTTGATGTTCCCCCGGCCCTGGACGTATTCGATGGCGCCGCCGGATTCGGGGTGCGCGATGTAGGCCAGGTACTCCTGGTGGAGTTCCTGCAGGGCCTGGGTGGTCGCCATCGAGCGGTGCAGGATTCTGGTGGCTTCCAGCTGGAAGCCCAGTGACAATGCCTCGGCCAGCTGCTGGGGGTCCTTCACCGCGTACGTCCCGGCCGGGCCCACCTCGGGCTGCAGGAGTCCGACGTCCAGCAGTTCGTGCAGCGCGGGGTCGTCCCGGTCGGCGGGGAGGGCGTGGCGCCCGGTCAGCTTCCCGCCGCTCTGCACGGCCCGGGTGTAGAGGGCCCGGGCCTCGGGGGAAAGGCCAGGGGCTGCGGCGGGGTTCCTCCGCTCAGTGCTCATGTCCATGACTCCTTGCCTGAGCTGGGGCCTTTGGTGGATCCGGCGCGTGCCCTCCGGCCCGCATCATAGAGCGAAGGTCTCCCGATCCCCCTCGGATTACCGGACTGCGGACAGGCGGGCGGCGCTCCGGAAAAGAACTCTGACAGGACGCGGAAGCCGCCGGCACCCCCCGAACGGGAGGGGTGTCGGCGGCTCGGTGCCGGACGCTCAGCGCTTGGGCCGCCAGACCACCAGCGCGCTGGACTGCTGGACCTGCTGGTAGGGGACCAGGTCGCGGCGGTAGGAGGCGTGCACGGCGGCCTCGCGCTGCTGGAGGGTGGCGGCGGCGCCCTCCAGGGCGTCGACCAGTTCGGTGACGCGGGACTGCAGGGCGGCGACCTGGTTCTCCAGCTCGATGATCCGCTTGATCCCGGCCAGGTTGATGCCCTCGTCCTGGGAGAGCCGCTGGACCTCGCGCAGCTGCTGGATGTCCCGGGCGGAGTAGCGGCGGCCGCGGCCGGCGGTGCGGTCGGGGCTGACCAGGCCGAGGCGGTCGTACTGGCGGAGGGTCTGCGGGTGCAGCCCGGAGAGTTCGGCGGCGACCGAGATGACGTAGACCGGGGTGTCCTCGGTGAGCACGTACGGCGGGGCGGCGGCGCGGGGGCGGCCGCCGCCGGGCAGGCCCTCGCCCAGGCCGGGGCCGGGGCCGATCCGGCCGGTGCCGTCGCGGCTGCTGTCGGGATGGGGACTCATCGGGGTCTCACGCTCCCTCCGCCGCCTTGAACAGGGCGGCTCGCGGGTCGTCCGAGGCGGTGGCCTCGCGGTACTGCTCCAGTGCGGTCAGCGCGTCTCCGTCGACGTGCTTGGGCACCGAGACCTCCACGGTGACCAGCAGGTCGCCGCGGGTGCCGTCCTTGCGGGTGGCGCCCTTGCCCCGGGCCCGCATGGTCAGGCCGTTGGCGCTGCCGGGCGGCAGCTTGAGCTTCACGGCCGGACCGTTCAGGGTCGGCACCTCGATGGTGCCGCCCAGCGCGGCTTCGGGGAAGCTCACCGGCACGGTCACCGTGAGGTTGTCGCCCTTGCGCCCGAACACCGGGTGCGGGTCGACGTGCACCGTGACGTACAGGTCTCCGGGCTGGCCGCCGCGCTCGCCCTGGGCGCCCTTGCCCTTGAGCCGGATCCGCTGGCCGTCCTGCACCCCGGCCGGGATGCGCACCTGCATGGTCCGGGCCGAGGAGGCCCGGCCGCTGCCGTGGCAGACGGTGCACGGGTCGTCGACGATCATGCCGCGGCCCTTGCAGTCCCGGCAGGGCTCGGAGAGCGCGAAGGCGCCCTGGCCCCGGCTGACGGTGCCCGCGCCGACGCAGGTCGGGCAGACCCGCGGGGTGGTGCCGGCCTTGGCGCCCGTCCCGGCGCAGGCGCGGCAGGCGGCCTGGGAGGTCATCCGCAGCGGCACCGTCGCGCCGTCCACGGCCTCCTCGAAGTTCAGCGTGACCTCGGTCTCGACGTCGGCCCCGCGGCGCGGCTGGGCGGTCTGCCGACCGCCGCGGTTGAACAGGCCGCCGAACACGTCGCCGATCCCGCCGCCGCCCGAGCCGCTCCCGCCGTTGAAGAGGTCGCCGAAGTCGAAGCCCCCGGCCGCGCCCGCCCCGCCGGGCCGGAAGCCGCCGCCCGCGAACAGCGAGCGGGCCTCGTCGTACTCCTTGCGGCGCTTCTCGTCGGAGAGCACGTCGTACGCCTCGGAGATGTCCTTGAAGCGCTCCTCGGCCTTGGCGTCGCCCTTGTTCGCGTCCGGGTGGAACTCGCGGGCCAGCTTGCGGTACGTCTTCTTGATCTCTGCGGCGGTGGCGTCCTTGGGCACGCCGAGGACCTTGTAGTAGTCCTTCTCCACGTAGTCCTTAGCGCTCATGGCCTTTGACCGCCACCTCCCGGAATCCCGAAGTTCTGTTGCCTGCCGGCACCGCGCGGTGCGGTGCCGTGATACGGCGCTGCGGAGCCGGCCGTCGTACTGGACGACGTACGACTCCGCAGCGCACGGGGACTCTACTCAGCTGTCGGACGGGCCGTCAGCCTGGTCGCCGTCCGGCTCGCCGGTGGTCTGGGTGCCCGGCTGGGGCTCCGCGACCGCGACCATCGCCGGGCGGATGATCCGCTCGCCGATCCGGTACCCGGGCTGGAGGATCTGCACGCAGGTGTCCTCCGTCACGTCCGACGAGTAACTGTGCATCAGCGCCTCGTGGATGGTCGGGTCGAAGGGCTCGCCCTCCTTGCCGAACTGCTGCAACCCGAGCTTGGCGACGACCGTCTCCAGCGACTCGGCGACCGACTTGAAGCCGCCCGTCACCTCGCCGTGCTCGCGAGCCCGGCCGATGTCGTCCAGCACCGGGATCAGCGACTCCAGGATGCTGGAGACCGCGATCTCCCGGACGGTGGCCCGGTCGCGCTCGACCCGCTTGCGGTAGTTCTGGTACTCGGCCTGGAGCCGCTGCAGGTCGGCGGTGCGCTCGCCGGCCTCGCGCTTGGCGGCGGCCAGTTCGTCGGCACCCGCACCCGCGACGGCCTCCTCGGCTGCCTTGAGCACGGCCTCCTCGGCGGCGGAGTCGTCGCCGGGCTGCTCGCCCTGCGGCTTCTCCGTCATGCCGCACCGCCCTTGGGCTTCTCGTCGTCGACGATCTCGGCGTCGACCACGTCGTCCTCCTTCGGGCCCGCCTCGCCGGCCCCGGCCGCGCCGGACGCCGCGCCCGCGCCGTCGGCCTGCGCGTACAGCGCCGCGCCGAGCTTCTGGGCGGTGGTGGAGACCTTCTCGGTGGCGGTGCGGATGGCCGCGACGTCCTCGCCCTTGAGGGTCTCCTTGAGCTCGCCGATGGCGGTCTCGACCTCGGTCTTGACGTCCGCCGGGAGCTTGTCCGCGTTGTCCGCGATGAACTTCTCGGTCGAGTAGACGAGCTGCTCGCCCTGGTTGCGGGTCTCGACGGCCTCGCGGCGCTTGGTGTCCTCCTCCGCGTAGCGCTCGGCCTCCTCGCGCATGCGGTTGACCTCGTCCTTCGGCAGCGAGGAGCCGCCGGTGACGGTCATCTTCTGCTCCTTGCCGGTGCCGAGGTCCTTCGCGGCCACGTGCATGATGCCGTTGGCGTCGATGTCGAAGGTGACCTCGATCTGCGGCAGGCCGCGCGGGGCCGGCGGCAGGCCGGTCAGCTCGAACATGCCGAGCTTCTTGTTGTACGCCGCGATCTCGCGCTCGCCCTGGTAGACCTGGATCTGCACGGAGGGCTGGTTGTCCTCGGCGGTGGTGAAGATCTCGGAGCGCTTGGTCGGGATCGTGGTGTTGCGCTCGATCAGCTTGGTCATGATGCCGCCCTTGGTCTCGATGCCGAGGGACAGCGGGGTGACGTCGAGCAGCAGGACGTCCTTGACCTCGCCCTTGAGGACACCGGCCTGCAGGGAGGCGCCGATGGCGACGACCTCGTCCGGGTTGACGCCCTTGTTGGCGTCCTTGCCGCCGGTCAGCTCCTTGACGAGCTCGGCGACGGCCGGCATGCGGGTCGAGCCGCCGACCAGGACCACGTGGTCGATCTCGGACAGCTGGATGCCGGCGTCCTTGATCACGTTGTGGAACGGGACCTTGCAGCGGTCCAGCAGGTCCGAGGTGAGCTGCTGGAACTGCGAGCGGGTGAGCTTCTCGTCCAGGTGCAGCGGGCCCTCGGCGGAGGCCGTGATGTAGGGCAGGTTGATCGAGGTCTCGGAGGACGAGGACAGCTCGATCTTGGCCTTCTCGGCGGCCTCGCGCAGGCGCTGGACGGCCATCTTGTCCTTGGACAGGTCGACGCCGTGGCCGGACTGGAAGACCTTCACCAGGTGGTCGACGACCCGCTGGTCCCAGTCGTCGCCGCCGAGGTGGTTGTCGCCGTTGGTGGCCTTGACCTCGACCACGCCGTCGCCGATCTCCAGCAGCGAGACGTCGAAGGTGCCGCCGCCGAGGTCGAAGACCAGGATGGTCTGGTCGTCCTTGTCCAGGCCGTAGGCCAGGGCGGCGGCGGTCGGCTCGTTGACGATGCGCAGGACGTTCAGGCCCGCGATCTCGCCGGCCTCCTTGGTGGCCTGGCGCTCGGAGTCGTTGAAGTAGGCCGGGACGGTGATGACGGCGTCGGTGACCGTCTCGCCCAGGTAGGCCTCGGCGTCCCGCTTGAGCTTCTGCAGGACGAAGGCGGAGATCTGCTGCGGCGTGAAGTCCTTGCCGTCGATGCCGATCTTCCAGTCGGTGCCCATGTGGCGCTTCACCGAGCGGATGGTGCGGTCGACGTTGGTGACCGCCTGCCGCTTGGCGACCTCGCCGACGAGCACCTCGCCGTTCTTGGCGAAGGCGACGACGGACGGCGTGGTCCGAGCGCCCTCGGCGTTGGTGATGACCGTGGGCTCACCGCCCTCAAGAACACTGACGACGGAGTTCGTCGTACCGAGGTCGATGCCGACCGCGCGTGCCATCGTGAATACCTCCGAGGAGAAGTTGAGCAGTACGGACTCAAGGATGCACGACCGATCGGACCGCGTCAACAGCTTTGAGTCCGTGTCGCTCAACTTTACTGAGCGCTTATGTCGCGAGGGGTCCGGCGGCTGCTCCGGGCGGGTGAGTCTGGGCTTAGTGACTGCCGCCATACCTTGAACATCTTCTGGCGGAGTGTTAACGCGCGGTAATGTCCGGCGCGTCGACCCTGCAAGTTACCGACCAGTACAATCTGCGGGGGACCCAAGGGAAGACTCGGACCAGAGCCGCTGGAGACGGAGAGCCGATGCAGCTAGCAGCGATCGTCATCTCGCTGGTCACATTCGTGATCGGCACCGCGCTCGCCGCCCGTGCGGCGCTGTACATCTACAAGGTGGTGCGCACCGGCTCCGCCGACGGCACCCGATTCGGGCAGCCCGCGCAGCGGGTCGCCACCGTGGCCAAGGAGTTCCTCGGCCACACCCGGATGAACCGCTGGGGCGTCGTCGGCGTCGCCCACTGGTTCGTCGCCGTCGGGTTCTTCTCGCTGGTGCTCACCCTGGTGAACGCCTTCGGGCAGCTCTTCGACGCCGAGTTCGTGCTCCCGGTCATCGGCCACTGGCTGCCGTGGAACGTCTTCGTCGAGCTGATCGGCACCCTCACCACCCTGGGCATCCTCACCCTGATGGTGATCCGCCTGCTCAGCCTGCCCTCCCGGGCCGGCCGCAAGTCCCGGTTCGCCGGCTCGATCGCCTGGCAGGCGTTCTACGTCGAGTACACGATCCTCGGCATCGGCCTGTGCATCATGATGCTGCGCGGCCTGGAGGGCGCCCTGGAGGGCGTCGACTCCTACGACCCGGCCTACCTGGTCTCGTACCCGATCGCCGCCGCCTTCCACGGCACCGCGCACGGCACCCTGGTCAACCTGGTGTACCTGTTCGCGATGCTGAAGATCTGCATCTCCTTCGCCTGGGCGATCACCATCGGCGTCAACCCCTCGATGGGCGTCGCCTGGCACCGCTTCCTGGCCTTCTTCAACATCTACTTCAAGCGCGAGGATGACGGCGGCACCGCGCTCGGCGCGCTGCGCCCGATGACCAGCGGCGGCGCCCCGATCGACTTCGAGGACCCGGCCGACGACGCCGTGTTCGGCGTCTCCCAGGTCGAGCACTTCTCCTGGAAGGGCATCCTCGACTTCTCCACCTGCACCGAGTGCGGCCGCTGCCAGTCGCAGTGCCCGGCCTGGAACACCGGCAAGCCGCTCTCGCCCAAGCTGCTGATCATGAGCCTGCGCGAGCACGCCTTCGCCAAGGCCCCGTACCTGCTGGCCGGCGGCGGCAAGTCCATGGAGGGCGAGGAGCAGGCCACCGCCGAGCAGCTCGCCGGCGTCCCCGCCGCCGCCCTGGCCGAGGCCGAGCGCCCGCTGATCGGCACCGCCGAGGAGGGCGGCGTCATCGACCCGGACGTGCTGTGGTCCTGCACCACCTGCGGCGCCTGCGTCGAGCAGTGCCCGGTCGACATCGAGCACATCGACCACATCGTCGACATGCGCCGCTACCAGGTGATGATCGAGAGCAGCTTCCCGACCGAGGCCGGGACGATGCTCAAGAACCTGGAGAACAAGGGCAACCCGTGGGGCCTGGCCACCAAGGCCCGGCTGGACTGGGTCAAGGAGCTGAAGAAGGAGACCGGCATCGAGGTGCCGGTGATCGGCGAGGACATCGACCCCGCCGAGGTCGAGTACCTCTACTGGGTCGGCTGCGCCGGCGCCCTGGAGGACCGGGCCAAGAAGACCACCAAGGCGTTCGCCGAACTGCTGCACACCGCGGGCGTGAAGTTCGCCATCCTCGGCAAGGAGGAGACCTGCACCGGTGACTCCCCGCGCCGCCTCGGCAACGAGTTCCTGTTCCAGATGCTCGGCGCGCAGAACGTCGAGACCCTGAACGCCGCGCTGGAGGACGCCCCCACCAAGCGGATCGTCGCCACCTGCCCGCACTGCTTCAACACCATCGCCAACGAGTACCCGCAGCTCGGCGGCCACTTCGAGGTCATCCACCACACCCAGCTGCTCCAGCACCTGATCGACGAGGGCAAGCTGCTGCCGGTGAACCCGGTGGAGGGCCTGATCACCTACCACGACCCGTGCTACCTCGGCCGGCACAACAAGGTCTACACCCCGCCGCGCGAGATCATCGGCCGGGTGCCCGGCCTGCGCAACGAGGAGATGCACCGCCACAAGGAGCGCGGCTTCTGCTGCGGCGCCGGCGGCGCCCGGATGTGGATGGAGGAGCGGATCGGCAAGCGGATCAACACCGAGCGGGTGGACGAGGCGCTGTCGCTGAACCCGGACATCGTCTCCACCGCCTGCCCGTTCTGCCTGGTGATGCTCTCCGACTCGGTCAACGGCAAGAAGAACGAGGGCGCGGCCAAGGAGCACCTCAAGGTCGTCGACGTCGCCCAGCTGCTGCTGGAGTCGGTCAAGGCCGCCCCCGCCGCCGAGGCGGAGCCGGTCGAGGCCTGACACCCCCGCACCACCCGCACCCCCGCACCACCCGCACCCCCGCACCACCCGGACCCCGGACGCCCGTCGCGGCCCCGGGGTCCGGCCGCGTCCGGACCGGGCGCGGCACCGGGGCCCGGTCCGGGGAACGGCCCGCGGCGCTTCCCGAGCCGGGCCCGGCCCCGGAGCGCCGATCCGCACGCACGATCGACCGGGGTGGTGGCACCCAGGCGATGTTCGAGCAAATAGAGTGTGCGACGGAACCGCGGGAAGGACCGGTTCCGTCGGAGGCCATGGCACGCCGCCCCGGCCAGTTCACCGAGCGAGCGCACCGGACCCTGTCGTGCCGGGCCGCCGGAATTCGACCACGGGAGACAGCACCATGACCCAGGCGATCATGCTGGTCGGAGGCAAGGGCACCCGCCTCCGTCCGTTGACCACCCACACGCCGAAACCGATGCTGCCCGTGGCGGGTGTCCCGTTCATCGCGCACCAGCTCGCCCGGGCCGCCGCCGCCGGCGTCACCCGCGTGGTGCTCGCCACCTCCTACCTCGCCGAGGTCTTCGTCGACCACTTCCAGGACGGCAGCCCCTACGGCATCGAACTGGTCTACCTCACCGAGGAGGAGCCGCTGGGCACCGGCGGCGCGATCCGCAACGCCGCCACCGGCCTCACCTGCGGCCCCGACGAGCCGGTGCTGGTCTTCAACGGCGACATCCTCTCCGGCCTGGACATCGCCGCCCTGCGCGACGGGCACAGCGCCTCCGGCGCCGACGTCACCCTGCACCTCACCCGGGTGGCCGATCCGCGCGCCTTCGGCCTCGTCCCGACCGATCCGGACGGCCGGGTGCTCGCCTTCCTGGAGAAGCCCGAGACCCCCGAGCAGATCGTCACCGACCAGATCAACGCGGGCTGCTACGTCTTCACCCGCTCGGTGATCGACCGCATCCCGACCGGCCGCGAGGTCTCGGTCGAGCGCGAGACCTTCCCCGAACTGCTCGCCACCGGCGCGCTGCTGCGCGGCGTCGTCGACACCTCCTACTGGCTGGACCTGGGCACCCCCGGCGCCTTCGTCCGCGGCTCGGCCGACCTGGTGCTCGGCAAGGTCGACTCCCCGGCCGTCCCCGGCCCCACCGGCGAGGCGCTGCTGCTGTCCGGCTCGCACGTCGACCCGGCCGCCGTGCTCAGCTCCGGCACCGTGGTCTCCGAGGGCGCCCGGGTCGCCGCCGGCGCCATCGTCGAGGGCAGCGTGGTGCTGCCCGGCGCCCGGATCGAGGCCGGCGCGTACGTCCGGGACTCCATCGTCGGCGCCTACGCCGAGGTCGGTGAGCGCTGCTCGCTGGACGGCGTGGTGATCGGCGACGGCGCCGTCCTGGAGGCCGAGAACGAGCTCCCGTCCGGCCTGCGGATCGCCTGCGGCACCCGGCTCCCGGTCGGCGCCGTCCGGCTCTCGGCGGGCCCCGGCGGCTGCGAGGCCGGCCTCAGCAACGCCGCCGCGGTGCACGCGCCCGGCGCCGGCGTCACCGGCTGAGCCCTCCCGCCCGGACTCCGCCGGAACCCGTCGGGCCGGACCCGGGCGCACCGTCACAGGACGGCTGCAATCCGGCCCCGCCGCCATGATCACCCGACGGTGGGTCAGCCGTTGCGGGTACCGTCGAGGCGTGGCTGGCAATCGACACGACGACGGACGGGGCGCCGACCCCCGGCAGCGCTGGACGGCACCCGCACCGGGCACCCCCCAGGGCGACCCGTACCCCGGCGCGCCCACCGGCGCCCCCGAGTACTTCACCGCCCCGCACCCCGGGCCCACCGGCCCCGGCGACCGGCCCGGCCACACCAGGGCCTTCGCGCTCGGCGAGCAGCCCTACGGCGACCAGTCCCACGGCGAGCAGCCGTACCCGTACGACGACGGCTACGGCCAGGGTTACGACGGCCACGGCTACGACGGCCAGGGCCACGACGACGGGTACGGCGGCCACCCGGGCCACCCGGCGGGGCAGGACGGCTACGGCTACGGCTACCACCCGGACGGCCCCGGGCCGGGCGGCTACGCCCCCGGGGCGGCGGACAACGTCGCCGTCTACCGGGCCGGCGGCCAGGCCGCGCCGCACGCGGGCGGGCCCCGGCTGCCCTGGCGGCAGCTGCTGGTCGGCATGTACCGCAGCCCCGGCGCCACCTTCGACCGGATGCGCGACCACCAGGTGTGGCTGCCCGCGCTGTGCGTGTCGCTGCTGTACGGCGTGCTCGCGGTGTTCGCCCTCGACTCCACCTACGACCAGGTGGTGCACTCCACCTTCGCGGTCGCGCTGTGGGCGATCGGCGGCGCCGCGGTCGCCTTCACGCTGGCCGGCGGGGTGCTCTCCGCGGTCACCTACGTCCTGGCCCGGCAGTCCGGCGGCGACGGCCCCTGGCAGTCCACGGTCGGCCTGGCCGCGCTGATCAGCTGGACCACCGACGCCCCGCGGCTGCTGCTCGCCCTCTTCCTGCCGGCCGGCAACCCGGTCGTGCAGGTGGTCGGCTGGGCGACCTGGGTGGGCTGCGCGGTCCTGCTGACCACCATGGTGCGGCGGATCCACGACCTGCCCTGGGGCAAGGCGGCCGGCGCGGCGGCGGTGCAGCTGCTGGCGCTGCTGGTGCTGATCAAGCTGCCGACCCTGGGCTGAGGCGCGGCGCCCGGGCCCGGCACCGGGGCTCCGGGCCCGGGCGGACGGCCCCCTCGGGCCGGGCGTCCGGCCCGGTCCGGCCGGGTTTGTAGGGTGAGGTGTTCGACCCACCCTCGCACCCCGTCCGGAGCCCGCGCATGAGCCTGCCCACCACCCACGTCAGCTTTCCGGCCGGGGAGGTGACCGGCGAGTCGCCGGTCCTCGCCGTGCGCGCCCTGCCGGACGGCCGCACCGCGGTGGTCACCGCGGCGACCCCGTTCCACCCCGTCGACCACACCTGGCCCGACCAGCCCGCCGACCACGGCACCCTCACCGTCGACGGCACCGCCCACCCCGTCGTCGACTGCCTCACCGGCGCGGCCGGGCCCGCGAGCGAGTTCGCGGTCGGCGCCGACGTCCCGGTCCGGCGCGGCGACGAGGACTGGTCCTGGCTGGTGCTGCACGTGCTGCCCGCCGGCGCGCTCGGACCCGAGGCCGTCGGACGCACCGCCCACCTCGCCGTCGACGCCGGACGCCGCGCCGCGCTCTCCGCCGCGCACACCGGCTGCCACCTGCTCGCCCTCGCCCTGAACGCCGCCCTCGCCCCGCGCTGGCGCAAGGACCCCGGCCGCACCGACGCCCTCGGCCACCCCGACTTCGACAGCCTCGCCATGGACAGCTCGGTGATGGACACCACCGCCAGCACCGACACCTACCGGATCGGCAAGTCGCTGAAGAAGAAGGGCTTCACCGTCGACGCCACCGACGCCCTCCCGGCCCTCGCCGACGCCCTCCCCGCCCTCACCGCGGACGTCAACGCCCGGCTCGCCGCCTGGGTCGCCGCCGACGCCCCCGTCGGCATCGACACCCCCGGCCCCGAACTCACCGCCCGCCGCCGCTGGCACGCCGAACTCCCCGAGGGCCCCGCCGCCATCGCCTGCGGCGGCACCCATCTGCACCGCCTCGGCCAGCTCACCGGCCTGCGCACCGCGCTCACCCTCACCGCGGACGGCACCGAACTCGTCGCCGTCACCACCCCCGTCCGCGCCTGACGCCCGTCCCCGTCCGCGCCTGACGCCCGTCCCCGCACACGCCGAGGGCCGGCCCCGTCCGTCGGGGCCGGCCCTCGTCCGCGCGTCCGTTCAGATCCGGGTGCGATGGAAGTTCAGGTAGGAGCGGGACGGCGTCGGGCCGCGCTGCCCCTGGTACCGCGAGCCGTAGCGCTCCGAGCCGTACGGGTGCTCGGCCGGCGAGGAGAGCCGGAACAGGCACAGCTGCCCGATCTTCATCCCCGGGTACAGCTTGATCGGCAGCGTCGCCACGTTCGACAGCTCCAGCGTCACGTGCCCGCTGAACCCCGGGTCGATGAACCCCGCCGTCGAGTGCGTCAGCAGCCCCAGCCGCCCCAGGCTCGACTTCCCCTCCAACCGCGAGGCCACGTCGTCCGGCAGCGTGATCACCTCGAAGGTGGACGCCAGCACGAACTCGCCCGGGTGCAGGATGAACGCGTCGTCCCCGTCCGGCTCGACCAGCCGCGTCAGGTCCGGCTGTTCCTCCGAAGGGTCGATGTGCGGGTAGCGGTGGTTCTCGAAGACCCGGAAGAACCGGTCCAGTCGAACGTCGATGCTCGACGGCTGGACCATCGACGACTCGAACGGGTCGATCACGACCCGCCCCTTGTCGATCTCGGCACGGATGTCGTTGTCGGAGAGCAGCACGCCCCCGAGCGTACGTGCCACGGGGCGGGCGCCCCAAAAGCGCCCGCCCCGTGGACCACTCCGGCCACCCGCTACGACAGCGACTCCACCGCCACCAGCCGCAGCCCGCGCGCCAGTTCGTCCGCCGACAGCTCCGACACGTCCGCCGGCACCGAACTCCGCAACCGCCCGCACCCGGGACACCGCAACAACCGCCCCGGCCCCAACCGCCCCGCCTGCAGATGCTGCATCGGAAACGCCGCCGTACTGAACACGTGCCCCTCGACACAACGAACCACGGTGCGCTGCTCCATCGGTCCCCTTCCCACACTCTCCGCCGACAGCGTCACATTAGGGGATCTACCGGACACCGCTCACCCAGGCTCGCCGCCACCGGAACCCTGTGCTCACCGCCCCGCACCATGGGGTACAGTGGTCCTTGATCGGGCCGTCACTGACGGGCCGTCAGCTGCGGGTGTAGTTTAATGGTAGAACATGAGCTTCCCAAGCTTAGAGCGCGAGTTCGATTCTCGTCACCCGCTCCAATAGAAAGCCCCAGGTCAGCGACCTGGGGCTTGCTCGTTGTCTAGACCAATTCCAGGCTCTTGCGCGACTAGCGCGCAGAAAAATGTACCTCCAGGGGTGACGGTCCGTCAGGTTCCGGACCGTTAGGAATTTTGTTCGATCTGCATCTTGAATGGCGAGACACACTTTTTGTGATCTGGGTCACGGGATTTCTCGGACATGTGTAATCTGCGTCACATGTCACGCGAGCGGGCGTTTCCAATAAAACACCAGCTCAGAAGGGTGATTCCGGCCTTCTCTGGTCCTTCGCGCCTTGCCCGCCGGTGGCCGCTGGAGACCGCCACAGAGAAGTGATGCACCGTCAGATTCGGGGCGGAAATGGCTGCGCGACTAGCGCGCGACTATGTACCTGCGCGGCGTGTTCGGCCGCCTCGGGACCTAGCCCAACTTGCAGTCGAGCGGTTCACGCTGGCCTCCTGTCAGCCCCGCGCCCGGGCCGTGTGCCGGGTCGTGCGCGCAGGTCTGGCCTCCCGGCCGACGGGCCCCCGGCGTGGGCGCCGGGGGGCTGCCGACCGGAGAGGTGGTCAATCCTCTGCGGCCTCTTCGTCGGCCGGCGGCGCCCACTCGGCGGGCAGGTGCTTGAGCTGGGTGCGCGCTTCGACGCGGTCGGCGCCGTGCAGCTTCATCCAGAACGGATGCGCCCACACTGCCTGGGACGCGGCCTGCTCCGCCTCCAGCAGCAGGCGGCCCTCCTCGCGCTGGGCATCGCTCCACCCGGGACCGCCCGGCAGCACGGTGCCGCTCTTCGTCTCGATGTCAGCCTGCGGCTCGACCCACCGCGGTGCGGCGGTGATGAACGTGGTCCGCTTGGCGGCGGCTTCCTGGTATGCGCGCTGAGCCGCGACCAGGTCTGAGGGGAACGGGAAGTGCTTCGTGGGCTTGCTCACGGGGACGAATCGTACGTCCGGCCGATGCGCCCGGCCGGGGTGCCCCGCCGGACGCCGAGGCTTGTGATCATCGCTGAGCTGCTGCCCGCGGCACTACGAGCGACAGGTGATCTGCACCACTTGGCGGCCGAGGCCAGGGCCTCGCCGCCTCAGCGCCGAAGTCCGCGCCGAGCAAGTGCGCCAACCGGCATCGGCGCTCTGGCTGTGGAAGTGCCGGGGGGCCGCCCCGCGTCTGCGGCGGGCATCACACTCCTGCTGTGGGGCGGCACCGGAATATCCTTCGTAGGCTGACAATATGTTCCTCTTCGAGTCCTACCCCGACGCCGTGCCCGTCGACGGCCTCGCCTGCGCGGTGCGGGCGTCCGTGCCGGAGCCGGACGACGTTGTGGTCGCCGGCGAAGGCGCGGTCGACCGCTGGCTCGCCGAGGGCCGGCCGGTGCTGCGGGTCACGCCGCACGGACTGCTCGACCCGCGGCGCTGCGGCGGCGCCTTCACCGCGAGGTGGTCCGTGCCGTCGCTGTGCGCACAGCGCGAGGAAGGAGGGCGCGGCGCCTGCCCGAGCTGCGTCGATCGGATCCTGCGCGAGGAGGTGCTCGGCGAGTACGGGCGGGGTTCGGCCCACCTGTGGTGGCGGGAGCTGTCCCCGGCCGTCACCGTGGCGGCGGACCCCGCCGGCGTCGAGGCACTGCTTGGCCTGTACGGGGCCAGGTCGCCCGAGGCCGCAGTGGATCAGCCGTCGATCGCCTTCGCTGGCACCCGGTAGGAGTTGGCCGCCCGGGAGGCCGGGGCTGGTGCGGACTCAGGTTCGCGTGGAGCGGGAACCGCTCGATACCCGCCGAATCCAGTAGCGGCCCTCGTCATCCCGGTCCAGGACCCCGGACGTGTGCAGGTGGCTCATTCGCGCCCGCACACTTCCCGCTGGGCGGTAGACCCCCTCGGCGGCCAGCAACTGCTTGACCTCGGCGGGCCTCAACGCCCGGCCGCTGCGTAGTACGGCCAGGATCGCCGCCTCCATGCCGATCCGCTCAGAGGTGCCGGCGGGGACGGGGCCCGGCTCCGGGTTGCCGATGCCGGTGTACCGGTCCAGGTCGAGCAGCGTCTGGCTGCTGTACCGCAGCCGTGTCTCGACATCGGCGAGCCTCGCCGCTGCGGCATCATGTGCCTGCCGGTACTCGGCGGCCGATGCGTCCAGTTCCCGGACGTGGGCCCGCAGCTGCTCGCGGAACTCCGCCGTGGAGCTACCGGCACGAGGTGATCCCACCGGCCCCATCCCCCCATCTGTTTCGGATCGGTTCCTCTACGGCCGTTCCCGATCGCCGATGAGCGGGATCGGACCCCTGTTCGGCTGCACTTGGCTGCCGAAACGCGGAGGATTGCGCGGGGCCTTCCAAGGCGACCGCCGGCCTGCCGACACGCTACGTTTCCTGCAACGGCCTTGCCCCGCTGTGGGGTTGCCCCGCCCGGTGTCATCACCACCGGGACGGGGCTGTTCGGGCCAGTCACGGAGGTATGCCACCCATGTATGACCGACCCGCTTTTGGACGGGCCCTGCCCGAGGTGTTCGCCCACGCTAGCAGGGGTGAGGGCCCCTTCGCGGGATTGCGCGAAGTCCGGGCCTGGCGTGGGGCGGTGCAACTGCACGCCCTGCTCGCCCCGTTGGTGCTCGCCTGGGCGCTCCTGTCGCACGCCGAGGCGGAGTGGGCGCGTGCGGCGCTGATCCTCGGTGTGCTGAGGATGTGCCGCAGCACCGGCATCGAGTGGATCCGGGCCCGCCGGTTCTGAACTCGGCCCCGCAGACCGGCCCGGGCACCAGCCGGTGCCCGGGCCGGCTGCCGCACTCGCCCTCTCCTTGCGCCCTCGCGCGCACCTTCGCGCCCCTGTCCGCGCCAGCGGCCCAGTGTGTCCCTCCCGAACTCGACGCCGAACGGAGCCCCGGTGTCCATAGACCCTGTCGGCTACGCCGCTTTCGTCGAACTCCACTGTGACCATTACGAGAGGTACGCGCGGGCACGCCTGGGCGACGCCCGCCTCGCCGAGCAGGTCGTCGCGCTCGTCCTGCGCCGGGCGAAGTCGCACTGGGCGTGGGCGCTGCGCGGCGACCCGGCCGCCTTCACCTGGCAGGTTCTGTGCGAGGCCGTCACCCTGGCGCGCAAGGACGCGCCGGCCTCCTTGTCGGACGGCCTGCACCGCGCCATGCCCGACCGGGCCGCGGACGCCGCGCTGCTGCACGAGTCCCTCGGCCTTGAGCCGGCCGCGGCGGCCGCGCTGATGGGGCTGGAGGAGCCCGCGGTGCACGCCCAGCTGAAGGCCGCCCGCCGCTGGCGCAGCGGCCGCGGCGGCGCAGGGGGCGCCTGACGCGCCGCCGACCACCCCCGAGAGCCCGGCGGACCGGCCATCTGTGCCCCGGTTCGCCAGGCTATTCGCCATGCTTCGCTACCTTCACCCGCGCGTGTGGTTTCGGCTTCTCGCGACCCGGCATAGTATGACGCGGCGTCATAATGGTTTGCCAGTAAGAACGTTCGTCTCACTCAGGGGGTAGCGGATGGGCCGGGGCGAAGTCGACTGGCAGGAGCCTATTGACAGGGGCAGGCCAAGCGCCGCGCGGATGTACGACTTCCTGCTCGGCGGGAACCGCAACTACCCGTCCGACCGGAGGGCGGTCGCCGAGTTATTGAAGACCGCGCCCAGCACCCGGGAGCTGGCGCTCAACAACCGGAGCTTCCTGATCCGGGTGGTACGCCACATCGCCCGGGAGTACGGCATCAGGCAGTTCATCGACCACGGCTCGGGCCTGCCCACCCAGAACAACGTCCACGAGGTCGCCGAAACCGTTCACCGCGACGCGAGGGTGGTCTACGTCGACAACGACCCGATGGTCCTCGGCTACGGCAGAGCCGTCCTCGACGAGAGCCCGAACGCGGTGATCCTCGACGCCGACATGACCGACACCCACGCGATAGCGGCCGGCCTCGCGGGCCGCATCGACCTGAGGGAGCCGGTCGCCGCGCTGTTCGTCTCCGTGCTGCACTGCATCCCCGACGACAAGGACCCCAAGGGCATGATCGCGCGCACGGTGGCCATGCTCCCCGCGGGCAGCGTCGTGGTGATCTGCCAGCTGGTCAGCGAAGACGCCCACGTCCGCGACACGGTGACCGAGCTGATGCGGCAGCAGACCGGCGACAAGTGGGGACGCGTGCGGACCAAGGCCGAGGTCCAGGACTTCTTCGACATCGACCGGCTCGCCATCGAGAAGCCCCCCGGCCTGCTGGACGTCACCGACTGGCACCCCGACGAGCACACTCCCGCCCGGCAGGAATCCTCCGAGTGGATCGAGTACGGGGGGCTCGCCCGGGTCCTGTGAACCCGGACGAGCCCTGGACCCGCTGGCGCGGGTCCGCCCTATCGCATACGGAACTTGGCCTCCAGCAGGGCGCTCTCGATCAACTGGCGGCTCTCCCGGTATCCGGGGGCCCGCATGAGCACGTTGTCGATGAGATCGTCGAGGTCCACGTAGTCCGGATCGGCGACCTCCGCACCGTGGAGCGGCCCGCGGTGGAAGCTCGCGTTGCGGCCCGTCTCGTTGTAGATCACATCGGGCACCGGCAGCTCCGCCAGGCTCCTGCGGAACCCGAGCCTGGCCAGGGTGGTGATCGGCACGGCCAAGGGGTTGCGCCGACTCATCACCCGGATCCCGATCGGCAGGTCGCGGGCGTTCACGAGGTCGAGCAGGAACTGCAGTTGGTCGGCCAGTGCCTCGGGCTGTCCGAAGTCCCGCCAGAGCACGGCCTCGTCCAGGAAGAACCTCGCTCTGGTCTGATTCAGGATCAGCCGCCGCCCGAGATGGGTGCCGCGCTCGTCCCGGAGTCCGACGATCACCTCCTGGAGACCCTCGTCGCGCAGGCTGGCCGGCAGGGTGAAGCGAGTGACGAGCCGCGCGTACGCCTCGGTCTGCAACTGCCCCGATACGGCTTCGCGGTCCAGGACGAACTGTTCGGTAGTCGACTCTTCCAGCGAGGTCAGCCGCAGGATCGAGTCGGTCACCACCTCCCGGTGCCCGCTGCGGAACCTGGAGGCCCAGCCCTCCTTCGACGCGGCGACCGCCAGGTCGAGCAGGTGGTCGCGGTACTCGCCCGGCGCCACGCCCAGGGCGTTCAAAATGATGTCCAGCACGTGCGGCTTGTCGATGCGCACCTCGCCGCGCTCCAGGCGGCTGTAGTAGGAGGTGCTCACGCGCTTCCCGGTCGCCTCCACCACCTCGCTCTGCCTGCGCCTTCCGCGCAGTACCTCCAAGTGGGCGCCCAAGACCAGAGCGGACTCCGCCCAGGGTCGGTCCGCGCCGCCCCCACGGCCCGGAAAGAAAGTTTCGATGGGCATCAGGCCCCCCAAGTACGTGCTCTATCTCAGTCGTTGAGCTAACCGGATGAGTTTCGCACAAGAGGGGCCCGGATGCATATCAGTCAGCTAAGACGCGAATTTGCCCGGAGCCGACGGTCAGGCGGCCAGGTGATCGAATTCCCCGTTCCTGGCACCGTCCAGCAGTGCGTCGATCTCGTCGCGGTTGAACACCAGCGCCGGCCCGCCAGGGTGCCGGCTGTTGCGGACCGCCACCATGCCGTTGTCCAGCGGGCGCAGCTCCACGCACGAGCCGTTACCCACGCTGCGCTGGGCTTTCTGCCACGATCCTGCCGCCTCGATGGTGTCCGCCGCCATGCCGTTGAAGATCTCCACCATGATCTTTCCTCCATGATCGAATGACGCGCCGCCCCCATTGATCGTATTAACGGGAGCCCCTGTCGGGGGCCTGTGCAATCCCGTGCGGGATTGCGCAGGTCGAGCGAGATGAATCATTCACCGTTGCCATCGGGCAACGCCACTACACGATGGAGTGAATACCGGGGAATTCTGCACATCTATGACCGGCCTATGATCACACCCGCCATTTCCTTCCGGACCTCGATGGACGGCGGCGAGCCATCGCTCGCGAAGCGGCTGGCTGCCGCTTCCCCAGCGCGTCGGCCGGTTGGCTCCCGTGGCGGTGGCGGTGGCGCATCAGCGACTGCGGTCGGCGGCGGGGGGCTGGGCGGTCGTGCCGACTGCGGGTGGCGCCGGTTCGGCTCCGCGGGGCGTACTGCGGCGGCCGCTTGAGCGGAAGAGGGCAGCGTGCTGCCGCTTCGCCTCGGCTTCGGTGCCGGGCTCGGCGTCCATGAGGTCGTGCAGCAGTTCACGGGTCCGTTTGACCTGGACCTTGGTGTGGTGCCGGGGATCGCTGGTCTCGGCCGGCAGCGCGGCGATACCGTCGATGGTGTTCTCCAGTTCCTCCTTGGCGTAGGCCAGCATGGAGTGGACGGAGGCCAGCTTCGTCCATAGGTCGAAGACGGCCGGGGTGGTGTCAGGATCGTCGAAGTCGAGCCGGGCCCGGGTCCAGTCGGCGGTGGCGGCGACCAGCTCGGTGAGCTGGGGCAGCGGGCCGACCAAGGCGCGGGTCGTCTCCTCGACGATCGCGGCGACGTCGTCCGGGTGAGCCGACACTTCGAGCCGCGCGATCATGCCGGTCATGGAGTACGGGTCGGCGTCCGGCGGCGGGAAGTACCGGACATGCGGGGCCGGGCCGGGCCCTGGCCCGTAGGCGAGGCGGATGTTGTGCTGCATCGCGGCACCGACCGCCTCGCCGATCGATGAGTAGTGTTCAGGCACCGAGACCACCGCCGGAAGCCGGGAAAGTGCTGGTCACCGGGTGTGTCCTGTCTGTCGGGGCACTGCCGCCTGCGGGGGTGCGGCTGCAGGCGGAGTGGAGGCGGCCGCACCCCGGGCGGCGGCAGCGGGGGAAGTCGCGCGGGCCGCGTCGGCGGTTGTGGAGCGGGAAGCGGTGTCGGCGGGGGCGCCGTGGGACTGGGTGCGCTGCACCTCGTCGAGCAGGCCGGCCAGCTCGTCTTGGGCGGCGGAGACGATGTCCGCCGCGAAGCCGAGGCGGTCGGAGAGCGCGTACTGCTCGGGGTCGAGGTCGGTGGCCTGCTCGGAGGCGGCTTCCAGCATGTCGTGGACGCGGTCCAGGATGCCGCCGTCGGTGTCGAGCACTTGGTCGAGCGTCTCGGTGAGTTCGCCGAAGCTGGTGGCGCCGCGGATCTGGTTGGTGACCTGGAGGAGCTGCTCGCCGGCGGAGAGGCGGTGCCGGTCGGCGGTGCCGCCGGGCAGCGCGGTGTCGAGCCGGGGGTCGAGGTCGACGTCGTAGCGGGCGGCCCGGAGCATCTCGGCGGCGTGGGTGGCGATGGCGGCCCGGTCGGCCGGGGCGGTGTTGGCGGGCAGCCGGTGCTGGTGGCCGTACCAGCTGTCCTTCGCGATGAAGCCGGCGTGCCGGAGCAGGGCGAGGGACAGCGGGTCGCTGTATCCCTGGGCGACAACGGCGCCGTTCGGTTCGAGGGTGATGGTGATGGTGGGGGTGGGCATGCGGTAGTCCTGGGCGGTGGTGACGGAGGGGACGGAGCGGACCGGGTGGCCGAGGTCGGCGGCGATGCGGTGGCACTCGGCCTGTGCGTGGAAGGCATCCCGGTAGGTGCCGTGGATGGAGCCGTCCTCGCGGACGACGGTGGCGACGATGTGCACCGAGCGGTCGAGGTTGCGGATGGCCGCCCACCGGCAGCCGTTCGGGTCGCCGTCGGGGGTGAGGCCGGTCGCGGTGAGCAGGCGCCGGGCGACGTCGGCCCACTGGGCGTCGGTCAGGTCCGGCTGGCCCGGGTCGGATCGGACCGAGCACAGCCACACGGGTCGCTCGGGTGCTCGGGCACCGATCCGGGCGGCCGGGGCGTCCAGGACGCCACCGCCCAGGACCTCCCGGGGGTCGCCGAACAGCGGCAGTTGCTGGTCGGCGCCGCGGTAGTCGGCCCCGATCAGTCGGGGCCGCAGACGGAAGCGCGGGTCGTCGTCCCCGTACAGAACGGGGATGAGCGCGGCCGTGCTCGTGGCACGCCGCAGATGGGCGATCACGGTGTCCTCTCTCGAACGGGCGGTGGAACCGCTGGTCGGGTTGGGATGCGGGGCGGGGGAAGGGGCGGCACTGGCGGGGCGGCGGCCGGCGGTACCGGTCGCAGGGGACCTGGCGGGCCTTGGCCGTGACCGCCACGATGAGGATCGTGCCGACCCCGGCCCCAGCCCGCACCCCCACCAGCGGTCACGCGCCGGTTCGTCAGCGTGTTCTGCGGATGGCGTCGGTGGCGGCCTTGGCGATGGCGGCGGGAGCGCTGGAGGGCCGGGGCAGGTGGAGCAGGGTGGTCCCCGGCAGGTGGCGGGACCCCTTGTCGAGGGTGAGCTGGAGGACGGCGCAGCCGGCGGCGGTGAGACGTTTGATCCGGGCGACGGCCTGAGCGGTTTCGTCGTCGACGTAGCGGGCGTCGGTGACGATCACCAGGAGGCGGCCGGTGCCAGGGTGGCTGAGGTCGAGGCCGTGGTCGAGCGCGTCGAGGGCGGCGGCGAGGTTGTGGGCGCCGCCGTTGGCGGCGAACGTCGTCACGCGCTCCGGCGCCCGATGGGTGGGCCGGTTCAACGCGGTCAGGTTGTAGTCGTAGGCGATGGTGGCGGTTCGGGAGTCGGGATCGGTCAGGGCCGCTGCGCGGGCCACGATCCAGGCGGCGGACGCGACGGGTTCGCAGGCGGCACGCATGGAGCCGGAGACGTCCACCGCGATCCCCACCCGCAGCGGCGGGGTGGGGGAGTTGCGGCGGCGGGTGGCGGTGAACGGTTCCGCGGTGGGCACCGCGCCGACGGCGCGCTGGGCGTCGCGGGTTAGGGCCGCGCGCATGTTGAGGCGGCCGGGCGGGGTGGGGCTGGTGGTCCGCTCCTCGGTCCGCTCGCGGTAGGCGGCGGCGCGAAGGGCTCTGCTCAGGCGGGCGGCGGCGCTCTGCTCGGCGGCGGTGGGTCTGCGGCTGCCGGTGACCGGGTTGTCGTAGGGCGCTGGTGCGCCGTCGGGGCTGACGGTGGTGCCGTGGGGGTTGAAGACGGACCGGGCGGTGGCGGCGGCCTTGCGCCGCTGGTCGGCCTGCTGGGCGCGGCCCCGGGCCTGTGCTGCCGCCCGCGCTGCCAGGGCGTTGTTGGCGGCGGCTTGTGCCGCGAGGTCGGCGGCGTCGTTGGCGGCCGCGCTGTCCATGACCACCCCCACGGCGCCGGACAGCAGGTCGGTGAGGTCCTCCGGTGCGGGCCGGGTGGGGGCAGCGGTGTCCAGGGCGTCGCACCAGTTCGTGGCGTGCCCGAGCATGGTGGCGGCGTCGTGGTCGGCGCACCGGTGGGCCGCGGTCCAGATGCCGGTGAGGGTGGCCAGCAGGTCGGCGCCCAGGACCTTCTCGCACAGGTTGGCGACGGCTCTGGTCTCTCCGGCGTCCAGGATGCCGGCGTCCCGGCGGCCGAGGATGAGGGCTGCCACGCTGGCGGCGTGCTCGATGCCCTGGAGGCTGGGGTTGGCGATGTCGGGCATGACCAGGGTGCGGGCGCTGGTGCGCAGGTATGTGCGGTCGGTGGGCCGCCTGGTCAGGTGGGCGCCCTCGGCGCGGCTCTCCTCCAGCAGGAGCGCGGCCTCGACGACACGGGGATCTTCCGCGTCAACCTGCTCCGTCCACCGGGTGTGGGCGGCGTGGGCGGCCTCGTGGACGAGAACGCCCCAGGCGGCGGGGTAGCGGTTCTCGTCGCCCACGATCCGCGGGTGGATCTCGTGGGGCTGGAGGGGCTCGAACAGCGCGGCGTCGAACTCCACCTCCGCCAGGGCGGGGGAAAAGGCGGCCGGCGCGCCGGAGCGGGTGCCGGGGCGGCAGGTGACGAGCAGGTCCTGGCGGCCGGACAGGGCGACCAGCCGGTCGCCGAGTTCGGCTCCCACGCGCAGCCACGCGGCAGGTGAGGAGCGGCGCGGTGCGGGCGGGGCGCCGTCGTCGTCCCAGCGCGCGAGGTCGGCGTCGTCGTCGGGCGTGGTCGCGGGGGGCTGGAGGTGGTGGTGGGCGCTCACCGTGCGCGGCCCCGGTGTGCGGAGTTGGTGGTGCCCGGGGGCTGCTGGGCGGCCGCGGCGGTCGCGGCGGAAACTTGCTGGCCGAGGGTGAGGGGCGCGATCCCTTTGATGCCGACGGCCTTACGGACGGCGTCGGCGACGGCGTCGCGGTCCTCCAGCGGAGCGATGCCGATCAAGTTGCCGAGCGCGGCCTTGGTGCCGAGAACGGCCTCCGTCTTCTGGTAGGCGATCAGTTCGCGCAGTTGGGGGGCCCAGCCCAGTTCGCCGAGTTCGACCTGGCGGGCGAGGTTCCGGGCGACCCGGACTACCTGGGCGTCGATCTTCAGGGCCAGGGCGAGGTCGTAGTCGGTTCCGACCTTGATCTGCACGCCGAAGCGGGACGCCAGCGCGTCGGTCAGCACGGCGCCGTGCACGCCCGGGTTGTGGCCCGCCAGCAGGTAGAAGCCTGGCGCGGCCTTGATCGTCTCGCCCTTGTGGGCCTTGACCTGGATCTGGCGGCGCCCGTCCATCGCCGGGTACAGCGAGGCCAGCACTTTGGGCGAGATCAGGGTGGCGTCGTCGATCAGCAGGGCACGGCCCTCCTGCATGGCGGTGACCACCGGACCGTACTGGAAGACGTAGGCTCCCGCGTCGTCCTGCGTGTACTCGCCGATCAGGTCGCCGACCGTGGTGTCGCCGTCGCCGGCGACGGTGATCAGGTCGGGGAACGCGGCCTCCACCAAGCTCGTCTTGCCGGTGCCCGGGGGACCGTAGAGCAGCGCCGGCATGTCGGCGGCGCGTAGGCGGCTCAGCGCCACGACGTCGGGCAGGTCAGCCAACTCCCGGGGGTGGTAGAGCTGGCCTCCCGGGCGGCGGATCGGACCGCCCGGCTTGGGTGCGGGTGCGGGTGCGCTCGTGCGGGCCGTGGCCGCGGCGGCGCGCGGGGAGTGGGTTCCCGGCGGACTGATCACCGGCCTCTGCCCGGCGGCGGCGGTCTTCGCGTTCGCGCGGAACTGCTTCCCGGTGCCGACCCGGTCGGCCTCGCCGCGTTTCACCAGGGTCTCGACCGCTTGCACGACGGCGCCGCTGGAGTGGCCCAGTGCCTTGGATATCTGCGCGGTGGTGAGCGCGTACGACGGCCGGTCGGCCAGGAGTCGGGCGATCTTGGCTCGTAGCGCACCGGGCGGGGTGCGTGGTGGAGCGGGGGGCGGTGCGGGGGTGGTCAAAGCGAGGGTCCTCCAACGGGTGCGCGTACGGGCGGAGTTCGGTCAGGCGGGTCGGGATCGGGAACGGCTGGCCGCTGTGTGGTCGGAAGTGCCGGACGGGAGGTCGGGGCGGGGTGGCTGGAGAGGTGCGGTCGGCGCCCAGGGTGGGCGGAGCGGTGAGCGTGGGTGCGGACCCTGCGCTCGGGCGGCCGTCGCACGGCCGGTTCGGTCGCTGTCGGGGGCGGGCTCGGCTCGCGGTGCTGCGGGAGGCGGTTCGCGGTGCTCCTCGAAACGCTGCCCGGCCTGCTCCCACCAGGACTTCGCCAGCTCGTCACCCTCGCCTACCGCCCGGTGCTGGAAGCGGTGGCCGAGGATGCCGTTGGTGAGCGGCGCGAGGGCGTGGGGAACCGCGGCGGTGATCAGGTCGATGTGTGCGCGCTCGCCGAGGACGATCACGTCCGCGTCGTCCAGGGCCAGCCGTCGCACCTGCTCGCGGATGGTGTAGGCCCTCACCGACCTCTCGTCGCCCAACCGGACGTCGTAGTACAGGAGCATGCGGTTCGGCTCCACGAACCCGTGCAGGTCGCTGACGATGTAGGTCAGGCCCCGCTCGGCGGTCAGCGCGTCGGCGGCGGCGCGCAGGAAGTGGTGGTGGCGGCCGCAGTAGAGCTCGCCCGCCGGCAGCGCGTTGCGCCGACCGTCCTCGTTGGTCCCGGGGTCGGTCTTCTCGGCACCACCCGAGATCACCACGATCCTGCGGCGCGGGGTGTCCACCCCGTGCTGCTGGGCGTACGCCCGCCCGGCAGCTGTGAGGTGGATGTCCGGCGGGCCGAACAGCTCCTCGTACCGGTAGGTGCGGCCCCCTGCGGTGAAGGGGCGCATGTAGGCGAGCCCTTCACGCAGCAGGACCTTGTGGGTGCGTGCGTTGAAGCGGTTGGGGACCTGGTGGTCGGGGTCGCCGGCTGCCGCGATGACGGCTTCGTGGGGCTTGGCGGCGAGCTTGGGTGGGATCGGCAAACGGCTTCTCCGGGTTCGGACCCGGCGCGCGGTGCCGGGGCAGTTGTCGGGTCGGGCGGTGAGGGCGGGTTCGTGGGTCTGTCTGATCTCGACCTCGGAGTCGAACGGGCCGAGGACAGCCCTGGCGTAGGTCACCGGCGGATTGTCTGCGTACCCGGTCGACTCCGGAGTGCTGTGGTCGTCTGTCCGCGGTGGTTCCCGGGTACCTGTTGCGCCCGCGCGCCGGGGAGGGCGCCGGCCGGAGGCGGTACCCGGCTCGTCGTGAGTCGGCAGGCCGTGCTGGGTCAGGAGCGGCGGCGCAGGGGGTGGACGGTCGCCATCCGGTCGGTTGTGCCGCTCGGGGGGCCGGGGCGGGGCGGCTGGGACGGCCTGCTCGTGTCACGCCGGACGCGGGATTCCATCTTGGCGGCGAGTTGGCGCTGGCGGCGTTCGGTCGAGTGCTGGTAGATCATCGCGGCGCGCACCGTGGAGTGGCCCATGCGGACCATCAGGTCCTTCAGGCTGGCGCCCTCCTCGGCCAGCAGGTTGTTGCCGGTACCGCGCAGGTCGTAGAACGTGAAGTTGTCGGGCAGCGGTTCGGTCTTCTCGGCGGACTCCTCCTCGTCGGCGAGGACTTGCTCGGCGAAGCTGTCGAGGAGTTCCCGGAAGGCGGCGACGGCGTCGGGGAGGGTGGCGTGGTCCTGCGGCCCCTTCTCATCGAAGCTGTCGAGGAGTTCCCGGAGAGCGGCGACGACGTCGGGGAGGGCGACGTGGTCCTGCAGCTCCTGCTCGTCGAAGCTGTCGACGTTCTCCCGGAGGGCATCGTCGAAGCGCGGGAGGGCGACCAGGCCCCGAGGCGTCCTCCTCGGGGACTCGTGGGGAGCGAGGGGGATATCATCCGATCTGCCAACTTTTTCGCGTGCCTTGCGGAACTTGCGGCCGAAGCTCGTCGGGCGGAAGAGCCCGCCGCGTTCACCGACGAACAGGTATCCCTGCGGCCCAGGTTGGGCGAACCAGGCCATGTGCATGCGCAGGGGAACGTCGAGGAACGGCGGCAGGTGGACGATGCGCTTGCCGGCCCTCGACTTGGTGTCGCCGGGCGCCCGGTGGCCGCTGTTCAGGTGTGGCTCCGCCTTGTTGACCCGCAGGGTGCGCTTGTCCAGGTCGACGTCCTCGCGGCGCAGGGCGGCGAGTTCTTCGGGGCGCAGGGAGGCGAACGCGCCGAGGAAGATCATCAGCCGCCAGCGTGGGCCTATGTACTCGGCGAGTTCGAAGACCTGGGCGACGGTGGCCACCGGCCGCTCATCCGGGTGCTCCTCGCCCGCGCCCTTGATCCGGCAGGGGTTGCGGGGGATCGCCTCGTCGTCGGCGGCGGTCTGCATGATCGCCTTCAGCAGGCGGTAGGACTTGGCGACCGTGGTGGCGCCGGTGGTGGCCTTCTTCTTGGCGTGCCAGGTGCGCACCGCGGCGGGCGTGATCTCGTTGAGCGGGAGTTCGGCGAAGGTCGGCAGGATGTGCAGCCGCAGGAGGCGCTGGTACAGCTCTACGGTGAGCGGGACCAGGCCGCGCTCCTTCACCCACTTCGCGGAGAAGTCCTTGAAGAGGGCCTTCCCGGTGGTGGGGTCGATCCACGTGCCCTTGTGGATCTCGGCTTCGGTGACGGTGAGCCAGGCTTCGGCGTCGGACTTGGACTCGAAGGTGTGGGGGGCGTTGTGGGTGGTGCCGGCCGGATCGCGGTAGCTGGCTCCCCACCGGCCCGACTTGTGCTGGCGGATGTTGCCGAACCGCCTGCGGGTGGGTTCGGTCTTCTTGCGCGGGCTCAGCCGGCACCCCCTCCATGCCGGTCGCGCCGACTGCGGACGGCCTGGACGGTGCCAGCGGCGATGTAGGAGTCGAGGGTGCTCTGGGCGATGCGGACGTGGGCGCCCATCTTGACGAAGGAGATCCGGCGTTCGGCGATCAGGCGGCGGACGAACCGCTCGCCGGTGCCGAGGCGCTCGGCGACGTGGGCGACGGTGAGGTACTGCTCGGGCATGGGGGGCGGTGTCTTTCTGCGGGTGCCTCGGGGAGGGCTGCGTGGTCGGGGTGACGGTCCGGCAGATCGGGAAGAGGCGGGCCTGATGACAGGGCGGCTCTCTATTCCCTCCGGGAGGAAGTGAGACATCGGCAACATGGTCTGTTATGTGCCGATTTGGGCATGTAGGTTGGCCGGTCCATCCGCCGGAGCGGCCCGGTGGGGGAGAGGCGAGGGGAACCGACATGATGTTGCGGGTGTTCCGCCGGAGCGGGGACTCGGCGACGGAGCTGGCCGGCTCGGCCGTCGGGCTGGAGCGGCACCTCCAGGCGTTCGTCGAGCGGAACATGACGACGCTGCTGGGTATCCGCTTCCTCGACACGGAGGTCCGGACCGGTCCGCTGCACGGCGGCCGGATCGACTCGCTGGGCTTGGACGAGGACGGCAGCCCGGTGGTGGTCGAGTACAAGCGGGGACGTGACGAGAACGTGATCAACCAGGCCCTGTTCTACCTGGCTTGGCTGCGCGACCACCAGGATGCTTTCGAGGCACTGGTGGCGCGCCGCCTCGGCCCCGGGGCGGTTGCCGAGGTCGACTGGAGCAGCCCGCGGATCATCTGTATCGCGGCGGACTACTCCCGCTACGACGTGCACGCGATCGGGGAGATGAACCGGCGCATCGACCTGGTCCGCTACCGGATGTTCAGCGAGGAGCTGCTGACGCTGGAGCTGGTGGCCTCGGTCGCCGGGGGCGCGGCCCGCAGCGGCAGCGGCGCACTCGCCGTGGCGCGACCCACCGCCGAGCAGCGGCTTGCCGGCGCCGGGCAGGACGTGCGGGCGCTGTACGAGGATCTCGACGGCCGGCTGATCGGCTTCGGCGACGTCCACAGCGTCCAGCTCAAGCAGTACACGGCCTACCGCCGGGGCCCGAACTTCGCCTCGGTGAAGGTGCAGGCGCGTTCGCTGCTGGTCTACCTGCGCCTGGACCCGGGCGCTGTCGACCTGGTGGAGGGTTTCAGCCGGGACGTGCGCGGCATCGGTCACCACGGCACCGGCGACCTGGAGGTGCGGATCGCCTCGCCGGCGGCCCTGGTGCGGGCGGCGCCGCTGCTGCGGGCGGCCTACGAGGCGGTGGCGTAGCCGCTGCCGCGCCGTCGGCGTCTGCCGGAGGGGGAGCCGGAAGACGGGGCTGGCGGTCAGCGGCTACGGGGCCGGGGCGGGGCGGAGGGGCCGGCGGCCGGTGCGTCGGTGTGGGTGGTCGCGTTGCTGCGCGGTGCCGCCGGTTTGGCGGGGTTGCTGAATTCGGCGGCCAGCGAGGCGAGTCGGGCGTGGGCACCGGGGAAGACCGTGACCCGGATGGGCTCGCGGGTGTCGGTGCCGCGGATGCGGACGGCGTGGGCGAGGTCGGGCTGGACGGCGGTGGTGTAGTGCCCGCGCTGGAGCCGCTTTACGGCCACGGCCACGGCGTCGAGTCCTTCGCCCCGTTGGGCGGGGGCGAGGTAGAGGTCGAGGCCGGGGCGGTAGTGCCAGCCGGCGTGGCTGAGGATCGCACCGGGGTGGATGGGCAGGCCGTCGGCGGCTGCGGCGACGATGCCCCAGTCGGGGTGCTGGGCGAACGCGGTGTCCGCTTGCCCGCGGGGCGGCAAGGTGGTGCCGGCAACGTCGAACGGGGGCTCGGTGTCGACGCGGTGGCCCATCGTGCGTAGGGCCCGCACGGCCGCGCGGGTCCGTTCCTCGCCGTCGCGCTCGGGGTCGCAGAGGCGGAAGAAGCCGGGGATCTCGCCCGGCAGGAAGCCGACGGCGGGCAGGAGGGCGTCGGCCAGGGGCCCGGTCAACCGCCCGCCGTAGGAGGCGTAGACGTCGGGGTGTTGGTGGTGGCGGAAGATCGTGACGTCGATGGTGCGGTCGTCGCCGGCCGTGGCGTCGTCGTGGAGGGGGTCGGGATTCAGCGGTCCTCGGCTCGGGTCGGGGCCGCTGGGCCGAATCGGGGTCAGCGGCGCTGGGGCGGCGGGGTCGGCGGAGTGCCGGTCTGGTCGGATCGGGCGGTGGCGGGTACCGCGGGTTCAGCGTGCGGGGCGGCCAGTGGAAGGGGGCGCCGCTTCGGCGGCGGGCGCCGCGCTGCCGGCCGCGGCGGCGGCGAGGATCTGCCTCGTGGTGCGGGAGGCCGCCGCGGCCACCCGCTGCGCGGTGGTGGTGGCGTGCTGCGTGCTGCGGGAGGCGGGCTGTTCGGGCATCGGCGGATCGGGCAGTTCCAGGTGGGCGAGGAGACGCTCGTCCACCCAGCGCTTGTCCCGGGTGACCGGGCCCGGGGCGGTGAGGAAGCGGGCGAGCGAGTCGGTGACGACGTCGGGCGCGCCGGTGCTCACCTTGGCCTGCCAGTAGGGAGCCTGCCCGCCCCGGCCGCGGGGGCCGACCTCGACATGGATGTGGGGGTCGTCCAGATCGAGCGGGTCGCCGGGCGGGTCGACGCGCACCCGCACCCGGGCGAGGTGGTCGGGCGACTCCACCTCCAGCGCGCCGTCGCGGTAGACGCTGCGCCAGCCCGCACCGCTCAGGACGCCCAGCAGGGAGCGGCGGTCGGCTGCCGGCCGCAGGACGGGATGCTCCTCGCCGAAGCGGGCGGCGGTGGAGGAGCCGGCGAGGGCCAGTTGGTCCGCGAGGTCCGCGACGACCTCGGTCGGGGTCTGCGCGGAGAGGCTGACCATCCACGCGGTGGGGCCGAGCGGCTCGCGTTGGACGGCGATGCGCCACCAGGCGCCGGAGTCGGTCAGGGCTTCGCCGAGCCAGAACCGGTGGTCAGGGCTCCACACCAGGTACGAGCCCAACTCCCGGCTGTCGCTGTGCCTCCAGGCCCATTCGCTGGTGAGCCATTCGAAGGGTTGGAAGTCGGGGTCGGGGCCGGCCAGGTAGGCGGGACGCACGTCGATGATGACGGGCTGGTCGTCGGGGGCGGACGGATTGTCGGGGATGAGGTGGGTCCGTTCGTGGTCGGGCCGGCGGGGCGGTGCCGCAGGTCAGCGCTGGCGGCCCCGGTGCGGGGATTGGTGCTGTTCGGGCACGGGGGCGCCGTCGGCCAAGGCGGCGGCGGTGTCCACGGTGCGGTGGCGGGCGGCCGCGGCGCGGTCGCTGCCCGCGGGGGCCGCCGGCCGCTGCTCCAGGGTGGTGGTGATCAGGTGCGCCGAATGCGCGGCGGGTATCTGGCGGGCGAGCCGGGCGACCGGGGCGGGGTCGGCGAGGGCGGCGGAGACGGCCTGCAGCAGCAGGCGCGGCGAATGGCGGCTCATTTCGATGGACCAGCCCGGACCGTCAGGTCGGCGGTCGCCCCCGCTGACCACCCAGTTGGGGTTCGCGCCATCGGTGAGCGCGGCCGCGCTGGTGGTGCGGCTGACCGAGGCCATGCCGTCGGGAGCGGTCCAGACGATGCGGCCCGGCATGCCGTCCATGGTCCATCCGGCGTCTGCCAGGGACTCCAGCCCGCCGGACAGCGCGGGGTGGCGCAGGTCGTCCGGCGCGCCGGCCAGCGCGGCGGCGAGTGCCGCGTGCACCGCGGTGGTGATCTCGGCGGGGGTTTGTTCGTCGGCGGTGACGTGCCACACCCGTTGGCCGGTCGGGGGGTCGATGTGGACCGCGTGCCATCGCGCGCCGCCCTCCTCGTGGAGGGCGGTGGCGCGGATACGGCCGCAGGGGCTGAGGTAGACGTCGCTGAACGGGGTGTCGATGAACTGCCATCCGGCGGCCAGCAGCGGGGCGGCGGGCGCGCGGGCGCTCAGGCGGCCGGGACCGGCGAGGTAGAGGGGCGCGACTTCGACCAGCGGTGCGCGGCGGGGCGAGCCGGGTGCGAACAGCTGGCCGGCCTTGTCGCCGAGGGCGGTGAAGCGGCGGCATACCTCGTCGGAGGCGGGCTGCCAGACGTGGTCGGGGAGGTCGTGCCACCGCGCGCCCTCGACGGCGCGGCTGGCGATGTGCTCGCCGATGCCTTCCAGGATCCCCGACGGGACGTCGGCGGTGGCGATCATCTCGGCGGCGACCAGGCCCGCCGCGCTCCACAGGTCCTCGTTGCCGAAGGCGAGTTCGCCCAGCGGCAGGGCGGGCACGGCCCCGCGGGTCTGCTCCTCCCACGCCCGGGGAAGCGGTGGGTCGGTCAGGCCGAGCAGCTGGTGGCTGTAGCGGGCGGAGTCCATGACGAGGTCGAGGGTGAGCATCGCGGCCAGGTGCTGCTGCTCACCGGGGAGTTCACCCCACGTGGTGTGCCCCTGGTGGCTGGTGAGGGGGAAGTCGGCGAGGCTTTCGACGACCTGCTCCACGTTCAGGTACCCGTCGGCGCTGGCCAGCAGGCTCTTCAGCGCCTGGGCGGCGGCGCGGGTGAGGTCCTCGTCGACGTGGGCCGGAGGGAGGGGGGCGAGGCCCGTCTCGGTGGCGGTGAACCCGGCGTGGGCGAGGAGGCGCTCATCCATCAGCTCCGGGTCGCGGCGTAGTGGTGCCGGGTCGAGGAGGGCTCGGGCGAAGGCGTCGACGACCTGGTCGGGGGTGTTCGCGGTGAAGCGGGCCTGCCAGTAGGGATCGTCCTGCTCGGCGCCGACCGTGACGGTCAGCGCGCAGCCGGCTGCGAGGTCGAGCGGGTCGGCGGCGCGGCGCAGAAAGGCGTGGGCGAGGTAATCGGGCGACACGGCGCGCCGCACGCCGTGGTGTTCGCCGAGGCCGCGCCATCCGGTGGCGATGAGGTGGTCGAGGAACGCGTCGCCGTCGAAGGCGTCCCGGGCGTCCTGCGGGAGGTTCTGACCGGTCCGGTCGCTGTTCTCCGGCAGGAGGGTCAGGGCTTGGGCGGTGGCGGCGACGATTTCTTCCGGGGTCTCCGCGGAGAGCACGGCCGTCCACCGCGGCGCGGCGGTGGCGTCGGGGGCGGCCGAGATGCGCCACCGGGTGCCGGGGTCGAGCCGGTTGGAGGTGAGGCGCAGCCGCTGGTCGGGGCTGGTGACGGAGGTCTGCTCCAGGGGCAGGTCGTAGGTCTGGCGCCAGGCGGGTGCCGCGAGCAGCCGGTGGATGGGCAGGCTGCGGTTCTCGGCTCCCGCGAGGTAGCGGGGCAGGATGTCGAGGGTGCCCGGGACGGGTTCGGCGGCGATCGGTAGCACGTCCTTTCGTAGGTCAGCGGCGGCGGTGTTCACCGCCGGGCGGTGCGGGGTCAGCGGGTGTGGGGGAGGGCGGGTTGCTGCCGGTGGGGCGGTGGTGGCCGTGGGCGGTGGCGGCGGCGGGCCGGGCGGGGCGTGCCCCGATGCGGACCTGGGTCATGTTGGCGGCCGGCACCTGCCCGAGCAGGCGCTCGGCGGGCTGCGGTTCGATGACCTCGTTGAGCGCGGCGATCACGAGAGAGTTCGGGCACTCGGCGGTGAACTCGGCCCGCCAGCGCAGGTGTTCGTACCCGCGCGGCCCGCCCCAGACGACGGCGCCGGGCACGGCGGCGGTGGATCCGGGACCCTGGACGGGCAGATGGATGCCTCCGGTGCCGTCGGTACGGGTGAAGCCGCTGCCCAGTCCCGTCTCCCGCCAGGCGGGGTCGGTTTCCAGGCGGGCGAGGCGGGCGGCAGCGTCCGGTGAGTGCTCCTTTCGCGGCGGGGCCTCGCGGGGGGCGTCCGAGGGACGGTCGGGCGCGGTGGCGCGTTGGCCGGTGTGCAGGGCGAGGCCGACGGCCGCGCCCAGGGGGCGGCCCTCCCACAGCAGGGCGTCACGGCGGCCGCCCGAGGGGTGGTCGAGCAGGTAGGTGAGTTGGTCGGCGACGGCCATCACGATCTCCACCGGGGTGCGCACGCAGAACTGGGCCTGCCAGTGGAGTTCACCGACCGGTGAGGTGTAGGCGGCGATGGTCCAGCGGGGATCGTCGTCGCCGGCTTCGTGGTCCAGTTCGATCCGGGCGGTGAGCTGTTCGTGGACGGCGATGGTGCTCTTGTCGCGGGAACGCCAGCGCTGCCAGGTCTCGTTGGTCTCGAAGAACTGGCCGAAGGCGGCATCCGGGTCGCCGGGGCCGGCCAGGTGGCCGGGGGTGACGGTGACGGGGGTGTCGGGGGTCAGGTGGGGCTCCGTACGGCGGGTGCGGGTCGGTCGGGCGGGATCGGGGCAGCACGGCGGCGGCTGGAACCGTCGGTCTTCAGCGGCGTGCCGGGGCCGTGGCCGGGGAGGCGGTGGACCATACGAGCGACGCCGCGGCGGGGGCGCTGCGCACGGTGAGCGGCGCGGTGCGGGTCCGGGAGGCCAGGGCGCGGTGGACGTCGAGCGGTGTCGGGGTCGGGGGGAGGACGGGGGTGATGGTGGCGGTGCGCCTGGCGTAGGGGCTGAGTGCGCTGCGGTAGCGGACGGCAGGGGCGGGGTTGAGCATCGCGGTGGCGACGGCGGACAGGATCCGGGCCGGGGTGGCGCTGCTGAACCGCCCGTACCAGCCCTCGCGCGGGGTGCCGACGTCGAGCGTGTGGCGGCCGTCTTGCCCGTCCTGCTCCCGCTGGTCGGCGCCCAGGGGGATCCGTCGGCGGGTGATCTGGGCGTGGCCGTCGGGTGAGTCCGCCACCAGGGTTCCCAGACTGGTCATCTGGAGGTTCCAGCCAGCTGCGGCGTACGGGGCGAGCGACTCCAGCGCTGCGGGAGTGCGGGCGTGGAGCCAGCCGTCGTCGTCGGCGTCGTACATGGCGGCGATCTCGCGCGTCACGGCGGCGGGGATCTCGGTGGGGGTGTCCTCGGAGAAGCTGGCCACCCACGCGGGGGCGGAGAACGCGTCGGGGTGGACCGCGATCTTCCAGAGGGTGTCCCAGTCCTGCTCGGGGATGAACCCGACGCGGACCTTCCCGTCGAAGGTCTGGGCGTAGTAGTTGCCGGCGCCGTCGTGGTGGGTGCGCACGCCGAGGCTGTTGAGGGGGCGAAAGGCCGGGTCTCCGGTGTAATCGCTGCCGGCCAGGTACACCGGGTGGAGGTGGACGTCGCCGTCGACCTCCACCAGCTGCTCCGGGGCGGTCGGGGTGAGGGCGCTCAACGGGGGGCCTTTCAGCGGTGAAGGAGGGGGTGCGGCGCGGCCGGGCCGGCGGTGCTCGGCGGCGGTGCGCTGAGGACGGTCTTGGGACCGCCGCCGGCCGCGGCGAGCGCGGGGCTCGCTTCGGTGGCCGCCTCGGCCCGCCCGCTGGAGGCGGCGTCGACGGGCACGGCCTTCAACCGGGCTTTCATCTGCTCGGTGAGTCCGCTGGCATTGCGCAGCAGCGGCTCGGGGCTGGCGAGGGCGGAGGTGAAGGCGTGCATCACCCGCTGCGGGACGTTGGCGGTGAACCGCGCGGTCCACGAGGTGGACAGCTCGCCGGTCGCGCAGGTGACCTTCAGGTACGGGCTGTGCCAGGGTCCGTCCTTGTGCGGCGGGGGCTCGGTCAGGGTCAGGCGCGCGGTGACGAGGCCGTCGGGGGAGGTGAGGGTGAACGCCTGGGCGGTGATGCTCTCCGACCACCCTTGCAGGGCGAAGGGGTACAGGGTCCCCAGTCCCGAGCCGCCCCGGACGAACGCGGTCCTCTTGTGCCGGCTCTCGTCCAGCGCGGCGGCGACCTCGTCCAGAGCGGCGGCGACCAGCTCGGGCGGGGTGTGCCAGCCGAGGGCGATCTGCCAGTCGGCCAGTCCCCCGGAGTAGGGGTCGGCGCGGGCGACGATCTGCCAGGGGTCGTTGTCGTATTCGGTGCGGAAGGCCATCCGGACCCTCTCGCAGGCCGAGGTGAACGGCGTGAAGTGCTCGACGGGGTCGTCCATGGCGGGGCGGGTGTGCCAGCCGTACGCCTCGGAGATGGTGCCCAGGACGGTGTCGATCTCGCCGTTCTCGGATCCGGCCAGGTAGCGCGGGGTGACGTGGACCATGTGGCCCGGCTCGTACCAGTCCTGGGCGCGGATCACGGCGTCGGTGAAGATGGGGCGGGGAGTCAGGAGGGCCTCTCGGATCGGCGGTTGGCGGAAGCGGGGTGCGGTCAGCGGTGGCGGGGCCGGTGGCGGTCCGCTTCCGAGGGGGCGGAGGCCGCTTCGGTCGCGGGTGGGGGCGCCCCGTCGGGCCTGCGGTCGAGGCGGGCGGCCGCGGCGCGGGCCTGGGCGGGCGGCGGCAGGGGCATGCCGAGCCCCCGGAGCCACTCGGTGGCGGCTTCACGGCTGGAGAAGGTCGCGCCTCGAAGACGTGAAGAGGACTCGCCGGCGCGGAAGCTGATGAAGACGGCCTCGGGTTTGCTGGGGTCGGGCGGGGTGCGGTCGGTGGCGATGGCGTAGGTCACGAAGCGGTCGCCGGCTCGGCTGGAGCGGGAGCCGCGGACCTTGAACCGCCGCCCCGATCCCCCTATCAGGGTCTCGATCTTGGTGGGCTCCGGGTCGCCGAGGGGAAGGAAGACCTCTCCGGCGAGCTGCCGGAGCCTGTCGCGGTCGGCGCCTTGGCCGGCCAGCCAGTTCTCGGCGAGCGGCGGCAGGGGCTGCTCTTGCATCTCGGCGCGCAGCGAGGCGCGGTCTGCATCGACGTGCAGGTGGACGCCGACGAACGGCGGTCGGCCCTCGTGGTGGCGGTGGTGGTCGTAGGCCAGGTAGAAGTGGTCGCCGGTGCCGCCGTCCGGCGGGCCGTAGCCGTAGAGGAGTACCCGGTCGCGGTCGTAGTCGGCGAGCCACTCCAGGACTTCGCGGGTGCGGGGGCCGACGGCCTCCAGGCCGTCGAGGTCGAGTTCGCGGACGAGGTCGCTGACCTCGGGGTAGTGCGTCAGGTGCGCCTTCTTCCGTCGGACGGCGGGGACGTGGCGGTTGCGGGGCCGGCTTCGGGCGCGGGCTTCGGTGTCAGCGCGCCGGCCGTGGGGCTTCGGCCCGGGACGGTGTTCCCTGCCCGGCGGCGGGGGGTTCGGGCGGCCGCCGCGCCGGGTCGGTGAGGGAGGGGCGCCTGCGGGCGGCGGCCATCCGGGGGCTGGGCGCACGATGAGGGACGAGCGGTGCGAGGGGCTCGACGAGGACGCGGGTGGCGGCGGCGACCAGGTGCATCGGGGTGTCGCGGGTGAAGTCGACGCTCCACCTGTCGGGGCTGTCCTCGGTTCCGCACCAGAGCACGATCGTGTCCTCGTACCGGTCGAGGTCCGGGTCCTGCCAGGGCTCGGGGTGGCGCTGGATGGACAGTCCGGCGAGTCCGGCGCGGGGCTTGGGCGAGGTGAGGGTGGTGCGGATGTCGGTGTGCTCGGTCTTCCATCCGGCTGCGGCGAGCACGCAGGTGGCCTCGGCGACGTCGCGGGTGGTGCCGGTGAGGCGGTCGGGGTCGCTCTCCAGGGTCCGCGCCACCGTGTCGAGGATCGCGGCGACGACCACCGGGGGTGTCTGCGGGGAGAACTCCGCCCGCCACCGGGGGAGTTGGAAGGGGCCGTCGGTGACGTCGAGCTTCCACGGCCAGTGGTGGTCGGGCAGGTAGCCGGCGTGCACCAGGCCGCACGGGCTGGACACGAAGGCGTGCCCCACGTCGGGGTTGTGGTGGTACGGCCAGCCGCGCTCGCCGGTCAGGACGCGCAGGGCCTGCCGGACGTCGCCGGAGGATCCGGGGCCCTCCAGGCAGTGCCCGGCGACGGCCAGCGGCCCGCCGGCCGCCCTTCCTGTGGTCAACGCGCCTTCCTTCGGGGGTAGTTCGCGGCGGCCGGTCGGCTATTCGTGCTGTTCATCGAGTGCTCCCTTGCTGCGGGCGTGGCCGGGGGCCGGGTGGGGCGCTGCGTGCCGGAGGGGTGCCCGGGTGGCGGACCGGCGGGGTCCGCCACCCGGGCGGGGCTCTACGGGCGGTCGGCCCGTTCGGCCTTGAGGATCGCGGCGGCCTCCTGGGCGCGGCGGGTGCTGATGCCGAAGCCCTGGGCCCGGACCGCTGCCGAGACGGTGCGGATGTTGACGGGGCCGTCCCCGGGCAGGTCCTCGCGGGCGATCCGCAGGACGGTCTCCAGCGGGGCGCCCTTGACCCGCTTGCGCGGGGAGCGCGGGGCGGGCTCGGCCGGCTGCTCGTCCACGGCCGGGGCGCTGTCGTCCACGTCGGTGGAGAGCATGGCGGCCAGCGCCCTCTCGGCGGCCTCGGCTCGCCGACGCTCCTCTTCCTCGACGAGCGGCTGGCAGGCGGCGGCGACCAGGTGGGCCGGGGTGGCGTCGGCGAAGCGTACCTGCCAGCGCTCTCCGCTCTCGTCCAGGCCCCACAGGGTCCAGGCGAGCGTGGCGCCGCGGTAGGAGCGCTCCAGGCCGAACTCCTGCCGGTACCAGCCGGTCTCGGGCAGGCACGCGGAGGCGCTCTCCACGCGCGGGCCGCGCAGGGCCCGCCGCTGGTCGCGCGGGTTCGGCTCGGCCAGGTCGCGGGCGAGCGCGCACAGGAGCGAGGCGAACACCGGGTCGGGGGTGCGGGCGCTGAACTCGGCCCGCCACAGCACGTCTCCGGCGGCGCTGGCGTAGGCGGTCACGGTCACCGCCGGCTCCCAGGTGGCGCCGGGGTCGTCCTCGATGCGCACCCGCTGGCACGGGCTGACGAAGACGTCGCGGCCGTCGGCCAGGTGGTGCAGCGACCAGTCGCTCGCGCACCAGCCCGGGCAGCCGTCGGCGCCGCAGCCGTCGGATTCGGGACCGCATCCGGGACCGCGGTCGGGATCGAGGGGACAAGAGGTAGGCAGGGTGGATCTCCTTGCGGTGGTGGGTGGTTGGCCCCGGCCTCGGGCGGAGGCCGGGGCCGGGAGGGCTTGCTCGTCGGCCGCCCGAGCCGGAGGGGCGCCCCGGGCGGCTAATATCATCCGGGCACGAACGTTTTGGAGGTGGCGACCCGTGTTCTGGATGGTGGCGGTGGTCTTCCTCGCCGGGTGCCTGCTGGCCGCGCTGGTGGTGGCGGTGCCCGTAGCCGTGCTGTCGTCCGGATCGCTGCTGCGCCGGGCGCGGACGGGATGCCTGGTGGGAGCCGCGGCGGTGCTGTTCCCTCTGGCGGTACTGCTCGTGCCCGGCTTCTTCATGTAACGGGGGCGGCTGCGGCGTACGGCTACGCCGGGTCGGCCTCGGCGAGGCTCTGCCGGGCTTCGGCCAGGCGGCGTTCGGCGATGTCCGCGTAGTGGTCGGTCAGCTCGATGCCGAGGAAGGTGCGGCCCTCCAGCAGGGCGGCGACCCCGGTGGAGCCGGACCCCGCGGTGAAGTCGAGGACCTTGCCGCCGGGCGGGCAGATTTTCACCAGCTCGCGCATCATCGAGAGCGGCTTCTGGGTGATGTGCTCGCGGCTGGAGCCCTTGGGCTGGCTGCCTTCCAGCAGGCCCTTGAGGTAGACGGGGTGCCGGTCGCCGTCCATCGCGCCCTTGGAGCCCCAGGCCACGAACTCGCAGTGCTGCGTGAACCTGCCCTTCTGCGGGCGGGCGGCCGGCTTGTACCAGGGCACGATGCCGCGCCACAGCCAGCCGCCGGCCTGCAGCGCGTCGGTGGTGGTCGGCAGCTGCCGCCAGTCCGAGAAAACGGCGACGGTGCCGCCGTCGACGGTCAGCCGGTACGCCTCGGCGAGCAGCTGGGACAGCCAGAAGCCGTAGCTGCGCTGGTCCTTGTGCTCGCCGCCGAAGTCCGGCAGCACGACCTTCACGCCCGAGGTGTACTTCTCGCGGGCGGTCCGGCCGGTGCGCTCCTGGGTGGTGCGGCCACCCGAGTTGTAGGGGGGGTCGCAGATCACACAGTCGACCGTCCGGGCGGGCAGCTCGGTCAGCCGGGTCAGGGCGTCGCCCCGAAGGAGGGTGTAGTCGGGTTCGGTTTGGGTCAAGTGGTCATGTCCTCGCAGGGGTTGGGGTGCCGCCGGTCGGCGGGGGCGCGGCCCGCGCGCTGTCGCGCGGGCCGGCCGAAGGCCCGGTGGCGGGGCGGGTGGGGGAGGACCCGCCGCGATCCTCGCCGCTGGGCCTGGACAAGAACGTAGGCGGACCGATATCTCCCGGGCAAGGAATCCACGGATGTTCGTGAACATTCCTGAATTCCTTGCCAGGGAGATATCGGTCCGCCTAGCGTCTTGCTTGTCGCCAGGGACACCGGGGCGCTGACCTGCACCGACGGAAGCGGGAACTTCCTTCGGGCGCAGGCGCATCGGAAGTCCGGCCGACTCCACCACACCCCCCGTCAGCGCACGCACGCCCTTGGACGAGTCTGCCCGCGCTGCCGCTCACACGATCGGAGACATCCGTGCCGGGAATTGCCCTGCCCGCTTTCTGGACCGCCCGCGACCCGGGCCCGCGCCGGGGAGGTCCGCACCGCCGGCGGCGCCGGTGAAGAAGTTCGCCGCCGCCCTCGGCGCCGGGATCCTCCTGGCCCCGTTCGCTGTGGTCCTCCCGTTCGCGGCTCTCGCCGGGAACGCGGCGGCGGCCTGCCCGAGCGCGGACTCGCAAGCCGTGGACAACGCCGCCGTCGAAGCGGCGGTCAAGCTGATCCTGGGCGGCGGCTCCGGCCCCACCGTCCCGGTGGAGGGCCTGGACCTGCCCACCACCCAGATCCCGATGGCCAAGACGATCGTCGCCACCGGCATCGCCCTGCAGGTCCCGGCCCGCGGACAGGTCATCGCCCTGGCCACCGCGATGCAGGAGTCCCGCCTGCGCAACCTGACCTACGGCGACCGCGACTCGCTGGGGTTGTTCCAGCAGCGGCCGTCCCAGGGCTGGGGAACCCCCGAGCAGGTGACCGACCCGGTCTACGCGAGCACCTCCTTCTACAAGGCGCTGCTCAAGGTGCCCGGCTGGCAAGAGCTGCCGCTCACCGAAGCCGCGCAGAAAGTCCAGCTCAGCGGCTTCCCGGATGCGTACGCGCAGTGGGAGCCGCTGGCCACCGCCCTCCAGCAGGCGATCGGTGCCTCCCTCGGCGCACCCGCCGCCGGCACCGCGCCGTCGGCCGCCGTCTCGCCCGGCTCGTGCACGCCGCCGGGCGCAGACACCGACTGGGGCGTGATCCCGCCCGGCACCCTGCCGGCCGGCTACCAGATCCCCAGCGACGCGCCCATGCCCGTGCAGTCCGCGATCCGCTGGGCCCTCGGCCAGCTCAACACCCCCTACCAGTGGGGCGGTTCCTGCACCAACAGCCACGGCGCGGACCCGATGGGCCGCTGCGACTGCAGCAGCCTCGTCCAGCAGGCGTACAAGGCAGCGGGCGTCACCACCCTCGACCGCGTCACCTACGACCAGGTCAAGCAGGGCACCGCCGTCCAGCCCGCAGACCTTCGCCCCGGCGACCTGCTGTTCACCGAACCCGGCAGCAGCGGCCCCGAGCACGTCGGGATGTACATCGGCTCCGGCCTGGTGGTCCACGCCCCGCACACCGGCGACGTGGTCCGCATCGCTCAGTGGGATTCCTGGAAATCCGGCGTGATCGCCATCCGCCGCATAGTCCCCTGACTCCCTCCTCTTCATTTTCCCCTTTTCCTCCGTGCCGCAGCGGCGCGCCGCCCCGCGCCCCGGCATGCCGAAATCCCTTTGGAGAAACGTTTGTCCATACTCGCCGAGGCGATCACCCACCTGGCCTACGATCCGGGCGTCACCCCGGCCGACGGCGGCCTGCCGGGCCTAGCCGTCCTGAAGAAGGTCGTCAGCAGCATCAACCTGTTCGCGATCATCGCCACCGTCGGCGCGATGGCCGTCGCGGGCGTCGTCTGGGCGTGGGGCCACCACTCCGGCAGCCATGGTGCTGAGCAGAAGGGCAAGCAGGGCGTTCTGGCCGCCGGCGGCGTCGCGCTGCTGCTGGGCGCCGCGAACGGCCTGGTGAGCTTCTTCAGCACGCTCGGGACGCAGGTCAAGTGAACAAGCCCCGTCCGCGCGGCGGCAATTCGGCCTTCGGCCGGAGGCTGCTGATCGGGCTGGGCGTGCTGCTGGCCGCCGCCCTGCTGGCCGGGCTCGCCGCCCGGCTGGCGGGCGGCGGCCACGCCGACCGACCCGCCACCGCCACCGCCGCCGCCACTGCCGCCGCTAGGCCCAGCTCCCCGGCGAGCGCCACCGCCGAACCGTCCGGCGGGCCCGGCCCGGGCGTCGCCCTCCCCCCGCGCACCACCTCCCCGACCGACTACGCCGCCGCCTTCGCCATCGCCCTGTGGTCCTACGACACCCGTGCCCTCGACCAGCAGACGTTCGTCAGCGGCCTCAAGCAGTGGCTCACCCCGGAGAGCCAGTACGCCGACCCCGCCTCCGTCGAGGCCCAGGTCCCCGACCCGGTGCTCTGGTCGCGGATGCACGACAACGAGCAGACGTCCACCGCCCGCGACCTGGAAGCGCACCTGCCGGACGCCTTCCGGCAGGCCGTCGCCCAGGACCCCGGCGCGCTGAGCCGGGCGTACATCTACGCCGTCACCGTCACCGGCACCGTCGACGTCGCCTGGAGAGGCGGCGGCCGCGGCGGCGAGTCCCGGGCGATCACCCTGGCCGTGCAGTGTCGCCCGCAGCAGGACTGCGCGCTGGCCGCCATCGCCCCCACCGTCTACCCGTGAGCCGACCGCTCTCCTCTCTGTAAGGAGTGATCCCCTATCGGGTTCTGCGACCTCCCCCTCGCCGGTGCGCTGTGCGACCTCACCCCCGGCGGCGTCGCCAGCGGCATCACCACCAGCATCGGCAACTGGATCGCGCAGTCGCTCGGCGACCTCGCCAAATCCGCAGTCGACATGGCCTCGCGCGCGGTCGACCAGACCACCGCCGTCGACCTGTCCGCCGACTGGTTCCGTACCAACTACTCGTTGATCCTGCCCATCGCGCTGACGATGATCGTGCTGACGTTCACCCTGCAGCTCGTCAGAGCCGCGTGGCGCCGCGACGGCCAAGCCCTCGGCCAGGCCGTCACCGGCACCGTCTCCTCGGTCTTCTTCGCGATGTGCGCGATCACCTTCACCTCCGTGGCCATCGCCGTCGTCGAAGCCCTGAGCAGGGGCCTGTTCACCGTCGCCAACAGCAGCATGGACGACGCGGTGCGCCGCCTGGTCAAGGTCTCGATGATCACCTCGACGACCCAGCTGGGCTGGGCGATCCCCGCCCTGACGGCCCTGGGCTGCGCGGTCGGCGCGATCCTCTACTGGGGCATGATGATCTTCCGCAAGGTGTCGATCCTGGTCCTGGTCGTCCTGGCGCCGCTGGCGGCGGCGGGCGGCCCCTGGGAGCCGACGCGCGACTGGAAGCGCCGCTGGGTGGAGGCCACCGCCACCGTCGTGGTCTCCAAGCTGGTGGTGACGATCATCATGCTGGTGGGCGTCTCCGCGATCGGCGACAGCGACACGAAGGACGGCCTGACCGCGCTGAGCGACATCATCGCCGGCCTGGTCGTGATGGCCCTGGTCCTGTGCACGCCGTTCATGGTCTACAAGTTCGTCCACTGGGCGGGCGACGGGCAGGCCCACGACCTACACCGCTCCACCGCCGCGGGCCTGCAGACCGCCACCGCCGCCGCCAAGCGCGGCGGGCAGATGGCGATGAGCGCGGGCGCCGGAGGCGCGGGTGCCGCTGCCGGCGGTGCCGGAGCAGCCGGGGCGGCCAGCCCGCAGGGCCCCTCCCAGGTGCCCGGCATGTCCTCCGGCGCCCAGAGCGGCGCGGGAGGCGGGCCCTCGTCCGGCACCCTCGTCAAGGCGGCCCCGACCAGCTTCCGCTACGGGGCGCCGGTGCGCTCCGGGCCGGGCGACGGCGGCGTCCCGCTGCTCACCAGCTCCAGCCCCGCGCCGCGTTCGGACGGCGACCAGGGCACACCCCTGCTGACCTACGCGGGCTCCGCCGCCCCCGCCCCCGCCGCCTCCCCGTCGGGCAGCTCCTCGGCCGCCTCCCCCGCCACGAAGGCGGCCGGCACCTCCGGCGCCTCCCGGATTTCCACCCCCGGCTCCACCGGCGGACCCTCCACGACCGGGCCGTCCCCAACCGGGTCCTCTGCCGAGCCGCCCGGAGCCGCCGGCCCGGCCTTCAGCCCGGTCATCGTGCCGCCCGCAGGCCGGCCCACCCCGCCCCCGACCGGACAGCGCTACCGCTTCCCCGAGCGCCCGCCGTCCTCCTGACGCCCGCCGCGCCCACCCTCCCGGACCGCCACCGTCCGGGAGGGCCCGGGCCCCGGCCCTCCGCCCCCGCACCCCAGGTAGAGACCAGCCCTGACCAGCGAATACCCCGACACGATCCGATTCCCCGCCCGCACCCGCCGAGGCATCCTCCTCGGCCTGAACCCTCCCCAGCTCGCCATCGCCGGCACCGGCGGCCTGCTACTGCTCGCCGTCCTGATGACCATGGGCGTCACCGCCGCCCTCGCCTTCACCCCGCTGTGGGCCCTGCTCGGCACCGCCGTCGTCATCCGCATCCGCGGCCGCTCCATCGCCGAGTGGGTACCGATCGCCCTGCGCTACCAGCTGCGCCGCTCCCGCGGCCAACTCCTTTGGCTGGCAAGGCCGTCCACCCGACCCCGCCGCGAAGGACTACTGCACCTGCCCGGCACCGCGGCCTCCCTGCGCGCCGTCACCAGCCCCGACGGCCGACTCGGTGCCGTCCACGACCAGCAGCAGAACACCCTCACCGCCGTCACCCGCGTCTCCAGCAGGGCGTTCGCACTGCTCGATGCCGCCACCCAGAACAGCAACGTCAACGGATGGGGCCGGGCGCTGGCCGCACTCTCCCGCTCCGGGCAGATCGCCCGCATCCAGGTCATCGAGCGCACCGTCCCCGACTCCGGCGACACCCTGCAGCGCTACTGGCTGGAGCACGGCCGCCCCTCCACCCCCGTGGCCGGACCCATCTACGAGGACCTCCTCGCCGCGGCCGGACCGAGCGCCGCCCCGCACGAGGCATACATCGCCGTCGCCCTCGACCTGCGCGAGGCCCGCCGCCTGATCAACCAGGCCGGCGGCGGACTGGCCGGCGCGTTCGCCGTCCTGCAGCAGCTGACCGCCTCCCTCGACCAGTCGGTGCGCGGCGCGGGCCTGGCCCCGGGCGGCTGGCTGACCGCAGGCGAGATCGCCGCCACCGTCAGGACCGCCTACGACCCGGCCGTCCTGGGTGCGCTGGAGCGCTGGAGCGAAAACGGCCGCCCGGAGGCCGACGTCGCCGCCGCCGGCCCCGTCGTCCTGGTCGAGGAAGCCGAGTCGATCCGCACCGACTCCGCGCACCACACCGTCTACTGGATCGAGCAGTGGCCCCGCACCGAGACCAGCGCCGGGTTCCTCCACCAGCTCCTCTACTCCTCGGGCGTGCGGCGCACCCTGTCGATCACCTACGTCCCCCAGCAGCTCGACGCCGCGCTCAAGGACGTCCAGCGCAAGAAGTCCGCGATCATCTCGGACGCCGCCGAGCGCGTGCGCCGCGGCCAGGTCGACTCCGAGACCGACACCGTCGAGTACGCCGACGTCAAGCAGCGCGAACTCCAGCTGATCGCCGGCCACGCGGACGTCGCCATGACCGGCCTGCTCGTCGTCTCCGCCGACGACGCGGAGCAGCTCAGCGGTGCCTGCGCCCAGGTCGAGACCGCCGCCGTCGCCGCCCTGATCGACCTGCGCCGCCTGACGATGCAGCAGGCCGAGGCGTTCACCGCCGCCGCCCTTCCCCTCGCCCGACTCTGACCGCCGAAGGGCACCCGCTTCTTGACCCACGACCTCCCCGACCGCTCCGACCTGCTGCGCTTCGCCAGCGCCGCCGTCGACGTCCACCACCACACCCGCCTCGCCGACGGCGAGGCCGTCTCCCGCACCGAACTCGACGACCTGCACGCCCACACCGTCGCGCTGTTCGGCCTCCTGGACACCGCCACCGCCCGCACCCGCCCCCACGCCCCCGCCGCCGGCGACCACCTCCACAACGCGCGCCTTCGCGTGTGGCAGGTGGCGGAGCACCTCCACGACGCCTACCACGCCGCCCCCCGCGCCGATGGCCGCCGCCCCACCCGCGAAGCCTGTGCGCTTCGCCTGCCGGACGGCGCACCCGACCTGACGATCTGCCAGCGCCGCGCCGTCACCGCCGCCCGGCTGCGCCAGATCGCCACCCCCGCCGACCTGCACGCCCCCGCCCCCGGCCTCCTGCGCCGCTGAGCCCAACCCCCCGCAGAGAGGAGACCGGTTGCGCAACCGCACCAGCACCAGCGCCAGTCCCCTGTTCACCCCCGCCCGCGGCAACCGCGCCGAGCGCCGCCGCGCCCGCCGCGAGCTGGCCGAAGCCCGCCGCCAGGCCCGCCTCGCCGACCAGCCGGTGCGCCGCGCCGCCGGAGAGGTCGACGAACTCGACGAACGTCCCCTCTACCCGGCCGCCGGACGCCCCGGCCCGACCTCCGCCCGCGGCGGCAAGCTCCGCCTTCCGCCGCACCGCATGACCACCGCCGTGGCCGCCCACGCTTTCCCGTTCCTCGCCGAAGGCGGCCTGGGCGCGGGCGGCGTCTACCTCGGCCGCGACGTCCACTCCGAAGCGTCCTACCTGTTCGACCCCTTCGCGTTGTATGGCCGCGTCGAGGGCTTCACGAACCCGAACGTGGTGTTGGCCGGCGTGATCGGCATGGGCAAGTCGGCGCTCGCCAAGTCGATCGCCGCGCGTTCCATCGCCCACGGCTACAAGGTCTACGTCCCCTGCGACCCGAAGGGTGAATGGACGCCCGTCGCGCGGGAGTTGGGTGGTCGGACGATCTCGCTAGGCCCCGGCATGAGCGGGCGCCTGAACCCGCTGGACGCCCCGCCCCCGCCGCCGGGCGCCGACCCGGACGACTGGGCGGCCGAGGTCCGCAAGCGCCGCCTGCTGCTGCTCGCGGCCCTCGCCCGCACCGTCTTGCACCGCGACCTGCTGCCGATGGAGCACACCGCCCTCGACGTCGCCCTCGACGAGGTCGTCGCCGACGCCGCCCGCACCGGCCGCGTCCCGCTGCTGGGCCACATCGCCTCCATGCTCGGCAACGCCGCCCGCCTGGACGACGCCCTCGGAGATCCGGCCCGCCGTCTGGGTGCCGCCGCCGAGGACCTCGCCCACGCCCTGCGACGTCTCGTCCAGGGCGACCTGGCGAACATGTTCGACGCGCCCTCCACCGTCGAGTTCGACCCGACCGCCCCGATGCTGTCGATCGACCTGTCCACGCTCGGCTCCGCAGGCGACGACACCGGGCTGATTCTCGCGATGACCTGCGCCAGCGCGTGGATGGAGGCCGCGCTCTCCGATCCCGCCGGCGGCCGTCGCTGGGTCGTCTACGACGAGGCGTGGCGCCTGATGCGCCACCTGCCGCTGCTGGAGCGCATGCAGGCCCAGCTCAAGCTCGCCCGCGGCCTGGGCATCGCCAACCTCATCGTGATCCACCGCCTGTCCGACCTGCTGTCGGCCGGCGATGCCGGATCCCGCGGCCGCGCCCTCGCGGAGGGCCTGCTCTCCGACTGCGCCACCCGCATCATCTACCGCCAGGAACCCGACCAACTCGCCGCCACCGCAAGCCTGCTGGGACTGACCGGCGTGGAGACCGAGGCCATTGCCAACTGCGGCCGCGGCCGCGGCCTCCACAAGCTCGCCGGCCGCTCCTTCGTCGTCCAGCACGTCCTGCACCCCGCCGAACGCGAGCTGTTCGACACCGACGCCCGGATGGGCGAGAAACCTCACGGGTTCACGAAACCCGAAGCCCTGCGGGCCGCGTGACCCGCTCCACCTCCCCGCCGCCCGTCCGGGCGGTGGCCCCCACCCGACGCCAGGAGAACCCCCCATCGAGTTCCACCCCATCGCCACCTACTTCCCCATGCTCGACGACGAGGAACTGCAGGCCCTCGCCGAAAGCATCACCGAGCACGGCCTGCAGCACCCGATCGTCCTCGACGCGAACGGTCGGCTCCTCGACGGCCGCAACCGCCTCGCGGCATGCGAACTCGCCGGTGTAAAGCCCGATTTCACCACCTACGAGGGCAAAGACGCCAACGCCTACGCCTTCCTCGTCAACGCGCGGCGCCGCAACCTGACCAAGGGCCAGCTGGCAATGATCGCCGCGAAGGCCGGTTCACTCGGTGAACATCAGGGCCGTTCACCGAGTGAACAGCCCGTCCGTTCACTGAGTGAACAGACCGGAGTCTCCCTCGGCCGTATCGGACAGGCGAGCACCGTCCTGCGCCACGCCCCGGACCTCGTCGAATCGGTGATCAGCGGCGCCATCGGCCTCACCGAGGCGTACAAGACCGCCCGGGAGAACAAGGCGCAGGCGGACTCCGCCGAATCCCAGCTCGCCCGGCTGCGGGCGGAGGACCCGGAGCTGGCCGACAAGGTCGTCGACGGCGAGCTGACGCTGCCCGGTGCGTGGGCGGAGCGCAAGGAGCGGGCCGAGGAGGAGGTTCGCCGGCGCAAGGTCGCCACCACGTTCCTGTGCGAGACGGTCCCGCCGCTGGCCCAGGCCCGCGGCACCGGCACCGCCCTGCTCTACGACCCGCAGTTCATGCTCACCGGCCGGGCGATCACTGCCGAGGTCATCGACCAGGCCATCGAGGCCCTGACCGAGATGGCCCAACAGTGGCGGGAGAGTGAGGCCGCGTGAGCGAGACCGCCGACCTGCGGTTGTGGCAGATCGTCGAGGACGCCGCCGCCCACGTCACCGACGAGGCCGGCCGCTTCCGCCGCAGCGACCTGGAAGAGGAACTGTGCGATCGGCTGGCCAGCGAGGACCTGGACGTCCACGTGCGCTCGGCCGCCGTCGGCAAGCTGGCCGGCTCCCTCGTGCGCGGCTTCGGCGAGCGCCGCAGCCCCAAGCCCCGCCGGGCCTCGATGTTCCACCCGCAGGGCATCTTGAAGCTGGGCGGTGGCGTGTGGGTGTGGATGGAGCGTGCCACCCCCACCGACCTCCTGGAATGGGGCCGCCTGTCCACCCGGAACCTGGCCAAGGTGGCCGTCGCCGAGGCCGACCGCCAGGAGTACGTCGCCGAGCGGCTGAACGGCTTCCGCCTCCACAGCGGCCTCACCCACCTCGGCGAACTGGAGCGCGCGGTCTACGGCTACACCGGACCCGACCCCGCCGAGGACGCCGACCCCACCGATGACGCCGACTCCGGTGATGAGGCGCTGGAGTCGTGACGCACGTGACCGTCGGGTACGACGCCGCCCTGGGCGCCCACATCGCTGTCGCGCCCGACGCGGTCTGCGCCGCGCAGTTGGAGGAGGCCGGCTTCCTCCAGCACGGCGCCGACGTCCTGTACCGCCTGCCCGAGGATCCGGTGATCTCCGCCGAGTGGGTGATCCGCGACGCGGCCCGGCTCCTGGCCGCGCACGGGTACGGGCTGCTGCGCCTGTACTCCGAGGACGAGCAGCGCCAGCAGGCCGCGCAGGCTGGCCCGGAGGGCGAGACCCGTCCGGTGCGGACCACTGGCCCGGGGACGGTCTTCGGCCACCACGTGAGTGCGGACATCGAAGCCGGCCATCTCGTCATCAGCGGCCGCTACTCGGGCGTGTACGGCCAGCTTGAGCTGCTGGGCAGCTACCCGGCCACCGGCCGGGCGGCGACCTTCCACACCGAGCAGGGCAGCGGCTGGTGGGGTGTCGTCCACTACCCCGACCCCTCCGCCGCCGAAGAGGGGTTCGGGAGGCCGCTGTCCCCGCCGGCGGCAGCAGCACCGTCCGCCGCTGACGCCCGCTCCGCCGCCGCCCACACCACCACGCGCAACGCCGACCGTCTCCACCCCGCCCAGCCCAGCACCCCCGCGCCCGCGGTGCCCGCCCCCGCGAAGGCCGCCCGCCTGGCGCTGTGACCCGCCTGTTCCCGTTCCCCCGGAGGTACCTATGTCCGCCATGTCCGCACCGCTCACCCGCTTCGACGCCCGGGTCGAGGCGGCCACCAGTCTCAGCATCGCCGCCCTGCACGCCGCCCAGGACGGTCTCGATGACGCGGCCGCCCGCCTGCGCGACGCCCACCGGCGACTGGCCCAGGCCGAGACCCAGACCGCCTTCGAGCTCGTCCGGCTGCGGCTCGCCACCGACCGCCAGCGCCGGGTCGACGACCGGCTGCTGGACGACATCAGCACCCAGCTGGAGGTCCTGGAGGACATCGCCACCGCGCGGGACGAGGCCGAGCAGGACCTGCTCGACCTCCTGGCCCGGACCGAACAGCAGCACAGCGCCGCCGCCGTGACCGCCGCCACCCCGGTCGCCGTGCGGAGCCGGTGACCCCCGCGCACCGGCCGTCGGTGGTCTTCGGCTGGGACTTCGACTACGGCGAGTTCGCCATCGCCTGCGATGAGGACGACCCGCTGGTGCGGCTGGTCCTCGACCGCTGCGGCTTCGAGCGCCGGATCGAGCCGCTGTGCGCCTGGGGACTCAAGCCGGGCATCGGCGAGCACGACCGGCACGAGCAGATCGCAGCCGCCTCCACGGCCGTCGATCTGCTGATCACAGCCGGCCACCGCGTGGCCAACTGGCACGCACCGGAGCAGCGTTCGGCCGATGTCGCCCGCCACTACCGGTGGCTGCGCAGCACGGCGCCGTTCCCCGGCGCCGCCGCGGTCGCACGCGCCGCCGGTGCCGAGGCCCGGGCCCGGCTGGCGGCCGGCACGGTGCCCCGGCACGCCAGAGCCCTCACTGAGGAGGTCGCCGACGGGCGGCTGCGGGTGGAGGCCCGGCGCACCCTCGGCCACAGCGAGTGGATGCTGGCCACTCCCGCCGGGGAGCGCGACCACTACCTCGGCCTGCTCCACTCCCGGCACGACGGCTATCTCGGCATCACCGACGACTACGCCCTCTGGTACGCCGGCCAGGCCCGGCGGGACTTCCGCGTCCACGTCCTGCGCGAGCCCCGGCCGCCGAAGCCCGCCCGCGCCCGGGCGGCGACCTGCGGCACCGTCCCGGTGCGGCCGTCCGCCGTCCGGGCGGCGCACCCCGTCCATCCCGCCGTCGCGGCACTCGACGCCCGCAGCCGCTGACGCCGCTTCCCGTCCCTCTTCGATCAGCGAGACCCCACATGCCCGCAGACATCTCCTTCGCCCCCGGCCCGGACGGCGCGATCACCGCCCGGACCGTCCCCCACCTGCCCGACAGCGCCCGCCGTCTCCTCGACCAGCAGGACGCGGTGCGGGCCGACGACGGCTGCTCCTACCTCTTCGCCGGTCCCGACGCCGTTGCCCGTGCCGCCCGCGCAGCTTTCTTCCTGAACGTCGGCGGACTTCGCGTCGACACCTTCAGCGGTCCGCTGGAGCCGGAGCGCACCCTCGTCCCGGACGGTGCGGACATCGTCTTCGCCCGCCACCCCGCCGAGGGGATCGTCGCGGCGACCGCCGCCGATGCCACCGAGCCCCTGGTGCCCGAGATCCTGGCGCGCTTCGGGTTCACCCACGACAGCGGCCGGGACATCTACCTGCAGCCGCCCGGCCTGGGCGAGCGCCAGGCGCTGGCGGCCGCCGCCCGCGTGAGCCTGGTCCTGCAGAACCTGGGCGTCCAGATCGCCACCCGCGGGCTCGCCGCCGCACCGGCCTCCGCCGACCGGCTCGCCGAGGCGGTCGAAGACCTCGCCGTCGAGCGGGTCAACATCCGCACCCTGACCGACAGCCGCGACATCGCGGACCTGCTGGACGCCGCCAGCGACGAGGACACCGGCGCGTTGTCGCAGCTGTCCGCGCTGCTCGACGACATCGGCCGGTGGACTTCCAGCCTGCCCGTCGGCCAGGACCAGCAGGTCGGCGGGCGGATCGATGAGGCCCGCATCGCCACCGAGGCCCTGCACGTGAGCATCGTCGGCCTGCAGCGCGAACTCGTCGGCCTCGGCGCGGTCCTGGACACCTCCGCGGCCCCGGCGCCCTCGGCCCGCTCGGCCCGCTCCAGCGCCGCCACCGCCTCCACCGCCACGGCCGCCCACGCCCTGACCGGCGGGCCGATCCTGCAGAGCCCCGCCCCGGCGCCCGCCGCCGCCCCCTCGCAGACCGCCCCCGCCGCCTCTCTCTAGGAGCCCCGATCCCCGACCCCACCATCCAGTTCGTCCGGCACCCGGTGCACGGCGTCGTGGTCACCGGCCTCGCCGGGGCGACCTACCAGCACCGCCGCCTGCTGGCCGACTACGGCTACACCGCGTTGGCGGGCACCGACGACCTCGTCCTGACCGCCCGCACCGACAGCGTCTTCCTCCACGCCCGGCAGGCCGTCGCCGCTCTGCGCTCCACCGGCGCCGCCGTCAGCGCCGACCCCGCCTTCGACTACGGCGAGCACCCGGGCTACCCCAGCCCGGCCTCCGCCGCGGCCGGACCCGGCCCCAGGATCGTCACCCCCGGCACCGACGTCACCGGGTCTGCGGCCGACGTCGTGATCGGCGCGCACCCCGAGCACGGCATCACCGCCGCCGACCGCTCCGGCAACCCCGGCACCGCGCAGCTCCTCGCCCAGCAGGGCTTCTACCGCACCCCCGGCGGCCGGGAGCTGTTCGCGCTGAACCTGCCGGACAACGACGGCGCCCAGCGCGCCACCGCCGCCGTCGCGGCCCTGCGCGCCGCCGGACTGAACGTCAGCACCGACCTGGCGTACGAGCCCCGCGACCTGGGACAGAAGGCGCAGGACCGGGCCCGCGAAGCCGAGGCCGCACCGACGCCGCCCACGCACTCCGGGCCCGCCGACCCGTTCCTGACCCGCCTTGCCCCCGCCGAGAAGCCGAACGACACCAGCCCGCCCGACCGCGCTGCGGTGCACGCCCCCGGGATCGACCCGTTCAACACCCGGCTCCACCCCGTCCCGGCCGCCGAGGGCCCGCCCGATGCCCGGATGGCGGCGATGGTGACCAACCGGCAGAAGACGCTCGCCACGATCGACGAGATCCTCGCCGGGCTGGCCCAGCAACTGCGCGACGACCCGCAGTCCCTCGATCCCGTCGCGGTTGCCGCCACCCTGGCCGACACCCAGAGCACGCTCGGCGGCGTCCGCCGCGACCTGGAAGCGATCAGCGCCTCCGCCCCGGCCCGCCCCCGCGCCGCCGCCCGCGGCAGCCGAGCGGCCGCCACCCCCGTGCTGAGCGCCCGCGCCCAGGCCGCCCGCGCCACCAGCCTGCGCCTGGGCCGCGTCAGCGCCGCCCAGCCCGCCCAGCCCGCCCAGCCCGCCGAGGCCGTGCGCCGCGCCGAGGACCCGCGCGTCGCCTACAGCATCCACACCCGCTGACCTGGAGAAAACCTCTTGCCCGTCAAGACCGTCTGGACCGTAGAGCACTGCTGCGGCCACAGCGCTGACCACGACCTCTCCACCCGCCCGGCCGACCGGCGCGCCGGCTACGCCCGCTGGCTCGCCGGGCGCGACTGCACCGACTGCTGGCGCGCCCAGCGCGAGAACGACGACGCCGGCCGCGCCGCCTGGTTGGAGACCCGGCGTGCCGAGGAGCAGCAGGCCGCCGCCGAGTGGGCGACCAAGTTCCGCATGCCGCCGCTGTCCGGACCCGAGCGCGCCCTGGCCTGGGGCGAGCGCTCCCGCCACCAGCTGATGACCGCCGCCCACCGCGTGCTGGTCGCCGAGGGCACTCTCGGCGAGAGCGACTGGGAGGAGATCGAGGAGCAGGCCCGCGCCGTCGACCGGGCCGGCTGGTGGATCGACCAGCGCGACGCCGACCCGGGCGACCTGCCGGAACTGCTGGGCGCCGCCACCGACGCCGACCGCTCCACCGAAAACCCCCACTACTGACCCGTTGGAGGCCCCCACCCCTTGCCGCCACCGATCCTTTCCCTCATCCTCGCCCAGCCTGACACCGACGAGACCGGGAAAGTCGCCGTCTGGGCGATCCGCCGCCTCGGCGATGCCCTGCGCGAAAGCCCAACCCCGGCCGCCAGCGCGGACCTCCTCGCCATCGTCGAGACCGCGCTTGTCGAGATCAGGTACACGCTGATCCGAGCTGAGCTGAACGCCGCCGACAACGGAGCCTCCGCCGACCCCGTGTCGAAGCAGTTGAATTCCGCAGACCTGACCGCTATCCGCCTGATCACGCAGGTGGAAGCCGCAGTGGTAGGGCTGCGTGGGTACGGCGACACCTACCCGCCGTCCGCGCCTGCGCCGGCCAGCCGTGCCGAGCGCCGCCGCGCCACGGCGGCCTCCTCCGCCCACGTCGCCGCGACGGCGACGCCGTCCCCGGCCACGGCCACCGCCTTCGAGGTGACCGCCAACCCCGGCGTCGTTTCCCGGAGCCTGCGTTGAACGCGTCCGAGGCCCGCTCCGGGATCAGCGTCGTACCGGGGACCTTCGGCCCGGTGGAAGTACACGGCGCCGACGAGCGGGCCCTGCGCCTGATCAAGAACCTGGGCTTCCGCGCCCTGCGGCGCCCCACCTCCCCGGCGTACCTGCCGGCGGGGGAGGGACCGCTCATCCGGCGCGCGCTCGCCACCCGGGCCGCCGAGCACCTGGCCGCCGCCGGCTACCGGGTCGACCTCGACCCGGAGCTTCGGATCTCCGACCTCGACGAGCGGACGATGGAAGTCCTCGACGCCATGTCCCGCAGCGCCGACCACCTGCTGAGCCTGCTGGAGGAGATGGACAACGTCCACGACCTCGCCGACGCCGCCGCCCAGATGGTCAGCGGCCCGAACGGCCCGATCCACGCCATGGCGGACGCGTTCCGGCGGGCGGGCGACCACGTCCGCCGCACCACCGCCGACGACTACGACGGCGACCTGGCCGACTTCTTCCACGCCGCCTCCCGGCGCATGACCGACCTCGCAGCCTCCGCCAACAATGTCGGCTACCTTCCCCGCCCCGCGGACCGCGCCGACCGCCGCCAGTCGGCCACTGTCCGCTCCACCGCCTCCTTCACCGTGACCGCAGCGCCGCCCGCCCCGCTCCCGCCGCCCGGTCCGTCCGCCCGCCCTGCCTCCCGGAGGCCGACTTGACCACACCCGCACCCAGCCCTCGACCCGCCCCGTCCGCGCAGACCCCGAACACCGGCTGGTTCCAAGACGCGGCGCCCGAGCAGATCGCCCAGCTCGTCTCCGGGCTTCTGCGCGACGAAGGCGTCCTCGCCCTCACCGCCCGCCTGGCCCGGCAGGCAGCCCGCGCCCTGGACCCGATCGGCTCCGCGCCGCAGCGCAATCCCGCCGCCTACGAGGTCCGCTGGCACCTGGCCGACGTCGCCGACGCGATCGAGGACGCGCGGGCCGCCATCGAGACCGCCACCGAGGACCTAGTGCGGGGGCTGCGCGCCTGGGCCGCGACCGGCCTCGCCGAGATCACCGCCGCCCACGGCAGCACCGGCCCGCGCCCGGAGTCCGGCGAGCGGCTGCACCTCTTCTGGGTCGACGGCGCCTTCGACCGCGCGCCCTACCTCGGCCTGGTCGGCCCCGACCACACCGACGGCGACGCCCAGCCCTACTGCACCGCCGGCTTCACCCGAGAGGTGGCCGAGCACATCACCGCCGACCTCGCCGCCGACGGCGGCGGCCTCACCGCGCGCTGGGACAGCCGGGGCGAACTGCGCTTCAGCTGGACGGCCGAGCACGCCGGCATGGCCGGCAGCGAGGACGTCGCGCCCGACGGCCGCGGCCTCTACCGCATCGGCGGTCTGTGGCCCTGGTTCTCGTTCGAGCTCCCCCCGGCCGCCCTCCAGCCCCACCCCCTGGACGCCGACCGCACCTTGTCGCGCGTCCACGCCCAGGCCACCCCCACCGTGGAACGCGCATCCGGGGGCGCTCCCCGCCAGGGGGCGGGCGCGGTGCCCGATCCCGCCGCCGCGATGCGCCGGCTCACCGCCCTGCTCGACGAGACGGCCGACCCCGCCGAGGCCGCCCGCCTCGTCGAGCAGGCGGAGCAGCACCTCGAAGCGCTGTCGGACTTCCTCGGCGCCGCGGCGCGCTGGAGCGGCGCCCGAGAGGGCACCGCCCACCTGCAGCTCGACCTCGGCCGCACCAGTCAGGACGTGTACGACGCAGGCGCCGACCTCGCCGATGCGGCCGCCGGCCTGCGCGCCGCCGCCCCCCGCCCGGCCCGCATCCGCTCCGCCGCCCCGGCGGCCGCCGCCCCGGCCGCGCAGCCGCGGGTTCAGCCGTCCGCGCGGCGATGAAGAAACGTTCCTTCCAGTGATCCCCGGCATCACCCGTTACGCCAGCACCCGGGACCTGCTCGTCTCCGCCCAGCAGCAGGCCCGCCACCGCCCGGGCCGCCCCCGGGTGCGGATCGTCGCCGCCTGGCGCCCCCTTGCCGAGCTGCCCCTGCCGGGCACCGCCGAACTCGACGCGCTCGCAGCCGACTTGGACGCGGACCTGATCCGCCTGCGGCCGGAGCGCGAGCGCCGGCCGGGGCGCGAGCGGGACGTGTGGCACTGCACGCTGCGCGCCCACCCCGACTCGCCCCCGCTGCCCGACGCCCGCTGGGCCGAGGCCGCCCGCCGGGTGCTGGCCGCCACCGGCATCGCCCCCGTCGGCGACGCGCCGGCCTGCCGCTGGATCGCCCTGCGGGTGGACAGCCACGAGGTGCGCATCATCGCGCCCCTCGCCCGCCCGGACGGCCGCCCCCCAGGGCTGGAGCGCGACCTGTCCCGCGCCATGGCCGTCTGCCAACTGCTGGACGTCGAATCCCGCCGACTCGCCGCCGCGCCGAGCGCCGGATCCCGCACCGGCCCGGTCCGCAGCACCCCGCCGCCGACCCAGAAGCCGACCGCCGCACCACCCGGTCACCGATCCCGCTGAACGAAAGGCACCGCCCTGCCCGAACCCCACGCCCGCCCACCCGCCGCCCGTGCCCACGACGCCACCCTCCGCCTGTCCCGCGCCATCTCCGACCTGAGCGAATGCGTCGAGACGATGGACCCGGACGAGGCCGCCGAGATGCTCCACGCCCTGTTCCTGCCGCCCGGTCCCGTCCAGGCGCTCGCCGCCCTCCTCACCCGCCTCGGCACCCACGCCGCCGACGCCTGGGGCGACCCGGACATCCACGAGCCGCTCTTTCGAGAGGGCGCCGAACTCGCCCTCGGCGCCTACCGGGTGGCCTCCGTCGCCAACCGGCTCGGCCACCTCGACGCGGCCGACACCCGGCAGCGCTACTCGGCCGCCCGCAGCCTCTCGCCCGCGGCCCAAGCGGCCGGACCGGGCGCCCGCATCCACCAGGCCGCTGCCGCCGAGGCCGCCCGCACCGCCGCCCCGCACCCGCGGATCGCCGAGCCGCCCGCGCGCTGACCGCGCCCCCGCCACCCGCCCGCAAGGACGACGGCACCCATCTCGCCAACTGCGCTGCATCGAGCAGCAGTTGAGCTTCCCTACGCCGACCGCGCTGTCTTCGCGCGCGTTGCGGCTTCCCCGCGCCGACCGCGTGCCCCTTCCCGCGGTCCGGCTTCCCGCAAGGACCCGCCAACTGCCCCCCTCCTCCTCTCCTTCCTCCCCGTCCCCGTCCCCGGGCACCGACGCCCTCCTCTACACCCTGATCGGCGCCGGACTGGCGCTGATCGCCTACGGCTCCCTCGCCTGGGTCTGCGGCAACACCGCCAACGCCTTCCTCGGCAGCGGCGGTTGGACGCCGTTCCAGCCGATCGCCGCCGCCCTGCACCCGCAGCAGACCTGGCCCGTCCTGGGTGCCGTCGCGCTCCTGCTCGGCGCCCGGATCGCCCCCGGCCTGCTCGCCGCCGCTGCCGCCGCCCTCGGCTTGCGCCTGTGGCTGCGCCACCGCCGCTCCAAGTCCGCCGGCCTCGCCACCAGCCGCGACCTCTCGGCGCTGCTGCCCAAGGAGATCACCGCGAAGGCCAAGAGCCTGCGCCCCAGCCTGGCCGCGGCGAAGCCCGGCAGCATCCGCCCCCAGGACACCGGCATCCTGCTCGGAACCCTGGGCGAGAGCGGCCCGGAGGTCCGCGCGTCCTGGGAGGACGTCGCCGTCGCGATCATGGCCCCGCGAAGCGGCAAGACCACCAGCTTGGCGGTGCCCTCGATTCTGTCCGCCCCCGGCCCCGTCGTGCTCACCTCCAACAAAGCGGGGGGCGACGCGTTCACCGCCACCCTCGACGCCCGCTCGGCCGTCGGCCGCGTGTGGACGATGGACCCGCAGCAGATCGCCCACACCGAGCAGGCCATGTGGTGGAACCCGCTCGCCGACGCCCGCGACCTGCCCGGCGCCAGGCGCCTCGCCGGGCACTTCGTCACCGCCAGCGTCGACGCCTCCAACGCGACCGACTTCTGGAGCACGGCCGCAGCGAACACGTTGACCGCGCTGTTCCTGGCGGCGGGCGCCGACGGCCGGCCGATCACCGACGTCCTTGCCTGGCTCGCCCAGCCCTCCGACCGCACCCCGATCGACATCCTCAAGGCGAACCAGCTCACCGCCATCGCCGCCCAGTTGCAGGGCACCGTGTCGGGTGCCGTCGAGACGAGGGACGGCATCTACGAGACGGCCCGTCAGTACGCGGCCTGCCTGCTGGACCCCGGCATCGCGGTCTGGGTCACTCCCTCCGACACCCTGCCCGAGTTCAAGCCGTCGGCCTTCGCCGCCAGCAGCGACACCCTGTTCCTGCTGTCCAAGGACGGCGGCGGCTCCGCGTCCGCGCTGATCGCCGCGGCGGCGGACTCCGTGATGCGCTCCGCCGTCGTCCAGGCCGAGCGCGACGGAGGCCGCCTCGACCCGCCGTTGCTGGCAATCCTCGACGAGGCCGCCAACGTCTGCAAGATCGCCGATCTCCCGGATCTGTACAGCCACTTGGGCTCACGCGGGGTCATCCCGATCACGATCCTGCAGTCCTACCGCCAGGGCCAGAAATGCTGGGGCGAGGCCGGCATGGACGCCATGTGGTCCGCCGCCACCATCAAGGTCCTGGGCAGCGGCATCGACGACGCGGACTTCGCCGACAAACTCAGCCGCCTGGTGGGCGAGCACGACGTCGAGAGCGTCTCCCACTCCACCTCGGAGTCGGGCCGCTCCACCTCCACCTCGATGCGGCAGGAGCGGATCCTGCCGCCCGACCAGATCCGCGCCCTGCCCAAGGGCACGGCCCTGCTGCTGGCCACCGGCATCAAGCCCGCCCTGCTCCAACTGCGCCCCTGGTACAAGGAAGCCGGTGCCGCCGTGATCGGCAAGGCGTCCGCCGCGCAGACCGCCGCGATCACCGACCGGGCCCGCGCCAAGGCAGGGGCCGCCGCGTGAACCGCACCCCCACTTCCTCCGGCACGGCCCCCGCGACCCCGACCGTGCGGACGCTTTCTCTAGGTGCCGGTGTGCAGTCGACCACCCTGCTGCTGCTCTCCGCCCTCGGGGAACTCCCGAAACTGGACTACGCGATCTTCGCGGACACCGGCTGGGAGCCGAAGCGCGTCTACGAGCACCTCGACCGCGTCGAGCGCGAGATCGCCATCCCGGCCGGCATACCGATCCTGCGGGTCGCCTCCGGCAACATCAGGGACGACGCCCTCGACCCCGGCCACCGCTTCGCGAGCATGCCGCTCTACGTCCTCAACCGCGACGGCAGCCCCGGGATGACACGTCGTCAGTGTACGGGCGAATATAAGATCAAACCAATAAAGCGGCAGGTCAGGGCGCTCCTCGGGTACCCCTACCCGGCCCGCATCCCGGTCGGCGTCTTCGCCGAGCAGTGGATCGGGATCAGCACGGACGAGTTCCACCGGGCGAAGGACGCCGACGTCCGCTACACCCGCAACCGCTTCCCGCTGATCGAGCTGGGCCTCTCGCGCGGCGACTGCCTGGCCCTGCTCGCCGAGCACGGACTGGAGAGCACCCCGAAGAGCAGCTGCCTAGGGTGTCCGTTCCACGGCAACGCCCAGTGGAGGGCGATCCGCGACGGTGACCCCGAGGAGTGGCAGGACGTCGTCGAGTTCGACGCCGCGATCCGCGCCGGCAACGCCCGGGCCACCGCGGACGGACGGCCGCTGCTCGGCCAGGCGTACCTGCACCGCTCCCGCGTCCCGCTCTCCGAGGCGCCCATCGACCACCGCACCCGCCGCGAGCGCCTCGGCACCCAGGAGCGCATCGCCTTCGACCGCGAAGAGTTCGGCCCCGAGGACGGCTGCTCCCCCTACTCCTGCCGCTCCGGGGAGCCGGCGTGAGCTTCCCCGGCATGATCGACAACCTGTGCAGGGAGTGGACCGCCTCCGACCAGCACAGCGCCGAGCTCCTGCGCAACCTCTGGTGGGACCCCGAGCAGTACGAGCCGGTCGCCAGCTGCCAAAACCGCGACAGCAGCGAGCACTTCATCGTGATCTCGGACGCTCTGGCCTACGGCATGCCGTGGGTGGAACAGCGGGCGCGAGGCATCCACCTCCGGCTCGACCCGGCCGAACGGATCTGTCACGTCCGTGGTGAGGCCGCCATGACCTATGCGTGGGCGAGCCACTGGCTCGTGCAGCGCGGGGCCGACCCGGCCGCCCTCGCCCGGTACCGGCCCGTCCCGGCCGACCCCTACGGATGGGGCTCGGACGATTTCAAGGCCACGGGCCTGATATCGGCCGGCGACTACCGCTACGCCCGGCCCGGCGACGCCCGCACCCGGGTGATCGAGGAGCGCATCCGCCGCTCCGGCGACCGCTACCGGCTCCTCGGCCGGCAGATGGCCTACTCGGGCAACACCGTCGACGACGACCTGCGCGAAGCCCACTACGTCCTGCTGCTGGACAACCACCCCCGCGCCGCGGAGCGCCGGTTCGTCGTGCAGCTGGAGACGGTCCACCGCCTGCGGGCCGTCTACACCCTCGATGAGGGCGGATTCCCGACCGAGAAGGAAGCCCAGGAGTGGGTCGACCGGATCGATGCGCGCGACGTCGCGCCGCTGCCGGCCACCGACCCGGCCACCGGACTCCCCGCCGCTGCACGGCGCGCCGCGCCCGCTGCGGCGCCCCCCGCCTTCCAACCGCCCAGCACCCCAAGGCGGTTCACGCGGTGAACACACCCGCCCGGCCCCGCCAGACACCCCCTGGGCACTGGCGCGGCCGAGGCGGCCCCGCTGCCGCCCGCAGCCCACACCTCCTCGGCACGGCTCCGACTCCGGCCCGCCCCGTCCCCTGTCTCCTCACCCCATCCGGAGGTAACCCCCTTGGATCCCTGGCGCACCCCCGTCGTCCCCGCGGACGGCCGCTCCTCCCACTTCTGCAGGTCCGGGGAGGCCATATGAACTTCGTCGAGATGATCGACAATCTGTACCAGCAGTGGAAGCCCGCCGACGAGGCCAGCGGCCGGTTCCTGCGCGACCTGTGGTTCGACAGCGACCACTACATCGTGGTCGCGGCCGATGAGAATTCCGACGGCACCGAGCACTTCATCGTCACCGGGAACGAGCTGAACATGGGCGAGGAGCCGTGGGTGGCCGAGCGCGCGGTGGCCATCCACGTCCGGCTCGACCCGGACGCGCGGACCTGCCATGTCCGCAGGGCCGACGCCTTCACCTTCGGGTGGGCCGGCCACTGGCTGGCGCGGCGGGGCGCGGACCCGGACGCCCTCGCCCGCTACCGTCCCCTGTCCGCCAACCCCTACAGCCGGGGGCCCGGCGGTGACGACTGCCAGGCCGAGGGCCTGATCTCGCCCAGCCACTACTGGTACGCCCGGCCCGGCGACGCCCGCACCCGGACGATCGAGGACCGCATCCGCCGCTCCGGCGACCGCTACGAGATCCTCACCTGGCAGATGGCCTACACCGAGCACGCCACGGGCGGGGAGCGCGATGCCCACTTGGTGCTGCTGCTGGACAACCACCCCCGCGCCGCGGAGCGCCGGTTCGTCGTGCAGTTGGAGACGGTCCACCGCCTGCGGGCCGTCTACACCCTCGACGAGGGCGGATTCCGGACCGAGAAGGAAGCCCGGGAGTGGGTCGACCGGATCGATGCGCGCGGCGTCGCGCCGCTGCCGGCCACCGACCCGGCCACCGGACTCCCCGTCGCTGCACGGCGCGCCGCGCCCGCTGCGGCGCCCGCCGCCTTCCAACCGCCCAGCACCCCGCGGCGGTTCACGCGGTGAACACACCCGCCCGGCCCCAGCGCCGGGCTCGGGCGGCGGGCCTCGGCGGCCCTGCCGCTGCCCGCGGCTCTGCGGAACGCCTCCCGCCTCCGGTCCGCCCGCACCCTCTGTCACCCCATCCCATCCGGAGGTACCCCACTTGGATCCCTGGCGCATCCCGGTCGACCGGGCCAGGGCACTTCGCCTGATCAGCCCGCTGCCCGACGGCACCGTCGCCGGCGTCCAACAGGTGGCCCGGCGCGGCGACATGACCGTCACCGCCACCCTGACCCAGGCCATCGGTATGGACACTTGGTCCGGCATCCGGGTCAGCATTCTCTCCCCGAGCGCCGGCAGGGTCGCCTCGAACTGGTTCAGCTTCGCCGACCACCGCCTGTTCGACGAGAGCCTCTATCCCCGCGACGCGCGCAACGGCGAACTCGACCAGCTCAACCAGCAGGACCTGCTGCAGCCGCACCGCGTGCGGCCGGACCGGCTGCGCGACGCGGTGGAGGACTACACCGCGGCCCTCGCGCTGCCGTGCGCACCGGAGTTCGCCGCCGCCGCCCGCCTGGGGGCGCTGACGGCGATGGTGCGCCGGCTGGACCATGTCCGCTCCATCCACCCGCAGGCCCTGGCCGGCCGGGCCTTCGAGCACGCGGAAGTCCTACGGGAGGTGGCGCAGGAGATCCACGCCTCCCTGCTCCCGCTGACGGGCGAGTGGAAAGCCGCCGACAGCGCCCCGTTCAGCCTGCCCGCCGGACTGGGCGCCCTGCGCAGGCTCCGCGACGCGCTCACCTCTGTGGCGGACCGCGCCGACGAGGCCGGGCGCGGCGAGGGGGCGGTGTTCAGGCAGCACGCCAAGGACCTGGACGGCCTCGACGCGGAGATCACCGCCGACCTGACGGGCCCCCGCACCGCCGGCGGCACCCGTGCCGCCGCGGCGGCGAGTTCCTCCCCGGCCACCGCGTCGACGAACGCGCCTGACCGGCCTGCCACCGGTGCCTCGCCGCCCACCCGGGCCGAGGGGAGCGGGCGCCGGGCGGCGGGACGGTGACCCCGCAGATGGAGGCCGAGCAGGCCGTCCTCGGCGCACTGCTCCTCGCACCGCGTCAACTAGCGAACGTGGCAACCTGGTTGGAGCCGAGGAACTTCTACCGGCCCGCGCACGCGGCGCTGTACGAGGCGCTGCTCGCACAGCAGCAGGCCGGCCACCCGGCACTCGCGGGTGAGAAGTCCGAGGCGCGGCGGGCGTGGGCGCTGGAGGCGATGGAGTCGGCCGCGGCCTCCTGCCCGTCCTTCACCCCCTTCTACGGGCACACCCTGATCTCGGCCTGCCCCACCTCCGACCACGCGGCCCTCTACGGCCGGATGGTGCTGGAGAGCGCGGTGCGGCGGGAGGTCCACGAGCACGCCCACCGGCTGCTGGCCGCCGCCCGCGCCGCCGACGTCGACCCCGACGTAGTGATACGGCTGACTGCGGACCTGCGCGCCGCGATCGACCGCCTCGCCGACACCTGGGGATCGATCGACGCACGCCCCCTCGCGGCGGCGGGACCGTGGCCCCTCGAACTCCCCGAAGCCGCGGCGCGCCAGACCCGGCACCAGGAGGAGGCGCTGCTCGCCTCGCTGACCGCCGCGCCCGCCGAACTCGCCGACCTGGTGGGCTGGCTGCACCCCGGCGACCTCCTCGATGCCGGGCACCGCGAGGTCTACCGAGCCCTGGCCGCCCTCGCCCACCGCGGCGAGCCGATCGACCCGCTGACCGTGCTGTGGGAGGTCCAGCACCGCGGCGCCCTCACCGACGGCACCCTCACCGCCGAGCGCGTGCGCACTCTCACCCGCGCCGGCTACCAGGGAGAGCCGGGCTACCGGGCCGAGCAGGTCCTGCGCGCTTCCCTGCTGCGCACGACCGCCTCCCACGCCGGAGCGGTGCGCCTGCTGGCCATGGACGCCTCCGTTCCCGCCGCCCGCCTGCTCGGCTCCGCCCTCCACACCCTGCGCGGAGCCGAAGCCGTCCAGAGCCGCTGGCGCGCCGTGACCGGCCGCGACGCCGGCACCCCCTGCGCCCGGGGCGACCCCGCCGTGGTGCGCCGCGGCGCCGCCCGCACCCGCACCCTCACCCCGCCGCCCGCACCGGGCCCGGCTGCCGAGCCCTCCCCGGCCCAGCGGGCGGCCCCTGCCCGAGCACCCGTCAGGAGCACCTACTGACCCAGCAGCACCCCGAAGCGCCGCAGCGGCCGCCCACCCCGGCCGCCACCCGGCTGCGGGCCCACGCCGACGCCGTCGACGACCTGATCGCCGTCCTGCCCCGCGCGTACCGCGAGCAAGGTCCGCCGTCGGTGGAGGAACTCCTGGTCCACGCCGAGCGGATCGGCGAGCGCCACCGGGTGGTCACGCGCACCGCCGTCGCCCTGGCCCAGGCGCCGCTGGCCACCAGCGTCCAGCGCGCCACAGCCCGGGCGCTCGCCGACGCCGCAGCCCATATCGCCCAGGCCCTGGCCGCCGTCAGCCGGGCCGGCGCCATGGCCGCCCGTCTGCACGAAGTCGACGGCCTCGACGGGCCGGTCGCCGAAAACGTCCGCGGACGGGCGGGCCTGGGACTGAACATGGCGTTGTCGCGCACCCGGCTCGCCCTCGCGGACGCCTCCGACGGCCTGCGCCTGCAGGCCCGCGCCGGCCGTACCGAGACCCTCCCGGCCCGCCGCCGTGCCGCCGTCGCCCGCAGCACCGCCGCCCGATCGGCCTCCTCCCTCCCCTCCGCGGCCCCTCCCGCAGCCCCCTTCCCGCCCGCTTCCGCCGCCGCACCGCGCCGGTAGCCGCCCCGCCCTGCCTCTCCGGAGCCCCTCATTTCCGTCCCCGCCCCCGCGCCCGCCGACCTGGCCACCGAACTGACCCAACTGAGCCGCGTGTTCTACCACTTGGCCGGCAAGCTCAACAAACACCCCTCCGTACCCGCCCACCCAACCGTCCCCACCTCCGCGGCCCTGGCCGAGGCCGCGCAGAACGCCATGACCGTGATGCGACACTGCGCGATCCGCCTCGACGAACTCGGCACCGCCGACACCGGCCCGGCCCGGCAGGCCGCTGTTCGGGGGTTTCGGGCCGGACGCCTGTACGCCACGCTCGCCAACCGGCACCTGGCCGAAGCGCTGGAGAGCGCCACCGCCCTCGAAGTCGCCGTGGACGCCGGCCACAGCGACCCGAAGGCCGAGGAGCGCGAGAGCAAACTCGGCTACCAGGTCCTCGACTCGGCGGCCATCGCCTATAACTCGCTGATCGCCGGTACGCGGGAGATCGCCTCCATCCGAGAAGACCTCCCGCCCCTCGGTCCACCGCAGGCCGCCGCCACTACCCGGCGCCCCCGGTCGGTGCCCGCGGCCGTTGCGCAGGGCCCGGCACTGCAAGCCGAAGGGCGGCGCCGGTGAGCGACATCGCCGTCGAGGACGTCCAGCGCCTGGCCGACCTCGCCGACCGCCTCGCCGACATCCGGCGCGACGTGCGGCACACCGCCCGCCGCCCGCCGGCCAAGGTCCCGGACCTGCTCGCCCAGAACATCGCCGACCTGGCCGCTTACATCGCCATAGCCGCCGGGCTGCGGGCCCAGATGTCGCACCTGCCCGGTCCCGGAATCCTCAACTCGGGCCAGGGCTGGGGCCCCTCCTTCGCCGCCACCCGGGCGAGCGGGGTCCTGGAGCGGATGGCCGGACTGCTGGACCGAGCCTGTGACCTCGCCAACCAGGTCCGCCCCCGCTCCACGATCCGCAGCCACTTCTACTCGCCGGGCCTGGAGCAGCGGGTGGCGGACGAGTTCACGCTGATCGACGACATGCTCTCCCACACGATCACCGAAATCCGCAGCACCCGCTCCGGCCTGGCCCGGCACCGCAAGCACGAACTGGCCCGGGAGCAGGAGGCACTGGCCGACCCGAACGGCAAGGCCGCCCGCTACCTGGCCGAACGCGCCCGGCACCGGGCAAGCCCGCTGATCATGGTGCCGAACGGACACATGGCCCAGGCCGCGGAGACCGCCGCCAAGGCCGTCCGCCGCCGCGGCGCCGCCCGGATCGTCTCCTCGCCGCCGCCCGCCGGCACACCCGACACCCCCACCAGCAACGCGGCCGCGAAGGCCGCGCGCCGCTGACCGGAGGAGAACCATTTTGCCCGACAGCGACCCGCAGGCCCTGCTGCGCAGCACCGCCCACCGGCTGGAGTCCGCGCGCGCCACCCTGCTCCCGGCCCTGGACTCCGGCCGCGCGGCCGAGGCCGCCTGGCCGATGACCCACCTGACGTCGGCGGTCGCCGATCTGACCGACGAGTACCTCTTCAAGGTCTCGGACCCCGGCGCCGACCGCGGCTTCCTGGCCGCGCTGAGCGGCGCGGCCGAGCACACCGCCCGCGCCCTGGCCGACGTCGCGGGCACCGCCACCGCCCTGCTCGACCCGCAGACCGACCGGCCGCCGCAGATCCGCGAGGCCCTCGCCCGCGCGGACGAAGCGGTGGCCGAGGCCGCCCGCCTCCTGAGCGAGGCGGCCGACCGGATCGCGCCCGCCCCGCAGCTGGCCGCCGCTACCGAGCTGGCCCGTCACCGCGCCACCCGCGGCGCCGCCCTGGCCCGGTCCGCGATCGTCAGCACCCCGTCCCCCACCTCCGCCCCCGACTCCCCGGCCGTCCCCGGAGCCACCGTCATCCCGCTGCACCGGGGCCGCTGAGGCCCCACCACCCGGAGCACCCCCTGCCCCCTCTCACCGACCGCCAGCAGCAACTGCTCGCCCTCGCCGACCGCGTGGACGCCGCCGTCGCCGCCTGGCCCTCCCGCCCCGGACAGCCCTTCCGCATGCCGTCCACCGACCTGGCCGTTCAGCAGCTCGCCACCCTGCAGGCTCTGCACACGCAGGCCGTCGCCGTCGCCGCCTGGCCTCTGCCGGGCCCGTTCGCCGCCCCGGACGTGGCGGAGACGGCCCGCCGCGAGGCCGCGAACGCCGCCCGCACCGTCAACCGCCTCGCCTACGCCGCGTACTCCCTGAGCGAGGTCTTCGCCTTCGCCGTCGACGCGGCGAGCCGGGGACCACTCGGCCCCCTGAGCCTGGACTACGCGGAGAGCGCGTACCGCTCGGCGAGCGACGCCCTGGACGAGGCCGCCCGGCGCCTGCACCTGCACACCGACCACCTCGCCGGCCGGCCGGACGGCCCCCGCAACCAGTTCGGGGCCGTGCGGCGCGCCGCTGCCCGGCTGCGCGCCGCCGTCCGCCCGGCACCCGAGGACGCGCCGGCCCCCGCGGCCGATCCCGCGGCGCCCGCCCCCCGCGCGTCCAAGCCGTCTCCGCGCCGCTGAGCGCCGCCAGCGGCGTCCTGCGCCCCGCCCGGCTGCCCACCCGCCGGAGCGCGAGGCCACCTCCTGCCACCCGCTGTCGCTGACCACCCGCGACCCGCGCCCCCGCTTCCCCGGAGCCCCACCTGTACCTTCCCCTCCGCCTCCAGGCCGACATCCTGGCCACCACCGCCCAGATGCTGCGCGACCACGGCAAACGGATCGCGCAGCTCGCCCAGTTCCCCGCCATCCCCCCGTCCAGCACCGTCAGTGACCACCTGTACGGCTTCGTCCGGCTCCACGACCACCTCCTCGGCGAGAGCGACCCGCCGCAGCAGGGCGCCGACCGCGACTCCGTGGACGCCGTCGCCCACCAGCGGGCCAGCGTCGCCTACGCCTGGGCCGCGGTGCTGACCGCCCGCGCGCACCTGTTCGCCGCGCCCGCCCTGGTCGCCGCCGTCCAGGTCGAAGGCCGCCGGCAGGGCGCCACCGCCGAGGAGCTGGCCCTCTTCCGCACCGCGTTGGTCGACGCCCACACCGTCATCGAGGAGGCCGCGAGCGCGACCTTCCGCGTCGCGCGCCACCTGTGGGGCCCCGAGCCGGACGTGCTGCGCACCCTCAACTCCCGTCCGGCCGGGGCGAAGGCCGCCAGCGCGGCTCGCGCCAGGGCCAAGCCCGCGCGGATCCGGTCGGCGGCCGCGGCGCCGCAGGTATCCGCCCCGACGGTGCCGACCGCCACGTCGGGGCGGGCCCGATGAGCGCCGGCCCGCGGGACCTGCGGATCGGCTCCCTGTGCTCCGGCTACGGCGGCCTGGACCTGGGCGTCCAGTCCGTCCTGGGCGGCAGCGTCGCCTGGCACGCCGACCCCGCCCCCGCCGCCGCCGCGATCCTGGAGGCCCACTGGCCGGGCGTCCCGAACCTGGGCGACATCACGGAGGTCGACTTCACCCGGGTCGAGCCGGTGTGCGTGCTTGCAGCCGGCTTCCCCTGCACCGATGTCAGCGTGGCCGGCAACCGGCGCGGCCTGGCCGAGGGCACCCGCTCCGGGCTGTGGCACACCATCGCCCGCGCCATCTCAACTCTTCGTCCCTGCTTGGTGGTTCTTGAAAACGTCCGCGGCCTCCTGTCCACTTCCGCCCATGCCCCGTCAGCCGATGGCGACGTGGAATCCTGCCCGTGGTGTCTGGGAGAAAGCGGAGATGAACCTCCTCTGCGGGCACTCGGTGCCGTTCTCGGAGACCTGGCCCTCCGCGGGTACGATGCGCGCTGGCAGGTGCTACCGGCAAGCGCCGTCGGAGCTCCCCACCGCCGCGAGCGCGTCTTCCTCACCGCCTGGCCTGCCGACGCCGAGGGCCCGGGACTTCAAGGGCCCGGACGCGGGCCGGGAGAACCTGGGGCATGCGCTCACGCTGCTGCTCACCCCCACCTCGAACCTCGGCGCGATCGGGGGCAGCCAGCATCCGGACCTGCGCAGGGCGGGCGGGCACGGCCCGAACCTCTCGGACCTGGTGGAGCACCTGCTGCCGACCCCGCGCGCGAGCGACGGGAGCAAGGGCGGCCCGAACCAGCGCGGCAGTCGGGGCGACCTGACGATGTCGAGCGCCGCGGCGAGGATGCTGCCGACGCCGAGGGCCAGCGACACCGGGACGCCGGGGCGACGCGCCGGCGAGGGCTACCGGCCGCCGCTGTCGCAGGTGGTCCTGCCGATGTGGACCCCGCCGCCGGGGGAGTCGGCCGGTGGGGGGAGTACACCGCCGCCATCGCCCGCTGGGAGCGAGTGACCCGCCCCGCACCGGACCCGGTGGATTCCCGAGGACGCCTCGCCCCGGCATTCGTGGAATGGGTCATGGGCCTCGAAAAGGGCTGGGTGACGCAGATCACAGGGCTTTCCCGGTCGGCCCAGCTGACCGCTCTCGGCAATGGTGTGGTCCCCCAACAGGCTTCACTGGCAATGGAGTTGCTGACTCCAGGGATTCCTCTGTGCGGGAATCACCGAATTCCTTGACAGGGAGATTCTGGCCTCCATAAGGCATCGGATATCTCCCGCGCAAGGACATCGCTGCCGGGCAGGGTCGTGGTCATCACCCCGACTCCCCGACCATCCGGAGCACCTCTTGTCCACCTCACCCCCCGACGGCCCGCCGGAGCGCGGCCAGGTCACCGCGGAGACGCTCGCCGAGTGGCGCGCGACCCTGGCCGCGCTGCAGGCGGAGCGGGACTCGCTGGCGATCGTCGCCGACCGCCTCGCCCAGGACTACGACGACGACAGCGACGACGACTTCCTGGAGTTGGACCTCGGTGCCGGCTTCGAGGGTGCCGACGGCGACGAGGGCGACGGCGAGTCCGTGTCGTTGACCATCCTGGCCTTCGATGACGCCTCCCTCGCCGAGGAGGTGCGCACGATGACCCCGTGGGTGGACCACATCCTGCTGTCCGCCTACGGGGCGGAGATCGCCTCCGGCCGGCCGTGGTGCACCCGCTGGCCCGAGCACGACGAGGCCCTCGCCCGGATCCACCACTGCTGGCTGGCGTGGCAGGAGCTGACCGACTCCCGCTCGGGGGCGACCGGCCCGTCGGTGTGGCAGCGCGACCACCTGGAGCCGCTGCTGCTCAAACTCCGCTCCCCGGACGGCCCGTTCGGCGCGTGCACGACCAACCCGGACCATCCGCACCACCGGCTGCTGCCGACCCCGCCGCACACCGACCTCTCCTCGCTGCCCGTCGCCGGGCAGCCCCGTGCCAGCGTCTGACCCTTCCCGGCGGTGACCTCCCCGCCGCCCGCCCGCCGCCGCGCGCACCTCCCGCCGCCCCGCGGCCTCCCCCTGCTCCAGCTCCGCGAAGGATTCCACCACCATGTCTACGCCCACCCCCGTGTCCTCCTCCGTCGTGCCCGACCTCTCCCTGGCCCCCCGCGTGCAGCAGGCCATCGCCGTCCTGGGCGCGTCGAACGCGATCTCGATCCTGCGGACCCTGGACCGCAACGGCGGCCGGCTGCTGAACGGGTCGTTCTCCAGCGCGATGCCGTGGATGGGCTCCAGCCTGGGTGTCAGGCTGGTGACGATGGAGGAGGGCGGCCTCGTGGCGCGCTCCGGCTCCGGCCGGGACGGCTCGGTCGCCCTGACCGAGGCCGGGCGCGAGGCCCTGCAGATCCAGGTGCCCGTCGCCCGCTGGGCCTCCGTCCACCAGAGCCGCCCGGCGACCGGCAGCGGCCCGGGCGCCTACACCGCGCAGGCGCTGGCCTCCCTCGACCGCCGCTACACGGTCGCCACGCTGTGGGCGATCGCGTCCGAGGGCGAGCCGGTGTACCCGTCGGAGATCCAGGACCTGGTCCTGCCCGACGGCGGCCCGCACCCCGCTGTCCTCTACCAGCGCCTGACCCAGATGAAGGACGCGGGCCTGGTCGTGCGTACGGGCGAGCGTCGCGCCTACCTGTACGACCTGACCGAGGCCGGCCGGGAGCTGCTGGAGCCGCTGGAGGTCCTCGCCCGGTGGGCCGAGCGCCACGTCCCCGCCCCGGAAACCGTGGCGGCTGCGGTGCCCGAGCCGCAGCAGGCCGCCCGCCTCGCCGTCACCTCGCCCGCCAGCGCTCCCGCCGCCACCACTACTTCGCCCGCAGCCCTGGCCGCCGCCCGCGCGGGCGCCGCCACCGTCCGCTCGACCATCGCGCTCGCCTTCAGCGACAGCCCCGCCCCGCAGGCGGCCCCGCTGGTGGGCAACCCCGCTGCCGCGCACCGGCGCTGACGGGAGGAAGCAGACCATGGAAGCCATCCCCAGCAGGGGGTCGAACCCGATGCTGCACCGCGCCGGGTTCCCCGACAGCAGCCTGCCCGCCCGGGTCGCCGACGCCCTCGTCGACGTCCGCCCCGCCTACCTCGCCCCGCCCACCCTGCGCTCCACCGCCGCGGCCGCGCGCACCCTGCGCACCGCACGGTGGCGGTCGACCGGCACGTCCTTCGGCCGCGAATTCCGCCACCCGCGGAGCCAGACCGTCGCCCTCCTCACCCCGTACAGCGCCGAGCGCTCGCAGGACGCCCTGGTGGCCAGCGGCCCCGGCTGGTACGCCCAGTTCAGCGCCTGGGTGCCCGACGAGGTCCTCGCGCACGTGGTTGCCGCGCTCGTCGAGCACGCCGAGAACGGATCGGCCGGCGCCGACCCGGAGGGCGCGCTGGCCGCCCTGGCCGAGGCCGGCTGGAGCGGCGCGCACCGCCGCGCGGGCACGGTCGAGGCCATCGCCCCCGACTCTCTGGCCGAACTGCGCTGGGGACGGGACGACGGCCAGCCGTCCCTGCGGATCATCGCCGGAAGCCCCCACAGCAGCCCCTGGTACGCCGAGCTGCGCGGAGTTGCCGTTCCCGCCCAGCTCGCCGAGGCCGTCCTGACCGCTCTGGCCAGCCCCGTCCCGGCCCGCCGCTGGCTGCGCGAGGTGCCCGTCGACCTGCTCCAAGACCTCGACATCACCCCCGCCCACCCCCGCGCCGCCGCGGCCGCCGCCACCACCCCGACTCCCTCGCCCGCCGCCCGCGCGGCGGTCCCCGGGGCGCCGATCCTCAGCTCGCCCGCACCGCTCAGCTCCGACTCCGCCCGGAGGGCCCGTTGACGTCCCCGACCCGTTCCCTGCCCGGCAGCGCCGCCAGCGACCTGGCGGCCGACCTGGTGGAGGAGAGCGAGCAGGTCCAGGCCCTCGCCCGCGCCCTCGGCCTGCCGCCGGCCGCCCCCGACGGCACCCGCCTGCTCAGCCGACACCTGCTGGAGACGCTCGTCCACCTGGCCACCGCCACCGCGACGGCCGCCGCCCTCGTCGACCTCACCGACGCCCCCGCCCTGGCGCACCTGCGCCCCCTGTCCAGCATCACCTCCGCCCTGTCCGGCCTGCTGGCCGCGAACAAGGCGATGGTCGACACCCTGCACCACCTCGCCGCCGAACCCGCCGCCGCCGAAGCCGCCGACCTCCTGCGCACCAGCCGTGGGCAGGCCGCCACCCTGCTCGCCAGCGCCTCGGCCCACCTCGGTGCCGCCGCCGCCCAACTGCGCCCTGCGCGGCCCGCTTCGCCGTGAACGCCCCCACTCGTCCCAGCCGCCCCCCGGAGCCCGTGACCATCCCCTCCCCGCGCCCGCCCGGTCTGCGCACCGTCCTCGCCGCCCCGCACGTCACCCCCCTGCTCGCCGGCACCCTCACCGGCCGCCTGCCCGCCGCCATGGCGCCGATCGCCCTGCTGCTCACCGTCCGGGCCGAGCACGGCCCCGTCCTGCTGGGCGCCGCCCTCGCCTCGCTCTACGCCCTGGCGGGCGCGATCGGCCAGCCGCTGCTCGGCCGGCTCGTCGACCGCACCCGCCTGGTGCCCGTCGCCGCCGCCACCGCCGCGCTCTCCACCACCGCGTTCGCCCTGCTCGCCGCCTCGGGCTGCACCGCGCACCCGGCCGCCGCCGCGGTGCTGGCCGCGCTCGCCGGAGCCGCGACCCCGCCGCTGGAGGCCGCGATGCGTGCCATGTGGCCCCGCCTGCTGCCCCGGCCCGAGGAGCAGCGCGCCGCGTTCACCCTCGACAGCGTCAGCCAGGAGCTGCTCTTCGTCATCGGGCCCCTGACCGCGACCGCCCTCGCCCAACTCGCCTCACCCGACATCGCCCTGGCGGTGTGCGCGGTCGCCACGGCGGCGGGCACGCTGGCCGTCGCCGCGCAGCAACCCTCCCGCCGGACGCCACCGGCGGCCCACCGCGAGGTGCACTGGACGGGAGCGCTGCGCTCGCGCGGACTGCTGCTCCTGCTCGCCGCGATGTTCTTCCTCGGCGTCAACCTCGGCGGCTTCAACGTCCTCGCGCTCACCCTCGCCGACGCGACCGGCGCCACCTGGCTCGCCGGACTCCTGCCCGCGGCCGTGTCCGTCGGAAGCCTGGCCGGCGGCCTCCTCTTCGCCCGCTCGCCCTGGCCGCACCCGCCCAGCCGCCAACTCCTCTACGCCGCCGCCGGATTCGCCCTGTGCGGCCTGCCGCTGCTGCTCGTCACCTCCCCGCCCCTCGTCCTCGCCGTCAGCCTGTGCCCCGGTCTCTACCTCGCCCCGCTGGTGGCCACCGCGTTCCTCCTCGCCGACCGTCTCGCCCCGTTGGGCACCGCGACCGAGGCCGCCGCCTGGCTGATCGCCGTGATCGGCCTCGGCCAGGCCGCCGGCTCCGCCGCCGCCGGCCGCCTCGCACCCCTCGGGACTACCGCCACCGCCTGCGTCCCGGTCCTGGCCGCCGTGCTCGCCGCCGCGATCCTCGCCGCCCGCCACGACCTCCTCACCCCCACCACCTCGGAGAAGCCCGCTTGACCCACCGCACCACCGACAACACCGGCTCGACATCCCGGATCCATCTCGTGTGGGACTGGAACGGGACAGTGCGCGACGACCTCGACGACCACGTCGCGGCGCTCAACGCGACGCTGCCCCGCATCGGCGGTCCCCTGATCGACGTCGCCACCTACCGGGCACTGCACGCCGTCCCGATCCGAGGCTTCTACGACGCGCTCGTCGGCCGGACGATCACCGACGAGGAATGGATCCGCAGCAACGCGGAGTTCCTCGACGTGCTCCACCGGCGGCCGGTGCGTCTGCGCTCCGGGGTCCGCCAGCTCATGCTGGGCCTGCGCGCGGCCGGCCACCGGCAGAGCCTGCTCTCCCTGGCCCCGCACGAGCGGCTGCTGACCGAGGTCGCGAAGACCGGGATCGGCGGGCTGCTGGAGCGCGTCGACGGCCGCGTCGGAGAACCGGCGCCCTCCAAGGGCCCGGCCTTGGCCGCCCACCTGGCCGCCCTCGGCGTCGAGGGGCACCGTGCCCTGGTGATCGGCGACAGCCTCGACGACGCCGTCGCCGCCGAGCAGGCCGGCGCCGTCGCCGTGCTGCACACCGGCGGCCTGCACAGCGCCCAGCGCCTGGCCGCCGCCGGCGTCCCCCTCGCCGGCACCCTGCGCGAAGCCGTCGAGACCGGTCTCGACCTGCTGAACGCGCGGCAGGAGGCGGGCCGGTGACCGAGCCCGACCCCAAGATCGGTCTCCCGCCGACCCGGGTCGGCACCCAGATGGTCCTGCGCACCCTCGACGTGCCCGACCTGCGGGCGATCCCCGGCTGGAGAGAGGACGAGAGCACCCCGCTGGGCCGCTCCGCCGCCGACGTCGACCACATCGCCCGGCGCCTGGACACCGTCCAGGCCACCTTGGTGAACACGGCCGCCAGCATCAGCCGCGACATGGACCGGGTGGTCGACGGCGACGACGTCGACCTGCCGCTGTCCCACGGCGTCCTCGGCAACAGCGCCCAGAAGCTCGACCACCTCGTCGTGCGCCGCAGCGAACTCTTCCAGGCGCTGGAGCGAGCCCTTGGCCTCCACCAGGTCCTCGTCGCCTCCCCGCCGGCGCCGCCGCCCGAGCGGCGGCCCGTCGAACCCGCACGGGAGGAGGAGAAGAAGCTCACCGCCCCCCAGCGGGAGGCGCTGGAGGCGGTGGCCGCCGGCCGGGTCACCGCGTACGACAGCGGAACCCGGCAGCCGATGCGGGTCATGGCCACCGGGGCGAGGGTCGACCGCAAGGCCCTCAACGCCTTGTTCCAGCGCAAGCTGATCGAACGCGACACCAGCACCAGCCTGCTCGCAGGGCAGAAGGTCCGGCCCACCGCCACCGGGCTGCGGGTGCTGGCCCTCCTGAACGCCCCACCGGCCGCCGCGCACACCGCTGCCGTCGCCGTATCCCCGCGCAGCACCGCGCCGACGGCCGCTACTTCCCGCGGTCCGCGGTGAACGCCGACCCGGCCAGCGGTCCGACTCCCGCCCGCAGGCTCAACGGCACCCGTTGAGCCGGGCCACCACGCCAAGGAGGCAACACACTTGGGAACCTGGGGCATCGGCCCGTTCGACAGCGACCACGCCGGAGAGTTCGGCCACGACGTCGGCAACGCCCGGCCCGACCGCCGCTTCGCCGTCATCGAGGAGCGCCTGAACCGCTTCCTCGCCGTACCCGACCCCGACTACTACCTGCGGGACGAGGCCATCGCGGCCGCGGCCCTGGTGGCCGCGCAGTGCCCCGGGGGCCCGTCCGGCAACGCCCCGTACTGGCCCCGGAAGAAGATCCCGCAACTTCCGGCGCACCTGGGCCCGCTGGCCGCCACCGCCCTCGACAAGGTGCTGGCCAACGTCCAGGAGACCATGGAGCTCTGGTGCGGAGTCGGCGACCGCGCCCACGGCGAGCAGTGGCTGGAGGGGATCGAGGACCTCAGGAGGGTCCTCGACCCGCACACCCCGTACACGGTCCTCTACACGCCCCCGCCGCCGCTGCCCACCGAGATCGGCACCCTGGCCGTCCACCAGGCGCTGGGCGTCGACCGGATCCGCGCCCTGCCCGGCGCGGGCAGCAGCGGGCCGCTGGGCTCGCTGGTCCGGCAGATCAGCCAGGCCGCGCTCCGGCTGGACGCGGCGAACAAGAACGTCCAGACGGCCGTGGAGCACGCGGTGAAGGGACTCGGCGGCCTCCAACAGCGGCTCCAGGACGCCGCCGCCGACATCCACCGGGACTTCCACCCGCGCGACGTGCCCGCCTTCGCCGTCCCTGCCTCGCTCGGCTCGGCCATGGCCATCCGGGCCGAGCGCCACCAGCACCTGCAGGACCTGATCGGCCTGTACCGGGAGCTGTCCGCCCCGGCGCCCGCCCCGGCCCGGGCGGCAGCCGCACGAACCTCCTCCCACACCGCCGTACGTGCCGAGGACAGCCCCACGGCGCAGACCGCGCTCCATCTACCCCCGCCCGCCACCGCCCGGCACCGCTGAACGAAGGACCCCTCATCACCCCGCACACCCTCAGCGCCCTCGACCTCCTGGCACCGGCCGGCACCGTCCGCGTCCTGCTCACCGCCCACTACTACAAGATGCCGGTGAAGAACCGCCCCCGGGGCGGGCCGCCCAGCGAGTCCGTGAACGCGGCCGAGATCCGCGCGCACCTGCTGCGCCTGCAGGACGCCCGGCTATTCGCCCACACCGGCAGCTACGAGATCGACCGGCAGCACAGGACCCAGGCCGGTAGTGACCTGTGGTCGGTGTTCACGCAGGCGTTCCTAACCGCTCAGGCGCTGGGCTTCCACCACTCCGGCCAGGGCACCGAGCTGCTGATCGAGCGGGCCTTGGCGGTGGCTGCCGATCCCGCCGTCATCGATACCGTCCAGCGGATGGGAGGCGGATCCGCCGCTGGCCCCGAGCTGGCGAAGGACCCCGCTGCCCGAGAGCCGGGCACCGCGCCGACGCTCAGCTGGGCAGCCATCAATCGCCTCGCTCTGCTCTACGACCGCCTCGACGACTGGCACCGCGCCCACTTCCCGGAAGAGGGCCGGACGGGCGCCGCCAGCGCCCGCAGCCGATCGCGGACCGCAGCCCCCGACGTGCCGCAGACGAGCACCGGGCCGGAAGGCCCCGCGCCGGGGCCCCGCCCGCGACGGCGATGACACACCGCCCCGGCACGCCCCGATCCGCAGCACCGCCAACTGAACACCCCGACCCCGTCGACCACCAGGAAGTCCGCATCGTCACGCCACCCCCCGGAACCAGGTCGTACGAGAACGCCTCCGCCGACCTCGGCTCCATCCTCCGTACCACCGACCCCGCCTCCCATCCGCGCATCCTTACCTCCCACCTGACCGACTACCTCACCAGCACCTCCGACGAGCGCAACAAGTTCCTCCCGGCAGCCATGGCCGCCGCCGAGGCCGTCGACGCCCGGCGCGCCTACATCTACTGGCACAGCAACCAACTGGAGCGGCCCCCGCTGCCCGAACTCCCCGCCGCGGTAACCGCGCTGGCCGTCGACGTCCTCGACGTCATCCTCTCCGACGCCCAACAGCTCACGGACAGCTGGTCCCACCGCGACACGGGCGAGCAGTGGCTCGTACAGGTGGAGGACCTGCGGCAGAACCTCGACCCGCAGCGTCCGTTCACCACCGCCTACACCGCTCCACCGCCCAAGGCGGCCTGGATCGGCTCGCAGGCCGTGCTGGAGCGCCTGGGCTACCACGGCTACCGGGCCATCCACCGGGACGCCACCGGGCAGATGGCCCAACTGGGAGAGGAACTCTACCGGGTTTCGCGCCGACTGGACTGGGTGAACGAGCGGGTGCTGGCCGCCGCGCAGCGCGCCCTTGCAGAGGTCGACGTCGCCCGCGCGGAGCTGGAGGCGATCGTCAACGGCACCGAAGCCGACGCCGGCCCCCGGCAGGTGCCGGCCTTCTTCGAGATCGCCGAAGACCTCCGCCTGCGGGCCGACCTGCGCTCCGACCTCGGCCCGCTGCTCGACGACTACGAGGCCAGCAAAGCAGATAGCCAGCCCGAACCGCTCTCCCGCGCCGAGGCTGCGGCCCTCCGCACGAAGCAGCACTTCTCGCCCTCGGGCCCCACCCCGCCGCCGCCCCGGGACTACAGGCCGCCGCCGATGCGCCCCCGCCTGTGAGCGGGGCGCACCGCGAAGTGCCGCCGAACTCCCGCCCCCTCACTTCCCTCCCGCCCGACCGGAGATCCGCCCATCGACCCCGTCCCCTTCTCCATCCTCGCCGACTTCCGCGTCGGCGGCCTCGACCCTGCCGGTACCGCCAGCGCCGAGGCCGACGTCCACCTCGGCGCCATGGACCTCGAAGCGGTGTCCGAGCAGCACCGCCGCGACGGCGACGACTCCTACCTCGTCTTCTACAACGCCGCGCACGCGTACGGCGACGTGCCGGGCCTGCCCGCAATGGTCGCCGTCCGCATCCAGCGCGATCGCGCGGCGGGCACGTTCGAGATGGAGTACGCCTGGCACCCTCTGGCCGCCATGGCCGAAGCCTGGCTGGTCCAGCGCGGCGCCGACCCGGCGGCCTTCACCCGCCAGGGCCCGATCGGGCCGGCCGACCGGGAGACCGAGCGCATCGAAGCGCTGCTGCGGGGCTCCGTGAACCGGTTTGCCGTCCACGACGACTACAGCTTCGACACCGTGCCGTACGACACCTGGGTCATCGCCACCGACACCCAGGCCGCCGACCCCGCCCGGCCGGTGCGCGTCTTCCACGACCGGCGCCAGGTCGACGACGACACCTACACCCTGCGCGAGGGCCACTTCGCCACCGTCGAGGATGCCCGGGCGTGGACCGACGACCCCGACTCCCCGCTCCCGCCGGCCGCCCTCTCACCCAGCGCCCGCGCCGCAGCGGCCCTGCTCGGCACCTCCTCGGCGGCCGCCGGCTGGGCCCGCGTCGTCAGCACCCCGCCGAAGCCCGATGCCCAACCGCCGAACGCCAGGCGTCCTCCGGCCCGCTGACCTCCCTCACCCCCCGTTCCCGCACCCTCGGCGGCCACCTCCGACCCTCTCGCCCCCGTCCGCCGCGGCCAACCGAAGAGGAAACTCCCGACCATCACCACCTCCATTCACGTCCAACCGCTCTACCTGGCCGGCCCCGGCGACACCTCCACCGTCACCACGGCGCTCACGCGTCTGGGTTGGACCGTGGAGCGGGAGGACTCCCTCACCACCCTGCGATCGCCTTGCGCATCAGCGCGGCTCGAACAACCGGCCGACGACAACCTCTGGTTCCTGGTGCATACCGATCCCGAGAGCCATCACGACTCGTGGTCGGTCACCTTCACCGCCGGCACACCCGCCGAGATCCTCCGTGCCGCCGCGCTCACCGTCGCCCACTCACTACGGGGTATCGCCCCTACCCGGCTGGAACGCCTCGGCGTGCCCAGGAGCCTCATGCCCGGCAGCGGCTGGACACTGCGCGAGCACTGGAGTACGAGCGCCCTGGTGCGCGCGTGGACGTCGCCTGACCGCCAGGCCGTTGTCGAGTTCGACCGCCGCCCCTCCAGCCCGGAGAAGTTGACCATCACGGTCAAGTCCGGTCGCGACACCGACGGGGGATGGACGGCGGCGTTCGAGCACGATGTGCCGAACCACGTCGTGAACGCCGCACTGGAGCTGACTGTCGGTGACCGCAGTGCCGTCCGCCCGCTGAGCGCTCTTCCTGCCGCGAACCTGACCCAGCTCTCCACCCCCACCCCGGCCGGGGGCCCGATCGACCGGCGCTCGGCGGCCCTCTCCCTCTCACGCCCCGTCCGCCTGCCCCTGAGCGCGGTGCGCCCGCCCTCCCCGCAGCCCCCCGCACCGGCGGCACCGGCAGCCGAGGGCCGGCGACGATGACCGACACCGCCACCGCCTGGCGCGAAGAGCAGCACCGCGCCCTGCTGTGCTTCAGCGAGGGCCTCGCCGCGCGGCTGCCCGGCACCTGGGCCGCCGGCACCACCGACATCAGCACCGGCACCACCCGGTCCGACCTGCACGAGCAGCTGTGGGACCACGCCGTCGCCGACTGGATCCTGGGTGCATTCGCCTACCAGCGCGCGGGAATCGTCACGGACGGCGGACTGCGGGCGCTGCTCGTCCTGCCTCGCCCGCACCCCCACACCGGCCAGTACGCCATCGCGCCCCTGCTGCCCGAATTCCTCGGCAGCGCCAACGACTTCGAGGACCTCAGCCCGCACGGCATCACCGCCGGAGCCGACCCCGCCCGGGCCGCCTCCGCCGTCCGCATCCGGCTGCTGCCCCGCTACGACGACGCCCTGCGCACCGTGCTGGCGAGGGAGATCGGCCCGAGCACGCCCAGCAGGACCGGCGCCACCGCTGCCGAAACCGACCCGGAATCCGAGGAGATACCCATCTACGCTTCCGACGGCCGCCGCTGGCAGAACGATCCGCACGACGCCCAGGTACTGCGCGAGGCCGTGCGGTGCCTGCTGCTCGCCGCCGAAGTGCGCTTCGACGAGGAGCAGACAGGTGCCTCGGACGTCCTGGCGGGCGGCGGCGAGTACATCTGCGACCGCGACGACCTCCATCCGGACCTCGCGCCGATCATCGAGTCCGCCGCCCTCATCGCGGTGCTCGGCGCCGCCGGCCTGCGCGTGCACTCCCTCCTGGACCCGGCACTGCCCGACCTCGTGGAGCAGTTGGAGTCCTGGACGGAGGAGCGGCAACGCCAGGCGTTCCAGCTCGCCGCCCAGCTCCTCCTTCCTCACCCCGCCGACCGGCACGCTGCCGCGCGCGTCCGCTCCACCACCCTCCCGGCGGCAGTGATCCGCTCCGCCACCGGAGCGCCGCTGCCCGCCTCCGCCCCGCCGGCCGCCCACCTGCCGGCCCGACCGACCTTGTGAAGGAACCCGCTCTGCCCACCGCCCCTGACCTGCTCGTCCGACCGCTCCACCTCGCCGGCCCCGGCACCGGCAGCGAGGACATCGTCTCCGACCTCGTCGACCACTTCGGCTGGAGGCGGCCCCGCAACCCCTACGGCACCCCGATACTCCGCTGCCCCCAGGGCAGGGCGTGGCTGACCCGGCGCTTCGACTTCTTCGGTGACTCCTCCGGTTGGGAAGTCGATATCTCGGATCCGACGTGGACGCGCGTGCCCTGGTCGGTCAGCTTCGACGACGCCGCCCCCGGCGAGATCACCGCCACCGTCCTGTCCACCCTCGCGCATCGGCTGGAGTACTCGCCCTGGGACGCCTACCATCCGGCGCCCGGTTGGGACGGTGCCCTCGCGGTGCTGTGCGAAGCCGGGTGGGCGCTCGGGCAGCGCGACGGCCACGACGTCCTGCTCGCCCCCGACCGCCTGGCCGCCCTCACCCGCCCCCTGCACAGCGACAACCCCTCCACCGTGCTCACCGGCGCCGCCTCCCACGGCACCTGGAAGGTGACCTTCAGCTCGCACGCCCCGGCCTTCCTGCTGCACAGCGCCGCGGCCGCCCTGCTGCGCCCGGCGCTGCGCTCGGCCGCCGAGGTGCCCTCCGCCCACCAGGAGCGGATGTCCCTCGAACCGCTCCCGCCTTCGCCGGGGCCCCGCGTCCTGGTGTCCCCCCGCTACCTGGCCGGCCCCGCGGCCCGAGGGCCGCTGCCGCCGCGCCCCTCCGGCCTGTGGCACGCCGCCGAGTCCGGCCAGGTGGTCAGCTCCTGCGGGCGGGCACGCGTGACGGGAAGCCCGGAGGACGGTCTGCGGGTGTCCGCGAGGCCGAAGCCCCTCGATTTCAACTCGGAGTGGAGGGCGCACTTCACCCCGAGCACGCCCGCCGAGATCACCGACGACTGGCTGGACTTCCTGACCGACTCGGTGGCCGCCGACATCGACCTCGGTACCGCATACACGTTCTCCCAGGAGGAGGACATCACCCTGGGCGAGGTCGTCGAGCCGCTCACCTCGGCCGGATGGAGCGCGCACTCCGGTGCCACCAGGCTGCGCCTGGTCGCGCCCGGCGGCTACGCGAGCGCGAGCATCTCGCACGGCCGGGGCCTGAACTTCCCGCAGACCACGACCGCCGAGGCCCTCGCCAGCCGCCTTCAGGGGGGCGCGGACTTCTACGTCTCCGGCGCCCCCGGGCGCTGGCAGGCCCACCTGTCCCGACTCACCCCGCCGTACTTGGTCCGCGCGCTGGTCTCGGTGCTCGCCGACCCGGCCCCGCTCCTGCGCGACGGCGATCGGATCCCGAGGCAGCTCCTCACCTCCGTACGCCTCGCGGCCACCGCACCGCAGCTGTCCTCGGCCGCCGCCGCCTCGCGCGTGCGCAGCCGGCGCACCGCCCCGGCACCCGGCACCGCCCCGGCCGACCCCCGCCGGACGCCGCCAGCAGCCGACCCGCCGGCCCGCCGCACCACGCACACCCGATAACCCCACCCGTACACCGGAGACTGCCCTGTCCACCAGCTTCCGCGACCTGATCGAGCGCCAGGACTGGGCCGCTCCCTCCGACATGGTCGCCGTCACCCCCCGCCACTTCGTCGGCCGCCTGCGCGACGGAGCCCGGCTCGTCACCGAATTCCTCACCGACCGCGGCTGGCAGCAGCCCCGCGAAGACCGGCTCATCCGCCCCTGCGGCCGACTCGGCGTCCACCTGCCCAACGGCGCCCCCACGCGCTACGACCCCTGGCCCAAGTGGACCGTGTGGGGCGCCCAGCACCGCGGGGCCCAGGTCGCCTGGAGCCTCACCGTCCGCACGTCCGTCCCGCCCGAACTGCTGGCCGCGACCGTCACCGAGGCGGAAGCCGTCTTGGACGAAGCCCCGGACGGCACCCGCGAGCCCTACGTCCGGGGCCTGCTGGCCCTCGGGCTGATCCCCCTGGCCCGGGCCGGCTGGAGCGACGAGGTCGACCCGCGCGGCGCCGTGAGCTTCCGCCCTCCCGACCTCTACGCCAACGCCGTCGCCAGGATCCCCTCCGGCCTGCACGAGCTTCGCGGCACACCCGCCGCGACCGTCTCCTCCTACGGCCCCAACAGCTACTGGGACGCCGAGTTCACCGCCGGCACGCCCTCACGCATCCTCGCCGCGTTCGTCAGCGAACTCGCCAGCGACCAGCCCCTGCTGCGCACCGCCGACTTCCTCGACCTCACGCTCACCCGCCCGCACGTCACCATCCGCTCCCTCACCGCGGAGGGCGAGGAGAGCCTCTCGCCCGCGGCACTGGCGGCCCGCACCAAGAGCAGCACCCCCGCCCCGGCCCCCGTGTCGGTCTCCTCCACCCCGCCACCTGCCTCGGCCACCGCCGCCCCGGCGAACACCGCCAGCCGGTAGAGCACCGCGCACCGGCACCGACCCCCGCGAACGGAACCCATGCCCGAGCCCACCGACCCGATCGACGCCGTCTCCACCGCCGTCCGCGGTATCCAACAGGCCATGGCCGACTGGGACGCGGTCAACGACTCCTACTGCGACACGGACGGCCAGATCGTGGACATGGACGGCTGGGAGAGCGGCATCGCCGCCCGCGACCTCGCGGCCTGGCAGCACTTCCAGGCCGTTCTGGAGCACGGTGCCTCCTTCCTGCTCCTGACCAAGGACGCCTCCCGCCCGAACACACCCCACCTCCACCACGCCCGCCGCACCCTCGCGAAGACCCTCGCCACCGCCCACCGCACCCTCCACACGATGATCGGCCCCCCGCACCAGGGCGGCCACCCGCTACCGGACGAGGAGGACGTCGCGGCCGAGATATGGCACGAGATCGTCAGCTGGGCCGAGCACGCTCCCGTCGTCCTGGACGCCCGGCGGCGCGACGACGCCACCTTGCCCGGACCCAACCAGGCGGAGCGGTCCCGGCCCGTGCGCGCCGCCTCCGGCCGGATGCCCCAGGTCGCGCACGAAGCCGTCCTCGCCGCCGCCGCCCATCCCGACCACCTCTTCGGCGAGCGGCTGCACCAGCGCACGCTGGACTACCTGACCGACCGCCAGATGGCCCAAATCCGGCCCCTGCCCGACGGCCACCAAGTCGTCCGCGACCACCGGTTCGCGCTCGCCGTCCACCTCACCGAGGCCGGCCGCCAGTACGCGCGCGGACAGGGCGCCCGCGCCCTGCGGCGCCGGGCGGTCGTCGTGGCCTGCGGCTCCCGCAAGGCCGCCCCGGCACCCGGGGCGACCACCGTGCCGGCCGGAGACCTCTACACCGGCAGCTACCACCAGGCCCTTCGCCGCACCGCCGACGTCCTCAACGGCGCCTGGGGCACCGTCTACATCCTGTCCGCCCAGGCAGGGCTGGTGCCCACCGACCGCCTTCTCGCCCCCTACGACGTCCGCATCACCGACGCGAACGCCGTCACCGGCGAGCAACTGCGCCACCAGGCAGACTCGTTCGACCTGGACCACGCCGACGTGATCTTCCTCGGCGGCGCCGAGTACGCGCACGTCCTTCACCGCGCGGTCCCGCACCGCGCGATACCGCTCGCTGGCACCCGCGGCATCGGCGAGCAGCTGCGACTGCTCAAGCACGCCCGGGCCGACACCGACGAGGGCCGCCAGCTGCGCGCCGCCTGGTGGAAACAGGCCGAGCACCAGCGGGAGTCCATCCGCACCCAGCCGCCCGCCCGGGGCATGGATCTCCGGCTCCCGGCCGCCGCCCCCGCCAGCCGCTCCGCGCGCAGGCGCTGACCACCGCTTCGGCGTGACCGACTCCCGCCGCTCTCGTTGTACCCGCTGACGGGCGGCGCGCTCCGTCACCCCCCTCGGTACGCGCCGCCCTCCGCTCACCGCCCCGGCCCCCACACCCCGCAGCCCGCCTCATGGACGCTGGTGACCATCACCGTCCCGCCCAGCGCCACCCTGCGGGTCACCGCCACCGTGCAGCACAGCGCCGGCTCCGGCACCCCGCCCGGCCGGGCCCGCGGCTCGGGCGGGCTCTCGGTGTCCGGCTCTCCACGGCCGGCGGCGTGCTGCTGAAACTCGTACAGGCTGATGCCGAGCTGCGCCGCACGGGCGCGGCGCCGGTTCCTACGGGGTCCGCGACGGTTCACCGCACCAGGATGCCCCCACCGACCCTCGTCTGTGCGGAACCCACCCGTGCCAGGCCGCCCCGGATGTCCGGTCTCGGTGATCTTGGCGGAGTCTCGGGCAAGGTGGCGGTCTCCGCGTCGGCATCCTTGGGAGATGGCAGACACGGCCCAAGCCGACTATGGAGCGGCAGGTCAGCTGGTGGAGTGGAGCAGTGTCCTGGAGGTGACGAGTTGGCCGGACCTGACGGCTTCTACCGCGGAGACGAGCTCTTCCGGCGGGTCGGCTTTGGTCATGTAGCCGAGGGCTCCGGCCCGGAGCGCGGCGGCTGCGTCGGCCGGTTCCAAGGAGAGGGACAAGGCGAGGATCTTCACTCGTGGGGCGAGCTGTTCGATGACGTCGAGAGGGTGATCGAGCCTGTCCAGGTCGAGGATCAGGAGCTCGTACTGAGAGGGGTCGGGGAGGTCTGCCGGGTCATCGACGTCGACCACCACGCGCAGACCGCTCCGTACGGCGTGCATCAGTGCGGTGAGTCCTGCGCGGATGGGGAACACGCTGACGATGGCGACGTGCGTGATCGGTTGGGCCTGCTGCTCTTGCACCTGGGGAGGGCGTGGCCCGGCCGTGGCTGCTTGCGGAGCCGGCAGGGGCAGGGGGAAGTCCAGCAGTGAGGCGAGGTAGCGGCGTCCGAGCGGTTGACCGCGCCAACTGCGTTCGGTGGGCGAAGATGTTCCGGCGAGTCCTCGCAGTGGGCGCCACAGGCGGTCGGTCAGCCCGCTCATGACGTTTTCTCCTCTGTTCGGCTTTCGGGTTGCTGCCCTGACGGGGTTGGTACGGAGCTCATCAGCGCCGCCGCGAAATCGGCGTTTCCGGCCTCCGGGGAACGGCCGGCGATCATGTCGCGGACTCTGTGACTGGTCGCGAGCTGTCTCAGGAGGGCGGGGGCGGATGCCCCGGCCGCGATGGCGGCACCGGCGCCGACGACCTGGCCGTGCAGGGCCCAGCCAACGACCGCGCCAAGAAGAACCCGGCTCACGGCAACCAGGGCGTCCGCGATCGGATCCATGAACTTGGTGATCGTCGGCAGCTTGCGCCGTCCGGCCTTGCGGGCGCGACGCCGGGCTTCCTGCCAATCGATCAAGTGGCCGAAAGTGGTGACGGCTTCTATCAGTAAGCCGCCCAAGGCGCCGTACCCGGCGGCATGGGCCCAGTCCATGTCCCCCCATTGATCACTGGTATCGGATCTGACGTGGCAGCGCGATGAAAACACGTCAGCTACTTCCTTGCATACCCCGCCCTCAGAGTTTTGCAGAGTCGAAGGGCGGAAGCCGGGCACCCCGTACGCCCTGATAGCTGGAAGGGGCCGCTGCCACGGTTCGCTTATTGATCATGGCGTATCCGGCTCCCTGGACGTAGCCGGTGCTTTCGTCCGGAGCGTGCAGCCTGGTGTTGACGGGGCTTCGCCATGTTCGTCATCCCCACCATGAATGCCGATGTGGCGACTATCCCCTTGTCCGAGACCCCGCCATCATCGCCGAGACCGGACACCGGAGGCCGAGCAGCGTGCAGTGCGAGGGAACGCGGGCGCGGTGTTCGCCTCCGGCAGACACAACCCACTACGCGAAGCGGTCGAAACAGAGCAAACATGGACGTTCCTCGCCACCTGACAGGAAAGGAACGCCCCATCACCTCCGCTCCCGCCGCTCCGGCCGTCAAGATCACCAGTCTCTTCGCCTCTGTCCAGTACCTGGCGATCGTCGGTACCGTCTCCACTGCCTCCACCGCCGCGGTCTGCGCGGTCCTGCACCACGTACTGCTGAGCACCGCGCTCGGCCTGACCTGCTGCCAGCAGGTCAGCCTCCAGATCAAGCTCCACCGGCTCCAGGGCGTCGCGGTGGCCGCCATCCAGGTGCCGCCGCAGCGCCACCCCTTCGAGTAACTGCCAGCAGGCCCCGCCCTCGCACCGATCTGGAGAAGCCGTGAAGCTGCCCGTCCGCACCCGCAAGTCCGCCATTCTGCTCTGGGGCGCCGCGAGCGCCGTCCTGGCGGCGACCTGCGCCTTCCTCGCCGTCGACGATGCCCTCCGCGACGATTTCCGCGTCGCCTGGCACCTGATCGTCACCGCCCTCGCCGTCTTCAGCCTCTGGGGCGCCACCGCCACGTACGACCGGATCACCGACACCGAGGTCCTGCGCCACCTGCACCTGGCCCGGACCCCCAGCAGCGCCGCCAACCTCGCCCGCCACCTCGGCCGCCGGCCCGGCCCGGTACACCTGAGCCTGCTGCGCCTGGTCCGCCGGGGCCAGGCCGTGCAGGCGGACACCGTCAACGGCGCCGCCCGCTACACCGTCCGCTGACCGGCGCAGCCCGCCGGTGGCGGGAGTGCTGAAACACGTAGGGCCCGCACCGCGAACGCGGTGCGGGCCCTACGTGTTTGTCGTGTCGGTCTACTCCGGGGCGGCGGCGCCCTGCGGCCTGCCGGTGCAACGCGGACAGGCCCGCCGGATCTTCGGCGAGCTGCTGCTGGCGCGGGAGCGCCGCTCGGGTTCTTACCCGACGTAGGTGTAGGCGAAGAGGCCGTCGAAGCCGAGGCCGCGGTACATCTCCTCCATGCTGGCCCACTCGGTCTCGGGGCCGGGCTGGCGTGCGCCGGCCACGTCCTCGGCGTCTAGGTCGCGTTCCTTCCACTCCATGGTGCAGCGGCAGCGCACGAAGACGTCCGCGCCGATCTGGATCAGGAGCCAGTCGCGCTCGGCGCCGCAGGTCGGGCAGGTGATGAGGGTGCCGCGCGGGGTGAGCGGCGCGGGGTGGGGGATGGCCAGGACGACGGGCGGCTCGGGCGCGGGCTCGGGGGCCCGGCCGAAGCGGTAGTGGCTGAATCGGGGAGTCTGTCGGGGGGTGTGGGGGTCGCGGTCGTCGGGAGTAGTCATGGAGCCCCTCTCGCGTGGTGCGGTGCAAGAGGGTAAATGCCCGGAGAGGGCGCCTAGTTCCCGAATGTCCGAATTCTTCGGTGTGGGGTGGGTCACTCCGCTTCGTGCTGCCGACCTTGTCGGGTAGGGGAGTTGGCGGCGGCGGGGTTGTCGGTGGGAGGGTTGTGGTGCGGCGGGCCCGGTGTGAGCAGCGCGTCGGGCCCGCCGCGGTGGGGTCAGCCGGTCGTGGTGACGCGGATGTCGAGCAGCGCGGTGGTGTCCGCGAGGTGCTGGAGGCATATCTCGGCGGTGGTGCCGGTGGCGACGATGTGCGCGACGCGGGCGGTTGCGAGGTCGCCGTCGGGCGGCAGGGCGACGTGGTCGCCGATCTGCTTCTCCCACACCAGGCGCTCCAGCCAGGGCTGGGCGTCGAGGGCGCGGTCGGCACCGGCACGGGTGAGTACACCGGTGGCGGGGGCGTAGAGCATGGTGATCGCCGCGGCCCGGCGGCGGGTGGGCGTGAGGTCGGGCGGCAGGCCGAGGGCGATGTCGGCGGCGGCGAGCGGCAGGTCGATGCCGGTGGCCTCCTTGACGAGGTGGGGGATCAGGTCGCCGCCGAGCCTGCCGTTGACTTCGATCAGGCGCGGGCCGTCGGCGGTCAGGCGCATCTCGACGTGGCTGACGCCGTGGGTGAAGCCGAGCGCCGAGAGGGCCGCGACGGCGACGGGGCCGGCCACCGTCAGGAGCGGATCGCCTGCCTCGACGGAGTGGCCGACCTCCTCGAAGAACGGTTCCGGACCGAGCCGCTTGCGGGTGACCGCCACGGGCGTGGTGGCTCCCTGGACGGTGACGCACTCCACCGATATCTCCGGCCCGTCCAGGTACTCCTCCACCAGGACGCTGGCTCCGTCGTCGTCCTCGGCGGCCAGGGCGGCGTGCGAGAAGGCGGAGGCGAGGTCGTCGGGGTGCTCGGCCTTGACGACGCCGAGGCTCCCGGCCTGCCGGGCGGGCTTGACGACGACCGGGTACCCGATGCGGGCGGCCGCCCGTTCGGCTTCCTCCAGGGTGGCGACCGGGACGCTCTGCGCGGAAGGAACACCGCAGGCCGCGAAGCGGGCCCGGCTGGCGGCCTTGTCCCGGCAGGCCATGGCGGTGGCGACCGGGTTGCCGGGGAGCTCCAGGAGTTGCGCGGCGTGGGCGGCGCCCACCAGCGAGAACTCGTCCCAGGTCAGGACCCCTCGGATCCCGTTCAGCGCGAGGTCGTTCACGGCCTCCAGCAGGTCGTCGAGGTCGTCGAGGTCGGCGACCTCGAAGTCGTCGATGTACGGGCGCTCCCAGTCCGGTCGGCCGCGCCCGATCAGGGCGACCCGGTGGCGGGCGGCGATCTGTGCCAGCGTGTACTCCCGGTAGGCGCGGTCGCCGGCGTTGACGACCAGCAGCGTGCCGGGCGGAGTCGAGGTGTTGTCGCTGTTCATGGGGCCTCCCAGAGGGTGCGGGCGATGCAGTCGGTGCCGCGGTTGGCGCGCGGGCGGGAAGTGGTGGACCAGCCGGGGCGGGGTGGACGTTGAGCGATGACCTTCCAGCCGGCGCCACGAAGGCTTGAGCCGCTCTCGCCGCTCTGGGTGTAGGTGATCAGCCGCCTGTAGCCGAGCGCCCTGGCCGCGCGCCAAGAGGCTCCGAGGAGAAGCGAGTTGGCGTTGAACGCTCCATCACTGCAGGTGCGGGTGACTTCCAAGGTCATCCCGTCATCCAGGTGGCGGGCGACCGGGCGGCCGGTGATCGCGACGGCGCGCAAGGTCTCGTGCTGGTCGGCCGCGCCGACGGCGAAAATCTGACCGGGAGGGGGCCGGTGATGCCTGTGCCATAGGTCAACGAAAGCGGCGGCTTCGCGGGAGCGGACTGGAACCAGGTGGAGGGTCACGCCGGTCCACCGCCGCAGGGTTGCGGTACAGCGGCCTGGTGTTCGGCGGCCGTGGGGGCGGAGGCCGGGGCTTTGCGGGGCATGGAGTCCTTCGGTTCGACGGCGGGGTGGCGGGGCGAGCGGGACGGCTTTGCCCGTCGGTCTGGTCGGTGACGGTTCACCAGGAGGTCGAGGGGGGCAGGTAGGGGAGCGCCTGGTTGCCGATGCGCTGCGACAGGACGGTCAGGGCACGGGCGGTGGCGGGGTCGTTGCCGGGCAGGTGGACGACGGTGCGCAGGACATCGGGCCGGTAGCCGAGCCGCTGCTTGGCCCGGTAGTTCGCCCGGCCGGCGTCGATGCGGCGGGCGCCCTGCTCGATGGCCCAGCGGGGCGCTTCGCTCATCAGCCAGGCGTAGGCCAGGCGGCCGGCGGGATGCCGGTAGTCGATGCCCGACGCCCACAGGTAGAGGCAGTCGTCGTGGAGCCAGCTGTACAGGCCGCCGACGAGCCGGTTCTCGGCGCGGGCGGCGAGCAGGACGGCACCGGGCACCCGGGCCAGGCGCTCGAACATGTCCAGGCCGTACAGGGGGCAGCCGTGGCGCTCGGCGGTGCCGACGGCCAGGCGGGTGAACTCCGCCAGGTGCGGCAGCATCCGATGTGCCGTCAGGGGGTCGAGGGCGAGTCCGGCTTCGGTGGCGCGGCGCCACTGCCGGCGCACGTCGCGGCGGTGGGCGGTCGGCGTGTTCGCCCACCAGTGCTCCATGCCCTGGTGCGGGTCGAGGTCGCGGACGTGGGCGACGTCGGTGGCCAGGTCGAGGACGTGGGCGGTGCCCCGGCGGCGGCCGGCGGCGGCGAGCCGCTGCGCCTGGTGGGCGTCGAGCCCCGGGTACACGACGGCGTGCCCGCCGAGTTCGCCGGCGAGGTCGAGTCCGGCGCGGGCGGTCAGGTCGGCGAGCGGCTCGGTGCTCGCGCCGGCGCCGCCGTACTGGCCGTGCGGGCTGCCGGAGTACAGGACGGGGCCCGGCCACACGGGCGGGACGCCGGCGTCGACTTCCTGGCTGGTCCAGTAGGGGCTGCCGTCGGCGGGGACGAGGAAGTAGGGCACCGTCTCGGCGTGGCCGGCGTCGGTGGCGTGGAAGTGGCGGTGGGCGAGGACCTGTTCGGTCGTGAGGCCCTCCCACGCGGCGCTCCAGGCACGGGTGCGGGAGGGGTGCGGTGCGCGGTGGCTGTCTCGGGGTGCGGCGGTGGCGGTGGCGTACCAGGTGCCGGTGGCGCTGGTGGTGGCGGGTTCGATGGGCGGTCGGGCGGTGGGGATGGAGCACTCCAGAGGGGCTGTCGATGGGGTTGGGCGGTGGGTCGTGCGGGTCAGGCCGCCTTCGCGGCCGGTTCGCTGTCCGTGGCGGTGGTCCAGGCGGTGCGGTGGGTGCGCAGTCCGCGGAAGCAGGCCCAGGTGCCCGCCGAGACGGCCACCGCCGTGAGCGCGACCAGCACGCGCAGGTGCTCGGCGGGCCAGAGCGCGACCAGCAGCCCGGCGACGGGCAGCGGGGCGAGGACGATCAGGACGGTGCTGGCGAGGGTGGCGGCGAACGCCCGCTGCGGGATGAGACGGGCGCGGGCGGTGCGCAGGACCACCGTCACCGCGCCTTCGCCGGCCATGAGGAGGCCGACGGCCGCGGCGTAGAGGGGGAGGGTGGGGGCGAGTGCGCTGGCGAGGGTGGCGGTGCACATCGCGGCGGCCGAGGCGCTGCCGACGCCGAGCAGGCCCCAGCGGTCGATGGCGCGGCGGGCGGCGGCGACGGCGGCCAGCGAGAGCGCGGCGGCGATGCTCCACACCAGGCCGACGGCGGCGCTGGAGTGGTGCAGGGTGCGGGTGACGGTGATCGGCGCGGACACCTGCAGCAGGCCCGAGGCGAGGTTGACGCAGGCCAGGGCGCCGACGAGCCAGGCGAGGGCGGGGGTTCGGCGAAGGACGTCCAGCCCGGTCGCCAAGTTGGCCAGCGGGCGGGTGGCGGCCGTGTCGCTGACGAGGTGCAGGTGGGGCCGTCCGGACCGCATGGTCAAGGCGACGGTGGCGGTCAGGGTGGAGAGGATCGCCACGGCGGCCAGCAGCAGGGCGGGGCCGGCGAGCAGGAGCAGGCCGCCCACCAGCGGGCCGACGAGTAGCGCGGCCTGGTCGGTGCCGGTCAGGACGGCCTGCACGCGGTGCGCGCGCTCGCCCGCCCGGCGGCTGGCGTCCCCGCCCAGGGACTCGTTGGCGAGGAACGCGGCCTCGGCGAGCATCCCGGCCACCACGCCGAAGCCGAGAACGATCCACGGTCCGGCACCGGCCGCGAGACCGACCAGGGTGGCCAGGGCGGCGGCTGCTCGCAGCAGGCCGGTGCCCAGGACCGCGGCGCGGGGGCTGCGCCGGTCGATCAGCGGACCGGCTCCCGCGATGGCGAGCAGACGCGGCAGCCACTCCAGGAGGAAGGCCGTGCCGGCCCAGCCGGGGGAGTGGGTGAGGGCAAGGACGAGCAGCGGGACGGCGTACATCACGACTGCGGCAGCCAGGGAGTCGGTGGCGCGCAGGAGGTAGCAGCGCAACAGCCAGTCGCGTTCGGCCGCCGGGCGGCGCCGTGCGGCGGAGGTGGGGCGGGGCATGCGTTCTCCCTGATGGGGCGTGGTGAGGTGGCTGGGACGTTCGCAAGCGGCGGGGATCGGTCTCCGCGATCGGCAAAGGGGTGGTTCGGCCGCCGACGGAGCCCAGGCGGCGTCCGTCGGCGGCCGGGTCAGCGGCGGCGCGGCGAGTCGGCGGGAGGGACCGTCGCGCCGGCGGGGTCGACCGGGTGGGTGCCCGCGACGGCGGGAGCAGCGGGCTTGGTGGTCCGGTTCGGCGTCTGCCGGCGGGCGGAGACGGGGAGCTGGGCCAGGTGCCGCACCCGCCAGGTCAGGACGGCGGTCACGGAGTCGGCGCTGCCCAGCTCCCGCCAGGCACGGGCTTGCTCCAGCAGCGCCTGCGGGTCGTGGCCGGCCGCTTCGGCTTCGGCCAGGGCGGCGGCGAGCGCGTCGAACTCGGGCTCGGCCAGCAGCCGCCCGGCCTCGCCGGGGGCGGCCCGGCGCAGGGCCTGCTCCTGGCGCTGTCGCACCGGCTGCGGCAGGAGCTGGCCGCGCTGGCGCAGCGCGGCCATCGGCCGGTTGGCGGCCTGGCGGTAGGCGGTGCGCAGGTGGTCGGCGGCGGCGCGGGCGGCGGCGGCCTGCTGGCGGTGGCCGCGTTCGGCGTGCCAGCTGCTGCTCGCGAGCACCAGCAGCAGCAGCGCGGCCAGCAGCGTGGCCGCCGCGGTGGCGTCCGGCGCCCGGTTGGTGGTGTAGCCGCCGGCCAGGATCTGCCGGGCGGCCGAGCGCACGCCGAAGTTCGCGTCGCGGGCGGCCCGGGTGTGCGAGCGCGACGCCCGCTCGTACGCCCGGGCCGCTGCGAGCAGCTGGGCTTTCTGCGCGGGCAGAGCGGTGCCGGCGAGCGCGTCCAGGACCTCTCCGGTGTCGGCGATGACCGCGGCGGCGGCCTGGTCGTCCTGGCCGTCGAGCACGTCGAGTGCCTCGTCGACGACGACGGTGGCGGCGTAGCGGGCGCGGGCCGGGGCCGAGCGGCGCTCGCCCGCCCGCCCGGCGGACGGGGCCTGCGGCTCTTCGACGGCGCCCGTCGCCGGCGCTGCCGCGAGGCGCCGGCGGATCTTCGGCAGCGTCAGGTCTGGTGCCAGCCGGTACCCGCCGAAGTACACCGGCCTGCCCGCCGCGTCGCGCTCGCCCGGGACGGCCACGCTGTAGCCGAGGGTGTCGCCGGACGGCCCGATCTTTCGGTTGACCAGCACGCCCGCCGTCTCCAGGCGAGCGAAGAACTCCTCCTCGCTGTTCGCGCCGGCCAGGGCCTGGCGGACGGCGTCGCGCAGCAGCTGCCGGCTGGTGTCCTCCCGCCCCAACCGGGTGGCCTTGTGCTTCTCCTGGTTGGTCGGCTCCTTCGCCTTCGTGCCGTCGCCCGGGTTGAGCTGGCGCAGGCTCCACTCCTTCTCGATCTTCCGGCACTCGGCCTGGACCCTGCTGTAGTCGTTCTCGATGTCGGCCTTGCGCAGGTCGCCGCGGACGATGGTGGCCGCGATGTGGATGTGGTCCTGGGCGTGGCGCACCGCCACCCAGCGGCAGCCGTCCGGGTCGCCTTCGGGCGCGATGCCGGCGGCGGCGACCACCCGGCGGGCGGCTTCGGCCCATTCCTCGGGGCTCAGGTCGCGGTCTTCGGGGGAGAGCCGTACCGAGCAGTGCCAGACGTGCTTCTTCAGCGCGCGGCGGGTGCCGCGCTGGTCGACGCGCAGGTCCAGGGCGGACTGGAGCTGCTTGAGGTTGGCGGCCGGATCGCGGCCCGGGTCCGGGGCGAAGCCGTCCCAGCTCGCGACGAGATGGGGGTCGGTGTGTTCGTCCCGCCGTCCCGGACCGTAGAGGTAGGCGAGCAGGCCGTACGTCCGCGAGCCTCGGGTCACGTTCGGCACCACGGTTACTTCTCCTTCACGATCTTCGCCGAGGCGGTGTCGATGGTGGTGATCGCGGCGCGGACTGCGGCCAGGGTGGCGACCAGGTCGGCCGGGCTCGGCAGCCCGCCGGAGTTCAGCGAGCGGGTGATCTGGTTCAGGTTGTTGCCGCAGCGGGCGGTTTCGTGGCGGGCGGCGGCGAGTTCGTCAAGGGCGCGGTCGCGGCGGTCTTCGGGGTCTTCGGCGGCGGTGGGGTTGCGGGCGGCGTTGAGGGTGGCGGCGGCGATGAAGCGGGCGACGGTCAGCGCGCGGGCGCTGGCGGCGCGCTTGATCTCGGCTTCTTCGTCGGGGCTGAATCGGGCGGTGAGACGGCGCTGGCGCTGGGTGGGCTGGTGGTGACGTCGGCGCGGACGGCGCACGGTGCTCTCGACGGCGGCGTTCATCGGCTTGTTCTTCCTGTCGGTCCCCCTGCCGGAGCCCCCTGGCTCCGGAGGTCCGGGTTCGGGTCGAGCGCCCCCGCTCGGCCCGAACCCGGGCCCTCCCCGGCCCCCTGTCCGGGGCGAGCGCTTGGACCGTCCGATAGGACGGTCCAAGCAGATAGCTCGCTCCGCCGTAGGTGGCAACTCGCTTGCTCTGTGAGCGCGTTGAAGGCTTTCCGGGCAGGGTGCGGACTGCTCGCGGCCGGCTAGAAGTCGGCGTCCGTGTCGGCCAGCCCCCGGGCAGCGAACGCGCCGATCACGTGGTCCATGACCAGTTCCTCCACCTGATCCGCGGTGAGGAACTCGGGCCGTCCGGTGCCGGTTCGGCGCACCCTCCACCGGCCGTCGCCGAGCTGCTCGGCCGTGTGCAGGTGGCGGTGGGCGACGAGGACGGTCATGAAGTCGCTGACGATGTCCTGGTCGGTGAGGACGGTGGTGCTCATGGGTGCTCCTGGTGGTGGATCGGATGGAGAAGGGTGAACGAGAAGGAAAGGGTCAACGGCGGAGTGCTGGCGGTGACTTGTCAGCGCGCAGGACCTCCAGGACCGCACTGAGCGATTCGTTCGACGCTCGGTGGCCTGCGTTCCGGAGAGCTGTGCGTACGACGGTTCGAGAAGTCCGGCCCGCAGCAGCGGTAGCCGCGCGCCCGATAGCCAGCAGCACAGGATCCGCTACCGGTTTCGTCGGTCCGTCCGGGGCGCTGGTCCGGTCCGGCCCGTCCGGCCCGTCCGGCCCGTCCGGTCCGTCCGCCGTGGTCCGGTCCGGTCCGTCCGGGGCGCTGGTCCGGTCCGGCCCGTCCGGCCCGTCCGGCCCGTCCGGCTCGTCTGGTCCGTCCGGTCCGTCCGGGGCGCTGGTCCGGTCCGGGGCGTCCGGTCCGTCCGCCGTGGTCCGGTCCGGGAGGCGTCGGCCTGCTGCTGGTCCGCGCGGAGCGGCGCGCTCGGTCTGTGGTTCGTCCAGGGCTGTCCGTTGGCTGCGTCGTTGGGTCTCACGGGCGTACCTGCGAACAGATCGGCGGTACAGCTGGAGGTTCTTCTCGGAGGACTGGGTGCCGGCCGCGTGAGAGGGATCGGCGCTCAGTTCTGCCACTGCGGTCTGCTGCATGGGGCGGTCCAGCTCGGGCGCGCGGGTCGGGCTTGTGGCTGCTTGGTCATTGGCTGGGACGCGCTCGCCGGAGACCTGCTCGGCGGCCGGGGTGGGTGAGTTCGGTTCGGGTCCGTCCGTCGAGGTAGCGCTGGTGTTGTGCCGGTTGACGAGGATGCCGAGGTGGACCGCGCCGGCGAGGGCCAGCGGCGCGATGGTGCTGAGGAAGGCCACCGGGACGTCGCCCAGCTTCAGGGTGTCGGCCGCTTGTCCGGGTGTTTGCTGGTTGAGGCGGACGGCGTGGAGCGCGTTGGCCCAGACACTGGTGCTGGTCGCGCCGGCGAAGAGCGACCAGGTGTAGGCGCGCGCCCTGAGGGGTGCTTTCTGCAAGAGGACCAAGGCACGGACGCCGTAGGCGATGAAGCCGTCGACGACGACCGGGAAGACGTGGGTGAGCTGGCCGCGGATGTGGATGGCCTGCGCCATCTGCTGCAACGCGTCGTAGCTGAGCGTGAAGCCGGCGGCGCCGAGCAGCCCGATCGCGGCGATGTCCCAGGGGGAGACCTTGGGGCGGGGCAGCTTCACGCTGCCACTGCCAGGGTGGTGCGGGTGGCCTTCTGCTGCCGCAGTTCGTCGGCGAGGGCGATCTCCTCGGTACGGTCGCGCTCGGGGATGGTCGCCAGCTCGCTGTTGGCGTTCCGGCGGCGCCTGGTCGCGGCCTTGTAGCCGATGCCCATCGCCGGGGCCCAGACCTCCCAGCCGATGCCGGCCAGCTCCGCGATCCGGACGACGGCGCGCTTCTCTGCGTCGGTCAGCGGGACCAGCGCCCCGAGCAGCGCCGCCTTGATCTGGTCGAACCGCGGCTGGTCCTCACGGTGGGTCAGGCGCAGGCCGATTTCCTCGCCGGTGACGCCGCCGCGGATGCCCTCCGTGGTGCGGCACGCGACTGCGTCGTCCAGGCACTCACTGCGCACGGGGCAGCTCCCGCAGATGGCCAGCGCCCGGCGGTGGGCGGCGATCCGCGGCGGCGCGAACCAGTCGTCGGGCTGGGGATCGCCGGCGCACAGGGCCTTCAGCCGCCAGTGCTGGCTGCCGCGGGTGAGGCCGCTGACGAAGGCGGCCTCCAGTTCCTGGGCGACATCGGCCTCCGGCTCCGGGACGAGGTCGGCCTCCGGCACACGGGTGGGCTTCAGCTGGTAGATGGTCGCGTTCATGGCGTAGTGGTGTCTCCATCGCGCCGCGAGTAGGCGGTCGGCGCGGGGCAGGGGCGCTCCGGGGCACGGCGAAGCCGGCCCGCACGGGGCGCTGGTTCGGTGAAGGGATGAAGGTGTGGTTGGCGGCCGCGCAGGATGCCGGGACTGGGACGAGGCGGTCGGCTGGCAGGACGGCCGGCTCTGCGGACCCGTCGAGCGGGGGCCGGGCTCGTGCTCGGCTACCGGCGGCGGCGCGGGCGAGCGGCCTTAGCCGCGGTACCCGTCGCGACTGCGGGGCAGAGCGGCGGGCAGCGGTGCAGCCGGGCGCCGGTACACCGGGGCCGTCCGGGGCGGCAGCGCCTCGGGGGCGCGGGCCGCAAGCGGTACCGTCGCACCGCTGCTGTCGGCGGCGGTTCGCGCGGGTTGCCCTGTACGCAGTGGCGTCATCGTGGTTCAATCCCTTCCGTGAAGGGCAGCAGCCCGACTCGTCCAAGGGCGGGGCCGCTGCTCTGGGTGTTGTACGTCACAAGTTGGCGTGCACGACCGGCGCCTGCGAGTTCCCGCTCGCGGGCGCTTTGTCGTTTCACGGCCTGTTTCGCCGCCCGATCGCTACGGCTCGTGGCCGCCACTCGGGCTGGTCGTCGATCGGTCGGGCGGCTGCGTCGCTGTGAGTGGCCGACTCGTCCGGTGGTCGCCGCTACGCGTCGTGACGCCCGAGGGCGTCCCGCGTTCCGCGTCGACCAAAGTGCCCGCAGCGGGGGCAGGCGGTGTGCGGCTGGTGTGCCATCGCCTGACCTCCACTCAGATGGTTCGTGTGCCGTGGGCTCTGGGGAATACGTTAGGTATTCGCATGGATACCGGTCAACGAATTCAATATATCTACGCGAGTAGACGCAGGGTTTTTTCAGAGGCTGAGAAATGATCATGAAGTTCACCGCGCTAACCCTGCGCAAACCGGACAAGTCGACTCATGTGCATCTGCGACCTGCGATCTTCGCCGTGGGTGACGGAGCGTATCGGCCACTCAGAGTCACGACCGACGTGCCGTCCGCTAATTGATCTTGAACGCTCGGGCGTGGGGCCTTGCTGGAGCGAGGGGGGGAATGGTGATTCGCGGGGGGTATATTCGCTGCCCCGGGTGAATCTCCCAGTCAAGTGATTCACCAAGAATCCACCGTGCAATATTTAGGATTGAACGATGCGAGCTGTAGTTGTACGCGAGTTCGGCGGCCCCGAGGTCCTGGAGCTGTGCGAGATGCCCGAGCCGACGATGCGCCCCAGCAGCCTCAAGCTCCGCACCCGCCTGGCCGGCGTCAACTTCGCGGACGTCCACTTGCGCGAGGGCACGTACCCGGCGCCGATGCCCTGCCCGTTCATCCCGGGCAACGAGGTCCTCGGGCAGCGCGAGGACGGCCGCCGCTTCGTCGCCCTCAGCAAGGGCGGCGGTTACGCCGAGGAGGTCGCTGTCCACCGCAAGCTCGCCTTCGAGGTCCCGGACGCCGTCGCCGACCGCGACGCCATCGCCCTCATGCTCCAGGGCAACACGGCCTGGCACCTGCTGCACACCGACTTGCGCCTGACCGCCGAGGACACCCTGCTGGTCCCCGCGGCCGCCGGAGGCGTCGGCTCCCTCGCCGTCCAGCTCGCCAAGCGCACCGGCGCGAAGGTCGTCGCGATGGCCGGCACCGACGCCAAGCGGAAGCTGGCCACCGACCTCGGCGCCGACGCCGTCGTCGACTCCTCCACCGTCGACGGCCTGACCGAGCGCATCCTCGACGCGGCGGGAGGCCACGTCACCGCCGCCATGGAGATGACCGGCGCAGAAGTCTTCCACGCCACCCTCGACGCCCTCTCGCCCCGCGGCCGGCTGAGCGTCTTCGGATCCGTCACCGGAGTCCAGGGCCTGGTGCCCATCTCGCAGCTCGTCGGCCAGTCCAAGAGCGTCACCGGGTTCTGGCTGCCCTCGCTCTACCCCTCGCGCACCCTGCTGAACGAGTCGATGGCCGAGCTGTTCGCGGCCGTCGCCGACGGCTGGCTCAAGCCGCTCCACGGCCCGGCCTACAAGCTCGGCCAGGCCCGCCAAGCCCATACCGACCTCGCCGCCCGCCTGACCACCGGCAAGGCCGTCCTCGACCTGAGCCTCTGAACCACCCCCGACTTCTCCCTCCCCCTGCTGCCCGCACCAGGCGGGCACGCGGCCTACCCAGTCGCGTCGCCGAGCGCCGCGACGATCCCTCTGGGGTTCCACGATGAACAGCGCCATCACCACCACCGCGCCCAGCCGCCAGGACAAGCCGACCGCCAAGCCGGCCTCGCTCGCCGACAAAGCGTTCACCGTCCAACAGGCGTTCACCCGTATCGCCACGCCCGGCAGCGTCCACGCCCTGCGCGCCATCGCCGAAGCAGCCGGCCTCGACGACGCCACCGTCCACCGCATCCTGCAGACCGGCGTCAGCAAGGGCGTCTTCGAGCAAGTAGGCCGAGGCCGCTACCGCCTAGGCACCGGAACAGCCCGAGCCGGACTCCACGCCATGGCCGAGGCCCCCGGCGCCGCCTCCACCCACAGCACCCTGGTCGCCCTGCACCAGGCCACCGGCGGCCTCGCCCTCCTCTACGTCCTCAGCCCCTTCGGTGGCGCCCGCCGCCTGTGCACCGACTACGCCATCGGCGACAGCGACCCCGCCGACGTCGGCATGACCGCCGAGGATGTCGTCTCCGTCTCCCGCTCCCTGCGCACCGGAGCCTCCGGACGCGCCATCCTCGCCTACCTCCCCCAGAAGATCCGGGACCTGGTCCTGGCCGAGGACGTCCCGCCGACCGCCGGGCCCGGCGTGATCCGCGACAACGGCACCCTCGCCGCCTCGCTCACCGAGATCCGCCAGCTCGGCTTCGCCATCGGCCGCCAAGAGTGCATGACCGGCTGGGACAGCGTCGCCGCGCCGGTCTTCTGGGACGACACGATCATGGGCTCCGTCCTCCTGCTCCGCCCCACCGGCGAGATGCCCGCGGACCTGCGCCCGATGATCTACCACACCCGCCGGGCGGCGGAGGAAATCTCCCAGCTGACCCTGTCCCCCCTGACACCGGCGGCATAGCCAAGTGCCCTACCAGATGAAAGGAGTTGGGATTTTGGAGCGACTGCCCAAGGTTCTGGCCTTCGCGGTCGTCCTCGCCGGGATCCTGGCGCACGCCGCCCTGGTCGGCAGTGGCTGGATCGACAAGATCGGCGGAGGCTGACCGCCCGCGACCGCCCGCCCTGCCGCCGATGCGAGACCGTCGCGTCGGCGGCAGGGCGGGCGGCCGCCGCTCAGCCCACCGACACCACCCGGCCCCCCGTCGGGCGCAGCCCCGCCCGCGCCCGCGCGGCACCCGCCGGCGTGCTCGCCGCCCCGCCGCCGACCTTGACCGCGGGCCTCGGACGCCCCTGGCACGGCCCACACACGCCCGAACGCGGCACCGGATCACCGCAGTTGGCGCACTCGTGCCGTCGAGTCACCTGCGCCTGCTCAGAGGCGAACACGGGCGGCAGCTTGCCCAGCAACCTGGCCCGGACCACCGCCCGCGGCGAGTGGATCCGCTCCGGCAGCCCGGGCAACAGCGCCTGCGCCAGCTCCGCCGCCCCGAAGCCCCGCTCCAGCCACCGCGCCGCCAGCGGGGCAAGCACCAGCGCCTCCGCCTCCCCCAGCCGCAACCGCGGCTCCGGTCGCAGCGCCCGGTGCAGTGCCAGCGCCGCCGCCAGGGTCCGCTCGTCCGGCAGCTCCACCGCCAGGCTTGCCGTCTTCGCTCGCTCGCCCGCGCTCCGCGCCGCCGGCTGCTGCTCGGCGCTCGCGCCGCCGTCGGCCGGGACCGGGGGGAGGGGGGAGGGTGCTTTCTCACCGTTCTTTACAGGAAGGGCTTCACGACCACCGGACGCCGGTTCACCGGACGCCGGACGGGCGGCACCCGGCTGCCCCTGCCGCACAGCCTCCTCCCGGGCGGCCTGCCGGATGATCTCCGCACCCGGCCGGTGCGGGACGTCGAACACGTGAGCCTCGCTGCGGATCGTCCCGTCCGGCATCCGCACCTTCACCACCAGGTAGTAGCCGGCCTCCCGCAGCTCCTTCAGCGCCGCGCGGATCGCAGCCCGCCCCTGGACGCTGGAGTCCGCGATCTGCTGCGCGTCCTCCGACCAGCCGTCCGGGCGGGAGAGCAGGTCCGCGAGGAGGCCGCGGGCGGTGAAGGACAGCCTCCGGTCCTGGGTGAGGGTGTTGGGCAGCACGATGAATCCGCGCGCGTGCGCGCTACGATGTACCTGCAAGGGGAGTGACGCTCCTGTTGCCAGACCCCGGGGTGTTGACGCACCGCCGGGGTCACCTGTGTTCGGTTGGACCACGGAACGTAGCACAGGTCAACCTATCCCAAGCGAGCGCTACTCAAGCGACCTTGATCACAGCGTTGTGGACCGTCAACCGCAGAAGTACGCTGCACTCCCTCGACCGGGTCGTCTACCGGGGCAGCACGCGGATGCCGGTACGGGCGTGGGCTGAGGCCGCGACCCTCGCTTACAACGCCGGCACCCTCACGGTCGCCCGCGAACAGGGCGTCCACCACGTCGAGGTGTTCGACGGCTCCGACTGCGGATGGACCAGCCACCCCGACCCCGACAAGACCACCCGCACGCTGCGCCACGTCGAAGACGCCGCCCAGTGGCCCATCGCCCACCCCCGCTGCACCAGGGCGTTCGGCCTGCGGCCGGACGCGGAGTGAGCGGGCGCCGGTCCGCAGACAATCGCCCGGTCAAGCGGCGAAGTCGACCGGCACGCCCGTGCTACATGCCGAAGTCCTCGACCACCTGCTCCGCGTCGGCTTGGACGTCGAAGGGCTCCGGGTCGCGGGGGTTCGGGGACTCGCAGTTGCCTTCCCCCTCGTCTGAACTCGACCAGCGGCGGCGGTTGGTGGGCTGGGCTTCTCCGGGACGCGGCCCTCACCGCCACCTCCGCCCAGCAGATCGCCGACGCCGTACTCGTGCTCGACCGAACCGGCTGGCGCAGGACGACCCGGTTTGACGGGGCCGGGGCAGTACCTACGCTGCAGTGAGCAGGGTGCCATCGTCGAGGGCGTCCAGGATCGCGGTCTTGATCTGCGGTGGCAGCAGGTTCAGCGCGCTGACGGCGTCGGCGGTGAGGGGGACCTCGTCGAGGAGGTACTCGCCGCGGTCGTCGCGGGAGAATTCGGGGCCGGTGCGGTCGTCGAAGTTCCAGGCGGTGATGTGGGCGGTGTAGAAGTGTTCGGTTTCGCCGCGGTCGTTGGTCAGTTCGTGGAAGGGGCGCAGGTCGGTGGCGGTGCCGGCGATCTCCTCGCGGATCTCGCGTAGCAGGGCGGCTTCCAGGCCGGTGTCCTCGTCTTCGACGCCCCCGCCGACGAGGACCTGGTAGGGGGCGATGCCGGGACGGACGCGGTTGATGACGAGCATGGTGTTGTGGTCGGTGAGCAGGATGGCGCGGACGCGTTCCTTCATGGGGGTGTTCTCCGTGGTGTGGTCGGTGGTGGGTCAGTGGGGCATCCAGCCGGCGTCGATGTGCAACGAGGCTGCGGTGATGAAGGATGCGGCGGGGCTGGCGAGAAAGGCGATGGCGGCGGCGACGTCCTCGGGCTGGCCTCGGCGGGGGACGCTCTGCCGGGCGATCTGGTCCTCGGGCCGGGCGTGGTGGTGCGCAGGGAGGACGTTCTCGGCGTCGACCTGGATTGCCCCCGGGAGGACAGTGTTCACCGTGATGCCATGCGGGCCAAGTTCCCTAGCCAGGGAGGCGGTGAGGCCGAGGAGTCCGGCCTTGGCGGTGCTGTAGGCGGCCAGGCCCGCTCGTCCGGTGCGGGCGTTGACGGAGGAGACGTTGACGATCCGGCCCCAGCCCCGCTCGGCCACGGAAAGTGTCCACCGCATCGTAGGCTGATGGGTCTTCAGCCAGGATGCGTGACGTGATGGTCAATGGGAGATGGGCGTGGAATTCAGTGTGCGGGGCGGGCCGCTGCGGTTGGTGGTAACGGGGGGTGGCACGGGTGGACACACCTACCCGGCGCTGACTGCCGTACGGGCGCTGCAGGAGCGGCTGGCCGAGGAAGGCCGGACCGTGGAGGTGCTGTGGATCGGCACCGCCGCCGGCCTGGAGGCCCGGGTCGCCCCGGCCGAGGGCATCCCGTTCGAGCCGGTCGCCACCGGCAAGGTCCGGCGCTCCTCGAACCCGCTCAAGCTGGTCTCCCCGGCGAACGTCCGCGACATGGGCCGGGTGCCGCTGGGCGCGGCGCAGGCCCGGTCGCTGATCAACGAGTTCCGGCCGGACGTGGTGCTGGCCACCGGCGGATACGTGGCGGTGCCGGTCGGGCTGGCGGCGCGCTCGTGCGGGGTGCCGCTGGTGGTGCACGAGCAGACGGTGCGCCTCGGGCTGGCCAACAAGGTGCTGGCGCGGGCGGCGACCCGGGTCGCCGTCTCCTCGGAGTCGACGCTGCCGCTGCTGCCGGAGTCCGCGCGCCGCACCGCGGTGGTGACCGGGAACCCGGTGCGTCCGGCGGTGCTCACCGGGCAGGCCGACAAAGCGATCACCGCCCTCGGCCTGCACGGCTTCGACCGGTTGCTGCCGACGGTGTACGTCACCGGCGGGGCGCAGGGCTCGGTGCAGATCAACACCCTGGTCTCGGGCATCCTGCCGTGGCTGCTGGAGCACGCCAACGTCATCCACCAGTGCGGTCCGGCCAACGAGGGGACGCTGCGCGGCCCTGCCGAGGCTCTGCCGCCGCACCTGGCCGGGCGCTACTTTCTGACCGGCTACATGGGGGCGGAGCTGCCGGACGTGTTGGCGCTGGCGGACGTGGTGGTCAGCCGCAGCGGCGCCGGGACGCTCGCGGAGCTGACCGCGCTCGGCAAGGCAGCGGTGTTCGTCCCGCTGCCGACTTCGGCGGGCAACGAGCAGGCCCACAACGCCGTCCACCTCCAGGACGCCGGCGCGGCAGTCGCCCTGGTCGGCGACGTCACGGCGGAGGGCCTGCGCGGGGCGTTGGCCCCGCTGCTCGCCGACCCGGCGCGGCGCGGCGCGATGGCGGCCCGCTCCCGCGAGTACGGCCGCCCGGACGCGGCGCAGCGCCTGGTCGACGTGGTGCTCGACGCCGCCTCCTGCCGCTGACACCGACGGCCCCGGTGCCCTGTCCCTCGAACGGGGGTGGGCACCGGGGCCGTCCGGTGTGCGCTCGGCGCAGGTGCCATACGGCTCCCGCTCCGATGGGCAGGGCGCAGGCGGTGAAGCCGGCGGCGGGGCGGCCCATCGGGTTGGGGACGTCCCGCTCGTGGTCGAGGTGCAGGCAGATTTCGGTCGCGGGGTCGGGCCCGGCGATGCCACGCAGCCGCTCCAGGACGGAGCGGTCGATCACCTCCCGGGTGACCTGCTGGGGCCGGTGGTGGGTGAGGGCGTAGCCGAGGACGGGCCGCGGAGGCGGTCGTCTCGGGGTGGGCCCGGGTCCACTTGCCGATCAGCGCGGCGGAGCGGACCTCGACCGTGCTGCCGCCCAGCCCCGGCGACGATGCGCCGGGGCTGGGCGGCAGCGGTGGTCATCGAGCGTCTGCCGTGTTCAGGGCCCGGCGCAGCACGGTGACGGTGCGGTGGACATCATCCTCGGTGAGGTGCTGGTGGAAGGGCAGGGTGAGGAGGCGCCCGGCGAGGTGTTCGGTGGCCGGCAGCGGCCGGGCCCAGCGGGCGAAGGCGGGCTGGAGGTGGTTGGGCGGGTAGTGGACGCCGACGCCGACGCCGTCGCGGCGCATCTCGGCCCAGACGCGGTCGCGGTCGGGGACGGTGACGACGCACAGGTGCGGGACGGAGCGCTCGACGTCGACGTCGACCACCTCGACGCCGGGTAGGCCGGCCAGCGCGTCGCGGTAGGTGCGCCACAGCGCGCGGCGCACGGCGGCGGTCTGGTCGAAGTGGGCGAGCTGCGCGGTGCCGATCGCCGCGTTGAGGGCGGATAGCGGGTAGCGGAACCCGGTGGCGGTGACCTGGTAGGTGGTGGAGGCGGCGCGGTCGGCGGCGGACTCCGCCATGCCGAGCAGCCGCAGAATTCGCAGCCTCTCGGCCTCCTCGGGGCTGCGGGGGACGATGGCGCCGCCCTGGCCGCAGGTGAGGTTCTTGATCGGACCGAAGGAGAAGCAGGTCAGGTGCCCGTGCGCCCCGACCGGGCGGCCGTCGCGGTCGTGGGAGCCGAAGGCGTGGGCGGCGTCCTCCACGACGGCGATGCCCCGCCGGTCGAGCAGGTCGGCGACCGGGGCGAGGTCGATGGCCCGGCCGCCGAACAGGACGGGCATCACCGCGGTGGTGCGGTCGGTCAGCGCCTCCTGCACGAGGTCGGGGGTGGTGCACATCGTGGCCGGGTCGATGTCCACGAACCGGGGCTCGGCCCCGGCGGAGAGGACCGCCTGCACGGAGGCGCAGAACGTCATCGACGGCACCAGCACTTCCTGTCCCGGGCCGACGCCGGCGGCGACCAGCGCGGCGTGCAGGGCCGCCGTCCCCGAGGACACGGCCACCACCTCCCGCACGCCGAGGAAGTCGGCCACCTGTCGCTCGAACGTCTCGGTGACGGCGGTGTGCCCGTACTGTCCGCTCGCCAGGACCTCGGCGATCGCTCCGAGTTCGGTCCCGTACAGGTAGGGGGTGGCGTTGCGCTCCACGCCGGGCCTCGACAGGGTGGTCACGATGTCTCCTGGGTCGGTCGGATGATCGGTCGCAGCAGTGAGGTGGCCTTGTCCAGGGCCGCGGTCACGGCTGCGGGTGACGGTCCGGCGGCGGTGACCATGCCGATCTTGTGGCCGGACTGGTCGTGCGGGTGCACAGGGTCTCCGGGCTTGGCATACAGCTCGATGCCGGTGACGCCGGGGACGTTGCGGGCTTCGGCGACGCCTTCCCATCCGGTCAGTTCGCCGTTCACGTCGAGGGGGGAGCCGAGCAGTTCCACCCCCGCGTGCGCGTTGCGCGTCGGCGTCAGGTAGGCGTCGAACGGCTCGCCGAGCGCGAGTGCGATGAGCGCGCCCACGACGTTGACGCCGTAGGCGGCCTCGTGCAGGCGCGGGATGCTGTCCCCGCTCAGGCGCGGGTTGGCTTCGACGATGCGCCCGTGGCCGTCCTCGCCGAGGACGAGGTCGAAGTTCGCGGGCCCGTTGACGATGCCCAGCGCACCGCACAGCTGCTCGGCGACTTCCTCAAGGCGGCGGTGTTGCGCCGGGGAGAGCAGCGCCGTGCTGATCCGCCTGACGACGCTTCTGCCGGGCACCAGGGTCTGGTCCTTGATGCAGGTCATGACCGACTCGCCGTCGCGGAGGAACAGGTCGATGGTCAGCTGCCGCCCGTGAATGAACTCTTCGGCGATCACGGTCCCGGAGGCGGAGTAGGCGTGTGCACGGGCAATGGCGGCCGGCAGCCCGTCAGGGCCGGTCACACGGGTGATGCCCTTGCTGCCCGACCCGTCCACCGGCTTGATCATGAGCGGGAAGCGCAGCCCGGCCGCCTTCGCGGTGACCTCACCGGGGTCGTTCGACGCGGCCCACCCGTACCCGGCGACGCCGCAGTCCGCGACGACCTCGTGGAAGGCGGCCTTGTCGAGGCCCGCCAGGGCTGCCTCGGGGTAGACGTAGGGCATGCCGTAGTGCAGGCCCAGCGTGCGCCAGGTGGGCAGTGCGGCGTCGGTCGCGCCGACGACGATCCCTGCGGGCCGTGTGCCGGCCAGTGCGTCGGTGATGGCGTCCGCGTCGCGGGTGGAGACGTTCATGGCCGCGTCGGCGAAGGGGAACGCGGGGGCGTCCACCTTCATATCGACGGCGATGGTCGCGATCCCCCGGCGCGCCGCCTCCTGGTAGAGGGGGATGTGCTCCTCCGATGCGCCGAGCACGAGCAGCGCGTTCGGCGGCCAGTTTTCAGGCATGCGGCCTCTCCTGGTCCGGGTCGAGGGTGATGTGCGGGTGCTCGGCCGTGTGGTCTGCGCCGATGCCGGTGGAGGTCATGGCGCTCACGCCGGGGCGAGGGCGTCGGCGAGGTGGGCGGTGTGCTGCCAGAAGGCCGGGTTCGCCCGGTACCAGGCGATCGTGGCCGCCAGGCCGGCTTCGAGGTCTCGGGCGGGCCGGTAGCCGAGGCGGGCGATCTTCGACCAGTCCATCGCGTACCGGCGGTCGTTGGCGGTGCGGTCCGGAACGTGCTGCACCATCGAGCGGTCCGCGCCGAGGGCGCCGAGCAGCAGGGTTGCGAGCTGGTTGGTGGTGAGGTCGTGGCCGCCGCCGATGTTGTAGACCTCGCCCGGTGCGCCCTGATCGAGGACGAGTTCGATGCCGGCGCAGTTGTCCTCAACGTGCAGCCAGTTGCGCACGTGCCCGCCGTCGCCGTGCACGGTCACCGCCCCTCCCTGCAGCAGACTGCTGACGAACCGGGGGATCACCTTCTCCGGGTACTGGCGGGGCCCGTAGTTGTTGGACGAGCGGGTGATGCACACCGGCACGCCGTACGTCTCGAAGTACGAGCGGGCCACCAAGTCGCTCGCGGCCTTGGAGGCGGCGTAGGGGATGCTCGGCGCCAGCGGCCACTCCTCCGTTGCGACCCCGCTCCCGATCGACCCGTACACCTCGTCGGTGGAGACGTGGACGAACCGGGACACCCCGGCCCGGCGGGCGGCCTCCAGCAGCGTGTGGGTACCGGCCACGTTGGTGGCGATGAACCGTCCGGCGTCCAGCAGCGAGCGGTCGACGTGCGACTCGGCCGCGAAGTGCACCACCGCGTCGTGCCGGGCAACGAGCCCGCCGGCCAGGTGGGCGTCGAGGATGTTGCCGTGCACGAACTCGCAGCGGCCCGAGCCTCGGGCGCCCTCCAGGTTCGCGAGGTTGCCCGCGTAGGTCAGCGCGTCGAGCACCGTCACGTGCTCCACGTCCTCCCTGCGCAGCAGGCGGTCCACGAAGTGCGAGCCGATGAACCCGGCTCCGCCGGTGACCAGAACTTTCATCGAGTTCCATCCCCTTCTCGTACAGCGGAGTTGGTGTGGGGCCGCGGCTGCGCGGCAGGCCGGTCGATCGGTGTTGGCGCGTAGCCGAACTGGGCCCCTGATGTGCCAACTACGCTAGGAATCAGGCACTGTGGGAAACACTCACCGGCGGTACGGGTTGCTGCGCCCTTCGACGGGGGCGGGCGGTACCGCGCGGTTGCACTACGACACACCCTCGGCCGGGTCGGCGGGCAGAGGTGGACGCCGCGAGCGTCGTGAACCCGGCGGCGTCGGCGTGAAAGCCGCGAACGAGCGCGCGCGAAGGAGGGGCCCGTGTCCGCGAAAGCACCGTCGGCCGGTCTGGTCTCCGGATTCCTGCTGCGTCTGGCCCGCGAGAGCATCCCGCGTACCCAGGAGGGGCTGGCGGAGGATCTCGGCGTCGATGTCGGTACCGTGCAGGGCTGGGAGTCCGGCCGCCGGCCGCTGACCCACACCCGCGCCGGCGACTACCTGGACCTGCGTCGCCGCCTGGCCCTGCTGGGCGCCGACCCGATGCTGCTCGCGCACAGCGGCGCGGCGCTGGACGCCGACCGGATCCTGGCCGCCGTCCTCGACCCGCCCGCCGAGACCGACCGCCACCCGCTGGCCGGGTGGGTGCAGCCCCGCGACTCCGCCCTCCTGGTCGCCTGGGCGCTGCACGGCACCCCGCCGCCGGCGCTGGCCAACCTCGCCTCGCGGCCCCGGCGCGGCCCGGCCCGGCGCGGCCCCCTGCTCCCTGCGGCCGACCGCGCCCGCTCCTTCACCAACCTGCGGACCACCGCCGAGCGCGCCACCGCCGACGATCACGGCAGGCTCCTGCACCGGCAGGCCCTCTACCTCGCCTCCTACGACACCGCGCCCGATGCCGCCGCCTGGTCGGAGCAGGCCCTGCGCGGCATGCGGCCCGCGCTCGGCCGGCGCGGCTACAGCCCCCGCTCGATCGAGGCCCGCACCGTCGCCACCGTCGCCGCCCGCCAGGGCGACCCCGACCAGCTGCGGCACTTCATCTCCACCGCGCTGCTGGACGACGAGCACGGCGAACTCGCCAACCTCGCCTACTGGGCGCTGTGGCTCGGGGCGATGCCCGCCGACCAGAGCGACGACACGTTCATGCACCGCCCGGACCCGGCGACCTGGGATCCGATCCGCCTCTTCCGTGCCCTGGTCGGCTCCTTCCACCTCGCCCCCGGCACCGTCGACCTGTACATCCACTCGATCAGCACCCTGCTGCACCTGCACCCGTGGCTACCGCACGCAGCACCGGATGCCGCCCGGGTGTTCGGGGCGTTCACGGCCGAGCTCCTCGACGGAAGTCTCATCTCCGCGACGTCCCGGCGCGACCTGGACCGCCTGCGCTACGGTCGGGACGACGGGTGACACGCAATCAGGAGGACCCTGTGGTGCAGCTCGACAGTGAACAGGCAGCAGGCATCGCCCGGCTCCTCTTCGAGGCCGGCTCCCTCCGCGCGCTGCCCCGTACCGGCTGGCGGCAGGACGGCATCCCCCTGTCCGCCACCGAGACAGTCGCCGAGCACAGCCACCGTACCGCCGTGATCGCCGCCACCCTCGCAGCCTTGGAGGGCACCGATCCGGCCCGCACCACCCTGCTGGCCACCCTCCACGACGTCCCCGAGGCCCGTACCGGCGACCTCACCCCGCTCACCCGCCGGTACGTCACCGCCGCCGACCCGCGCAAGGTCACGGCCGACCAGACCGCGGCGGCCCACCCGGCCGTCCAAGCCCTCTTCGCCGACACGATCGCCGAGTTCGAGGACGGCACCACCCCCGAGGCCCGCTGCGCCAAGGACGCCGACAAACTCGACTGCCTGCTGCGCGCTGTCGAGTACCGGGCCGCCGGCGTCCCCACGGTGCAGGGCAAGATCGACCGCTGCCGCAAAGCCCTCACCACCGCCTCGGCCCAGCACATCGCCGACGCCGCGCTCGCACTCGACCCCACCGACTGGCAGTCCACACCGGCCTGACCGGACCGCCCAGTTCCTACTTCCTACGCCGCTGTGAGCTGCTTGGCCATCGCGCGGTTCACGAGCGGGTCGCGGCCGGGCGCGTACGAGGGGATCGGCTGGTAGCCGAGGCGTCCGTACAGGGCGAGCGCCGCCACGTTGCGACTGCCGGTCTCCAGGATGGCGCGTCGCGCGCCGTGCTCGTACGCTCCGCGCTCCAGGGCGCGCAGCATCCGGCTGCCGAGGGCGAGGCCGCGGGCCGCCGGGGCGACGTACATGCGCTTGATCTCGACCGTGCCGGGGGCGACCAGGTGCCAGCCGCCGCAGGCGAGCGCCGCGTCGTGCCCGTCGAGGTGGGCGAGGAGGAAGAGGCCGTTCGGCGGCGCGAAGAGTTCCGGCTCAGTGGCGGCCGGGTCGTCGGCGAAGCCGTACATGGCCATCTGCTCCGCGTGGAGGGCGGTGGTGAGGCGGCGGGCGTCCGGGTGGTCGTACGGGACGGCGGAGAGCGCGGCGGCAACGGGGCGGGCAAGACCGGTCGGCGTCATATGCCCGATAGTGCCCTGTCCACTCGGTTCAGCGCATCCGTGCCGCTGGCCGACTTGATACGGGTGCCGGCGTGCCGGCGGATCCCGGCCAGCAGGTTGCGGCAGCGCACGGACTGGACTTCGGGCAGGTGGGCGGTGAGTGATCCGAAGGTGGCGAGGGTGGCCTCGGTGTCGTGGGCGAGCAGGTGGGCCCTGGCGAGGTGGACACCGTGCAGGAAGGCACTGCGGGTGTAGCCGGTGCTGGGTCCGTGCGCGGTGATCGGCGACAGGAGGCTGTACGCCTCCTCCAACAGTCGGCGGCCCTTGGCGCCAGGATGGGCGGCGGCCAGGTCCACCAGCCCCTGGCCGGTCTCAGCGGCCACCTGATCAGCGGTGAAGTAGTAGAGCGCCGGGGGATCGTCGGACCTGCGGTGTTCGAGGAGAGCAAGGCATCGGTCGGTGGCCGATCGGAAGGCGTCGATGTCGCCGGCGGCGGCGTGGGCGGTGGCGAGCCGTCCCAGGGCGCGGGCCCGGACGGTGGGCAGGCTCCTGGCGGCGGTTTCGACGGCGGCCTCGGCGAAGCGGATCGCGGCCGTGGGGTTGCGGGCCGCCGCGTGCTGGTAGGCGAGCATCCCGAGCACGTTGGCGACGGTGTCGTGGTCCGCGCTGGCACGGGCGAGGCGGATCGCGACCAGCTGGTAGCGCTGGCCCGAGGCGGAGAGGTCCGCGTCGAAGGCCATCCACCCGGCGAGCTGGGCGAGCCCCCCGGCGGTGCGCAGGAGCCGGGTGCCGATGTCCGGCGTGTAGCGGCTGTTCTGCAGGAGCGACAGCACACCGTCGAGGGCGATGCGCACGTACCGCTGGGAGATGGCGCCTCCCCCAGTGGCGTCGTCGAGGCGGCGCAGGTCGGCGAGGTGGGATTCCAGCAGCGTCATCATCGGCGGCAGTACGTGGTCGGTGCCGCTCTCCCGGCTGATGCTGCGGGGCTGCTGCCGGTCGGCGTCCCAGACCGCGGTGAACAGTTCACCGGACGGACGGAGGGTCGCCTGGGACGCGGGGTCGGTCGAGTTCCAGGCGGTGGCGGTAGCCAGCACGGCGGCCAGCGAGCGGCGCCCGACCAGGTCGTCGGTGACGGTCCGCTCGTCCCTACCGGCGTCCGGCTCGGGAGTCCCCCAGAGCATGGTCGGGGTATAGGCCCGGCCGGTCCTCTCCGTCAGCACCGCAGCGGTCAGTCGGCGGACCGTCTCGGAGCGCGGCACCGAGCCGCGGCTCCAGGCGTGGGCGACGGTCAGGTCGAGCCGTCGCTCGCCGAGGCCCGCGAGCCGTCCGTTGATCTCGCGGACCAACTCGCGCGGCGACCAGTCGGCGTATCTGAGGGCCGTCACCAGCACCGCTCCATGGCGGTCACCGGAGGGTGCCATCTCGGCCCCTAGCTGGGAGTCTCCGGGCATCGTCACCTCGCGACGGTACGTCAACCAGGCTTTGTCTCAGGGAAATTCGCAGCTTTTCGCACTGACTGCGCGAGGTTGTTGACTACGGCGGTCTCCACATAGATAGCCAAACCCGGCGACACCGACCGCGGCGCGGGAATCCTCTCCGACGCCGCTTACCAGAGCATATGGCTCGGCAACGGCCCCCCAGCCGTCGACGTCTTCGACCACGCCCTGACCCGCACCCAGAACCTCAACGCTCGCTCCCTGCTGAGCCTGCGCAAGGCCCGCGCGCACGCCATGACCGGCGAAGCCCGCGCCGCCCGCCGCGCCATCGACGCCGCCGAGCACTCACTGAACATCGCCACCGGCACACCGCCGGCCTGGTGCTCGTGGATGAGCCATGCCGACCTGGCCATCGATACCGGCCGATGCCTGATCGACCTCGGCGAACCCGGTCCCGCCCACCGGCAGATCACCCAGGGCATCGATCTCCTGCCCGCCAGCCGTGACAAGACCCGCGCCGTCTTCCTCACCTACGAGGCGGAGAGCCTGGCTCGGCAGGGCGAGATCGACCACGCCGCCGCCACCGCACAACAGGCCCTCGCGCTCGCCCGGCGTATCGGCGCCACCCGCTGCCTGCGACAGATCACCACCCTGAGCAGCGCCTTCCGGCTGCACTGTCGCGTGCCCGGAGTCGCCGACTTCCTGGAAACCGTGACCTCCGGCGCTTGATCATCCGAGATCACCCCTCCTCGCCTGATCCGCCCTGCTTCCAGCAGCGTCGCCCGCACGACCTGACCACTCCTAGGATCGAGACCTTCTTGCCAGCGTTTATTCAGAACGTCCTCCATCAATGGGAGTTGACGGGTACCGTCCGAATCCGAACGCAGGGGAGAGGACGAACAATGAGTCAGTGGCATGACTTCACCACCGGCGAGCGGATCAAGATGCTCCGCGGGAAGGAAACTCAAGCCGGTCTGGCAGAACGTAGCGGCCTGTCGAAGCACACGATCCAGAAGGTCGAACAGGACAAGAACGTGTCGCTGCCGACGCTGCTCCGCCTTGCGGAGGCACTGCACTCGGACGTGTCCGTGATTCTCGGACACCAAGCTCCTCGGCGGGGGATGGGGCGCGACGGTCGTTCGATGCTTCGGGAGCTTTCCAGGAAAGTCCACGACACCGCTGCTGGTGTGCTCGCCGAACCAGCTGAAGGTGTGTCTCCCGGACAAGCCGATCTTGTCGAGGCTGCTGACCGGATGTGGCGGGTGTATTGGCGCGGAGACTACGCCGAGGCGGGTTCGCTGGTCGTCCCGTTCCTGCAGTCGGTGGCCCTGTTCGCTCAGGCGGCCCCGGTCGGCCAGGAAGCGGCTGCGAACGGCCTGTTGTCGGACGCCTTCCGGGCGGCCGGTCTAATCGCCAACTTCCTCGGCGCACGGGACTTGGCGTACGCCTCGGTCGGACATGCCATCCGGCACGCTGACCTGGCAGCAGACCCGGTACGGCGGAGCATGCTGGGATCCGCACGGGCACGGGTGCTGCTGCGGGACGCCCGGGTGGAGCAGGCACTTCGGGAGGCCGAGGCCGCAGCCGTGCGTGCAGAGCCGCGGTTCTCCGAGATGGAGCCCGCTCTGCTCGCCGCCTACGGGAAGAACATCATCTTCGCGGCAGTCTCGGCCAGCAGGCTCGGAGACTCCGACCGTGCGGCGGACCTGTTGTCCCAGGCCCATGCAGTGGCGGCACGGTTGGGTCGCGATGTCTTCGGAAACGGCATGCAGTACGGGCCGTCCTACGCGGGCGCCCAAGCCGTAGGAATCAACGTCACCCTGGGGAACGCCGGCAAGGCGCTGGACATCTCCCGGCAGTTCGACGCATCCGGCTTGACGCAAGCCGCTCACAACCGGATGCAACTGGACATCGCGCTGGCGCAGTGCGACTCGCGTCAGTGGGACACTTCCCTGGATACGCTGCTGGAGGTCTGCTCGGCATACCCGGAGTGGGCCAAGCACCAAGCGATTCCCGGAGTGATCATCGAAAGGGCCAGCCGCGCCGGGAACTCCCGGATCCGGAAGCTGTCTGAGATCCTGGGGACCTCGCCGACCATCCGGTGAGCACCACCCTCAGCCTGGAGCACACGTTGTCCTACCGCGGTCTGATACTCGACTTCGCCGGAGTCGTGACCACTCCGATCGGTGAGTCCGCGCGGGCGTGGTGTACCAGCGAAGGGCTTCCGGCGGACGCCTGGCGGCGGATGCTGGAGGACGATCCGGCGGGCCGGGCGCTCTACGTGGAGCTGGAGCTGGGCCGCATGGAGCAGGCCGAGTGGAACGCTCGGACCGCGGCGCTCATGGGCGTTGCCGGCGAGAACCTTATGGGACGCGCCCACAGCGGAGTACGGGCCGTGGCGGAGATGGTGGAGCTGGTGGAGCGGGCCCGGTCCGCCGGGGTCGTGACTGCTCTGCTGTCGAACAGCTACGGCTTCGACCCATACCACCCGTACGAGTCGACGGGAGTGTGGAGCCTTTTCGACGTGCGGGTCATCAGCGGAATCGAAGGGCTCGCGAAGCCTGACCCGGCGATCTACCGGCGGACGCTGGAACGGATGGGTCTGGCTGGCTCCGACTGCGTGTTCGTGGACGACCACCGTCAGAACCTGGCGCCCGCTGAGGCACTGGGGATCACAACGGTGCTCGCCGACGGCCCCGGGACCGCCGCCCGCGTTGCCCAACTGCTGGGCCTCGATCCTGCGGAGTCGAGCCCGGTTACCCATCTCTGAGGTCCAGTTCGCGACCGATGGACAGCGAAGTCCCATCCTCTGTACGTGAACTTCCCTGTGCTACAACCGGACTCTTACACGCCGTACGACTTCACCCACCCGCGATCTTCCAAAGTCGTACGGCTCGCCGGTTCGTCCGGACGGGGGTAAGCGGGACAGTGGAGCCATGCCTTCGGATGTGCCTCAATCGCCGGGCCGTGTTCCTGTAGCGATCTACATTGCCTCTCCGGGCGGAGACCCGGGTGGCGTGCTGGAGACTCACTGCCGCCAGTACGCAGAAACCCGCGAGTGGGTGGTGGCCGCCGTGTTCACCGACGCGGGGGAGCAACTCCCGTTGAAGCAGCGTACGGGCTGGCGCGCCGTGGAGGAGGCTCTCGCGGTGGGTACCGCCCGTGGCGTGGTGATGCGGACCCGATCGATGGTGGCCTCCAGCTCCGAGGAATGGGAGCGGTTGGCCGTGGGGATCGGCGAGCTGGGCTGGTTCCTGGCTGCCGGCCTCCTCGACGCACCGGCTGAACCTTCGGTCACCGCTCCGTCCGGCAGCAGGTCGCCGCTAGGTGCCCAGACGATCAACACTCCAGGACCGTAAAGGATCTACGGCGAATCCCGGGTAGGGCGTGGGCAGTCGGCGATTGCCCCACCACTCCAGAGCATGCCGGACCGCCCGGACCGACCGGACGGCATTCGGGCAATGGGGCACACCGTCAAGCCCTGATCGCCACACAGCGCCCTGTCATGAGCACGCCCAGAAGGGGGGATCCGTGATGACCGCGTTCACGTCCAGGCTGGTGTACCACCCCGCCGGATTCGACGTTGAACTCCAAGGTGCCGTGGACGACCTGGTGCGCGGCCGGTGGATGTCGACGGAGCGGCTGCTGTCCGGGACCGCGCGGGCGTCGGGTCTGTGGACGTCGCGGACGCAGGTGCTGGCGGTGGCCGCGGCCCGGTCGACGGTGCTCTCCGACTGGGCCCGGGAGCACCCGGCCGCCCCGGGCCTCGGCCTGCTGCAGACGCGGGTCATGGTCGAGCACGCCCTCCTGGCGGCCAAGGACCGCCGGCCGGAAGCCGGACAGCTGGAGCAGGCGGCCCGTGAGGCGTGCTGGGCGGCAGCGGAGGAGGACCCGTCGGACCCGGTCCCGTGGGTGTGTCTGCTCGCCTTGGCCTCGCTGGACCTCGACCAGGCCCGCCCCGAGCACCGGGTGTTCTCGGGCGATCCGCTGCTGCCGCCCGGCCCGTGGGGGCTGCTCGACCAGGCGCTGCGGCGCGATTCCGGCAGCCGGGAGGCGCACCACCGGATGTTCCGGTACTGGCAGCAGCGCAACCGTGCCGCGGCGGTCGATTTCGTGCACACCGCAGCGGCGAGGGCTCCGATCGGGTCGCCGCTGGCGGCCCTGCACCTGTACGTGTCGGTCGATCAGTACCGCTTCACCCACTACCGGGACGCGCTGGCGCGCCGGCAGTGGCTGCGGGAGCCGCACGCCTCTCACACCCGGCGCGCCTACGAGAGCTGGTTGGCGGCGGAGCCGGGGTCGTGGCCGGTGGCGGACCTCAGCTATCTCGCGCACGCCCTGTGGGCGGGCGTGCGGATGGGCGCGGCCACCGACGTGTTCACCGCTCTGGGCCAGTTCGCGTCGAAGACGCCGTGGGCGCACGTCGCGGATTCGCCGGCGAAGGGCGAGGCGCTGCTGCTGACCGCCCGGCAGCAGGCTTTCGCCGGCCGCGCCACCGCCCTGGCCTGACCTCCCGTCCCACCCCGTCCCGACTTCACCGTTCCCCTTTCCTGCACGGAGGTTGTCTTCCCATGTCCCCTGCCCACGCCGCGCCGCCGCTCCAGAGCGACGAGGAGCACCTGCGGCGGCTCGGCTACGAGCCCAAACTGAAGCGCCGGATGGGCGAGTTCGACAACTTCTCCTCGTCCTTCTCCGTGATCTCGATCCTGTCCGGTTGCATGACGATGTTCGCGTTCGGGTTGAACATCGGCGGGCCCGCGGTGATGTTCTGGGGCTGGATCGGCGTCGGCGTGATGGTGATGTTCGTCGGCGCCGCGCTGGCCGAGGTCACCTCCGCCTACCCGACGTCCGGCGCGCTGTTCTACATGGCGCACGCCCTCGGCGGCCCCCGCTGGGGGTTCGTGGTCGGCTGGCTCAACCTGCTCGGGCTGATCGGCGGGATCTGCGGTATCGACTACGGCGCCGCCTCGTTCGTCGGCGCGCTGCTGAACATGCAGTTCGGCTACGAGCCGACGGCGCTGGGCCTGCTGGGCATCTTCGCGGTGATCCTGCTGCTGCACGCGGGGCTGAACCTGCGCGGTGTGCGGCTGGTGTCGGTGCTCAACTCGGTCTCGGTGTGGTGGCACCTGGGCGGCGTGGTGCTGATCGTCGGGGTGCTGGCCGTCGTGCCCGACCACCACAACAGCACCGGCTGGCTGATGACGCACTTCGTCAACAACACCGGCTGGAGCAACCCCGTCTACGTCAGCGCGCTCGGCCTGCTGCTGGCGCAGTACACCTTCTCCGGGTACGACGCTTCCGCGCACATGTCGGAGGAGACCACGCGGGCGTCGGTGGCGGCGCCCCGCGGGATCGTGCGCTCGATCTGGGTGTCGTGGATCGCGGGTGCGGTGCTGCTGGCCGGCCTGTTGCTCGCCATCGGCGACTACGACGCCGTCCTGGCCAGCAGCACCGGGGTGGCGCCCGCGCAGATTTTCCTCGACGCGCTCGGCCCGGGCGGGGCGAAGGCGCTGTTGCTGGTGGTGATCGTGGCGCAGCTGTTCTGCGGCAACGCGGAGACCGCGGCGTCCAGCCGGATGGTGTTCGCGTTCGCGCGGGACAAGGGGCTGCCCGGGTCGGGGCTGTGGAGCCGGGTCTCGGAGCGCACCGGTACGCCGGTCGCGGGGGTGTGGCTGTCGGTCGGTGCCGCGCTCGTCCTGGCGCTGCCCTCGTTGTACAGCGCGACGGCCTACGGGGCGGTGACCGCGATCAACGTGGTGGGTATGACGCCGGCGTACGCGGTGCCGGTCTACCTGCGTCTGCGCAAGAACAGCCCGTTCCGGCCCGGGCCGTGGAACCTGGGCCGCCGGGGGCGGCTGGTGGGCTGGGTCGCGGTGGGCTGGGTGGCGCTGGTGACGGTCCTGGTGTGCCTGCCGCAGTCCTACCCGGTGGACATCGACACCTTCAACTACGCGCCCGCGGCCCTGCTGGCCGCGCTCGGCCTGGCATACGGCTGGTGGCGGCGGCGGGGCCGGTACGACTACGCCCCGCCCGTGCAGCAGTCCGCCGAGTTGGTCGAGCTGTCCGAGGAGGTCGTGTGAGCGCGGAGCAGGACGGCCGCGCAGCGCTCCGGCCGGAGCCGGAAGAGCGGCTGGTGGATCTGATCGACGGTGGCGACGTCGACTCGGTGGTGGTCGCGACGGTCGACGTACAGGGCCGGATGAAGGGCAAGCTGTTCGACGCAGGTGCTCTTCGGGCGCGACTGGAGCGGGAGCCCGTCTCCAGCGAGGTGTGCGGCTACCTGCTGGGCACCGACCTGGGCATGACGCCCGCCGAGCGCGGGGTGTGGTCGTGGGAGTCCGGGTTCGGCGACGTCGAGCTGGACTGGCACGTGGAGCGGGCGCGGCGTCTGCCGTGGCTGCCGGGCACCGCCCTGGTGTGGGCGACGCCGCTGCAGAACGGCCGGCCGCACGTCCTGTCCCCAGCGGGCATCCTCGCCCAGCAGGCGGCCGGGCTCGTCGGGATGGGCCTGGTGCCGATGGTCGGGCTGGAGTGCGAGTTCGTTCTGGTCGAGGGCAGCGAGCGGGACACCGAGCGCTCGGGGTGGCGCCCGCGCCCGGCGACGCTCGGCAACCTGGACTACGCGCTCGACGCGCCCGGGAACGTCGCCGCCTTCCTGCGGGAGCTGCGGCGGGTGCTCGCCGAGGCCGGCCTGCCGGTCGAGGCGCTGAAGCTGGAGGGCGCGCCGGGCCAGGTGGAGGTCACGTTCCCCTTCGGGCCGGTCGAGCGGGCGTGCGAGCAGCACCTGCTGCTTAAGATGGCGGCGAGATCGGTGGCCGAGCGGCACGGGATGTCCGCGCTGTTCATGGCGGCCCCGTTCACCGGGACCGGGTCGGGCCTGCACCTGCACCTGTCGCTGCACCAGCTGAATGGCGGTGCTTCCGTGTTCGCCCCCGGCGGCGGCGAGGACCTGCTGTCCGGGGTAGGGCGGGAGGCGGTGGCCGGGCTGCTGGACGTGCTGCCGGTGACCGGCCCGCTGTGGGCGCCGAGCGTCAACTCCTACCGGCGCCTGGCCCGCGACCGCTCCTTCGCACCGACGAGGACGACCTGGGGGTGGGACAACCGCTCCTGCGCGGTTCGGGTGGTCGGGCACGGCAGCAGTCGGCGCCTTGAGGTGCGGGTGCCGGGCGCGGACGCCAACCCGTACCTCGCGGTGGCCGCCGCCCTCGCCGGCGTCCGGCACGGCATCTCAGGCGGCCTGGAGCCGCCCGAGCCCGCCCGCGGCGACTCCTACCGGGACGCCAAGGCGTGGCGCCTGCCTCGCGATCTCGCCTCGGCCGTGCGGGAGTTCGAGACGGACCGGACGGTCGTCGAGCTGTTCGGCGTGCAGCCGGTCGCACACCTGGCCTCCCTCGCCCGCCTCGAACTGGACCACCACGCACCGCTGGTGAGTCAGGCCGAGGTCGCCCGCGGCTTCGCCCAGTCCTGAGCCCCGGCCCGGCCGCGCACCTTTCCTGCGGCCCGGCCGGGCCGGACCACCCCCCTTCCCCTGTTCGGCATTCAGCACGTTGGAGAGCAGCATGGCCACCACCACCCCCACCGTCGCCGCCAGCGCGGAGCCGGACCCCGCCGGCCTTCCCGCCGCCCTGTCGGCGGTGCACCTGGTCGGCGTCACCGACCCGGGCATGGAGGGCCTTGCCCTGCACCTGGCCGCGCGCGGCGCGCAGGTCAGCGGCAGTGCCCATTCCGGCGAGGTGCACGGGCGCGTCGCGGACCGGCTCCGGGCGGCCGGGGTGAGCGTGGCGGAGGGCCTGGCGGAGTCCGAGGTCGCGAAGCTGGGCTCGATGGTGTGGTCGCGGGCGGTCGTCGGCCCGCACCGCGAGCTGGACGCGGCCGTCGGGCAGCGGGTTCCGGTGCTCGCCCGCACCCACGCCCTCGCGCTGGTCTGCGCCGACTTCGACGGGGGCGGGCTGGCGGCGGTGTGGGGCAGCCACAGCACCGCGACGGCCTCGGCCGCGCTCGCCCACCTCCTCGACGACGGCCGCACCGGCTGGATCCTCAACACCCCCGCGCCCGGCGTCCCGGCCGGGCACCACGGCGGCGCGCGCCTGGTCGTCGACCTCTCGCCCGACACCGCCACCCACGAGACCGTCCCCTCCTCCCCGATGCGGCTGTCGCCCGGGTCCGTGGCCCGCCCCACCCCGGCTCCCCGCGCGATGCTGATCACCGCCGTCGACCCCAACCTCCCGCACCACGAGGACCTGCCGGCGGCGCTGGCCATGGCCGAGCACCAGGCCCGCACCGCGAGCACCGTCGTCGTCCCGGACATCGTGTGGTGGAACAAGCCGCTGACGCTGCTGCGCGAGCGGCTGGCCGACCGGCCGGGCCCGGAGGTGGTCACCGCCGGGTACTCCTCCCGGTGCGGTGTTCGGATCACCGAACTGGCGAAGACCGACGGTGGCGGCTACCGGGCGGAACTGCTTTACGGAAACCGCAGGTTCCGCTCGGTGGTGCCCGCGACCGGACTGCACCACGCGGTGACGGCGGTCTGCGCGGTGGCCACCGCCCTCGTCCTGGGCGAGGACCCCGACGCCCTCGCCCAGCGCCTGGCGCGCTTCGGCGGCGTCGAGGGCTCGATGCGGCACCTGGGTACCCCGGGCGGCGTCAGCGTCGTGCGCTCGCGGGCCCGCCACGTCACCGAGGTCGCCCGCGACCTGCAGGCCGCCCGCGAACTCGCCGGCCAGGGCAGCGTGATCGCGGTGCTGGAGCCGGACGGCTACGTCCGCACCCGCGCCCAGGCCCAGTCCCTGGGCGCCGCGCTCGGCCGCGGCCACCGCGCCGTGCTGCTGCCGGTGGCCGGGGGGCTGCCCGTGTTCCACGTCGAGGACCCGCTGGAGGCGGTGGCGGCGGCGGCCCGCGAGGGCCTGCCCGCCGAGCGGGTGCACACCGTCCGCACCGGTCCGTGCGAGCAGAGCGCCGAGGAGATCGTCGCCGGCCACGCGAAGGACGGCGACGTGGTCCTGGTCATCGGCACCCACCGGGCGCCCGCCGTCGCCGAGCGCCTGCTCGCCCTCCTCGGCACCACCTTCTGACCGCCCCTCACCGGCAAGGAGACCCTGTGCTCACCGACCGCCCCCTCCACGACCTCGACGCCGCCCAGATGGCCCTGGTCCGGCACGTCGTCACCGGCTCCACCCGCGGAACCCTTCGCGCCCAGCTCGGCCTCGACAACATCGACGCCGCCATCGCCGCTCTGCACGCCGCCACCGGTACGAGGAACACCGTCCACCTGGCGGCCTGGGCGGCGGCCTGCCGGATCGTCACCGACCAGTCGTACACCGCGCCCGCCGGCCACCCGCACCTCACCCGGCGGTACCGGCAGGTCCTCGACGCGCTCGTCGCCGGGGCCGGCGATCTGGAGATCAGCCAGGACCTGGGCGTCACCCCGGCCACCCTGCGCGGCTACGTCAAGACGATCACCCACCAGTTCGGCGCCGCCGGCCGCACCCAGCTGGCCATCGCCGCCGTGCTCAGCGGAACGGTCCCCCTGTCCGCGATCACGCCGACCTGGCCGAACGAGCCGCTGCCCGCCACCCGCGCCGGCGCGAGCGCCGCGTGAAGGCCCCCCGCCCCGCCCGCCGGGCCGCGACGGCGACCATCGCCTTCCTCCTCGGCACGGGCACCGGCACCGCCGCGGCGTTCCTCATCGAGCACCCCGACCGGGCGCAGCCGGCCTGGCTGGGCCTGTTCGCGGCCGGTGTCCTGACCGCGGCGACCGGCACCGACTGGTCCTCCCGCCGCGCCGCGCCGCACACCCCCACCGCCCCGCAGCACCAGCACGAAACCCATGGCGGCCGTCCGGGTCAGGGCCGCACCCGCATCCGCACCTACCGAAACCACCGGAACCACCGATGACTACTTCCTCCGCTTCCTTCGACCGGTCCGCGTTGCGGTTCAGGCGTCTGCTCACCACCCACCCCGGGGTCGTCGTGGACAGCGCCGCCCTGCTGAGCGCCCGCGCCCGCCCGGCGAACGAGACGCCGCCCCTGTTCCACCTCCTGCTCGCCGCCGCCGAATCGGGCCGCCCGGTGATGCTCCACACCGAGCACCCGGGCGAGGAGGACGACCTGCTACGCCGCGGCGTGCCGCGGCTGTGGACGCTCACTGCGGCACCCGGGCCCCTGGCCGAAATCTCCGCCCTGCCGCTCGTCAAGGCGATCTCCCTGGGGCGCGCGAACGAGCTGCCGGTGCCGTTGCCGGCGCTGTGGCCGACCGTCTACGGACAGATGGTCGGCGCCCCGCAGCACCCCGTGCAGGTACAGCCCTCGATCACGGCGATGATCAACCTGAGCATGGCGGGACGCACCGGCGAGGAAATCGCCGGAGCGGTCGGCGCCAACGGGAAACTGATCACCTCCGCCCTGTCGCTCACGGCGTCACGGCGGGGCTGCGTGAACTCCACGCACCTCATCGCCCGCGACATCGTCGACGGCTACCTCGACCCCGCTGCCGCCCTGCGGAGCGCCACCGCGCCGCCCGGCACGCTCTCGCAGCCGCAGTTCGACGCGCTCGCCGCCTCCATCGACACCGGCAGCCTGAACGTCCTGGCCGCCCGCCTGGGGTGCTCCAGGCGCGTGGCCCAGACCCACAGAAGCGGCGCCGTCAAGGCGTTGGGGGCACTCACCCCCACCCAGGCCGCGGCGATCGCGCTGGCGACCGGCGCCCTGCCCGACCAGGCCGTGCCCGCGCGTACTCCCTACCCGCCGGACCTGCGCCGACACCGGCACCCGCCGGCCGCCACCGAGGCCACGGCTGCCCGGGGCGAGGAAGCCGGGCGGCCCCGATGACCTTCCTCGCCGGGCCGGACCACACCGCCGAGGCGAGCGCGGTCGGCGGCGGTCTCCGGTACGTCGAGGCCCCGGCTCCCTTCCTTCCCGACGGCGGTGCGTCGATCTACCTGTTCGGCAAGACCGTCGGGTGCCCGGACTGGCAGCGCGAAGCCGTCGGCCTGCTCGCCGGCGCCGCCTTCGCCGGCACGGTGCTCAACCCGCGGCCCTCCTTCAACCCGGACGGCAGCCCCTACGACGCCTGGCGGCCGTTCGGCTGGCAGGACCGCAACGTCCCCAAGTGCGACGCCGTCCTGTTCTGGAACCCGATCAGCGCCGACCGGATCCTCGCGGTCTACGAGGCCGGCCTGCTCGCCGAGCCGGGCACCGCCGTCGTCGTCGGGGGCGATCCGCACGACTGCGAGCAGCGCTTCCTGCGCGGCGAGCTGGAGCGCCGCCTCCCGTGGCTGCCCACCGCCGACACCCTTGCCGCCACCGTCCACGCCGCCCTCGCGGCCCTGGCCGAACGCGCCGCCTCCCAGCGCTGACCGGCCCCACCGACACCGATCTCCCGCCCAGTCAGGACCCGCCTCCATGACCACCCGCACCCCCGCCGCCCCGGCCCGCATCGAAGAGCACGCGCTGCTCGGCAACTGCCGCACCGCCGCCCTGAGCACGTGCGACGGCGCGATCGACTGGCTGTGCCTGCCCGGCTTCGACTCGCCCAGCGTGTTCACCGCCCTGCTCAGCGACGACCCCGGGCGCCACGGCTTCTGGCGGATCGGGCCCGCCGCACCCGACACCGCGCCGCCGACCGCCGACCAGCGGCGCTACGTGGGCAACAGCACGGTGCTGGAGCAGACCTGGCGCACCGACAGCGGCGCCCTGACCGTCACCGACTTCCTGGTCGCGCCCGACGCCACCGGCTACGCGCCCCCGCAGCTGATCCGGATCGCCGCGTGCACCGAGGGCACCGTCACCGTCGCCTCCGAGATCGCGGTGCGGCCCGGCTACGGCGCGCGTACCCCCACCGCCCTGCGCGTCGCCTACGGCACCCCGCGCACCCGGTACACCGACGGCGCCGACACCTACTGGCTCGACGGCCCCATCCATCACTCCCGCTTCGGCACCCGGTACGCCGAGGCCACCCTCGCCGCGGGCGAGCAGCGGGTGTTCGCGCTGACCTGGTCCGCCACCGGCGACCCCGCGCCGGCTCCGCCCAGCGGCCTCGAACTGGCCGCCACGCTGGCCTGGTGGGAGGAGTGGGCGAGCGCCTGCGCCTACACCGGCCCCCACCGGGAGGCGGCGCTGCGCTCCCTGGTCACCCTCAAGGCCATGCAGGACCTGGGCACCGGGGCGTTCGTCGCCGCGCCCACCACCAGCCTGCCCGAACGCCTGCTGCGCCACCTGTCCGACACCCTGCCCGCGACCGCGGTGCCGAAGAAGCGCAAGGGGACGCCGGAGGAGTGGAGGACCTGGGACTACCGGTACGGGTGGCCGCGCGACATGGCCTGGTACATCCGTACCCTCGTGCGCTACGGGTTCGTCGAGGAGGCCCTGGCCTGGCGCGAGTGGCTCCTCACCCACACCGACCCGGCCGCCCTGCGCCCGCTCTACCGGCTCGACGGGTCGACCGGCACCGCCGAGCGGACCCTCGACCACCTGCCCGGCCACCTCGGCGTCGCCGGCCCCGTGCGCGTCGGCAACGGCGCCGACGACCAGCTCCAGCTCGACGTCCCGGGCGAGATCCTCGACACCCTGTGGCAGATGGAACTGCAGGGCCTGCCCGGCGGAGACGACGTGGTCGAGTACGCGCTCCAGCTCGCCCTCCAGGTCGAGCGGACGTGGCACCTGCGGGACTGCGGGATGTGGGAGAGCCGCGGCGAGCCGCAGCACTACACCTCCTCCCGGATCTGGTGCTGGACCGCCCTGGACCGCGCGGTGAAGCTGCTGCGCCGCAACGGCGCCCACCTGGCAACCGCCCAGCGCCTGGAGGCCCTGGCGGCGTACGTGCGGATCACGGTGCGCGAGGCCGGGGCCGACCCGCAGCGGGGCACCCTCACCCAGGTCTGCGGGGGCCGGGACCTGGACGCCTCCGTCCTGCACGCGATCACCACCGGCCTTCTCGACCCGGCCGACCCGCTGGCGGCCGGCACGGTGCGAGCGGTCGCCCGCGAACTCGGCGAGGGCCCCTTCGGCCTCGTCGAGCGCTACCCCACCCATGAGCACTCGGCCAACATCGACGGCCTGCCCGGCCACGAGGGCGTCTTCCTGCCCTGCACGGCCTGGCTGGCCTCCGCCCGCGCCCTGACCGGCGACACCGCCGGGGCCCGCGCGAGCATCGAGACGCTGCTGGGCGTCCGCAACGACCTGGGCCTGCTGCCCGAGGAAGCCGACCCGGTAACCCTGGCCCACCAGGGCAACGCCCCGCAGGGCATGAGCCACGAAGCACTGCTCGCCGCCCTGCTGGACCTCCAAGCCGCCCAGCACAGCGCCCCGCGGGAGCTGGTCCTCGCCCAGGTGGCGTCGTGACCGCGCCGTTCACGCCGCCCGGGCCGTTGGCCGACGCGCTCGTCCACTTCCCGCTGACCCCCCGGACCAAGCGGGCCGCGCCGCCGTTGTACCAGCGGGTCACCGGCCTGCTCCACCGGGCCCGAGTCGCCTCCAGCAGGAAGTTCGCGACCACCGCCGGCAACGTCCTGCACGAGACCGCCGTGCTGCTGGCCGATCTCGGCCGCCTGCGCCAGGCGGTCGAGCTGTGCGCCACGCACACCCGACTTTGGGTCGCGGGTCGGCGGTTGAGCGCCGAGGGGGCCCGGCGGGCGCTGGCGCCGCAGGGCACGGCCGCCGCCCTGCTGCTGCGCGCCGGCCTCCCCGAGGACGCCCTGGTCCTGCTCGCCGAGGTCACGCGGGCCCTTGCCGCGGACGACGACGCCGCGCTGCCCCACGGGCCGCTGCCGCTGGCCCGCCTCACCGCCGACGACGACGACCGCGAGGACGTCGCCGGCTGGTGGGCGGATGTCCAGGCGGGGCACGGCGCCCGTGCCCTGGCCCGCCAGGGCCGCTGGGCGCAGGCCCACTTCCACGCCAAGACCGCCCGCGGGCCGGGCCCCTGGCCCGGCCTGCTCGACGCCCGCCAGATCGCCATCGTCGCCATGGCCGTCGACGGCCGAACCGACCTGGCCCGGACGCTGATCGACGACACCCCGCTCGTACAGCCGTGGGAGCGCGTCGTCGGGGCCTTGCTGCACGTCCTGTGCGCGCTCACCGCCCAGGATGCGGCCGGCGAAGAGCTGCCCGTGCTGCTGGATGCGATGTTCACCGCGCACGACGCGATCGAGCCCGGCGCCCACGACCCGCTGTGGGACACCGAGTTGTGGCTCGCCCTGGTGGACACCGCGGCGGCGGCGGGAAGGCCGGCCGACACCCTGCACCCCTACGTCAGCGCCGGGGTCAAGAAGTCACGGGACGGCTACAGCGCCGCCGCCCTCCTCGCCCACCGGCTCGCCCGCGCACTGTCCGAGGAGGACCGGGCCGTGCTCACCCGCATCGCCGACGCCGCCGGCCTCGGCACCCACCCGGTCCCGGCCCGGACCGAGAGCCGCATCGCCCAGACGGTCCACGCCGCCACCGCCGCCCTGGCCGCCGCCACGTAGCCGGACCGCCTCGAAGGCCGCCACGAGAACGCTGGCGGACAAGCCCCGCCGGCATGCAGGCGACCCTGACGTCCAGGTCAGCGCAGCTGGCGGCGGTCCTCGCCGACCTGGACGTCGAGGCCCAGGAGCGGGCGAGCGCCGCGGCCTGACTCTGGCGGCCCGCCCTGCCGCCTTCCTTCTCCCTCTCCTTACTTCTTTCTGCTGACTTCTTCGAGGTGAACTTCCTTGTACAGGCTTGCTGGTCCGGTTCTGGTGCGTGCTGCCGCGCGGCCGAGCGGTGGTGTCCCGGCGTGGTGGCCGGATCTGGCCGACCACGGGCCGCACGCCGCCGAGGAGTTGCGGCGGTGGCTGGCGGAGGTGGTGGTGGAGGATGCGGGCCGGGCGGTGCTGGAGGGCGCCGGCGTCGAGCCGGAGGTTCTGCGGCGGGCGCGGTCGGTGGCGGCCGGCGCGGAGGTCGGCCGTGCCGAGCTGCGACGGCTGGTCCTGACGGTGATGGCGCACGTCCTGGTGGGCACCCGCGCGACGCCGTCCGGCCTGTCGGGCGGGGTGGCGGTGGCGCGGCTGGGCGGGGTGGCGGTGGCGCCGCAGTGGGGGCCGGGCCGGGTGGTGGCGCGGGTGGACGCGCGCTGGGTCGCGGCGGTGGTGGAGCGGCTGGAGCCGTTGATGGGCGAGAGCCTGCCGGTGGTGGGCAACCCGGCGCGCTGGCAGCGCGGGAAGCGGGTGCTGCTGGCCGACCACCAGGCGGGGACGGAGATCGCGGTGGACGCGACCGAGGCGGTGCTCACGGCGCTGCGGGCCGCCGACGGCGGCCCGGTGGCGCTGCGTGACGTGATGGGCCGGGTGGTTCTGGCGCACCCGCACTTCGGCACGGGACCGGCCCGGAAGCTGGTGAACGACCTGCTGCGTTCGGGTCTGCTGATCAGTGCGCTGCGTGCGCCGACGACCGTGCCGGACCCGCTGGGCCACGTCCTGGCGGTGGCGGCACAGGTGGGCGCGGACCTGGAGACCGCCGCGCGTCCGCTGCTGGCCGATGTCCGCCACGCCCACCACGAGCTGGCCTCGCACAACCGGCCGGGCACCGGCGCGGCTTCGCGCCGGGCGGTCCGCGAGCGGCTGGCCCGGTGGTCGGCCGGGCGGGCCCAGGACCTGGGCCGGGAGCCGCTGGTGGCGGTCGACCTGCGTCTGGACGCCGGGCCGATGGCGCTGCCCGAGGACCTGGCCGGGATGCTCACCGACGCGGCCGAGGCGCTGGTGCGGCTGTCCCCGCACCCGGACGGACATCCGGTGTGGGCGGCGTACCGCTCGCGGTTCCTGCGCGTCTACGGGGCGAACGCGGTCGTGCCGCTGCCCGAACTGATCAGCCCCGACACCGGGCTCGGGCTCCCGGCCGGGTACCGGGGTTCGGTGCTGCCGGCGCCGACCGCCTCCTTCGGCGCCCGCGACGAGCTGCTGCTGTCGCTGGCGCAGAAGGCCGCGGTGGAGCGGCTGGAGGAGATCGAGGTGGACGGGCCGCTGATCCGGCGGTTCAGCTCCGCCTCCGGCTCCCCGCAGATCGCGCCCGCGCACGTCGAGCTGACGGTGCGGCTGCTCGCGCGGCGGGACGGCGAGGGCGGCCTGGGCCGCTACGGGGTGGTGGTGGAAGCGCAGCCGCGCCCCGGCGGGACGACGGCGACCCGGTTCCTGCCGCTGCTGGAGGAGGGGGAGCGGCGGGAGCTGGCGGCGGCGGTACGGGACGCCCCGGCCCAACGCCAGCACGCCAGGGCGGTGCAGGTCTGCGCTCCGGCGCTGACCGTCCGCGCCGGCACCCACACGCGCGTTCCGGCGCTGCTGCGCACTCTCCCCCTGGGCGAGTGCCCGGAGGCGGGGACGGGGGCGGGGGCGGTGCGGCTGGAGGAGATCGGGGTGCGCGCGGACGAGCGGCACATGTGGCTGGTGCGGCTCACGGACGGCAGACCGCTGGAGGCCCGGCTGCTGAACCCGGTGGGACGCTCGGCGACCGCCCCGCTGGTCCGGTTCCTCACGGAGATCGCCACCGCGCTCACCGCGTGGCCGACCGCCTTCGACTGGGGGGCCGCCGCGAACCTCCCCTACCTGCCGCGCCTGGTGCGGGGCCCGGTGGTGCTCTCCCCGGCCAGGTGGGCGCTGCCCGCCGCCGACCTGCCGAACCCGCACGGCCCGTGGGAGCAGTGGCGCACGGCCGCCGTGCAGTGGCTGGACCGCTACCGCGTCCCGGACCGCGTCTACCTGGTGCAGCCCGAGCGGCGCCTGCCGCTGGACCGGTCGGTGCCCGAGCACCTGGTGCTGCTGCACGAGCACCTGGAACGCGAACCGGCCGCGGTGCTGGTGGAGGCCCCCGCGTCCCAGGACGAGGGGTGGTGCGGGCGGCCGGTGGAGCTGACCGTGCAACTGCACTCCATTCGACCGCAGTTGCCCACCCGGCACCCGACGAAGGAGACGGGCTGCCTGGACTGGCAGTTGCCCGGCGCGTCCGCCGTGCTCTCCGCCCGCCTGCACGGCAACCCGCGCCACGTCGACGAAATCCTCTTCCGGATGGGCGAGTTGACGGGGCAGTGGGTGATCCCGCCGGTGTGGTGGTTCAAGCGCGGCGGTGGCTCGGAGCCGCACCTGCGGCTGGTCCTGCTGCTGCCGGAGCGCGCCGCATGGCCGCTGGCCGCCGAGCGGGTCGGCACGTGGTCCGAGGACCTGCGCGAGCAGGGCCTGATCACCCAACTCGCCTACGACACCCACCAACCCCAGATCGGAAAGTTCGGCCGCGACGCGGCCCTGCGCGGCGCCGACCAGGTCTTCGCCGTCGACGCCCGCGCCACGCTCACCCAACTCGCCTACCAGCGCGGGAACGGCGCCGACCCGATCGCGGTCACGGCGGTGAGCATGCTCCACCTGGCCACCGGACTGCTCGGCCCGGAGGCCGGGCGCGCGGCGCTGCTGAAACGGCTACGGTCCTACTCCCGTCTGAGCGTGGCGGTCCGGCTCAAGCGGCGCGCCGCCGAACTCGCCGACCCAGACGGCGCGCTGGCCGCCACCCCGGAGGGCCGCGCCCTCGCGCTGGCCTGGCAACTGCGGGACGCCGCCCTCGCCGAGTACCGCGACGCCCTGCTGCGCACGACGGGAGCCCCGGCGCCGAACGAGGTGCTGGCCGCGCTGCTGACCGCCCACTGCAACCGCGCCGGGCTCCTCGACCGGACGGCCGACCTCAGCCGGGCGCTCACCGGGCACTGCGCCGGCCTGCCCGCCCCCGCCGCTTCCCCCGCCCGGACTCGCCCGTGAACTACCTCCCCTTCACCGGCGACCTGCCCGACTCGGCCTACGAAGGCGACCAGCTGCTCCGTCGCCTGCTCAGGACCCATCCGGGCGTCGTGGTCGACGCCCAAGCCCTGATCAGCGCGGCACCGGCCGTCTCGCGGGTCGCGCTGCCGCCGCTGGTCCGGCTCCTGGTGCACGCACACGAAGCCGACCTGCCCGTGCTGCTGCGCGGAGCAGAGCACGCCAAGCAGGTGCACGCGCTGTACCGGCAGCGCGGCCTCCAGCAGCTGTGGACAGACGTCCTGGAAGGCGACCGGCACCGGCACACCGCGCACCCGCCGTACGTGACGGCGGTCCTGCCCGACCAGGTCCACGAGTTCCTGGGGCCGGTCCCGGGGCTGATGGCCACGGTCCACGGGCGGCTGATCGGGCCGCCGCAGCACCCGGTGCCGCTGGCGCCGCACGCCCAGGCCATGCTCGTCCACCTGATGGCGGGTCACACCTACGAGGAGGTCGCCGACCGGGCCGGGCGCCCGACCGGCCTGCTGCGCAGCCTCGCCGCCCGCGTCACCTCCCCGCGGGGCTGCCGCAGCATCCGGCACATGATCGCCCGGGACATCGTCGACGGCTACCTTGCCCCGGACGCGGCGCTGGCGACGGTCACCGGCGAGCCCGCGGCCCTCACGGAGGACCAGCGGAAGCCGCTCATCGCCTCCATCGACCAGAAACTGCTGTCCGCGGCCGACCGCCATCAAGGCTACGGCCGGACAGTGGCCTACGAGCACAGGTCCGAGGCGGTCCGGGCCCTGGGCGCCCGCAATCCGACCCACGCGGTCGCGGTCGCGCTCGCGATCGGAGAGATCGCCGACGACGACGTACCCGCCCGCGACCCGTACCCGGACGGCATCAAAGGGCCCCGGCGGAGTACCCCGGCCTCGGTCCGCCGCCCCGCCGCCCCCACTGCCCCTGGCACCGGCCCGCCGGCGCCCCGCGCCGCACCCGAGCCGGACCGCCGCCCGCCGACCCGTCTCGCCGGGACGAGCACCGCGCTCTTCACCGAACCCGTCTTCACCCAGCCCACCGCCGCGGGCGCCCTGGTCCTCCCCGACAGGGCCATCGATTAGGCGTGCTTGCCCGACTCCGCGGTCCCGCCCGCCACCTGACCAGCCGCCGCCGACCACCCCACCCCAGACGAGGAGAACACCACCATGCCCGCCATGCCCGCCACCGGCCCCGCGACGCGGCAGTACCTGCTGCGCCTGGCGAACGGCACCCCCGAGGAGTACGCGGTACGGCACCTCGGGCCCGCCCTCGTCCGGCTGGAGGCCAGCTGCGCCATCGGCCCCTGGTACTTCGAGCGCGGGGCGGACACCTGGACGTTGGTGTGCGAGAGCGCGCCGCTGCCCGGCTTCGCGAACGAGGACCCGGAGCGCGAGGTCCTGGACCTGTGCCTGGCCGCCGGCATGATCGCCGGGTGGACGCCCACCGCCTACCGGCCGTACACCTACTGCGCCGGAGGGACGGCGGGCCTGCCCGCCGCCCGACGCTGGCGCCACCTCGACAGCCGCCAGGTCCTCACCTACCTGCGCGTCGACCGCGTCGCCGACCGGCGCGACGACCTGTTCGTGGTGCACGGCGAGGCGGCGATGGCCGGAGCCGGGCTCGACCGGCAGGGCATCGCCGCCACCTGGGGCCAGATCGCCTCCACCGCCCCGGGCGGCCTGTGGCCCGCCGTCCCCGACGACCTGGTGCACACCGTCGGCGCGCTCCTGCCGACCACCGCCGACGCCCAGGCGGCGCTGGACTGCGAACCGCCCCTCCCGGATGCCTGGACCGTAGTGCACGCCGACTACGGCCGCGCCCTCGCGGACCTCCACGAGCAGGGGCTGCTGTGGGGCGGCCGGCACACGGTGCTCGCCGCCCAACTCCTCGGGCACGCCGACCGCCTCGGCGTGGCCGACCCCGCGCGCCTGGCCGCCGCCGCGGCCACCGCCGCCCTCGGCCTCACCGCCCGGACGGGGGCGCTGCGGTGACCCGCCCCCAGCCGACCGGCCCCCTCGGCGACGCCCTCGCCCGCCTGCCGCTCGTCCCCCGCCCGGCCCGGACGGCACCGCCGCTCCAGCAGCGGGTGGAGGAGCTGTCCGACCTCGCCGCCCGGGCCGCCGACGGCGGCGACACGGCCCTGGCCGCGCAGGTGCACCGCCGCGCCGCGGTCCTCGCCCACGACCGGGGCCACCCGAACACGGCCTACGGCCTGTGCAACCTGGACGCCCACCTTCGCCTCCAGCACCGCCCGCTGAGCACGGAAGACGCCTGCGAGGCGCTGCGCTCGCAGCTCACCGCCGCCGACCTACTGGTGCGCGACGGCCGCCCCGCAGCCGCCGTCGCGCTGCTGGGGGAGGTGTCGCGGGCGATCGGCGAGGACACCGACGCCGCCACCGCCGCCGCCACCCTGCCGCTGGCCGGCCTCGCCGCCACCGCCCAGGACCGCGGGCACCTCTACGAGTGGTGGGACAGCGTGTCCCTGCTGCCCACGGCGCACGCGCTGGTGCGCGACGGGCGCTGGACCGAGGCCCGACTCCTCCTCAAGGCCGATCCGCTGGCGCCGCCCGGCCCGTACGAGCGGCGGCAGGTCGAGGCCGTCGCCCTGGCCCTCGACGGCCGCCCGGGGCTGGCCGCGACGCTGCTGGCCAAAATCCTCCTCGACCCCCGGTCCCCCTGGGAGCACGTGGTCACCGAAGTCCTCGCCACCGCCTGCGCCCTCATCGGCGAACAGAGCGACCTCACCGCCCGGTTCGACGCGCTGGGCGACGCCCTCGACACCTACACCCCCACCAGCAACCCGGAGTTCGACACCCGGCTGCTGCTCACCGTCGCCGACCTGTGCAGCGCCGCGGACCGGCCGCCGGGGGCCCACTACGTCTACCGGCTCGCCACCGGCTGGGCGCTGACCGCCTCCGAGGGCTACAGCGCCCACGCCCTGCTGCGCCACCGCCTCGCATCCGAACTCCCGGAGGAGCACCGCCGGGAGCTGACCGCGATCACCGAGGGCGCCGGACTGCGCCCCGCCCCGGTGCCGGCCGACCTCGACGAGCGGATCACCGCCGCGCTCGCCCAGGCCGCCACCGTCATCACCACCGCCCTCTCCGCCGGACCCGGCCTGCGGCAGCGGTGACCCGGCCACCCGCCCGGCCGCCGGCACGGGCACCCCCGCTGTCGGCCCGGCGCACTCCCCGGCGCCCGTCCCCAGTTTCGACACCGAAAGGGCATCCGCATGACCAGCACACCCACGACCACCAGGCGCGGCAGTTCCGGCGACCTGGGTACCTTCGTCCACGTCGGCTGGAACATCCAGCACGGCTGGAAGCTGTCCGACGCCATCGACCAGATGCGGCGGTTCGCCCAGCAGCACGGCGCCGAGCGCCCGCAGCTGCTCACCCTCCAGGAACTCCAGGAAGGCCAGGCCGACGAGGTGGCCGGGCGGTTCGGCCTGGAGCCCGTGGAGGCGCCCAACGTCCGCCCCGGCAGCCGCAACGCGCTGTTCTTCGCGCCCGAGCTGTTCGAGGCCGACCCCGACTGGGTCGCTCACGCTGAGGAGATCCGACACCGCCCCGCCACGGCGAAGCTGACCACCATCCACCCCTCCACCGGCGCCCGCAGCCGACGCCAGCTGGCGGTGGCCTCCGTCCACCTGGACTTCGGCAACCCGGAGAACAGGGCGCGCCAGACCCGCTGGGTGCTGGCCAACATGTACAAGGACAACCGGCTGATCGTCGTCCAGGGCGACATGAACTCCTGGACGGACTGGGGCGCGCCGTCGACCCTGGCCAACGTCGCCGACCGGGCGTTCGCGCTCGACCGGTCGATCATCCTGCCCGACGGGACCACCCGGCCCGACGACATGCCCCACCGGATCATGGCGGCGCGGGGTCTGGTGGAGCTGGGCCGGTACGCGGCCACCGTCCTGGGGCAGAGCGGCGCGGACCGGCCCACCACCTGGGACGGGCCCAAGAAGCACCGGCAGCGAATCTCCGACGCGGACTGCCCGCCCGGCGGCCTCAGCGCGATCGACCGCGCCTACGTCGACCCCGACCTGGCGGAGGCACTCGTCTCGGCCACCACCCCCGCCGAGCCGCAGGTGCAGGCGGTCTCCGACCACCTCCCGCAGGTCACCGTCTGGAACATGCAGAGGTGGTGGGAGGTCGTGGACGCCGAAGTCGAGATCATCAACCACTAACGCCGCAGCGCCGGTCGGGCCGGTGCGGCCCACCGCCCGGCACCGCTTCCACCCAGGCGCGCCGGTCGCCCCCGCCGCGTAGGCGGGGGCGACCTCGCGCCTCCTAGAACACCGCCGACCCGTGGAGACCCCCGTTGACCGCCCTTCCGTCCCTCGACGGCCTGACCGCCACCAGCAGAGCCCCGCACCCGGACCCTGCCGGCACCGCCCGGCAGGCACTTGCCGACGCGGCCCTGGACCAGGGCCTCGACCCGACCGGTGCCGAGTTACTGCACGATGCCAGGAACTGGACGTTCCGCCTGCCCAACAGCGGTGCGGTCGGCAAGGTCCACAACCGCGCCACCTCTCACACCGAGGTGCTACGCCAGGCCCGCACGGCGGACGCACTGCTGGCCGCCAACTTCCCCACCGCCGCTCCGCTCGGACGCATCAGCGAGGCCCGCGGCCACCTGGTCTCCTTCACCGAGGACCTGGGGTCGAAGCGCCCCAGCGAAGCCCAGCACGGTGCTCTCATCCGCCGTCTTCACCTCCTGCGGCCGACCGGTTTCGACGCCACCCCGGTGGACTGGGTCGCCCGCGCGTTCACCCGCCTGAGCCGACTGCGCCCCACCGCGATATCCGACACCGGCCGCGCCGGTCTGCACCGCTTCCTCACCGCCGCCGCCGACGCCTACCGCCAAGCCCGCTGGCCCGAACTCTGCCTGACCCACAACGACATCACCCTCACCAACTCCGTCCTCACCGACAACCGGGGCCCGGCCCTCCTCGACCTGGAGACCCTCGGCCTCGGCAACCCGGGTTTCGACCAGGCCGCCAGCGCCTTCGCCCGGGACGCCTTCGGCAAGGACCCCGTCCTGCACAAGGAGTGGGTGGACGGGTACGGCTACGACATCGCCGAAGCCGACCCGGGGCGGTACGAACTGCTGGTACCTGTCGTAGGCGCCAGCTCGTGCCTGTTCTACCTCGACTGGGCCGACCGGACCCGCCCCGAAGCCCGCCCCGAAGCGGAACTGCGGCTGGAGACCCTCCTGGAGGGCCGCTCCTTCCCCTGGGGATGGGTGCCCCTCAACATGGCCAAGAAGCCGGAGCCCGCTGATACGACCCGGCACGCCTCCTGATGGCAGCCGACACCACCGCGACGCGGCACTTCCCGGGACCCGACCGGCAGGCCCCGTCCAGGGCGCCACTCGACACGGTGTCCACCCCCACCCCGACCCGCCGCCGGCGTGCGACCCGCCCACACCGGCGACAAGCCGCACGCCGGCTCCTCCTGGTGCTGGCGCTGCTGCCGCTGCTGACCGCACCGGCAGCCCCGGCCCGCGACCGGATGGTCCACGCAACAGCCGACGAGATCGTCTCGTACGAAAGGCGTCCCTGAGCATGTCCCAGCAGGACTTGGTGTTCGTCGCCGATGACCGTCCGCTCGCCGCCGTCGCCCGGGAGATCGCCCGCGCCGCCGGTGCCTCGGTCGACCCCGAGCACTCCTCCCCGGAGCGGATCTCACTCGTACTCAGCGCCGCCGGGGCCGAAGTCGAGGTCAGGTGCCACGTCGAGCACAACGTGTTCGCCGAGACGGACCCGCCGCCGGAGGAGGTCAATGCCTACGACGAGTACCGCGTACTGCTCGACGTCTGGCTCCGGCACCGCGACGACCAGCGCCAACAGGCCGAAGCGAAGGTCCTGTTCGAGCGGCTAGCCCAGGCCAGCCCCCAGACGGCGACCCTCCTGGTGCAGGAGCTGGGCCTGCTCCTCGCCGCCCACCTTCCCACCCAGGGGGTCCGCGAGTTCCCCGCCGGCACCACGGTGGACGCCGAGGACCGGGACGCCTGGGGAGACTGGGTGGTACCCGGGAAGTGAAGCCGAACCCCATCCGGCGGGCGGGGCCGATCCGCGTCGGACGCCGACCGGGAGGAGCAGTGGTGACGGCCGCCCGGTTCGCGCCCGCGCCGCCCGCCCGCACCGCCACCGTCCTGCCCCCAGCCGGGGCGGGTACCCCGCTCGACCTTGCCGGTCTGCCCGCCGCCGTCGGCGTACTGGCGGACAGCCGCTTCGCGTCATGCCGCTATGGCGGCCCGCAGGTGGTACAGGGAGGCTTCAGCGCTGTCCTTGACATCGGGGAGGGCGGTGCTGGCGCGCAGGATCCGCTGGAGCTGGTGCGGCAGCCGGTGGGAGGCGGCCCCGTCGACGGCGGCGTGGAACTGCTCCCGTGCGCCCGCCCGGTCGCCGCGACGCAGCAGGACCTGGCCGGCCGTGATGGCGGAGATGATCCGCCACTGGGTGCTGGCGTTCAAGCCCGGGGTGGGGGCGTGGTCGAGCAGGTCGGCGGCGGCGTGGATGCGGGAGGTGCCGAGCAGTCCGCGCAGGTGGACCTCGTGGAGGGTGAAGGCGGAGAAGAGCGGGGTCGGGTCGGTCTGGTCGAGGAGGCGTCGGCCTTCTTCGACGGCATCGTCGAAGGCGGTGGTGCGGCCGGCGGTTCCGGCGGCGCGGGCCAGCAGGACGACGGCTTCGGCACGGGCGGCGATTGTGGGGGCGAGGTCGCGGGCCCGCTCCAGCCGGTCGAGGGCGCGGGTGTGCAGGCCGGACTTGCGCAGTTCGTTGCCGTGGTGGCGCAAGGAGTAGGCGTGCAGCGCCGGGTCGTCGAGGCGCCGTGCAACGGCGAGTCCCTTGCCGGTCCAGCGGGCCGCGGCGGCGAGGCGTTCTTCGGGCAGGACGTGGCCGAGGGCGACGCCGAGGCTGGTGCGGGCCCGGGCGAGCAGGCGCAGGAGGTCGAGGTCGGTGTGGCCGTCGGCGGCGCGGGCTTCCAGTCGGGCGACCAGGGGCCAGAGTTCGGCGACTGCGGTGGTGGCCTGGCCGGACTGGCGGGCGATCTCGGCCAGGCGCAGGACGCTTTCGGCGAGCTGGATCACGAGGCGGTGGTCTCCGTCGGCTTCGTCGGTGACGCCGAGGCAGTGCGGCGGCAGGCCGAGGCGCTCGGCGAGGGCGAGCAGCGAGCGGGTGTCGGTGATGGTGCGCGATCCGGTCTGGATGCGGGAGATGTAGCTGCGGGAGTAGCCGAGCAGGTCGGCGAGGTCCTGCTGGGTGAGGTGGTTGATCTCGCAGTAGAGCCGGAGGATCTCGGGGAGGCTTCGGCGGCGCAGGGCGCTCTGGGCCCTGGGCGTCGTCCAGTGCCAGCGGATTCCGTCGGCGGGCAGGGCGGGGAGCACCGGCTACGCCCGGTCGAGGTGGTGGTACCAGCGCGCGATGGACTCCTTGTAGCCCTGGGGCATGGTGAGGGCGTCGACTTCGTCGCGGTGGAAGCGGCCGGCTTCCTTGTGCTCGTGGCTGACGACCGCCTCGCGGTCGCGGTCGTCGGCGGCGAGGGTGCAGCCGTAGGTGACGATGAAGACCTGCCGGCCGGGCAGCGGCTCGTACATCCACACGTCCAGCAGTTCGCCGGCGGTGGCCCGCAGGCCGCACTCCTCAAGGATCTCGGTCTCGACGCGCTCGACGGGCGTCTCCGCGCCTTCGAGTTTGCCGCCGGGCAGTTCCCACTCCTCGCGCTCGTTCTTCAGCAGCAGCACGCGGCCGCCGCCGTCGACGACGACGCCCTTGACGGAGATCGGGAACCGGGCGGGGACGTACGGCTGCTGGTCGGGGAGGGTCATGCCTTCTTCCACCACGCTGATCGGTCGGGCAGGGGTGCTTCGACGCTAACAGCTCGGCCCGGGCGCGAAGCCGGGAACGCCCATGATCACGATGTGACTGGTTGTCACTTTACGTTCGGCGAAAGGGCCGTGACAGTTGTCGTCACCCATCTCGCCTGTCCTTCCAGGGGGATTCGCATGCCATCGAACGCTGCCTCGAACGCCACCGTCTTCCTGCCCACCCCGTTGCACGCCGACGGCGGCCGCGTTCCGCTTGCAGTGACCGAGCGGTTGCGCGAGCACGGTGCGGTGCTGCTGGAGGGCCTTCACGGGAGGGGCGAGGTCCGGGCGGCCGCCGAACTGCTGATGGAGGTGGTCCTTCGGCACCGCGACAGCGGCCCCGACGGCCTGACCGTGCTGCGAGACCTCGGGACCTCCGTCGCCGAACGCTCGACCTTCGCGGGTCTGGGCAAGGGCGCGCTGGCGCCGCACACGGACTGCACGCAGGCGCAGGACCCGCCCCGGCTGCTTCTGCTGGCCTGCCAGCGGGAGGGGACGGCAGGCGGGAGCAACGTCCTGGTCGACGGCCGGCAGGTGCTCGGGGACATCCTGCGCTTGGACCCCGAGGCGCTTGCTGCCCTGAGCGCGCCGCGGGCGGCGTACTTCGGCGGTGCCGACGGCCGATTCAGCCCGGTCTTCGCCCCGCTCGCCGACGGCCGCTGGCACCTCAGGTTCCGCGAGGACGCCCTCGCCCGCTTCTCGCCCGACGTGATGCCGCACCTGCCCGCGCTGCGGGAGGCCGTACGGCGCAGCGCCGCCACCGCTCGGCTGCGCCCTGGGCAGGCCCTGCTCGTCGACAACCACCGCGTTCTGCACGGCCGCGGCGCCTTCACGGGCGAGCGGCTGATGCTGCGGGCCCTGGGCGCTGCGGCCGGGTGGCTGGAGCTCGAACCGGGATTCGCCGCGGTGCCCGCGGCCTGACCCGATCCGGGGCCGGCTGGCCCCGTCCACAAGCTCCTGGTGATGCGGCATGCACTCCGCGCGCCGACACCAGGTCCCGCAAGGGAGATCCGAAGGAGGAACCCGATGGCCCAGAGCATCACCCCCCAGACCCCGGTGACGGCCGGCGGCGAGTTCGACCTGGACGTGACCGTCGTCGAGACCGTCGACGCGGCCAGCCTGCAGGTCCTCACCGACGACGGCTGCGGCGCCACCTGCGGCGCCTGCACCACCGGCCTGCACTGACCACCCCGGGCCGTCCGTGCGCCGGGGGCGCCCCCGGCGCAGGGACGGCAACACCCCGCACACCTCTCACCGCCGAATCGAGGTCGCTGTGCCCCTCCCCACGCCCTACCGTGCTGCCGCCGTGGCGCTCGTGCGCGCCGCCGCCCGCCCCGACCTGCCGGTGCACGCGCTGCCCGACCTCGCCGCGGGCAGCGAAGATTCGAGCGGGGAGCAGGAGCGCTGGCTGCGCGAGGTGTGGGCGGACGGGCGGTTGGCCGAGGCCGTCGAACTGGCCAGCCCGGTGCTCGCCCGCGGTGTCGCGGAGCTGCTGGCCGCCGAGCGGCCTGCGGCCGACCGGGTGCGGCGCGCGGCGTTGTCCACCGCCCGCTACGTCCTGCGGGCCCAGGGGCGTCCGACGCCGTTCGGGCTGTTCGCCGGCGTTCAGGCCGCAGCCGTCGGCGGTGCGGCCCGAGGCGACTGGGGCACCGACGACCGCAGGAGCACCCGGGTGCCCGCCGCTCGGCTCGCCGAGGCGGCCGGTCGCTTGGAGCGGTGCGCGGAGGTGCCGGCGCGGCTGAAGGTGCTGGCGAACAACACCGTTCAGGTCCGCGGAGAGCGCCTCGTCGTCCCGCACCGCAACCTGACCCGGTCCGGCGGCCACCCCGCACCGGCCGAGGCCACAATGCGCCGCACCGGGCCGGTGGCGTTCGCGCTGGCCGCCGCCCGTAACCCGATCTGCTTCCAGGACCTGATCGACAAGACCGCGGCCGAGTTCCCGACCGCGTCCGCCGGCCAGGTCACCGGCCTGCTCCGCGAACTGCTCGCCCAGGGAGCCCTGGTCAGTTCGCTGCGCGCCCCGGCGACGGAGGCAGATCCGCACGCCTGCCTGCTGCAGGCCCTGGAGCGGGCAGGCGTCGACCAGCTGCCCGAAGTCTCCGACACGGCGATGGCGGTAGACCTGCGTCTGGACGCCGACCTCGTCCTGCCGACGCGGGTGGCCGAGGACGCGGCCCGGGCCGCGGAACTGCTCGCGCGCCTGAGCCCGCTCCCGAAGGGCGACGCGGCCTGGCGCGCCTACCACCAGCGCTTCTACGAGCGCTATGGGCGCGGCGCGTTGGTGCCGCTGCTGGACGTGGTGGCCGACAGCGGCATCGGCTGGCCGGACGGCTATCCGGGCGCCCGGCCGGCCGAGCGGGCGCGGTTCGACGCTCGCGACGAGGCGCTCGCTGCTTTGGCGCAGCGTGCGGCGCTGGCGGGCGAGCGGGAGGCGCTGCTGGACGAGCGGGTGCTCGACGTCCTGGGCACGCCGGAGGGCGAGACGAGGTTCCCGCCGCACCTGGAGGTCCTCGCCCGCCTGCACGCCCGCAGCCCCGGCGCGCTCGATGGGGGCGAGTACCGGCTGGAGGTTACCTCCGTGTCCCGGGCGGCGGGCGTGTCCGTGGGCCGATTCCTGTACCTGCTCGACCCTGTACATCGGGACGCCTTCCTGCGGCTGCTGGCGGCGCTGCCGACCACGGACGAGGACACCGTCAGCGCGCAGCTGTCCTTCCCGCCGATGGATCCGGCGACCGGGCACGTCGCCCGCAGCCCGGCAACCGGGCAGCTACTGATCAGCCTCGGCGAGTACCGCGAGCCCTCCGAGGGCGCCCTGGGCCCCGAGGACCTGGCGGTGGGCTGCGACGGCCGCCGCATGTACCTGGCCGCCCCCGAACGGGGCGTACGGATCGAGGCCGCCGCCACCCACGCGTTGAACCTGCTTGCCCACACCCCGCCGCTGGCCCGGCTGATCACCGAACTCTCCCGCGCCCACACCGCGCAAACCGTCCGTTTCTCCTGGGGGGCCCTCGCCGCGCTGCCGTTCTTGCCCCGGCTGCGCTGCGGCCGGATCGTCCTGTCCCCGGCCACCTGGCGCCTCACCGCCGCCGAACTCCCACCCCCCGACGCCCCGCACCCGCAGTGGGACCAGGCGTTCACCGCATGGGCCGACCGCCACCGCGCACCCCGGTACGCGACGCTCACCGCCGACAGCCAGGGCCTGCCGCTCGACCTGCACCACCCGTCCCACCGCGTCCTGCTGCGCGAACACCTGCGCGCCGCACCGCACGCCGTCCTGGTGGAGGCCCCGGAGCCGGCCGACCTCGGCTGGACGGGCGGCCGAGCCCACGAGGTCGTCTTCCCCGTCACCGCTACCCGCCGCTCCACTCTGTGGCCCGCCCTGCCCCGGCCCACCAGCGCCCGCCGGCTTCGGCGCGGCCACGGCGACGCCCCAGGCACCTCCCGCGTGCTGCTCGCCGCCCTGTACGGGGACGTGGAGCGCCAGGACACCGTCCTGGTCCGGCACCTGCCGCAGCTGTTGGAGCGGCTCGGGCAACCGAAGTGGTGGTTCGTCCGCTTCCGCGACCCGCGCCAGCAGCTGCGCCTGCGCATCGCCCTGCCGGAGCCGGCCGCGTTCGGCCCCACCGCGGCCGCCGTCAGCGCCTGGGCCGGTGAACTTCACGACGTGGGGCTGCTGTCCGAGGTGGCGTACTCCACCTCCTACCGGGAGAAGGGCCGCTGGGGCGACGGAGCCGCGTGGGACGCCGCCGAGGAGGTGTTCCGGGCCGACTCCGCTGCCGTCCTCGCCCACCTCTCCACCCCGACGCGGCCCGGCCGGCACGCGCTGCTCGCCGCGCACGCCGTCGCCATCGCCACCGCGTTCACCGGCTCCGCCACCAACGGGCTGCGCTGGCTGGTCGCCAACGTCCCCGCCACCGCGCCAACTTCCCTCTCCCGGTCGGTGTTCACCGAGTCGGTACGCCTGGCCGACCCCGCCGACGGCTTCGCCGCCCTGCGGGCCGAGCTCGGCGGCAGCGCGGTCGCCGACGCCTGGGCGGTCCGGGACCGGGCTCTGGACGCCTACCGCCGCCACTTCCCCGGCCCCCACACCCACGGCGTCCTCACGGACGACGTCCTCGGCTCGCTGCTGCACTGCTCCTACGTCCGCGCTCACCGCATCGACTTCGACGACGAGGCGATCGTTCTCCACCTGGCCCGCGCCACCGCCCTCGCACGCCTTTCCCGGAACGGAGACCGGTGAACGCCCCGCACCCCGCACTGCACCTGTCCGACCGGATCGCCGACCTGCTCACCGACCCGGCCGACCTTCCCGACGCCTGGACGACACACCCGTCCTGGCGTCAGTCCCTCGCCCACGGCATCCCCGGCATCGCCCTGTTGCACGTCGAACGCGCCGCCAGCGGCCGGGGCCGCTGGGAGATCGCCGCGCGGTGGCTGTCGATCGCGGCCACCGCCCCCGTCACCAGCGGCCCGGACAGCTACCTCTACTACGGTGCCCCCGCACTCACCCACGCCCTCGCCTGCGCGAACCAGGCCCGCCCCGGCACCTACCGGACAGCCCTCACCCACCTCGACCGCGCGGTGGAGGACGACACGCTGCACCGCTGCGCGCAGGCCCGCGCCCGCCTCGCCCGCGGCGACCTCCCGGCGCTCACCGAATTCGACACCATCCGCGGCCTGGCCGGCCTCGGCTCCCTCCTGCTGCGCCGTGAACCCGGCGGGCGGGCCCTGCCGGAGGTGCTGGCCTGCCTGGTGAACTTGACCAAGGACGTCAAGGACGACGGCAACCTACTGCCGGGCTGGTGGACCGCCGACGGACCCTCCGGGAAACCCGACCCGCGCTTCCCCGGCGGACACGGCAACAACGGCCTCGCCCACGGCATCGCCGGCCCCCTCGCCCTGCTCTCCCTCGCCCTGCTCCACGACGTCGAGGTGGACGGGCAGCGGGAGGCGATCCGCACCGTGCTGGACCACCTGGAACGCCTGCGCAGCGGCCACACCTGGCCCTACTGGACCACCCGCAGCCACCTCGCCGACACTCGGCACAGGCCGTCGGCGCAGCGGCCGAGCTGGTGCTACGGCACCGCCGGTGTCGCCCGTGCCCAGCAGCTCGCGGCCCTCGCCCTCGACGACCCGCTGCTGCGCCGCGCGGCCGAGGCGGCGCTCGCCGCCGCGCTGAGCGACACCGCCGCCTTGGCGGCGACCACGGACCTGTCCGCCTGCCACGGTTTCGCCGGACTCGCTCACATCGCCCACCGGGCCGCCGCCGACGCCGACCCTCCCGGTGTCGCCCGGCTGCGGGCGGCCACCGCACTCCTGCTGGACACCGCCCACCCGCCGCGCACCGACCCCGACCGCCAGGCCCGGCACCTGCTCGACACCGCGGGACCCGCGCTGCTGGAAGGCGCCGCCGGCACCGCTCTGGCCCTGCTCGCCCCCGCCACCGCCACCACCCCCGCCACCGGCTGGGACGCCTGCCTCCTGACTGCCTGACCGAGGACACCGATGACCGACCAGGGGATCAACACGGCACCTGCCGTGCTCACCAACTCGCCCGTCTCGGTTGAGGCGGTCTGATGACCACCATCGACCAGGCCGTCACTCTCGCCTCGTTCGGCGCTATATGGGCCGTACTCGCAGTGGGACACACCCTCGCGGACCACGTGATCGGGCAAACCGACCACCAGGCTGACGACAAAGCGGCCCCCACCGCGGCTGAGGTCGCCGACGGAGCCAGCCCGAGGCGCGGCTGGGGCGCGTGCCTCGGCCACGTCGCCCAGTACCACGTGGTGGTGGCCGCGGCGCTGACCCTGGTCTGGGCCGTGCTCCCGCTTCAGATGTCGTGGACCGGCTTGGCGGCAGGGCTCGCTGTCTCGATGGTGACCCACGCCTTTTTCGACCGCCGATGGCCTGTCCGCTGGCTCCTGGAGCACATCGGCTCCAAGCAGTTCGCACAGCTCAAGACGGCCGGGATGGACGGCATGTACCTGGCGGACCAGGCCCTGCACCAGACCGCGCTCCTTGTGGCAGCCCTGCTGATCACCCGACTGTAGAGAAGGACGAAGTGAGACACGCCGACAAAGCAGCGACAACGTGGATCCAGCACGACCTCGCCTTCGCCGACCCCGCCACCGTCGAGCAGACCGCCGCCCACCACCTCGCCCCCGTCCTCGCCTTCGCCCAGAACTCCGGCGACCTGGAGGACTGGTGGTACATGCGCAAGACCGGGCTGCGGCTGCGCTACCGCGCCGCCGCCCCGGCCGACGCCGTCACCGCGCTTCTGCAAAACCTCACCGAGACGGGCCTCCTCACGGGCTGGGCCACCGTGGTCTACGAGCCGGAGACCACGGCGTTCGGCGGTGAGGAGAGTATGGAGGTCGCCCACCGCCTCTTCCACGCCGACAGCCGCCACCTGCTGGCCCGGGCCGCCGAGCCGAACCCGCCCGCCCTCGGCCGCACCGAGACCGTCGTCGTCCTGACCTCCGCCATGCTCCGCGCGGCCGGACTCGACTGGTACGAACAGGGCGACGTCTGGGCCCAGTTCGCGATGCTCCGCGACACCCCGGCACCCGTGGCCCCCGAACGCGCGGCCACCCTGGCCGCGGCGATGCGCCACCTGATGCGCCTCGACACCTGGGCCCTCACCCGCGACACCACCCCGCTCGCCCACCACGGCGGCTGGGTTCACGCCTTCGAACAGGCCGGGCAGGACCTCGCCCGCCTCGCCCGCGACGGCTGCCTCACCCGCGGGGTCCGGGCAGTCCTCGCGCACCACCTGCTCTTCCACGCCAACCGCGCCGGCCTGCCGGTCGACCACCAAGCCGCCATGGCCGCAAGGGCGTTGGACGCCATCTTCCACTCCGACGAGGACCCCACGCCCTCGATGTCCACCATTCGCACCACCACTAGGGCCACCCGTATGACTACTCTCAGTAGCGCCACCGCCTCCGCCGCCCCGACCGCAGAGGAGCTGCGCGCCGCTCTCACCGACCGCCTGCTCGAACAGGGCGCCATCCGCACCAGCGCGGTCGAGAACGCCTTCCGCACCGTCGCCCGCGAGCACTTCCTGCCCGGCTTCCCTCTAGAGAGCGCGTACGCAGACAACCCCACCTACACCAAGGCCGACGGCTCCGGCACGCAGATCAGCGCCGCCTCCCAGCCCGCGATCGTCGCCCTGATGCTGGAGCAGCTCGACCCGCAGCCCGGCGAGAGGATCTTCGAGGCGGGAGCCGGCACCGGCGTCAACGCCGCCTACATGGGCCGCATCGTCGGCCCCGACGGACGCGTGACGACCGTGGATGTGGACGAGGACCTCGTCGACGGCGCCCGCAAGCACCTCGCCGACGCCGGCATCACCAACGTCGAAGCCATCCTCGGCGACGGCGCCCTCGGCCACCCGGCTGCGGCCCCGTTCGACCGTGTGATCGCCACCGTCAGCAGCAGCGAGATGCCCACGCCGTGGCTAGAGCAGGTCAAGCCCACCGGCCGGATCGTGCTGCCGCTGCGGCTGCGCGGCACCGCCTCCCGGACCATCGCCTTCGAGCGCGGTGAGGACGGCTGGGTGTCGGTCGACGACCAGCTCGCCGTCTTCATGCCGCTGCGCGGCAGCATGGACGACGCCCGCCGCACCGTCGACCTCACCGGGGGCGGCACCGTCACCCTCCAGGTCCACAAGGACCAGGACGCGGCGGTCGACGCCTCCCTTCTGACCGGTGTCCTCGACAGCGGACGCCACGAGACCTGGACCGGGGTGACCATCCCCGCCGGAACCACCTACGAGTACCAAGACCTGTTCCTCGCCCTGACCCTGCCCAACTCCCTGATGCGGATGAGCGTCAGCACCGCCGCCCGCGAGAACGGCACCGCCAGCCCGATGTTCGGCTGGGGCGCCATGGCCACCGTCCACGACGGCTCCCTCGCCTACCTCACCCTGCGCCCCGGCGAGCCCACCGCCGAAGGCCGCAAGACCTACGAGACCGGCGTGATCGGCCACGGCCCCGACGGCGCCGCGCTCGCCGACCTCGTCTCCCAGCAGATCCGCACCTGGGACACAGGCTTCCGCGACCGCACCCCGCGCATCGCCCTGCCCGACACCCCGCCCGCCGCCGACCCGACCGCCGGCCGCTTCGTCCTGGAGCGCCCGCACCACCCGATCACGATCACCTGGGAGTAGCCGCCGTGCACCCGACCGGCCCCACCGCCCGGCGCTTCCCGCTGGTGCCCAGGATCCGACCCGCATGCCTGCCCTTGAACGCCCGTGTCGGCCGGCTTACCGAACTGGCGGACACAGCCGCCCGGCAGGCCGACGCGGGCCTGGCCTCCACCGTCCTCAACCAGGCTGCCCTCCTCGCCTCCGACCTCGACCTGCCTACCGACGCCCGCGAGCTGTGCCACCGCCACGCGAACCTGTACCTCACCCGCGGCCCGCTGACCCCGATGAGCGCCATCCGGGGCTTGGAGCCGATCGTCAACCTCGCCCGCCTCCACCTGCGCGCCGGCCGCCACCAGCACGGCCACCGCCTGCTCCTCGACCTCTACCAAGCCGCCGCCACCGCCACCGAGACGACGCTCGACGGCATCACCGTCCCGGCTCGTCTCACCGAGACCGACGAGCAGCGGGCCGAAGTCCGCCGGTGGCTGTGGCGGGTCGTCATCGCCGACGGCACCCGCGCCCTCACCGCGGCCGGCCGCTGGCAGGACGCCCTGCGCCACATCGAGGAGCACCGCGGCATCGGCCGCCGCATCCTCGACGGCCGCCAGACCGCCGTCCTCGCCGCCGCCACCACCGGCAACCACCCCTCCGCCCTCGCTCTCCTACGCGAGACCGACCCCGGCGAACCTTGGGAAGGCGCCGTCACCGCCGCCCTCACCGCCCTGTGCCGCCCCGGCGACCGGACCGCCGCCGAACACGCCGCCGACCTGTGGACCGCACTCGAACCGGACGACGGCCTCGCGGTGTTCACCACCCGCCTCGCCCTCTCTGTCCTCGACGCCACCGAAACCGGCGGCCCGGCCGCCCGAAACCTCGCCCGGGCCGCCATCGATCGAACGGATGAATCCGGCGACGGCTACGCCCTACGCGACCTCCTCGCCCACCCCGCCGCCCGCGGCGCCCTGGGCGCAGATAGAACAGCCGTCCTCGAACAGGCTCTCGCTGCCTACGCGCTGGGCAGTGGCGCCTTCCCGGAGGGCTCCCGCGAGCGATTGAGCACCGCGGTCGACAGCGCCTCCCAGGTGCTCGAAAACGCCCCCTGCGACCCAGGCGAGCCCGGAGCCGACCCGCTTGAACGACGCCCGCCCGAACCTCGAACACCGGAGTTCCTGACACGCCCGTCGATTACCCAACTCACCTTGAAAAGCTGAGACTTACCGCTCCGAACCGCACCGCCTGAGCGGCCCGTACACCGGACACGGAGCCCCGATTGCCTGCCGCCCCTGCGGAGATCGCTGCCCAACCCACCTGCCCCATCCCGTCCGCCTTCGAGAACGGAGACCGATGTCCACCGACCAACACCCTGCCCCGCCCGCCGAGCACGGCCCGAGCACCGAGGTCCGGGACTTGCCGCAGGCCCACCCGGCGCCGCTGCTCGGGGTCCGCGCTCTGCTGCGCGATGCCGAGGGGCTGCTGCTGGTCGTCGACCGCGGCGGGCAGAGCGGCTGGGACCTGCCCGGTGGCCCGGTGGGCAGCGAGCTGCCCACCGTCGCGCTCGCCCGCCACCTGCGCGACACCGTCGGCGTCGAGACCGAAACCGGCCGGCTGCTGGCCGTGGACACCGTGCCCGCCAGTCGGCCGCTGTTGGACCTCCTCTTCGCCGCACACGTCTCCTCCGCCAGCCCGACAGCGGCAGAGACCGAAGGAGCCCGCTGGGTCGACCAGGCGCAGGCACTCCAGCTGCTGGAACCGGCCGCGGCGGCCCGCCTTCGGGCCGCGTTCGACGCCGAACAGGGCGCACACACCGCGCTGCTCCACGACAGCGCCCCGGTGACACCGTCCACTCGGGACTACTACCGGCAGCTACCGTCCCCGATGGCGGCCGCCACCGTGCTGGTCCGCGACACCAGCGGCCGGATTCTGGTCCTGGAGCCCACCTACAAGCAACACTGGGAACTGGTCGGGGGCATGATCGAGGCCGGCGAGTCCCCGGCCGAGGCCGGGGCCCGCGAGGTCCAGGAGGAGATCGGGCTGGACCTGCAAGTCGGGCGGCTACTGGCGGTGGACACCGCCCCGGGCCGCCTCGTGCGCAGCGGCCGCGCCCGGATCGTGCATGTCCACGCCCTGGAGCCTCTGACGCCCGACCAGGTGGACGCGGTAGTTCTCGATCCCAAAGAGGTGCGCTCGGCCCGGTGGCTGACCCCCGCCGAAGCCGCCGGCCTGCTGCCGCGCATCCTGGCCGAGCGCGTCAGCGCCGCGCTGCGCGCCCTGGAGCGCGGCACCGTCGAAGTCCTGGACCGCACGGACACCGTCACGCCCGCGGACCCCGGACGCGGAGACCCCCGCTAGCGCCACCGCCCGACCGCACCGTCCCGACACCCGGCTCCGTCCTTAGTCAAGAAGGAGAAACGTTGCGAAAGTTCATGGACCCCAAGCGCCTGTGGGGCACCCCCGGTGGCCCCGACGAGGACTGGCTCCGGCCCCACGTGCTGTGGCTGCCCCAGCACCTGCCCGACGTAATCAACTACTTCGACCGGGTCCGCGCCGTCGCCTCCCGCCACCCGGACGTGATCGCCCCGATCGCCACCGCTGACCTGCACATGACCGTTCAGAAGATCGATGCCCGCACCGCCGACGGCACCCGCGTCAGCGCCGCCGACTTGGAGCGCGCCGCCGAGGCGGTCCGCGAGGAGCTGGCCGCCCTCGACCCGTTCGGCGTCGAGATCGGCCCCGCGCGGGCCTCCGGTTCTGCGGGCATCGTAGAGATCCGGCCCAGCGACGACCTGGAGCACCTCTACCGCTCGGTGCGCACCGGACTGATCGCCGCCGGACTCCAACTCCCCGACGCCGAGCGGCCGTGGTGGGCTCACATGTCGGCCGGCTACGGGGTGCAGGACACCGACACCCCGGAGCTGGCCGCCCGCTCCGACCGCCTCGCATCCGCCCTGGGCCGTGCCGTCCAGCCCCCCACCCGGGTCACCGCCCTGGTGGAGAGCGTGTGGCTGGTGTGGGAGCGCCAGCATCCCGGCAGCGACGGCCCGCGTTACTCCTTCGAGCGCGTCCACGAGCTGCACCTCGCCCGAGGCGGCTCGGGCCAGCGCGCCGGAGCCTCGACGTCCACGGAACACACGGAAGGACTTGCTCATGCGCGTCACGATCGGTGAACCGCCCGGCGGTGAACGCCTGTCCGAGGACCGTGTCCTCGTCAGTGCCGGCCGCGACCTGGTGGTCGTCCTCGACGGCGTCTCCACCGTGACCGACGAGACGCCCCGCGGCGGCTGGTATGCCCAGACCCTGGGCGAGGGGGTCCTCGCCGCCCACGCCCGCGCCTCGCTGGCCGAAGCCTGCGCCGACCCGGCCACCGGGCCGCAGCGCGTGGTCGAGACGATCGATGCCTACGAGCACACCGACCCCGACGGCCGCGCGTACCCGCGTTACAAGACCGCCGACGACAAGGCCCTGGCCCTGGCCGTCTTCGACCCGCCCTGCTGAGCACGGCGTGATCGGCCACGCCCGCCCCGGCGGCGGATCCGGGCCGCTCGGCACCGGACCCACCCCACCACGCTAAGGAGAGGACCATGCTGCTGCGCTTCGGCACCTACAACCTGCTCGACCTCGCGATGCCCCGCACCCCGGTGCATAGGCACCGCTACGGGCTGATCGTCGAGGCGGTACGGGAGATGTTCGCCGGCCGGCCGGGCGTGCTGGGGGTGCAGGAAGTCCTCGGCGAGACCGCCGAGGAGGCCGCCGCCGTCCTGGAGATGCTGGCCGACGACACCGGCATGCACTGCCAGGCCACCACAACCCCCGGCGGCGTCCCGGCCGCGGCCATCGCCGCCAGCGGGCACAGCTTCCACGTCGGCCTGCTGTGGAGCCCCGGACTCGAGCCGGTGCCCGGCGGGATGCGCGCCTACCCGGGCGGGTCGGACTTCTGGCACTCGATGATCACCGTCGTGCTCGACTGCGGCGGCCCAGTCCCGTCCAAGTGGTGCTCCTACCACGGCGACCCGTTCCGGCCCGCCCAGCGCCTGCACGAGGCGTACCGGGTCCTGTCCGCCTTCCAGGACGCGCGCATCCCCGGCGGGGTCGCCGCGGACTGGAACAGCATCAGCGCGGACCGGCGCCCGGACGGCGGCTACTTCGACCCCGACACCCTCCCCGGGCAGTACCACCGCAAGGTCCGCTACCAGGCGAAGTTCGACCCCGGCGACCCCACCGCGCCGCCCGCCACCGACCGCTCCGCTGCGGCTTTCCTGGCGCAGCCGCCGGGCGGCCTGCTGGACACCGCCGCCCTCGCCGGCGTGCCGTGGCTTCCCACCACCGGCCACTGGCTCGTGGACGGCCGAGCCGACGACTTCGGGCCAAGGCGCATCGACACCCTGCGCGTCACCGAGGACCTGGCCGGCGCGGTGCGCGCCCACACCACCCACGGCGGCCCGCTGGCCGCCGAGTTGGCCGCTGCCGTCCGCGCCCACCTCGCCGACCCGGCCGGGGAGTCGATCGGGGCTAAGGCCACCGCCGTCGTCACCCGGCACGCCGCCGAGAGCGGCCTGTCGGCCGCTGAACGAGCCAGCGACCACCTGCCCGTCAGCACCGACCTCGACCTGGCCGCCTTCCGGCCGCACAACGACGCCCATACCGGCAGGCGCCCTTGAACGGCCCGCCGGGACCCGTCGTCCGGGACGTTCGTCACCACCAGCACCGGCATCGGGCCCATGCGCCCCGGGCGCACGAACCGTCGAGAAGTCTGATTCGCCCCACTGGCCTAGGGGAGGCGTGACACGATGCGCGCACACCCCTTCGCGTCGGCGCCGAGTGAAAGGACACGGACATGATCGAGGCCCCTGCCGCGCTGCGGGCGCGCACCGCCTGCTGGCGCGGTACCGGCGGACCCAGTGACTGGGATCAGGCATGGGACCGGGCCGTGGCCTACCTCGCCCCGGCCTATGCCCAGCAGGACCCTCAGCTGCTCGATCCCGACCGCGGGCGCTGGGCCGAGGGCGCCGCCGGCCTCGCCCTGGCTTGGTACCTCCTGGCCGCCACCAGCGCAACGCCCGTCGCGCAGGTCCCCGTTGACGACGTCCGCGCGCTCGCCGTCCCGGATCCGGGCACCGCAAGCGCCGAGTCCACCGTCGCCCGCATCGACGTCTTGTTCGAGCGCGCCGGGCACCACCTCGACGACGCCGACCCGGTCGCCGCCTGCTGGCGCGACCTGCGCGCCGACCTCTCTCCCGCTCAGCCCCTCCCGGAAACCGTGCAGTCCGACTGGACGATGCGCTGGGGCCCCGACAAAGTCCGCTCCCTGTTGATCGTCCTGGACCGCGCCGCCACGGCGGGCGCCCGGTAACGCGCAGCGCAGCGAGGCCAGTTGGCCGCCCCGGCGGACTAGTCTTGGGCTGTCGGCCCGGGAGGGCGACACCGCAAGCCGCCGGTCGGTGCAGGGCGAGGACGGAGAGGGCATGGCCCACTGGAAGATCACGATCGGCGGGCCGGTGCAGGTCCGCCGGGATTCACCTGCCTACGCCCAGCACAACTACTTCTGGGGGCGCGCCAGCGAGGACAGCCTCCTCGGGCAGTACCTCATGGAGGACCCGCCCCCGCCGGCCTGGGACACCACCCTCGTGCAGTGCCCCCACTGCGCCGGTACCACCAGCTTCCTCGCCGTCGGGGACTGGGGCGCGCCCGGGGAGCTGACCTGCCTGCCGTGCGGCCGCGCGTTCGGCCTGGACGACCCGGTGCTCGTTGCCCAACTCCTCAAGGACGCCATCCTCACCGGCATCAGCCGCTCGCCCGAGCGCGACGGCGACGCCGTCTGGCAGATCCCCGCGCCCAGCCTCACCGAGGCGATCCGTCCGCTGGCCGCCCAGGCCCGCACCGCGTTCGCCAGCGGACTGTGGATCGTGTCCGACGGCGCCGTCCCCTTCCTGCGGGAGCTGTTCGTCCGCCTGCACCAGCGTGACGGCGGCACAGCCCTCCACCTCGACGAACGCGTCGACCAGGTCCAAGGCGCCGTGGTAGCGCTCCACGAGCAAGCGGGCGCCGACTGGGAGGTGCGGCAGTGGCTCGCCGACTGCGGCCGCGCTCTGTCCCGGGTCGCCTCGTTCAGCGCCGCCCAGTACCGCGGTTCTCTGCCGTACGGACTCCTCGACGCCGAGGAAGCACTCGTCCTGGTCTCCGAAGAACTCCGTCGGGCCATCCACGATGAGGCTGCCGGCTGAACCCGGGCCGGGCCGCGATGTGCCGCCCAGCCAGGGCCCGATTCCCGGTCGGCCCGCCCTGGCCCGGCGGCGCAGGCGCAGCGAGAACGCCGAACACTGGTAGTGACGAAAGCGTCTCGCTGCGGATGCGCGTTGTCGTAGGCTGGCGCAGTAGGGCGGGAGCGGGAGGGGATGGTCGTGCGAGCGCCGCTGGCGGACGGTTTCGTCGTTGATTCCAGTGCCGTGTTCCGGGCGTCGGTCCAGTTCCTGGACACCAAGGAATTCGTGTACGACATCGCCACGGGTGCCGCCGGAGACCTCGCGTCGTCCTCCGGGATGGCCGGGGACGACAGCGTCGCGCACTCTTTCGCGGCCAAGTACGAGCCGGCCGCCAAGACGATCGTCAAGGCCATCGGCACGGCCGGGCAGGCGATGGCCACGGTCTCGGGCCGGCTGCTGACGATGGCGGCGAACTACCTGGCCGCCGAGGACTCGATCGCGGCCGCCATGACCGGCAAGATCGACACCTCCTCCGGCACGGCCCAGCGCGCGCAGGAGTGCGAGCCCAGCGAGGCGTACACCGGCCTGCCGATGGTGACCGGGTCGAAAGAGGTCCACGAGATCCCGGTGATCGGGAAGTTCTGGCCGCAGGGCGACCCCGACCGGCTCCGGCACGCGGGCGAGGTATGGGCGAAGTGCGCGTCCCTGCTCGACGACGCGCAGGTCAACGCCGGCCGCCACGCGGCGGACGTCGTCGAGTACTGCCAGGGCAAGGCGTTCGACGCGTTCCAGCAGTACGCGGCGACGGTGTACGCCGCCCGCCCGCACGGCGCAAGCGACGTGTCGCCGTCACTGCCGCTGATGGAGAACCTGTCCGCGTCCTGCCGCCAGATGCACGCCCTGTGCACCCAGTACGCGGACGCCATCGACGACTGCCGCAACACGCTGATCGGCCTGGCGACGGCAGCCGGGATCATCACCACGGCGGGCGTCATCCTCACCGTCTTCACGCTGGGCGGCTCGGACGTGGCCGCCGGGGCGGCGGACGCGGCGCTCGCCGCGGACGCCGCCGTCGCGGCCGAGGCGCTGACGGCAGCCGAAGCCGAGCTGGCCGCCGCCGCAGCGGTCGCCGAAGCCGAAGCCGTCGTGGCCTCCCTCGCCGCGCGCCTGTCCCTGACCATCGGCGCCGCCGCCACGGCCACCGCGGTGACGGCCGCCACCGGGATCGACTCCGCCAGCGCCGCCACGCCGCCGGGCCCGGGCAACCCCCTCGCGGCACCCGGCGTCGGACCCGTCCCCGCGCCCTCGCCGCCCCCATACCGGATGTACACCCCCGCCGAGCAGTTCGGCGCCTCGACCTGGGTCGCGGGCCTGCCGCAGCGGCAACCCAACTACGGCACCGCCGACGATCGCGCCTACCAGGTCCGCGTCGCCGGCACCCCCGAGCGCCTGATGCCCGGCGCCAACGGCGAGACCGTGTGGGCGGACGGATTCCGGCCGACGGACGGCGCGATCATCGACGCCAAGAACGTCCGCAAGCAAGGCTGCAGCCCCCGCTCCCTCGAAGGACTCCAGGAGGGCAAGTTCAACACCAGCCTGCTACTCAGCAAGGACGAGAGCGAGTTGAACAGGTACCAGGCCGCCATCGACAACCCCGCCAACCACGCCCAGTACCTCGAAGTCGACACCCCCGACCCGGCGACCGTCGGATACTGGCAGTTCCTGCTCGCCGCGAACCACGTGAAGAGCAACGTCCGCGTCGTCCCCTGACGGAGGCCCACCCATGCAGGACGCGATCTTCGTCGCCGCACCCGAAGGCACATCGTGGCCGCTCAGCGTCCACGACGTCGAACAGCAGCTGCAGACGCGCTTCCCCGGCATCCGGACCTGGCACAAGTACGCGCCGGTCAGCCGCTGCGACTACGTCGACTTCGAGATCACCGCCGACGGCGAGGCGCGCCACGGCAGCTACTTCGACCGCCGACACCTGATCCTGCGCGACGGCACCCCCGAGTTCTGGGCCGACACCATCGCCTGGCTCCTCGCCCTGCTGCCCGCCGCAACCCCCGCCATCGCCATGGTGGAATCCAACCCCGACGTCATGCCGCCCATCCCGGCGGGAGCGAGCACCCAGCAGATCACGGACCTCCTCGACAGCCTGCTGGAGCAGACGTGACACACCACGACGATGCGCGCCCCCCGGTCCGACGGCCCCAGCCTGCCGTGCCGGAGCCGGTCGCCGAGTGAGCACTCGTGGAACGATCCGGCTCTATCCGCCCGCCAGTTCGGAGTACAGGCCGGTGGGGTACAGCTGTGTCTGGAGCGCCACTTCGAGGAGCAGGATCGTGTGCGCGGAGGGCAGGCGGCTGCCCTGCAGCACGGTCAGGACCGTGGGGTGGGCCACCTGGGAGCCGGTCAGCCGCGAGAGTTCGCGGGTGCCCAGGCCCTGCCGCCCCATGGCGCCCTTGAGCGCCTCGGCGATGGCCTGCCCGAGGTGCGCGCCCGGGGGCGCGCCGGGAACGAGGGGGCCGGCGGGCCAGACGCCGCCGTCGGCGAGGTAGGCCCGGGGGACGACCTCCCGCGGCATCTCGCACCCCACAACGTCGATCGCTGCCGAACTCACTGACCGCCCCATTCTCCCGTGCCCCGGTGCGCCGACCGCGCCATCTCTAGTGGTAGTTTTTTCTACCATCTGGAGGGGGTGTTCGAACGCATGCTCTATGTGGGCATTGACTGGTCGTCGGGGTGGCTCGACCTCGCGGTCCTCGACGGGTCCGGCGTCCTGCTGCTGGAGCACCGCATCGTCTACGCCGCCAAAGCCGACCCCGTCGCCGCCTACCTGGAACTGCTGCGGCCCCTGTCCCGCACCTGGCGCTCCGCCAGCGTCACCGGGATCGAGGAGGTCGGCCTGCCGTTCGCGCGGGCCCTGGCGGCGGCCGGGCTGCGGGTGGTCCACGTCGACCCGACCCGCGCCGCCCGCCACCGTGCCGCCCTCGGCATTCCCAAGAGCGACAGGGCGGACGCCCGGATGCTCGCGGACCTGGTCCGCCAAGGCGTCTACCGCACCGTCGTCGACAGCAGCCCGCGCGCGCAGGCACTGCGGGTGATCACCCACGCCCACCGTGCCGCCGTCGAGGACCGGATGAAGGCCATCCACGCCCTGCGCGCCGCTCTGGAGAGAGCGTGGCCCGCCGCCGTCGCCGCCTGGCCCTCCTCCCGCGGCGGCCTGAGCAGCCCGCAGGCCCTGGCCGTTCTGCGCGCCGCACCCGGGCCCCGGGCGGCCGACCGGCTCACCAGAACCGAGCTGGCCGACCTGTTGCGCGAAGCCGGGCGCACCCGCCGGCTCAGGGACGAGGCCGAGCGCCTGCACCTGGCCTTCAGCCGCCCCGCGATGCTCTCGCACCCCCAAGTGGAGGAGGCCGAAGCCGTTCGAACCGCCGACCTGGCCGAGACCCTGGCGGCCGCGGTCGCACGTGTCCAGCGCCTGGAGGCCCGGATGGCCGACCACTACCGCCGCCAGCGCCACCACCACCTCACCGCCGGCATCCCGGGCATCGGCGGCATCCTCGGCGCCCAGCTGCTCGCGGAGATCGGCGACCGGCCGCACGAGCGGTTCGCCAACGGCCGCGCCCTGGCCGCGTACGCCGGAGTATCACCGGTCACCTGGTCCTCCGGAACCGTCACCCGCGTCTCGCTGCGCCGCGCCTCGTCCACTCTGCTTCGCTCCACGCTCCACCGCGCCGCGTTCGCGTGGTCCAGGCACTCCCCGGGCGCGGCGGCCTACTACCGCACGCGGCGCGAGGCCGGCGATCTCCACTCCACCGCCCTGCGGAAGCTGGGCCGCAAGCTGATCATGTGCCTGTACCACTGCGTGACCACCGGGGTGGAGTACGACGACGGCCGGGCTTTCGGCTACAACCCGGGCCCCGGCGCGCCGACGCTGGCCAGGCAGCCGCCGCTCAGCGAGGACGAAGTCGCCCGCGCCCGGGACCTACTCTCACTGCCCGGCACCAGCGTTGCCAGCGTGGCACGCACCCTGGGGGTCAGCCCCCAGACCGTCGGCCGACACGTGCTCGGCAGGCCGAGGACCAGCCGCTCGGCCAACCGCCCGTCCCAGGGCCGAGGTGTTCCCCGTACCGCGGGGAAGACCCCCGCCCTCGGCCAGGGCGGACGCGAGGTGGGTGGGCCGCGGTACGCCCGCGAATCTCCGGGCCACTGAGCCCCTACGTGGGAATGGCGCCCGCACCGCCCACCCGCCTCGCCACCAGCTTTCCCCTCCCATTCCGTCGACCGCCCCAGGGACACCCTGATGACTGCACCGGTTCACGGCATCACCCCCCGCGACGTCCCTCAAGTACGCCTCGACATCCTGGACTGGCTCGCCAGCCCCACCACGCGCACCATCCTGGAGCAGCGCGCCCCGACCCCGGGCGTCACCCAGTTCCTCGCCGCGAACGCGGCCAGCGCCGAGCTCTACTACGTCAACTCCGACATGACGCACCTCGCCCACACCGTGGGCCGCGACCTTGGCGTCTACGCCCTCACCCCCGACGACCTGCCCGCCCGCAGCGGCCTGCTCGTGTGGGAGACACCCCTCGACGACGGCGGCGCGCACTGGGCCCCCAGCGCCGTGATGTGGCTCGCCAACGAAACCAGGTTCAGCGTCAGCATGTTCGTCTCCGCCACCCACTACCTGCACTGGGCCAAGGCGTGGGGACCAAGCGCCGTCACGGACGCCCGACCCATCCGAGCCGGCCGCCTGATCCTCCGCGGCCAAGCCCAACCCCTGCCGGTCGACGGCCGAGAACGGCCCTGGGAGACGATGAACCTGGCCGCCAACGACGTCGTGCTGCGCACCCTGCTCGCCACCTGGCTCCTGATCCGGCAGCCGGCCTCCGCACGCACGCTGCACCACGTCGAGCACGTGCCCGCGCCGAAATCCGTCCAACACCGTCTTCGAGGACGAGCGCCGGACCCGGCCGCCGCGATCCGGCTGGTCACCCTGCGCAGAGCCCTGCGGCCCGCTGCCGGCGCCGCCGCCGACCGGGAGCACGCGGCCCAGGTGTACCGGCACAGGTGGGTGGTCCGTCTGCACCGGCGCACCTACCCCGACCACACCTCCCCGTCCGGTTTCGACAAGAAGTGGATCGGCCCCTACCTGGCTGTCCCCAAGGGCTGCGAGAGCGCTCCGATCATCGGCGCTGACCGCGTCAACGTCCTACGGCGTTAACTGGCCGGTGCCTGGGCCGACGAGCACCAGTACGCACCCTCTTCTGGTCGCGCCGAGGAGTTCCTCGGCGAACACTTCCGAGAAGAGCAGCAAACCGCCGAAACGGCTACACAGTGCTACCACGGCACCGTCTTGGCCGCTGTCCGAATGAGTAGTGCTGCCTGCGTTCACCGGCCGCTGAGCCGGGAAACGAGCACCAGCTCATACCCTTCTCCGGCCGCGCAGGCCCGCACCACCTCGGCGACGTCTCGGTCCAGGCCGCCGTCCTCCCGCACCAGGTGGTGCTGGCGGGTGAGGTCCAGGGAGGTGGCTGGCAGAGGGGTCTTGGTGCGGCCGCGGGCCAGGGCCACCAGATCGCTGAACGCGGCCGCTCCGGCCTGAGCAGCCCCCAGGCCCTGGCCGTCCTGCGCGCCGCGCCCAGACCCCGGGCGGCCGACCTGCTCACCCGCGCCCACCTGGCCGACCTGCTACGCGAAGCCGGGTACGCCCGCTGATCTCCGGGCCGCCGCGCCCCTACGTGGGAATGGCGCCCGCACCGCCCACCCGCCTCGCCACCCCAAGGAAGCACGTCGGCCCCGACCCGCACGCTCCTCACGCCGCCCCTGGAGACCTCTCCACCGGGTGCCGCCGCATCCAGCGAAGGGAACTTCCCCATGACCGCCAACGACAAGACCACCGACCCGGCCCTCGGCTTCGCCGGGCCCATCCCGGGCCCGGCGACGAAGCAAGGGCCGGACGGCCGGACGCTGCGCCGCCGCTGGACGCTCACCGGCTACCAGGCACCCGTGCTCGGCAACGCCCACTTCCAGTCGGCGTTCGTCCCCGACGACGGCACCCCGGACGGAGAAGTCCTCCACGAGTGGCACGAGGGGGATGGCTTCCTCCCGCTGTGCCTCGTCGTCACCGGCTGGACGTACTGGTCCTGTCACCGCGAGTACGAACGCCTCTGGGCCGAACGCAAGGCCGCGGAGACGGCCTCGTAGCACTGCCGGGAAGCCGCCGCCGGGGCGGTGGACGTACTTGCGGCAGTCGGCGGTGGTGTCGTGGACGCGGAACTCGACGCCCGCCGGATAGATCCGGATCGCTGGGACGTTGTCGGGCTGGTGGCTGAAGCGCGCGCACAACTCGCTTACGAGGTCGCCGACTTCGATCGCCGGGCCGCCGTGATAGCGGCCGGGGATGCGATTCCAGCGGTCTTCGATCTTGATGGTGGGCGGGGTGAAGCGGGCCACGGCGGTGTTCTCCTCTGCTCGATTTGTGATCGGCGTCACCGGTTTTTCGTTCCGGGGCACGAACGGTGGCCGCCGGGGTGGGCATGCTGGCGGCATGACCGAAGAGTGGTGGCATCCGGCGGAGTACGCGCAGGCGTGGATCGAGACGGACCGGGAGCGGGCTCGGGCGGAGGGCCGGAAGCTGCCGCCCTTGTTCAAGAGCCGGGGGACGGGCGCGCGGCGGGAGTTGATGCGGGAGGCCCAGCACTGGCGGGCGTTGGCGTCCGGGGAGATGCTGGCGGCGAACGTCCCGCCCCGGCCGGCCGGGGAGCACGTCGAGGCGATCAGCGGGTTCTTCGCCGTGGTGTTCGCGGCGTTGCGCAAGCGGATGGCCGAGCGCGGCGCGGCCTTGCTGCCGCCGGGTGTCGACGTCCGCCTGGACGAGGCCGAGCAGCGCGTGAACCGGGCGCTCGGCCTGGTGCGGGAGTTGGTCGGCGCCGGGGTGTGGTCGCGGGCCGGGGACGCCGCCTGGTTGGAGCTTCAGTGCTGGGCGGACGACGTGGACTTCGTCGGTGCCTTCTCCGATGCGGAGGGCCCGGTGCCGGGGGGCTGGGAGCCGGAGGGCTGGGAGTCGTATCGGGCGCTGTCCACCACGGCGCCTTGGTGGCGTTGGAAGTACGACTGACCGCGGCGGGTGGTTTTCGTGGCGACCGTCGGCGCGGGTTCGGGGGGTTGGCCTACCGTGTGGCCATGGATGTCGAGCTGACCGAGGATGAGCTTCTGCGGGCGCTGGCCGCGCTGGAGGCGGTCGTCAGGGACGACGATGCCGCGCTGGCGGCCTTGGCGGGCGGCGCCGGTGAGCGTGCGTTGCCGCTGCTGCTGGCCGCCTACGGGCGGAAGGTTCTGATCCGCATCCTGGCTACTCTGTTCGGCGTCGACCCGGCCATGGGCCGGGAGGAGACGAGTCAGCTGGTTGCGGAGATCAACGCCGACCCGATGGCCCGGATGGTCATCGTCCTGACCGGCGCCCTGCACAACCAGGCCGCGCCCGCGGGCGACGATCCGGCTGTCGCGAAGCAGATCGGAGGGTCGATCCTCATGGCGCTCCACGCGTTCACCGACGCCGACCACCAGGAGGCCATGATCATGCTGCGCGCCCTGCGTAGTGAGGTTCTTCACAGCTGACGGCCGGGTCGGCGACGGCTTCTGGCAGGAACTCCAAGCCCGTCCGCTGACGAAACGAAACCGTTTCGACTCGCCGTGCGCGACTAGTGCGCGAGTAACAGCGGTATGTCGCGGTCAACGGGGGAGCGGGATTCGTCCCCGCCAAGGGTGGTGAGTGGGCCTCAAGATGGCTTCTGACCTGCGGATATGACGATACCTCGGTAAAAGCTTCCCAAGCTTAGAGCGCGAGTTCGATTCTCGTCACCCGCTCCAGCAGAAAGCCCCAGGTCAATGGCCTGGGGCTTCTTCGTTCTCCTCGTCCGGCGTCGGCGGCGGCCCGGCCGCGCACGCGGCAGGTCCGAGAGCGCGGGGTAGAGCCCAGAACCCCGCCGGGGCCGGGGGCGGGCGGCCACCACCGCCGGATGGCTCGTCTGGGTGCCCGCTTCGGCAGGAGGCCCCGGGGCGGGGGCCCGGGGCCTCTTCGGTGGTCGGGTGGGGCGGCCGGGGGGTCAGTGCAGTGCGAGCAGCAGCTTGCCCTTTCCGGTGCCGGTTTCCAGGAGGCGGCGGGCCTTGGCGGCTTCCGCCAGGGGGAGGGTCTCCGTGATGCCGGGGTCGATCCGGCCGGTGGCGAGGAGGCGGAGGGCTTCGGTGAGGTGGTCGCCGATCCGGTGGGGGGAGCGGCGGGCCGGGTCGCCGATGTTGAAGCCGGTGACGGTGCGGTTGGACTTCCGGAGGTCCCGGACGGAGGTGGTCCAGCTCTCGTGGCGGCCGAGGTCTCCGTAGGCCACCAGGCGGCCGAAGGGGGCCAGTGCCGTCAGGCTCTGTTCGCGGATCGGGCCGCCGACGGGGTCGAGGACCAGGTCGACGCCCCGGCCTTCGGTGGCTCGGGCCAGGGGGGCGGTGAAGTCGTCGCGGAGGAAGACGTCGTCGTAGCCGAGGCCGAGCGCGTACGGGATCTTCCCGGCCGAGCCGACCGTGCCGAACACCCGCCGGGCGCCCAGGGCCCGGGCCAGTTGGGCGGCGGAGTGGATCAGGACGTCCTCGCCGGGGCGGAGTCGGCCGGCGTCGTCGAGGATGCCGAAGGCGGTGGGGTAGACGCAGGGCAGGGCCGCCGCGTGGGCCGGGTCGACCTCGCCGGCGGCGGTCTGCAGTGACCTGGTGAACCGGGCGTCCGCGACGGCCAGTTCGGCGTAACCGCCGAAGGCCGGCAGGTACGCCGCGACCGGCTCGCCCACGGACAGGCCGGTCACGCCCGGGCCGAGGGCGCTGACCGCGCCGGCGACCTCCAGGCCCGGGACGTCCACCCCGTGCGGTCCGTCCGGTGCGCCGAACTCGCCCCGGCGGTGCTGGACTTCGGCGAAGTTGACGCCCGCGAAGGCGACCCGCACGGTGACCTGACCGGCGGCCGGTACCGGCTCGGGCACATCCAGCTCCTCCAGTACTTCGACGCCTCCGTTGACCCGGAATCCGACGGCTCGCACCCGGTGCCCCCTCGACCGCGGCCCTCCCCGATGCGGGCCGTGTGGGGACGGGAACCCCGTGGGGCAGCCCGGCATTCCCGGTGAAGGGGTTGCCGGGCGTGAACTCAACTCGTCTGATCAGGAGCGGCGTCGGAGCGTCGGACCGGGCGGTCCGGGACGCGGGGGAGGGTGCGGATGGGACGGGTGAGGAGCAGGGCGAGGGGGGTGAGGACGGCGACGAGGGTGCCGGCGGCGAGGACGTGGGAGGTGCCGAAGGCGTGGGTGGCGGGGCCGACGAGGGCGGAGCCGAGGGGGTAGAGGCCGACGGAGCCGGCGACTTCGTAGGCGTGGACCCGGTTGAGGACCTCGCCGGGGACCTGGGTCTGGACGGCGGTGGACCACATGACGCCCCAGACGCCGATGCCGGTGCCGACCAGCACCTGGGCGGCGGCGAGCAGCCAGACCGGGGCGTGCAGCAGGATGACGAGGGGGTAGAGCGGGTAGGCGAACATGGCGACCGCGCCGGCGGCCAGGGGGCGGCGGGGCTTGTAGCGGATGGCGAGCAGGCCGCCGGCCACGGTGCCCGCGCCGAGGGCGCAGTTGATCAGGCCGAACGCGGTGGGGCCGTGGGCGGGGACCACGATGCCTGCGGCGAGCGAGAGTTGGGGGCCCCAGGCCAGGACGGCGTAGCACATCCAGATCAGGACGACGCCCCAGAGCCAGCTGCGGGAGCGGAACTCGTGCCAGCCGACGGCCAGGTTGCGCCAGAGCGAGCGGTCGGCGGGCGGGGCGGGGACGGGCCCCAGGCGGAGCGCGAACAGGCAGGCGGCGCTGGTGGCGTACGCGAGGGCGGAGACCGCCATCACCCACCCGGTGGAGCCGAAGCCGACCAGCACGCCGGCCAGTGCGGGGCCGCCCAGGCCGGTCGCGGCCTCGGAGGTGCGCAGGACGCCGTTGGCGCCCTGGACGTCACGGGAGACCAGCGGGACGGTCGAGGAGGCGCCGGGCTGGAACAGGGCGTTGGCGGTGCCCGCCACCGCGAGCAGGGCGTACAGCTGCCACAGGTGGTCGATGCCGTGCCAGAAGAGCAGGGCGAGTAGGACGTGCGCGGCCAGGTTGGCCAGGTCGGCGAGGATCATCATCCGGCGGGCGGTGAACCGGTCGGCGAGGACGCCGCCGAACAGCACCAGGCCGGCGAACGGGGCGACCAGGAAGGCCATCGCGTAGCCCGCCGTGTCCAGGCCGTGGCCGGCGGAGAGCAGCCCGGCGGAGACGGCGACCGGGAGCATCGCCCAGCTGAGCAGGCCCGCGCTGCGGGCGGTGAAGTAGCGGCGGAAGTTGCGGGACCAGATGGCGGGTTCGGCGGAGGCCACGGCCGCGGGGCGGTCGGTCAGGCTGGCGGGCACGGCGGGGTCGGTCCTTCGGTCGGAGGGCGGGGGGAAGGGAAGGGACGGGGGAGGGGGGAGGGGGGAGGGAGCGAAAGGGGGGCGGAGGGTCAGGAGGGGGTGGCAGGGGCGGCGGTGTGGCGGGCGAGTTCGGCGCGCAGCAGGGCGTTCTCCCGTTCCAGCCGTTCCAGGCGGGTCAGGCGGTCGCGGACCGGGGCCAGGGCGTCGGCGAGTTCGTGCTCGGTGAAGCGCGGGGTGATGTGGTGGGCGCAGTTCCAGGCGTGCGCCTCGACCCGGATGGTGACGAGCTGTTCGATCCGGCCGTCGGTGCGCGGGGTGCTGAGACGTGCGGCGAGGGCGGGGTCGTGGTCGGCGGGGACGGCGGTGGCGCGGCCGAACACCTTGAGGCGGGCCTGCCGGGCGTGGTCGAGGAAGAACAGGGCGACCCGGCCGTCGCCGCCGCGCAGGTTGCCGGTGGTCAGGTACTGCCGGTTGCCGCGGACGTCCAGGTAGCCGAGGGTGTGCGGGTCCAGGACGTGGACGAAGCCGAGCGGGCCGCCGCGGAACTGGAGGTACGGCCAGCCGTTCTCGTTGACCGTCGCGAACAGGAAGCCGTCCATGCCGCGGACGAAGGAGGTCTCGGCGTCGGTGAGCGGCTCGGGTTCGTCGCCCGGTGCGCGCAGGCGGCGGTCGGCCGCGGTGGCGCTGCCCATCTCCTGTTGGAGGCGGCGTACGGCGGGGGTGTACGCGAGTCGGTCGTAGCGGCTCAAGGTGTCACCTCGGGGTCCGGTCCGGTGCGGTGGGGTTTTCACCGTAAGGAGCCGGGCTGTCCGGGCGGCCGGAGCGGGACCAGAGGGCGGGACGGGGAGGGCGGGGCGCTGAGCTGCGGTGATGTGCGGGGAGCGGAAGTTTCGCGGAACTTCCGGTTCAGCGGAGGGAAGTGCCGCCCGCCGCCCGGACGATCCGCAGCGCCTCCCGGCGGTGCCGGACCGCGTCGGCGGCACTGGCGTCGGTGTCGGCGGTGCCGGGGCCGGTGCTGAGCGCGGTGGCGGCCAGGGCGAGGGCGAGGCGGGCCCGGACCTCGCCGGGGCGGTGGCCGCTCGCGCGGTGCAGGGCGAGCGCGTCGGTGCCGAGGGCGAGGGCGGCCCGCGGGTCGCCGAGGCGGACCCGGACGCGGGCCAGGACGGTGAGGGCGTCGCCCTCGGGCACCCGGAACTCGGCTTCCCGGGCGAGGACGAGGGCGTGCTCGGCGGTGCGCAGCGCGGCGCGCGGGTCGGTGTCGAGCAGGGCGGCGGCGAGGCCGGCCAGGGCGACGGCCTGCGGGTGGCGGTCGCCCGCGGCCTCGGCCAGGCGCAGGGCCTCGCGGTGGCCGGCGGCCGCCTCGGCGGGACGGTGGGCGCGGGCGTGCGCGGCGGCGAGGGCGAGGTGGGCGTTGGCCTCCAGGGCCCGGTTGCGCACGGTGCGGGCGGTGGCGAGCGCGGTGTGGGCGAGCAACTGTCCGGTGGCGTGGTCGCCGAGGTCGGTGTGGGCGGAGGACAGGCAGGTCAGCGCGACGGCCTCGCTGAACCGGTTGCGGTGCCGCCGGTGCACCGGCAGGGTCTCGCCGATCACCCGGATCGCCTCGCCGGGGCGCCCGAGCGCCCGCTGGACCACGGCCAGGTTGGTCCGGGCGATGGCCTCCCGGTCGGCCGGCCCGTCGAGGCCGGTGGCGGCCGGGCCGAGCAGGCGGGCGGCGTGCGCGAAGTGCTCGGCGGCCTCGGACAGGCGGCCGAGCTTCCAGCAGATCAGGCCCAGCACGGTGATGTCGTCGGGGTGCGGCCCGGCGGACGGGGACGGTGGCGAGGACAGGGACACCGCGACGGGTGGGAGCAGGCGTTCCGTCAACTGCCGTGCGGCGGTGAGCTGTCCGGCTTCGCAGGCCCGGACGGCGGCGGTGGCCAGCCGGGCGCGGTCGGCCGGCCGGGCGCGGTCGGCCGGTCGGGCGGGACCGGTCGGCTGATCGAGGTCGGCCGGGCCCGGAGGGTCGGGCAGCGGGTGGGCGTCAGCCAACTGGTCGACGTCGGACCCTCGTTCGGCCGGCAGCCCGGCGGCGTACGGGTGGAGCAGGCCGGGCAGCCGGTAGTGGCCGGGGGGTTCTTCCCGGACGAGGTGGGCGTCGGTGAGGCGGGCCAGCAGGGCGGCGGTCTCGGCGGGGGTGGTGGCGGCGAGGGCGGTGGCGGCCCGGGCGGTGAGGCCGGGGGCGGGGGCCCGGCCGAGGAGGCGGAAGAGGTGGCGGGCGGGGGCGGGGAGGGCGCGGTAGGAGCGGTCGAAGGCGGTGCGCAGGCCGGTGTGCGGGTCGTCCGCGAGGTCGAGGCGGGCGAGCAGGTCGGCGTCGGGACGGGCGGGGGCGTGGTCGGCGAGGGGGCTGTCGGGGGCGGCGGCCAGGTGGGCGGCGGCGAGGCGGAGGGCGAGGGGGAGGCCGCCGCAGGCGTGGACGAGGCGGCGGGCGGCGGCCGGTTCGGCGGCGATCCGGGGGGTGCCGAGGACGGTGCCGAGCAGCCGGGTGCCCTCCGCCGGGTCGAGGGCGTCGAGGGTGAGGCGGTGGGCGCCGTTGCCGACCAGCAGGCCGGTGAGGCGGTTGCGGCTGGTGACCAGGACGGCGCAGCCGCGGGTGCCGGGGAGCAGGGGGCGGACCTGGGCGGCGTCCCGGGCGTCGTCGAGGACGATCAGCAGGCGGCGGTCGGCGAGCAGGGTGCGGTAGAGCGCGGCGGCCTCGTCCGGGTCGGCGGGCAGCCGGTCGGGCGGGGTGTCGAGGGCGCGCAGGAAGCGGGCGAGGAGGTCGACGGGGCGTGCGGCGGGCCGGGTGGAGTGGCCGTGCAGGTCGGCGAAGAGCTGGCCGTCCGGGAAGCGGTCGCGGTGTTCGTGCGCCCAGTGGGTGGCGAGGGCGGTCTTGCCGATGCCGGGCGGGCCGACCACCGTGACGAGCGGGTACGGGGCGGCCGGCCCGGCAGGGGTGGCGGGGACGGCCGGGAGCAGGGCGTCGAGTTCGCGCAGGTACCGGTGGCGGCCGACGAACCGGCCCGGGCCGGACGGGAGTTGGGCGGGCGGCGGTGGGAGGGGTGCCGGGCCGGACGGGGGCCGGGCCGGTGGGGGAGTGGCCGGCCGGGCGGGCAACTGGCCGCGCAGGACGCGCAGCTGGGCGTCGTGGAGTTCGGGGCCGGGGGTGACGCCGAGCTCCTCGTCGAGGCGGGTGCGCAGGCGGGTGTAGGTGTCGAGGGCGGCGGCCTGGCGGCCGCTCGCGGCGAGGGTGAGGATCAGCCGGGCGTGCAGGCCCTCGTGGAGCGGTTCGAGGTGGGCCAGTTCCCGGAGCGGGTGGACGGCCTGGTCGGCGCGGTGCAGCAGCAGGGCGGTGTCGGCGTGCAGCAGGGCGGCGCGGATCCGCCGTTCGTTGGCGGCGACCGCGGCGGGGTGGCGGCGCAGGGCCGGGTCGGCGTCGGCGAGGACGGGGCCGCGCCACCACCGCAGGGCGCGGGTGAGGTCCCGGTGCGCGGTGTCCGGGTCGGGGGCGTTCCGCAGGGAGGTGGTGCGGGCCAGCAGGTCGTCGAACCGCCCGAGGTCGGTGCGGTGGCGGGGCAGGTCGAGCCGGTAGCCGGTGGGGGTGCGGACGATGCCGGGGCGGTCCGGGTAGTCCGGACGGTCGGGGTCGTCGGAGCTGCCGGAGCTGTCGGGGGCGTTCGGGGCGAGGAGGCGGCGCAGTCGGCCGATGTGGGTGTGGAGCAGGCTCTGCTGCGAGTCGGGCGGCCCGGACGGCCACAGGGTGTCGGTGATCTCCTGCCGGGTGGCGGCGCCGGGGTGGGTGAGGGCGAGCAGTCCGAGCAGGCGGCGCAGGGTGGGGCTGCCGATCGGGACGTTGGCGCGGCCGTGGCGCAGGACGAGCGGGCCGAGCAGCAGCAGCGTCGTCCGGCCGCCCTCGGCGGAGCCGGTGCCGAGGCCGAGGCCGGTGCCGGCGCCGGCGCCGGTTCCTGCACCACCTCCTGTGCCGGTGCTCGCGCCCAGGGCGGTGGCGGCGGAGCGCAGTTCGGCGGCCTGCGGGGCGGTCAGGCCGAGGGCGTCGGCGAGTCGGTGCAGGGTGCGTTCGCGGGGCTGCCGGACCCGGCCGTGTTCGAGGTCGCGCAGGGCCCGGGTGCTGAGCCCGGCGCGGGCGGCGGCGGTCTGCTGGCTGAGCCCGGCCCGGGTGCGCAGCGCGCGCAGCAGCGGACCGAAGGCGGACCGGTCGGCCGACCCGTGCTCCGCCATGCCGCCCGCCCCCTCGTCCCCGGACGATCAGTGTGGAGGGGGCCCGCCGCTCCGGGCAAGGCGCACCCGGCGGAGCCGCCCCGGCGGTGCCGCACCCCAGGTGCCCGCGCCGCCCCCCCCGCAGCGCGCGTGGTGGGCCGGTGGCGGCCCCGGGGGCATTGTGTGCCCTGCTTATGCTGAAGGGTCAAGATTGTTTGGGGAGCGGCGAGTTATCGGCTGAGCGATTCCTGGAGGTCGCAGTGGGTGTCTGTGTGATCGGCGCGGGTCTGTCGGGGCTGGCGGCGGCGTACGCGTTGCGCGAGCGCGGGCTGGACTTCGTCTGCCTGGAGCGCTCCCCGGGGGTGGGCGGGATCTGGCGTCGGCCGTCGGCGGGCGAGCCGGGTCCGGCGTACCAGGCGCTGCACCTGAACAGTGCCAAGCAGTTGACCGGGTTCGCGGCCTTCCCGATGTCCGACGAGATGCCGCTGTACCCGCGGCACAGCGACGTGGCGGCGTACCTGCGGGAGTTCGCCGAGTGGGCGGGGCTGCTGCCGCACATCGAGTTCCGCACCGAGGTGCTGTCGGTGCGTCAGGACGCGTACGGGGTGTGGACGGTGGTCAGCCGCGGTGCCGCGGGGGTGGAGACCCGGCGGACGTTCGACCAGGTGGTGGTGGCCTCGGGGCACCACAACGTGCCGACGATGCCGAACCCGCTGCCGCCGGGCGCGGAGTCCTTCACCGGGGCGATGCTGCACTCGATGGACTTCATGGACGGCCGGGACTTCACCGGCCAGCGGGTGGTCGTGGTGGGCATGGGCGCGTCCGGGGTGGACATCGCGGCCGACCTGTCCCGGCACGCGGCCCGGACGGTGCTCTCGGCGCGCCGCGGCCTGCACGTCATACCCAAGCAGCTGCACGGCATATCGGTGGACCTGATCGCCGAGGCGCCCTGGTTCACCGCCAAGTCGTTGGAGGAGCAGCGGGAGTTCGTGGAGCAGGCGCTGGAGGTGGCGCGCGGCCGGATGTCGGACTACGGCCTGCCCGAGCCGGACCACCGGATCTTCTCCTCGGCGGTGACCATCTCGGACGAGATCCTGAGCCGGATCCGGCACGGCGCGGTGCTGCCGAAGCCCGGCATCGCCTCGCTGGAGGGCTCCACCGTCCGTTTCACGGACGGGAGTTGGACGGAGGCGGACGCGATCGTGTTCTGCACCGGCTTCGACTGGCGGTTCCCGTTCCTGCCGGACGGGCACCCGGCCGGTGCGACCGGTCCGGTCCGGCTGTACCGCCGGGTGGTGGCGCCGGAGCTGCCGGGGCTGCTGTTCCTGGGCCTGATCCGCCCGGTGGGGTCGATCACCCGGCTGGTGGAGGCGCAGGCGCAGTGGGTGGCGCGGCTGCTGACGGGGGAGGCGGTGCTGCCCGCGGCGGACGTGATGCGGAAGGAGATCGACGGGCACCTGGCCGGGATCGAGCGCCGGTACGGCATGTCGACGGGGTCCTCGATCCAGGTGGACGTCGGCTCGTACCTCCGTGAGCTGCGCGAGGCGTAGGCCGCAGTGAGGGTGCGGAGTCGCTCGTGGGCGTGCGGTCCCACGGGCGGTTCCGCCTGCGGCCCCGCCCGGCGGTGGCAGGAACGGGAACGAAGAGCGGGAACGAAGAGCGGGAAGAGCAAGAGGAGCACGGGAAGAGCGAGGAGCGGCGCCGGGGAGGCGGGTACGGACGTGAACGTGGGCGTGAGCGTCGGAGCGGCCGCGGACGCGGTGCGGTGCGGTGCGGCAGTCACAGGGGAGGGGACGGCCGCCGGGCGCCGGTTCGGGTCGGCCGCGTCAGCGCACGTTCGGTGGTCGGACCCGGTACGCCTCGGAGGAGAGGTACGCGGTGATCCGGGGCGCCCGGCCGTGCTGGTGGGCCAGGGCGAGGTAGGAGATCAGGCCGACGCCGTCCTCCAGCGGGCGGGGGGTGAGCGCGCCGAGGGCGTTGCGCAGTCCGGACGGGTCGATGCCGTAGCGGTCGAGCAGGACGACCGCGCGGTCGAGCACCTCGCCGTCGTGCCGGGCGTAGTCGCGGACGGGCACGTACGCGGTGAACGCGCTGGGCACGCCGGTGGTATCGGTGTAGCCGTGGCAGGTCTGGACGGGGCGCAGGGTGAGCCGGGGGTTGGTGTCGGGGGTGGTGCCGGCGGCGGTGCGCAGGAAGGACTCGAGTTCGGCGGGGCCGGGGCCGCCGGGCATCCGGCCGAGGGTGCCGGCGGCGGCGGGGGTGAGTCCGTGGTGGGTGGTGTAGATCTTGAGCCGGGGTTCGGGCCAGTCGCCGAGGTCGAGGGCGAGGAAGAGCAGTTGGTCGCCTTCGGGCAGGTCGCTGTCGGCGTGGTGGTGGCCGAGTCGGCGCAGGGCCGCGCGGACGGTGTGTTCGGCGTGGGCGGCGCCGTTGGCGGCCGGGTTGAGGTAGGCCTTCATCCGGGGGGTGCCGCCGGGGAGCAGCTCCAGGGCGATCCACAGGGAGAACGCCCCCTGCGGCTCGTCCGGGAGGAACAGGTCGGTGACGGTGTCGAGCTGTTCGGTGGAGATGCCCCAGTGTCCGGCGAGGCCGTGCAGGGCGCGCAGGGCGAGGCGGCTGCTCTCGGCGGGGGTGCCGAAGCCGCTGGCGGGTTCGAAGAGGACCCGCAGGGTGGGGGCGCGGTCGGCGGAGAAGGAGAGCGAGAACTCGACCGGGGTGTGGTCGTCGGAGAGGAACGACGGCGTGCCGGGGGGGAGGTCGAGGGAGCGGTCGGCGACCGGCCCGAGGGCGGCGTTGACCGCCCGGGTGTAGGCGGCGGACTCCCGGCGGTCCAGTCCGGCGAGTTCGCACAGGGCGAGCAGCTGTCTGGCGGTGTGGGAGCCGATGGTGCGGGTGGCGGCTTTGGGCGGGGGCAGCAGTTCGTTCAGGCCGGTCACGCCGGCGGGGGGGTACGGAAGACGCCCGACGCCCCCCCGGCCGCCGGGTATCGGCGGGTGCGAGGGGGCGGTGTACGAAGCCCAGGCGTCCTTGGAGGCTCTCTCCACGACACCCTCCTGTTCTCGGTCAGCGGGCAACCGCATATGGCGGAGGCAATTGCGCTGCTGAATACCCGAGCCGATCAATATTCATGCGACGCACGTGACATGAGTACTGTTGTGAAGATCACTTGGAGAGCCAGTTGAGGAACTGGCTCCAACGTCCGGTCTTCTCGGGGGTCTTGGCGGCCACCGGCCGGGCGGGCGCGGCGGCGGGCACCGGACGGGCCGGCTCGACCGGGCTGAACCGGGTGGGGAGCGCGACCAGGCCGCGGTTGAACGGGCCCGGACGCCAGCTCAGGCTGGCTTCGGGGACGGCGAGTTCGATGTCCGGCAGCTTGTTGAACAGGTTCTCGATCGCGGTCATGGCGATCTGCCGCGCCGAGTCCTTGGAGGGGCAGGCGTGCGGGCCGGCGCTCCAGGCCAGGTGCGCCCGGCTGCCGACCTGGCGCTCGCCGGCCAGGATCGGGCTGCGGTTGGCGGCGGCGAACGAGACCAGCATCAGGTCGCCGGCCTTGAACTGCTCGCCGGCGAACTCGGTGTCCATCGCCGGGTAGTGCGGGGCGAGGTTCGCGAACGGCGGGTTCTCCCACAGCGTGTCGTCGATCGCCTCGTCGATCAGGCCGCCCTGGTGGGCGTACGCGTCGTGGGTGAGCAGCCGGTGCAGGGTGGAGCCGATGAAGTTGCCCTCCGGGTCGGTGCCGGCCAGCAGCAGGGCGAGCTGGTGCACGGCCTCCTGGTCGGTGAGCCGCGCCTGGTGCTGCATCAGCCAGGAGGCGACGTCCTCGCCGGGACGGCTGCGCTTGAGCGCGACGAGTTCGCCGACCGCGCCGTACAGGACCTCGGCGGCCTGCTCCGCGTTGATGCCGTCGAACATGCCGGTGATGCCGAACAGCACCCGGTCGCCGATGTCGGCGGGGCAGCCGAACAGCTCGTTGAAGACGAACAGCGGCAGCTGCCGGGCGTAGCCGCCGACCAGGTCGACCGAGCCCCGGTAGCCGAACTGGGCGATCAGGAAGTCGGAGACCTGCTGGGTGACCCGGGACAGCCGGCGGGAGTCGATCCGGGCCATGGTGTCGGTGATGGCCTGGCGCAGCCGCAGGTGCTCGGCGCCGTCGGCGAACATGGCGTTGGGCCGGTGCATGAGGATCGGGACCACCGGGCTGTCCATCGGGACGACGCCCTCGTTGAGCTCGCGCCACCGCCGCCCGTCCTTGCGGAAGGTCGCGGAGTCCTGCAGCAGCTGCAGGGCGGCCGAGTACTCGGTGACCAGGGTGGCGTTCACCCCGGGGGCCAGCTCGACCGGGGCGGTCGGGCCGTAGTGCCGCAGGTAGTCGTAGTACGACTGCGGGTTGGCGGCGAACTCGGCTCCGTACAGCGGCACTCGGCCGCCGTGGGCCGGGCACCCGGGCGGGGGTACCGGGGCGGAAGAGTGAGCGTCCATGGCTGCGTATTGCTCCTAGCTGGCGCGGTCCAGCAAATAGCGGACGAGAGTGGTGAGTGCGGCGGCCGACGACTTCTCGTTGCGCGCGTCGCAGGTGACGACCGGGGTTTCGTCGAGCAGGTCGAGGGCCTCCCGCAGCGCCTTCTCGGCGCGCTCCGGGTTGCCGTCGAAGTGGTTGACGGCGATGGCGTAGTCCAGCCCGTACTGCTCGATCAGGTCGATCACGGGGAAGGAGTCGGCGAGCCGTTCGGGGTCGACCAGGATCAGCGCGCCGAGGGCGCCGCGGGCCATGTCCTCCCACATCTGGACGAAGCGGGTCTGCCCGGGGGTGCCGAACAGGTAGAGCACCACGCGTTCGCTGAGGGTGAGGCGGCCGAAGTCCAGGGCGACCGTGGTGGTGGTCTTGCCCTTGACGCCCTTGAGGTCGTCGACGGCCTCGGCGGCCTGGGTCATGGTCTCTTCGGTGGAGAGCGGTTCGATCTCGGAGATCGAGCCGATGAAGGTGGTCTTGCCGACGGCGAAGTGCCCGACGACGAGGATCTTCACGGCGGTCTGGGTGGCACCTCCGGCGACGTAGTCGTCGGTGGTCAGCACGCCCCGGTCATCCGAACTTGCGGTGAAGCCCATTGAGCACCTCCTCCAGAAGGTCCTTGTCGGCGTTCCGGGCCCTCGGGACCGGCGGACGGGTCATCAGGTGGCCGCTCTCGGTGAGCGAGGCCAGGACGATGCGGACCACGCCCAGCGGCAGCCGGGTGTGGCCCGCCACCTCGGCGACCGAGAGGTAGCCGGCCGAGCAGATGTCCAGCAGCCGCTCCTCCTCCGGGGTGAGCCGGTTGGGGCGGCGGCCTTCCTCCGGGGTGGCGGTGACCAGGGTGATCAGGGACAGCTGCTGCTCGTCGGGCAGCTCCCGCCCCTTGGTGATGATGTAGGCGCGGACTAAATCCGCAGGCTCGAACTCGAAGTCCTCGCCGCCGCCCCTCACCTGCGGACCCCGATGTCCTCGCGGGGCGGCGCGGCGAGGAACTTGCCGAGCTGGCCCACGAGTTGCTGCATGCGGAAGGTGATGTCCTGCATGTCGACGTCCGGCAGCGCGGAGACGCCGAGGTAGGCGCCGTCACCGGCGGAGATCAGGAACACCCAGCCGCCGTCGAACTCGACCAGGGTCTGCTGCCAGCGCTGCGTCGGGTTGTCGCAGAAGAAGCCGAGCGAGCGGCTGAGCGACTGGACGCCGCTCATCGCGGCGGCCACCCGGTCGGCGTTGTCCTTGTCGATGTCCCTGGTGCGGGCCATCAGCAGGCCGTCGGCGGAGATCAGGACCGCGTGCAGGGCCCCGGGGATCTCCAGCGCGCTGTCGAGCATCCAAGACAGATCGTCGTTCACGAGAACTCATGCCCTTCACTGCTTGCACCGCGGGTGCTGGTCGTCTGGTTCGCGTCGTCCCGCTGGGTGGCGCGACCGGACCTGGTGCCGCGCTGGAAAGCCCCCAGCATCGCCGCGGTCTGCGCCCCGGAACGGGACGAGGGGGCGGCGGGCGCTGCGGGCGCGCCGTAGGGGGCGGATTCGTTCGTCGGGACGATCGCCATCGGCCGCTTGCGGCGGCGGATCGGCAGGCCGTCCTCGGTGGAGCCGAAGGATTCGGTCGCCGCGGGAGGGACCGCGGCGGGCAGCACGGCCGGCTGCGCTGCCGGTCGCGCCACGGGGACGGGCGCCGGGGCCGGGACGGGTGCCTGGCTCTGGACGGCCGCCTGGACGACCGGGGCGGGCGGCTGGGCGCGCCGCTCCGGCATGTTGGTGAGCAGCTCGTGCGGCAGCAGCAGCACGGAGCGGACACCGCCGTAGGGGGAGGTGGAGTCCACCGAGACCTCGAAGCCGAAGCGCTCGGAGAGCACGCCGATCACGGCGAGGCCGAACTGCGGCGGGTTGCCGAGTCCGCTGACGCCGGTGACCCGCTCGGTGGTCAGCAGCCGTTCGGCGCGGGCCCGTTCCTCGTCGTTCATGCCGACGCCGGCGTCGTCCACCACGATCACCACGCCCTTGGGCACGGTGCGGATGTTGATCTCGACGACGGTGTCGGGGCTGGAGTACGAGGTCGCGTTGTCGAGCAGCTCGGCCAGCGCCAGGGCGACCGGCTCCACCGCGCGGCTGGAGATGCCGAAGTCCACCTGGGAGAGGATCTCCACCCGGCGGTAGTGGCGGATGCGGCCCTGGGCGGAGCGCACCACGTCGTACACCGAGGCGACGTCGCGGTGGCGGCCGAGCCAGCCGCCGCACAGGACGGCGATGGACTGGGCGCGGCGGCCGAACTGGGAGTTGGTGTGGTCGACCTCCAGCAGGTCCTGCAGCATGACGGACTCGCCGTACTTGTCCTGCAGCCGGGAGAGGATCAACTGCTGCTCCGCCGCGAGGCCCTGGAGCGTCCGCATGGCGGACTTCAATACCGTTTTGGTTGCCTCGTCCGCCTGCTCCTGAGCGGAGGCGACCGACTGCGTATAGTGGTGCTCCAGGTCGGTGTAGTGCTCCCGGAGCCCGTCGATCTCCTGTCGGAGTGCCGCTGCTGCCTTGCGCTGGCGGACCACGATGAGGACCGCGGCGGCCAGGACGAGGAAGAGAACCCAGAGCAACGGGTCCGCTGTGTATTTCGTCATAAGACTCTCTTCAGGCGACTGGCGGCCGACTGCTGAATCCCCGTCATCGCAGGGTGAACCCGCCGCTCCCCCAAGCGGGATGATCGTATCATCGGGCGAACAGGTGAACGGTCGTCCAGCCAGGCGTGAAGACCCGTCTGCTCCGGGGTGGACAAGGGCAGTTGGAACCCCGGGCCAGCACCCTGAACGATCGTCAGTACCCGGTCCGACCGGCCCCCGCGACCGTTCCACCGCCTCCCACCGGGCCGTTTACCACAGGGTGGGTCTCCGGGGCGGGAGCAACGCGCGAGTTCCCGGGTTTTTCCGACGCCGCGTCAAGAAGCGCTTCATACTGCCCTCCGGTCGGCACCCGCACGAGACCGCCACGCCGTGCAACCTGCCGTTAAGGTGCGGACACACGATCCACTCCTCCTCCCGCGGGGTCGGCGCCGACCCCCGGTCCTTCCCGCGCCGCCGGACCGCCGGTCCGCGGCGCCGAGCACGAGGTCTCCATGGAACCCGTCACCTTTGTGCACCTCGCGGGCATCGGCAACTCCGGCCCCGGGCACTGGCAGCACCACTGGCACGCCGCCGACCGCCGCACCGTCTGGGTCGAGCACGACTCCTGGGACCACCCCGACCGCGACGCCTGGGTCGCCGACCTGGACGCCACCCTGCGCGGTACCCCCGGCCCCAAGCTGATCGTCGCCCACAGCCTCGGCTGCACCACCCTGATCGAATGGGCGGCCGACCACGCCGACCCGGACGTCACCGGCGCGCTGCTGGTCGCCGCCCCCGACCCGCACGGCCCCGCCTTCCCCGCCGAAGCCACCGGCTACCACCACCCGCGCCCGACCCCGCTCCCCTTCCGCACCCTCCTGGTGGCCAGCGGCGACGACCCCTACGCCACCCCCGCCCACGCCCGGGCCACCGCCACCGCCCTCGGCGCCGACCTCGTCGAAGCCGGCGACCTCGGCCACATCAACGCCGCCTCCCACCTCGGCGCCTGGCCCGAAGGCCGCCGCCTGCTCACCCGCCTGCTCCCGCCCACCGCCTGACGCCGGACACCGGAACACCGGCGACGACGGTGCGGGAGCGGGCGGCCCGTCAGCCGACCAGTGCGCGCAGCTCCCGCACCGCCGCGTCCAGCGCCACCTCCCGGACGGCGCCGTCCGCCCGCGCGGTCAACTCCACCGCCCCGGCCGCCAGTCCGCGCGCTCCGACGGTCAGCCGCCAGGGCACCCCGATCAGTTCCGCGTCGGCGAACTTCACGCCCGGGCGCTCCGCCCGGTCGTCCAGCAGCACCCGGAGGCCCGCCGCGCCCAGCTCCCCGTACAGCCGCTCGGCGGCCTCGGCCACCGCCCTGTCCCGGCCGGGCAGCACCGTCAGCACCAGGTCGAACGGGGCCACCGCGGCGGGCCAGCGGATGCCCCGCTCGTCGTGGTGGGCCTCCACCAGGGCGGCCAGCACCCGCTCCACGCCGATGCCGTAACTGCCCATCAGCGGCACCACCCGCTCGCCGCCGGGCCCGGAGACCGCCACGTCGAGCGCCTCGGTGTAGCGGCGGCCGAGCTGGAAGATGTGCCCGACCTCGATGGTGCGCAGCACCTCCAGGGCCGCCCCGCACTCGACGCAGGGCTCGCCGGCCGCGACCTCCCGCAGGTCCGCCCACTGCCCGACGCCCGCGTCCCGCCCGAGCGAGACGCCCCGCAGGTGGAAGCCGTCCCGGTTGGCGCCGCACACCAGGTCGGTGCGCCCGCGCAGCGCCTCGTCCGCGACCACCGGCAGGCCGTGCGCGCCGAGCGGACCGAGGCTGCCGGGCGAGGCGCCGAGCGCCGCCGCGATCTCCTCCGCGGTGGCGGGGCGGACGGCCGCCGCGCCCAGCGCGTCCAGCAGCTTCTGCTCGACCAGGGCGTGGTCGCCGCGCAGCAGTACCAGCGTCAGTGCCCCGTCGACCACCTGCACCAGCGTCTTCACCTGCCGCTCGGGCGCGACGCCGTGCTGCCGCGCCACCTCCTCGATGGTGCGCGCCGAGGGCGTGGCGAACTCCTCGGGCGCGTCGGCGCCCGGCAGGTCCGCGACGGCGGGCAGCGCGGACAGCGCCTTCTCGGTGTTCGCCGCGTACTCGCAGCCCGGGCAGCGCACCACCAGGTCCTCACCGGCCCCGGACGGACTCATGAACTCCACCGACGCACTGCCGCCCATGCTGCCGCTGGAGGCCCGCACCCCGAACGCGGGCAGCCCGAGCCGCTCGAAGATCCGCAGGTACGCCTGCCGGTGCGCCTCGAAGGAGCGCTCCAGTCCGGCCTCGTCGAGGTCGAAGCTGTAGGAGTCCTTCATGGTGAACTCGCGCACCCGCAGCAGCCCCGAGCGGGGCCGCGCCTCGTCCCGGAACTTGGTCTGGAACTGGTACCAGACCTGGGGCAGTTGGCGGTACGAGCGCAGCTCCCCGGCGAGGTGCGCGAACACCTCCTCGTGGGTCATCCCGAGGGCCTGCTCGGCGCCCTTGCGGTCGGTCAGGCGGAACATCTCCTCACCCATCGACTCCCAGCGCCCGGTACGCCGCCACAGCTCCGCCGGGTGCAGCGCGGGCAGCAGGAACTCCTGCGCCCCGATCCGCTCCATCTCCTCCCGCACCACCGCGACGATCCGGGCCCGCACCCGGGCCGCCAGCGGCAGCAGCGAGTAGTGGCCCGCCGCCAGCTGCCGGACGTACCCGGCGCGCAGCAGCAGTCGGTGGCTCACGGCGTCCGCGTCGGCCGGGTCCTCCCGCAGGGTGGGTACGTACAACTGCGACCAGCGCATCGGGACACCGTCCTCTCGGCCCGTGGAAAAGGATTTCGGAGTCTAGCCGCGGAGCGGATTCCGGCGCTCCGAATAACCCGCACCCCCCCCGGGGTGGCCGGGCGGTCGGTGCGGTCGGGTCGGTGCGTGGTTCCGACGGCGGTTCAGCCGTAGGTGAGGTCGGCGCAGGCGTCCTGGTCGGCGGAGCGGGCCTGGCTGACGCTGGTGGGCAGCGGGCCGGCGGGGGCCGGTGGGGCGGTGGTGGGGTCGGCGGTGTCCGCGTAGTCGGCGCCCAGGGTGAGGGTGATCCCGGCGCGGTCGCCGGGCTGGAGGGTGGCGCCGGGGAACAGGGCGGCGACCTTCTCGGCGGCGGCCTTCTCGCCGGACCCGTACTCGACCAGGGTGCCGCGGTGGGTGCGGGAGGCGGCGTCGGCCCGGTCGGTGACGGTGAAGCCGGAGTCCTCCAGGGCCCGGGCGGCCCGGGTGGCCAGCCCGGCGGTGTCGGTGCCGTTGTGGACCGCGACCCGGATGCCGGCGCCGTCGACCGCGGCGGGGCCGGCGGAGGCGGCGGAGACGGGTTCGGCGGAGGCGGGAGCGGAAGCGGAGGCTGAGGCGGAGGCGTCCTGCCCGTCCAGGGTGCGGTCGGAGCGCAGCGCGGCCCACAGCTGGTCGGCGTCGGGGTGCACCAGGGCGACCCGTTCGCCCTGGTAGCGCCAGGGGACGGTGAGGAACTTGACGTCGTGCAGGTCGACGTCCTTGAGCGACATCGCGAAGTCGACCAGCTTGCTCGCGGAGCCGAGTCCCTCGTCCACGGTGAGCGCCTTGGTGGCGGCGTCGGCCAGCGGCAGCAGCGTGGTGGGGTCCATGCCCTGCGCCTTGACCTGCCTGATCAGCGCGGCGAGGAAGGCCTGCTGGCGCTTGGTGCGGCCGATGTCGGAGCCGTCGCCGAGGCCGTGCCGGATCCGGACGTAGTCGAGCGCGGCCTGCCCGGAGACGGACTGGTGGCCCTGCTTGAACAGCTCCTTGCCGCGCTGCCCGAGGTGGGGGTCCAGGTCGCCCTCGTAGACGGCCCGGGGCAGGCAGACGTCGACGCCGCCGACCGCGGTGGTCATGTCGGCGAAGCCCTGGAAGTCGATCACCAGGGTGTGGTCGATCCGCAGGCCGGTGAGCTTCTCGACGGTGTTCTGGGTGCAGGCCGGGTTGCCCTGTTCGGTGTCGCCGACCGAGAAGGCGCTGTTGAACATCGCGCTGGGCCGGTCCGGGGTCCAGGTCTTGTCGGGCAGCAGGCAGGGCGGGATCTCGACCAGCGAGTCGCGCGGGAGGGAGACCCCGACGGCGTGCCGGTGGTCGGCGTAGACGTGCAGCAGGATCGCGGTGTCCGAGCGGGCGCCGCCGTCCTCCCCGCCGCCGAGGTCCTGGTTGCCGCCCGAGCGGGTGTCGGAGCCGATCAGCAGCAGGTTGACGGGGGTGCGGCCCTCGGCGTCGGCGCCGGCGGCGGGCGGCCGGTCCCGGCTGACGCCGTCGCCGCCGAAGGTGCTCAGATTGCCGTTGAGCCGGTAGTACAGCAGCCCGCCGGCCAGGACGGCCAGCGAGACAGTGCCGGCGGTGGCCCACAGGGCGATCCGCCGCCCCCGTCGGCCGAGGCCGCGTGCGCCGTCGTGGCCGGTTCTCTCGTTGCGTACGGACATGACGCCCCCTCACCCGTTGCCGCCGGCCGAACTTCTACAGGGCTGTAGAGGCCGAGCGAAGCATACAAACGCGGACGGGTGCCGTCACACCCCGCCCGCGCACTCCTCCCCGCTTGCCCGCAGCGGGCCGCGCCACCCGCTCGGAGCAACCCCGATCGTGGCGGACGCCAACCGTTCTCACACTCGGTGACGGGGGCGCCATCGACAGGAAGAGGGCATCATGCACACCGGTCTCCGTCGGATCGCCGTCGCGGCCACCGCGGCCACGCTCGCCGTGGGCCTGGCGGCCTGCGGCAGCGCCAAGCAGTCGTCCGGCTCCTCGGGCTCCTCCGGCAGCGCGAACCAGGCGGTGAAGATCGGCCTGCTGCTGCCGGAGTCCAAGACCACCCGGTACGAGCAGTTCGACCGCCCGCTGATCGAGGCGAAGATCAAGTCGCTGGCGCCCGACGCGCAGATCGACTACTACAACGCCAACCAGGACGCGACGCAGCAGCAGACCCAGGTGGACACCGCGCTGACCAAGGGCGACCAGGTGCTGATCCTGGACGCGGTGGACTCCAAGGCGATCCAGTCCTCGGTGCAGAAGGCGCACGACGCGGGCGTCAAGGTGATCGCCTACGACCGGCTCGCCCAGGGCCCGGTCGACGCCTACGTCTCCTTCGACAACCACAAGGTCGGCGAGCTCCAGGGCGAGGCGCTGGTCACGGCGGTCGGCGACAAGGCGGGCAGCGGCCAGATCATCATGATCAACGGTTCGCCGACCGACCCGAACGCCGCCGACTTCAAGGCCGGCGCGCACAGCGCGATCGACGGCAAGCTGAAGATCGGCAAGGAGTACGACACCCCGCAGTGGGACCCGAACACCGCCAACCAGGAGGCCGCCGCCGCGATCACCGCGATCGGCGCCCCGAACGTGGTGGGCGTCTACTCCGCCAACGACGGCATGGCGGCCGGCATCGCCACCGCCCTCAAGGCCGCCAACCTGAACGTCCCGCTGACCGGCCAGGACGCCCAACTCGACGCCGTGCAGCGGATCCTGGCGGGAACCCAGACGATGTCGATCTACAAGCCGTACAAGCCGGAGGCGGACGCGGCCGGCGAGATGGCGGTGCAGTTCGCCCAGGGCCAGAGCCTGGGTTCCTCGCTCAAGCCGACCACCTCGACCAACGGCAGCGGCACCAAGGTCGACTCGCTGCTGATCGCCCCGGTCGTGCTCACCAAGGACAACATCAAGTCCACCGTGATCGCCGACGGCCTGTACACCGCGCAGCAGATCTGCACCCCGGACTACGCCTCGGCCTGCCAGGCCGCCGGAATCCAGTAAGCCGCCCCCGACCGGAAGAGGAGGTGGTCGCGGTGGCGGGTGAGACCGTACTGGCACTGCGGGGGATCTCGAAGCGGTTCGGCGCCGTCCAGGCGCTCACCGGCATCGAACTGGAGGTCCGGGCCGGCGAGGTGCTCGCGCTGGTCGGCGACAACGGCGCCGGCAAGTCGACGCTGGTGAAGACCATCGCCGGGGTCAACCAGCCGGACGAGGGCGTGATCGAGTGGGAGGGGCGGCCGGTGGCCATCCACCGGCCGCAGGAAGCCCAGCAGTTGGGCATCGCCACCGTCTACCAGGACCTCGCGCTCTGCGACAACCTGGACGTGGTCGGCAACCTGTTCCTCGGCCGGGAGATCAAGCACTTCGGGCTGGTCCTGGACGAGGTCGCGATGGAGCAGCGCTCCCGGAAGCTGCTGGACTCGCTCTCGATCCGCATCCCCAGCGTGCGCATCCCGATCGCCTCGCTCTCCGGCGGCCAGCGCCAGGTGGTGGCGATCGCCCGGGCGCTGATCGGCTCGCCCAAGGTGGTGATCCTGGACGAACCGACCGCCGCGCTCGGCGTCGAGCAGACCGCGCAGGTCCTGGACCTGGTCGAGCGGCTGCGCGACCAGCGCCTCGGGGTGATCCTGATCAGCCACAACATGGCCGACGTGATGGCGGTCGCGGACACCGTCGCGGTGCTGCGGCTGGGCCGCAACAACGGGGTCTTCGACAAGCACTCCACCAACCAGGAGCAGATCATCTCGGCCATCACCGGTGCCACGGACAACGCCGTGACCCGCCGGCAGGCCCGCGGTGAGGGAGGCGAGCGATGAGCGGGGACACCCCGGAGCCCGAACACCACCGGCTGCCTGAGGACGCCATGCCGACCGGCGGCGTCAACGCGCCCGTCCCGGTGGCCGCGGAGGCCACCCCGGCCGTCGACCCGCGGCTGATCGTCCGGCAGGAGGGCCTCAAGGGCTACCTGATCGAGTTCAGGCGGCGGCTGACCAGCGGCGAGCTGGGCTCGGCCCCGGTGGTGGTCGCGCTGATCGTCATCTGGGCCGTGTTCGGCTCGCTGAACAGCAGTTTCCTGTCGGCGCAGAACCTGTCCAACCTCTCCCAGCAGATCGTCGGCACCGGCATGATCGCGCTGGGCGTGGTGTTCGTGCTGCTGCTCGGCGAGATCGACCTGTCGGTCGGCTCGGTCAGCGGCCTGTGCGCGGCGATCTTCGCGGTCATGAACGTCACGCACGGCGTCAACCAGTGGCTGGCGCTGCTGTCCGCGATCGTCGGCGGCGCGGTGGTCGGCCTGGTGCAGGGCCTGTTCTTCGCCAAGGTCGGCGTCCCGGCGTTCGTCGTGACGCTGGCCGGCAACCTCGGCTGGAACGGCCTGATGCTCCAGGTCCTGGGCGCCAGCGGCACCGTCAACCTGTCCGGCAAGGACATCGTCTCGCGGCTGTACTCCACCATCTACGGGCAGCAGATCGCCGCCTACGGACTGGCGGCGGCCGGCGTGGTGCTGTTCCTCGGCTCCTCGCTGCTGGACGCCCGGCGGCGGCGGGCGGCCGGCGTCCCCTACCGGGCGCTCACCGACATCCTGGTGCGCAGCGCGGCGCTGGCCGTGGTCGGGTTCCTGGTGGCCTGGACGCTCAACCGGTACAAGGGGCTGCCGCTGGCGCTGCTGGTCTTCGTGGTCTTCGTGGTGGTGCTGGAGTTCGTGCTGCGCCGCACCCCGTACGGGCGGAAGGTGTTCGCGCTGGGCGGGAACATCGAGGGCGCCCGGCGGGCCGGCATCAACGTGTCCCTGGTGCGGATCACCGTCTTCATGATCTGTTCCACCATGGCGGCGATCGGCGGCCTGTTCCTGGCCGCGCAGATCCAGTCGGCCTCGCAGACCTCCGGCGGCGGCAACCTGCTGATGAACGCCATCGCGGCGGCCGTGATCGGCGGCACCAGCCTGTTCGGCGGGCGCGGGTCGACCTGGTCGGCGCTGCTCGGTGCGCTGGTGATCGGCTCGATCCAGTCCGGGATGAACATCCAGGGGCTGAGCAACGCGATCCAGTTCATGATCACCGGTGCGGTGCTGCTGGCCGCGGTGGTGATCGACTCGCTGGCGCGGCGGACCCAGAAGTCGGCCGGGCGGGCCTGAGGCGCGACGGCGGATCCCCCGGCGGCCGGCGGGCCGTCGGGGGATCAGTGCGTGCGGAGCAGTCCCAGGTGGACCACGGTGACCTGGGCCAGGTCCAGGTCGGCGTCGCGCCGGTGTCTGCGGGCCTCGGCCGATTCGGCGCGTTCGATCGCCTCCTGGCGGGCGTCCTCCTCGGCGGCGGCGTCCACGATGAACAGGTGGCGGCCGGAGCGGATCTCGTTGGCGTGCGGTATCTCGACGCACCAGCGATGACGGCTCTGGATGGCGTTCATCGGCCTTCCTCTCCCGGCGCGTCCCACGTACCGGCACATGAGGTGTTGCTACTGCCCTAGACCATAGGTATAGGCCAATTCGTCCGTCAAGAGGACGAGCAGACTGTCAAATAATCCGTTCAGCGGTGAAATTGAGGGGGGAGTCCGCTACCGTTCCGTGCATGACAGCCCCCGCCGCCCCGGCCCCCTCGGCCCGCCGCCTGCGCACCCGGGCCACCCTGCTCGCCGTCCTCGGCGAGCACGGCACGCTCAGCCGCGCCGAGATCAGCCGGCTCACCGGGCTCTCCCGCTCCGCCGTCAGCAGCGCCGTCACCGACCTGCTCGACGAGGGGCTCGTCAGCGAGGACGCCACCACCGCCGGCCCGCCCGCCGCCGGACGCGGACGCCGTGCCGCCGCCGTCAGCCTGCGCCGCGCGCACGCCCTGGTGCTCGCCTTCGACTTCGGCCACACCCACCTCACCGCCGCCGTCGCCGACACCTCCGGCACCGTCCTCGGCGAAGCCACCGCCCACCTCGACGTCGACAACCACCCGCGCGAGGTCCTCCAGGCCGCCGAGACGCTCGCCGGACAGGCCCTCGACGCCGCCGGACACCGCCTCGACGGGATCACCGCGATCGCCGCCGGCATCCCCGGCGCCCTCGACACCCGCACCAACGTGGTCCGCGCGCCCTCCACCCTCTCCCAGTGGATCGGCATGGACCCCGCCGCCGAACTCGGCCGGGTCTTCGGCCGCCCCGTCACCGTCGGCAACGACGCCGAGATGGGCGCCCGCGGCGAACGCGCCCACGGCGCCGGCGGCACCGTCAACGACCTGATCTACGTCAAGGCGTCCACCGGCATCGGCGCCGGACTCCTGCTCGACGGGCGCCTCTACCGCGGCGCCAGCGGCATCTCCGGCGAGATCGGCCACATCCAGCTCCCCGACACCGGCACCTGGTGCCGCTGCGGCAACCGCGGCTGCCTGGAGTCCGTCGTCTCCATCACCGAGGTCCGCCGCCGGCTGGCCCACGTCCTCGCCCCCGGCGCCCGCCCCGGCGAACACGTCGACCTCCCGCCGCTCGACCGGCTCGCCGACATCCCCGCCGCCGCCCGCGTGATCGGCGAAGCCGGCCGCACCATCGGCCGCGTCCTCGCCGACCTGGTCAACTGCCTCAACCCCGCCGCCATCGTCATCGGCGGCGAACTCGGCCAGGCCGGCGCCCCCCTCGTCCACGGCATCCGCGAATCCGTCGACCGCTACGCCCAGCCCGCCGTGGCCGAGGCCGTCGACATCCGGACCAGCCGACTCGGCCTGCGTTCCGAGCTCTACGGCGCGATCGACGCGGCGGTCGCCGTCGCGGTCGGCGGCTGAGCGGCCCGGCCGAGCGGCAGGCCGCGGGGACGCCCCGGCGGGGCGCTCAGGAGAGGGCGCCGGCGCGTTCGCTGAGGTGGCGGCGTTCCGGGAGGGTGGGCGCCAGGGCGGCGGCGCGGCGGAAGGCGGTGGCGGCCGCGGCGGGGTCGCCGGTGCGGGCGAGGAGTTCGGCGCGGACCGCGTGGTAGCGGTGGTGGCGGTCCAACTCGCTTGCCAGGGAGTCGAGTTCCTTGAGCGCGAGATCCGGGCCGTGCACCTCGGCCAGGGCCACGGCCCGGTTCAGCGCGGGCACCGGGCCGGGGGCGACCCGGAGCAGCAGGTCGTACAGGGCCAGGATCTGCGGCCAGTCGGTGGCCGCCACGTCCGGCGCCTCGTCGTGCAGGGCCGCGATCGCCGCCTGCAACTGGTACGGGCCCACCCGGCCGGCCGGGAGGGCCCGTTCGACCAGGGCGGTGCCCTCCGCGATCGCCGCCGCGTCCCACCGGCCGCGGTCCTGCTCGGCCAGCGGCACCAGCTCGCCGCCCGGGCCGGTCCGGGCCGGGCGGCGGGCGTCGGTCAGCAGCATCAGCGCCAGCAGGCCCATCACCTCCGCGTCCCGCGGCAGCAGCCGGTGCAGCAGCCGGGTCAGCCGGATCGCCTCCTCGGACAGCCGGGGGGAGGTCAGGTCGCGGCCCGCGGTGGCGGTGTAGCCCTCGTTGAAGACCAGGTAGAGCACCTGGAGCACCTCGCGCAGCCGCCCGTCCGCCTCGGCCGGGGCCGGGAGCGCGAACGGCAGCCCGGAGGCGCGGATGGTCTGCTTGGCGCGGCTGATCCGCTGGGCCATCGTCGCCTCCGGCACCAGGAACGCCGCCGCGATCTGCGCGGTGCTCAGGCCGCCGACCGCGCGCAGCGTCAGCGCGATCCGGCTCGGCGCGGTCAGCGCGGGGTGGCAGCACAGGAACAGCAGGGCCAGCGAGTCGTCCCGGTCGGCGTCGGGGTCGGCGTCCGCCGGGCGGCCCAGCAGCTCGGACTGCGGGGTCGCCAGGAACAGCCGCTCCTCCCGCTCCCGGCGGGCCCGGTCGGCCCGGACCAGGTCCACCAGCCGGCGCGCGGCCACCGTCACCAGCCAGCCGCGCGGGTTGGCCGGGCGGCCCTCCCGCGGCCACTGCTCGGCCGCCGCGAGCAGCGCCTCCTGCACCGCGTCCTCGCAGGCGTCGAAGGCGCCGGCGTGGCGGTGCAGCAGCGCCGCCAGGACCTGCGGCGCGAGCGCGCGCAGCAGGTCCTGGTCGGCCGGAGCGGTCGGACTCACTTGGCCTCGTGCAGGATCGGCCACAGCTCCACCGGCTCCCGGTCGGCCCACGGCATGTCGGCGGCGATCTCCAGCGCCCGCTCGTCGCTGTCGACGTCGAGCAGGTAGAAGCTCGCCATGTACTCCTTGGTCTCCAGGTAGGGACCGTCGCTGACCACCGGCAGCCCGTCCTTCCGCCCCACCATCCGGCAGGTCGCGGCGTCGTTCAGCCCGTACGCGCCGATCAGCTCGCCGCTCTCCTGGTAGCGCTTGTTGAACGCGTCCTGCTGGGCGATCGCCTCGGTCCAGCCCTCGGCCGGCAGCGAGTCCCACTTCTCCTGGTTTCCGTACGTCATCAGCAGGTACTTCACGGGGACCACTTCCTCGGTTCGTTCGTGCGGTGTCGTGCTTGCGTCCAGTGGTCGGAGCGGGGAGCGGGTTCTCTACATGCTGCCGGAACTTCTCCGCGGAAATCTTCCCGGACCGGTCACCGGGCCGCCGGGCCGTCGCGCGCGGTGCCCCCGCTGCCGCGCGCCGGGTGGGTGGGTGGGTGACGGGTGGGCGGAGTCAGGCGGCGGGCGGGGTCCAGACGTACGGGGTGGTGGTCGTGACGGGGTGCATGCCCAGGCGGCGCAGGATGGGCGTGCTGTCGGGGGAGGCGTCCACCTGGAGGTAGCGGATGCCGTGGTCGAGGGCCCAGCGGGCGCGGTGGGCGACCAGGGAGCGGTAGATGCCGCGGCCGCGCCAGGCGGCCAGGGTGGAGCCGCCCCACAGGCCGCCGAACCCGGTGCCGGGGGTGCGGGTGAGCCAGGCGGCCGAGACCAGCTCGGGGCGGGGCGCGTCGGTCTCGGCGACCAGCACGAGGAAGCCCTCGGCGTCGCCCGCGCGGGCGGTGAGGTCGTCGGCCAGCCAGGACCAGTCCTCGCCCCAGACCTCGCTCTCCATCGCGGCGATCCGCCGCATGTCCGCGGCGGCGGTGACCGGGCGCAGGGTGACGCCCTCGGGCGCGGGGGTGGGGGTGGCGAGCTCGGCGGCGAGGCCGATCAGGACGGTCTCCGGTTCCTCGGCGACGAATCCGGCGGCGGCCAGCCGGTCCGGGAGGTCGGCGGGGAGGTCGTGGCCGCGGGTCTTCCACTCGACCGCCTCGCCGCGGGCGGCGAAGAACTCGCGCTGGCGGGCGATGAGTCGGTCGAGTTCGCCGCCGCGCAGGCCGAGGTCGGGGCGGGGCGAGGTGACGAAGCCGCGGAAGCCGCCGTACTTGCGCAGCAGCGGGCCGTCGCTCTCGTGGGTCTCGCCCTCGGCGCGGGCGCCGAGGCCGCGCATGTGCTCGTCGTAGGCCGCGAGCAGGGCCGTGGTCGGTTCGGTCACCGGGCGAGCGTAACGATCACCGCGGGGCGGCCGACAGGGGAAGGGGCTGGCGTTGACGCCGGGGTGAAGGTCTAGCGTCGTGGCATGCGGATCGGCGAGCTGGCACGGCGGGCGGGGACCACCACCCGGGCGCTGCGTTACTACGAGTCGCGGGGGCTGCTGCCCGCGCGGCGCGGCGGGAACGGGTACCGGGCGTACGACGAGGAGGATCTGCGGCTGCTGCGGCAGATCCGGGTGCTCCAGGACTTCGGGTTCGAGCTGGAGGAGACCCGGCCGTTCGTGGAGTGCCTGCGGGCGGGTCATCCGGCGGGTGACTCGTGCCCGGCCTCGCTGGAGGTGTACCGGGCGAAGCTGGCCGAACTGGACGCCGTGGTGGCCCGGTTGAGCGAGGTCCGGGAGGTGCTGGCGGGGCAGCTGGCGCAGGCCGAGGCGGCCCGCGACGCGCTGGCCGGGCAGGCCGACGGGCAGCCGCGCTGCGAGCTGGTCCGCACCGAGGAGTGACGACGACGGACAGGAGGACGCGATGGGTGGCGTGCGCAGTGTGACGGACCGGGACTTCGCCGAGCGGGTGCTGGCGGCCCGGGGGCCGGTGCTGGTGGAGTTCACCGCCGAGTGGTGCCCGCCGTGCCGGCAGCTGGCGCCGGTGCTGGCGGAGCTGGCGGTGGAACAGGAGGGCCGGCTGGCGGTGGTGGCGCTGGACGTGGACGCGAACCCGGAGACCCGGAACGCGTACGGGGTGCTGTCGATGCCGACGCTGATGGTGTTCCGGGACGGCGAGCCGGTGCGGTCGCTGGTGGGGGCGCGGGCGAAGAGCCGGCTGCTGCGGGAGCTCGACGACCTGCTGTGAGGCCCGACGACCGGCCGTGAGGCCCCGCGCCGGGGGGTGAGGAGGGCTCCGCGCCGGGGGTGAGGTGGGCCACAGGGCGGGGCGGGGAATGGATGCCAAGCACGCGTGCGTTGTAAAGTGCAACCAAATACTAGTTGTACTTGCCAACCATGGAGCTGTGATGTCCTCGCTGTCAGCGGTGTCCCGCCCCGCCCTGCGGCACGTCCTCACCCACCTGGTCACACCGCTGCTGATGTGCCTGGGCATGGGGATCGCGTACCTCTCCGCCTTCCACACCCCCGCCCCGCACCAGCTGCCGGTCGCGGTGGTCGGGCAGGGCCCGCAGGCCCAGGTGCTGGCGCAGACCCTGAAGGACGCGGCCGGCGACGGACTGGACGTCACCACCGTGGCCGACACCGACGCCGCCCGGCACCGGCTGCTCGACCGCGACCTGGCCGCCGCGTACGTGCCGGACGCCGACGCGCCCACCCTGCTGGTGGCCACCGCCGGCTCGGAGACCTCGGCGACCGCCGCCGAGAAGGTGTTCACCCAGGTCGCCGCCCACCAGGGCAGGCCGCTGACCGTCCGGGAACTGACCCCGCTGCCGGCCGGCGACCCGACCGGGCAGGGCCTGTTCTTCCTGCTGGTGGCGCTCAGCATCGGCTCCTACGGCTCGGTCGCGGTGCTCGGCGCGGCCGGCGCGGTGCTGGCGATGCGGGTGCGGGCGCTGCTCGGCCTCGGCGTGGCGCTGGTGGTCAGCCTGCTCGGCACGGCGCTGGCCGGGCCGGTCTTCCACCTGGTGGACCACGGGCTGCTCGGCGTCTGGGCGATGAGCTGGCTGTACTCGGCGGGCATCGTCGCGATCGGCACCGCCCTGCACACCTTCCTCGGCCGGTGGACCACGCTGACCATGATGGCGCTGTTCGTGATGCTCAACTTCACCAGCTCCGGCGGCATCTTCCAGCCCGAGCTGCAGAACGGCTTCTACGGCGCCCTGCACTCCTTCTGGAACGGCGCGGGCTTCCTGGAGGGCGTCCGCGACCACGTCTACTTCGGCGGCCGGGCCGGGCTCGGCGGCCACGTCGCCACCCTGTTCGCCTGGCTCGCGGCCGGCGCGGCGCTGCTCGTCCTGGCCGCCCGCACCGAGCGCCGGCGGGACCTGGCCGCCGTGCGGCCGGCCGGGCGGCAGCCTGCTGCGGAGCCCACAGCGAAGTCCGCCGACGAGTCCGCCGAGGACCCGGCCGAGGAGGAGATGGAGGAGGCGGTCGGCGTCTGAGCACGGCTGCCCCTACCGTGGTCGGCAACACCGCACGACGAAGGAGCCACGCCATGCCCGACCGCGACGCCGCGCTGGAGACCATCCAGCGCGAGCTCACCGCGTTCGCCCGCCGGGCCCGCCACAAGGCAGCCCAGCTGCACCCCGAGCTCTCGCTGGTCACCTACAGCATGCTCGACCTGGTCAAGGAACGGGGCTCCTGCCGGGCCGCCGACCTGGCGTCGCACTTCATGCTCGACAAGTCCACCGTCAGCCGCCAGGTCGGCGCGCTGGAGCGGCTCGGGCTGCTGGGCCGCCAGGCCGACCCGGACGACCAGCGCGGCCAGCTGCTGCACCTGACGGCGGCCGGCGAACAGCTGCTGGCGGAGGCCTACGAGCAGCGGCGGCGGGCCTTCACCGAGCGCTTCACCTCCTGGGGCGACGAGGACCTGGACCGGTTCGCCGCCTACCTGGTCCGCTACGGCGAGTCCGAGTAGGCGGCCCCGGGGGGAGTTGCGAGGATGGCGGACATGCCCACCATGACCGAGCCCGAGTGGCGCGCCTTCCTCGCCCACGGCACCCGCACCGGCAAACTCGCCACCACCCGGGCCGACGGCCGCCCGCACCTCGCCCCGATCTGGTTCCTGCTCGACGGGGACGACCTGGTCTTCAACACCGGCCGGGACACCGTCAAGGGCCGCACCCTGCTCCGCGACGGCCGGGCCGCGCTGTGCGTGGACGACGACCGCCCGCCGTTCGCGTTCGTCCTGGTCGAGGGCGTGGCGACGGTCAGCGAGGAACTGGACCAGGTCCGGCACTGGGCGGGCCGGATCGCCGCCCGCTACATGGGCGAGCAGCGCGCCGAGGAGTACGCCGCCCGCAACGGCGTCCCGGGCGAACTGCTGGTCCGGCTGCGGATCGGCAAGGTCGTCGCGCAGAGCGGCATCGCCGACTGAACCGGCCGTCCGCCGGCTGTCCGGCCGCCCGTCCGGCCGCCGCCCGGTGGCGTGCCGCCCGCGCTTGACCCTCACGTCGCGTCAGGCCGCAGGCTGGTCGTACGAGCGGCGGGAAGGAGGGAACGCGATGGACGAGGGCTACTCGGTCGGTCGGCTGGCGGCGGTCGCCAAGGTCACGGTGCGCACCCTGCACCACTACGACCGGATCGGCCTGCTGGTGCCCGGCGGCCGCACCCCGGCCGGCTACCGGTGCTACGGCGAGGCCGAGCTGGACCGGCTGCAGCAGATCCTGTTCTACCGCGAACTCGGCTTCCCGCTGGAGGAGATCGCGGCGATCCTGGACGACCGGACGGTCGGCCCGAGCGAGCACCTGCGCCGGCAGCGCGAGCTGATCGGCGACCGGATCCGCAAGCTGGAGGAACTCGCCGCGGCGGTCGAACGAGCGATGGAGGCGAGGACCTTGGGGATCCAGTTGACCCCGGAGGAGAAGTTCGAGGTGTTCGGCGCGGACTACCAGGAGGACTGGGAGGACGAGGCCGAGCGGCGCTGGGGCGCCACCGACGCCTGGAAGCAGTCCCAGCGGCGCACCGCCCGCTACACCAAGGCGGACTGGGAGCGGATCAAGGCCGAGGCCGACGGCGTCAACGACGCCCTGGTGGCGGCGTTCACCGCCGGCGCGGCCCCGGGCGGCGAGCAGGCGACCGCCGTCGCCGAGCAGCACCGGCGGCACATCGGCCGGCACTTCTACGACTGCGGCCCGCAGACGCACCGCTGCCTCGGCGACATGTACCTCGCCGACCCGCGGTTCACCGAGACGTACGAGAGGCTCGCCCCGGGCCTCGCCCGGTGGCTGCGGGACGCGATCCACGCCAACGCGGACCGGCTGGAGCGGGAGGGCTGAGCCGGACCGGGAGGACAAGGGCCGGGAGGGCCGGGAGGGCCGGAAGGGCCGGGCCGGAAGAGCCGGAAGAGCCGGAAGAGCTGACGCGGCGTCAGGCGGCCCGGCCGAAGGTGCGCCGGTAGGCGGTCGGCGAGGTGCGCATGGTGCGGCCGAAGTGGTGGCGGAAGGTCGCCGCCGACTCGAAGCCCACCGCCGCGGCGATCTCCTCCACGCTGCCCTCCGGCGACTCCAGCAGCGGCAGGCTGGCCGCGATCCGCTGGATCGCCACCCACCGCATCGGGCTGACCCCGTTGCGGGCGGTGAAGTGCCGCAGGTACGAGCGGTCGGACATGCCGGCCGCCCGGGCCAGCAGCGGCACGGTCAGCGGCCGGGCGAGGTGGTCCAGCGCCCAGCGCATCGAGCGGGCCACCCCGTCCTCCGGCTCGTCCACCGGCCGCACCGCCGCCTCGATGAACTGCGCCTGCCCGCCGTCCCGGTGCGGCGGGACGACGAAGCGGCGGGCGACGGTGTTGGCGACCTTCGCGCCGTGGTCCCGGCGCACCAGGTGCAGGCACAGGTCGATGCCCGCGGCGCTGCCCGCGCTGGTCAGCACCCGGCCGTTGTCGACGTACAGCACGTCCGGGTCGACCCGGACGGCCGGGTAGCGGCGGCGCAGTTCCGGCGCGTACCGCCAGTGGGTGGTGGCGGGCAGGCCGTCCAGCAGCCCGGCGGCGGCCAGCGCGAAGGCGCCGGAGCAGATCGAGACCACCCGGGCGCCGCGGGCGTGCGCGGTGCGCAGCGCGGCGACCACGGCGGGCGGGACGTCGCCGAGCGGATCGGGCACCCCGACCACCACGACGGTGTCGGCGGCGGCGAGTTCCTCCAGCCCGTGCCGGGGCGTCAGCGAGAACCCGCCGACCGCCTCCAGCGGGTGGCCCGGCCGCTCGGCGCACACCCGCACGTCGTACCAGGGGGCGGCCAGCAGCCCGGCCAGCTCGGGCCGGGCCAGGGCGAACACCTCGACCACCACGCCGAGTTCGAACGGGGCCATGCCCGCGAAGGCGTACACCGCGACGGTGTGCACCGGCGCCGGGCGCCTTCCGATCGTGATTGGTACGGGCTCGGCCATCTGGTGCTCCCGGGGCGGCCGTCGGCGGACTCGCGCCGAGTGTAGCCGTCCGCCCGGCCGGGGCGCCGGGAGCGGCGGCGGGGTGGGCGGGTGCGCACGGACGGTGACGGAGGCCGATCGGACGGGGGCGGGCGGCGGCGGAAAACCTTTGGAATCGGGAGACAACCTCCCGGGAGGATGAGGAGTCATCACATCGGGGCCCGGTGCGGCCGTTCCCCGTCCTCTTCCACCACCACGTCCGGAGAGCGTCAGATGTCCATGTCCTCCTTCGCCCGTTATGAGAAGAAACTCCCGATCCGCGCCGCCCGCTCCGGCTGGGGCCGGCGCCACTGAGCACGACGGAGCCCCCGCCGGACGGACCGGCCGGGGGCTTCGCCGTGGACGCGCCGCAGGCGGTGCGGTCGTCCCGGCGGCGGTGAAAAAACTTCGCGTCCGTCCGCAACCTCCCGCCCGGATGGGCGTCCATCAGGGTGAGGGGTGAGGAGGGCGCGCTCGGGGGAGAGGCGCCTCCCGCCCCGGCTCACCGTCACCGTCACCGCCCCGGGGGGAACCGCGATGAACACGTCCACCGACATCCGTTTTGCGAAGAATGCCCGGCTGCACTCCGGCTGGGGCCGCAAGCACCGCCGGTGGACCGGCGTCCCGCTCACCCTGCTGACCGCCGCCGGACTGACCGCCTGCGGCCCCGCCCGGCACGACGGCGCCGCACCCGCCGCGGCCCGCGCCGCCGCCTCCGCCCCGGTCGCGGGCACCGCGCCCGACACCGCGCCGGTCCCGGCCGCCACCGCCACCCCCACCGCCCCGGGCGCCACCGACGCGACGGAACCGGCGGACCCGGCGGACCCGGAATCGGACCCGGGGGCGGACGGCGACTCCGGGTGGGCCGACGGCACCGGCATCCTGGCCGCGGCGGAGAAGAAGGGCGACGGGAAGCTGACGATCTCCTTCGACGGCCTCGCGGGCCACCGCGTCCAGGCCGGCGGCGAGGCGCTCACCTTCACCGTCACCTGGCGCAACGGCACCGACCGCAGCTACCAGGACCTCCAGCCGGTGGTCGCCACCCGGTTCTACCCGGGCGCCCGGTGCGCCGTCATCGCCCCGACGGCCGAGGGCACCCTGCAGCGCCAGGACCCGTCCGGCTGGACCGACCTGCCGCTCTCCCAGGGCACCGGCACCGACTACGCCACCACCGGCAAGGACGCCCGGTTCACCCTGGACCCCGGCGCCAGCCGCACCCTCACCTACCGGATGCGGCTGGACGCGGGCGACGGCCCCGGCACCCTGCCGGTCGAGGCCGACGCCGTCCACGGCGATACCACCCTGGTCGCCCGTGCCCTGCAGGACGTCGAGGTCACCGACCCGCGCCGCCCCGCCGCCGCCTTCGACACCGCCCCCGCCGACCTGCCCGCGCCCGCCCCCGGCCAGTTCCACGTCACCGTCAAGCTCACCGGCTCCGCCCTCCCGGCCGCCCGGGCCCTCGCCGGGCTGGCCCTGTTCAACGCCGCCGGGGACGGCCCGCAACCGTCCGCCGCCGACCTGAAGGTCGAGTGGCTGCACGGCGGCGCGTGGGCACCGGTCGAACTGGTCGACGCGTGCATCGGCGAGCGGCTCGGCGTCGGCCTCGCCCCCGACTACTTCCCGGCCGCACTGGGTGCCGGCGAGAGCCGCTCGACGACCTTCCGGGTCACCGTCGCCCCGGGCGCCGACCCGCGGCTCACCCGCCTGCTGGTGGTCGCCGACGGCACCGCCGACGGCCACTACGCCACCACCGAGCAGCACGAGACCGAGCTCCGTCGGCGGGGCTGAACCGAACCCGCCGCCGCAGCGTCACCAGGACCGAACCGGCGGCGGGGCACCCCGCCCCGCCGCCTCCGAGGGGGGAACGGAACACCACGATGTCGATCGCGATCCTGCCGCCGATCGGCCGCCCGACGCGCGGCCTGCTGGGCACCCTGCTGCGCGCCCTGCCCGGCACCGCGCTGCCCGGGAACGCCTTGCCCGGCACCGCGCTGCCCGGTAAGACCCTGACCGGCACCGCGCTGTTCGGCGTCCGCGAGCCCGCCGCGGAACCGCCCGCCGGGAGCGCCGGGAGCGCCGGGACCGCCGGGACCGCCGGGACCGCTGCGGAGCCCACCGCCCAGCCGCCCGCCGGGACCGCTGCCGAAGCCGCCGCCGGCCCGGCGGCCGAGCCGCCCGCGCTCCGCGCGCTGCCCGGCGGCCGGAGCGGCGCCGACCGCGAACGGCCCACCCTCACCGAGCTCTACCACGTCCAGCGGCTCCCCCTGGTCCGGCTGGCGGTCCTGCTGGTCGACCACCAGGACGTCGCCGAGGACGTCGTCCAGGACGCCTTCACCGAGCTGTACCGCAAGTACGGCGAGCGGATGGACGACCTCGACAACGCCCTCGGCTACCTGCGGACCTCGGTGGTCAACGGCGCCCGCTCGGTGCTCCGCCGCCGCCGCACCGCCCGCGCCTACGTCCCGCCGCACGAGGCGGACGAGCCGTCCGCCGAGGACCGCGCGGTGCTCAACGACGAGCACCGCCGGGTGCTCGCCGCGCTCCGCGAACTCACCGCCCGGCAGCGCGAGGTGCTGGTGCTGCGCTACTGGTCGGACCTGTCCGAGACGCAGATCGCCGAAACCCTCGGGCTGGCCCGGGGCACCGTGAAGTCCACCGCCAGCCGGGCCCTGGACGCCCTGGAGCGACACCTGGAGAAAGCCGGATGAGCACCAGCGACAAGGACCGCACCCCCGAACGGCCGGTCGAGCAGCTGCTGCGCGCCGCGCTCGCGGCCCGGGCCGCCCAGGTCACCCCCCAGGGCCTGCGCCCCGCCGAGCCGCCCCGCCGCAGACCCCGCCACCTGCGGCCGGTGCTGATGGTCGCCCTCCCGCTGGCCCTGGCCGCCGCGCTGACCGGCTGGCTGAGCCTGCGCACCGACCGGCCGGTGGCCCGCCCCGCCCCCGCCCCGGCGGCCGGGGTCAGCGCCTCCCCGGAACCGTCCCCCCCGCCCAGCGCCCCGGCCGCGCCGTCCGCCGGCACCGTCGACCAGGGGGCCGCCCCGCCGGCCGGCCGGCACCGGGTCTTCCACGGCGTCGGCTTCACCCTCCCGGCGGGCTGGACCGTCCCCGACCAGGACCCGGCCGACGGCCTCTGCCTGCTCAGCCCGGGCAGCCCCACCCAGCAGCCCGGCGACTGCCTGCCGTACGGGGTGCGGCTGGTCTCCGCGGGCGGCGGCCGGGACGGCACCGCCTGGCCCACCGAGTACGGGCTCGACGCGGAGGACGGCTGGAAGGGCCTGGGGCGCTGCCCGGTCTGGGGCCACCCCGGCGAGCTGACGGGGGCCGCCGGGCCGCAACGGGCCGCCGACCGGAAGGTGGTGACGCTCGGCGGCCGGGTCGCCCGGCAGGTCACCTGGCACGTCGACTGCGGCAACGGCAGCGCCTTCGACGCCACCGTGTGGGGCTTCCACGCGGAACAGGTCTACCTGGTCGCGGCCGGGCTGGCGGACGACTACCGGGACGCCCTGACCGAGCTGGCGCAGAGCCTCGACATCGGCGCGCTCACCCCGGACGCCGGCCGGCCGCACCCCAACGACGTCAAGGTCGACGTCTCGCTGCCGCAGGTGCTCGACACCCGGCGGCAGCCCGGCTTCCAGCAGCCCTTCACCATCACCTACACCGACTTCGGCGCCGTCCCCTACACCGTGCAGCCGGAGCTGCGGCTGACCGCCGACCCCGGGCTGTACCACGGCGCCGCCGCGGACCTGGTCGCCGAGCGGCTCGACGGGGAGCGCTGGACGAAGCTGCCGGGCCTCGCCGCGGACGCGTCCGGCTCCGGGGCCGCCGCGGCCTTCACGCTGGCCCCGGGCGAGAGCCGCACCGTCCGCTACCGGCTGACCTTCGCCGGCGAGGACGACTCCGGCCCGCTGTCGGTGACCGGGGCGGCCGTCGCCGCCGGGCCGGGCGACGTGGGGACGCAGAGCTTCGACGTGCTGCTGCCCTGACCGGCTGCTGCCCTGACCGGGCCGGGAACGACGGTGCCCCGCCGGGGAGTTCCGGCGGGGCACCGTCGCAGGGCGGCGGGGCGTCAGGAGGTCAGCGAGGCCATCCAGGACTCGACCTCGTCGGCCTGCCGGGGCAGGCCGGCGGAGAGGTTCTCGTTGCCGTCGGCGGTGACCAGGATGTCGTCCTCGATCCGGACGCCGATGCCGCGGTACTCCTCGGGGACGGTCAGGTCGTCGGCCTGGAAGTACAGGCCGGGCTCGACGGTCAGCACCACGCCCGGCTCCAGCACCGCGTCCACGTAGTCCTCCCGGCGGGCGTGCGCGCAGTCGTGCACGTCCAGGCCGAGCATGTGGCCGGTGCCGTGCAGCGTCCAGCGGCGCTGCAGGCCGAGCTCCAGGACCTTCTCCAGGTCGTACACCGAGGCGTCGATCAGGCCCCACTCCAGCAGGCGGGCGGCGAGCACCCGCTGCGCGGCGTCGTGGAAGTCGCGGAACCGCCCGCCCGGCTTCACCGCGGCGATGCCGGCCTCCTGGGCCTCGTACACCGCGTCGTAGATCTTCCGCTGGAGCGGGCCGAACCGGCCGTTGACCGGCAGGGTGCGGGTGACGTCGGCGGTGTAGAGGGTGTGGGTCTCCACGCCCGCGTCCAGCAGCAGCAGCTCGCCGGGGCGCACGTCGCCGTCGTTGCGCACCCAGTGCAGGGTGGTGGCGTGCGGGCCGGCCGCGGCGATCGTGCCGTAGCCGACGTCGTTGCCCTCGACCCGGGCGCGGCGCCAGAAGGTGCCCTCGATCCAGCGCTCGGAGGTGGCCACGGCCCGGTCCAGCTCGCGCACCACGTCGGTGAAGCCCCTGACGGTGGCGTCGCAGGCGGCGCGCAGCTCGCCGATCTCCCACGCGTCCTTGACCAGGCGCAGCCCGGACAGGAAGACCTTCAGCTCGTCGTCCTTCGCCTCGTCGAGCTGCTCGGCGAGGGCGGCCTCCAGGGCCGCGTCGTAGCCGCGCACGATCCGGGTCGGCACGGTGACGGCGGTCAGCTCCTCGGCGGCCGTGCGGACGTCCCGCACCGGCAGGCCGTACAGCTGCTCGGACTCGGCCAGCGAGTGGCGGCGGCCGACCCACAGCTCGCCCTGGCCGCTCAGCCAGAACTCGCCGTTCTCCCGGTCGGAGCGCGGCAGCAGGTACAGCGCGAACGCGTGGCCGCCCTCGACCGGCTCGCCGACCAGGACGGCGTCCTCGGTCCGGTTGCCGGTCAGGTGCACGTACTCGCTGGCGGCGCGGAAGGCGTACTCGGTGTCGTTGGCGCGGGTGCGCAGGTTGCCCGCCGGGACGACCAGGCGCTCGCCGGGGAAGGCGGCGGAGAGCTTGGCGCGGCGCTCGGCCGCGTACGGGGCCTGGACGTCCGGCTCCAGCCCGCGCAGCTCGGTGTCCGCCCAGCCGGTGCGCATGGACGCGGCCAGTTCGTCGGAGATCCCGTCGTACAGGCCGTTCTTGCGGCTCTTGACCGGCTCCTCCTCGCCCTCTGCGGACCCCTCGGGGTTCTCGGCCACCGCCGGGCTGCGGTCCTCGGTCACTACGTCGCCTCCTCGCGCGCGCTACCGCCCGCCCGTCCCCGGGTCGCGGGGCGTGCGGGCGGATGTCGCCCCCATCGTACGTAGGGCCGTTCGAACGGAGGAAGGGCGTCCGCTCCGCGGTTCCCGCCGGTAGGTCCGGGTGCCGGGGTCCGGCCCGGTCGGGCGGGCTACTCGAAGCGGACCGCCAGCAGCACCAGGTCGTCGCCGCCGGGCTCCCCGCCGCCGGCCTGCTCCAGCAGGTGGGCGCAGAGCCGGTCCGGGTCGAGCCGGACGTCGCGCGGGGCGTCGGCGGCGGCCCGGCGCAGCGCGCTCTGCCCGGCGTGCAGGTTCGGGGCGAAGCGGCGGGCCAGGCCCTCGGTGTACAGCACCAGCACGTCGCCGCGCTCCGCGGTGAGCTCCACCCCGGGGGCCTCCCAGCAGCTGAGCATGCCCAGCGGCGCGGAGAGCGAGGTCTCCACGAAGTTCGCGCCGTACCGGGTGAGCAGCACCGGCGGACAGTTGGCGGCCCCGGCCAGCGCGATCCGGCGCTCGGCCGGGTCGACGCAGGCGTAGACGGCGGTGGCGGAGCGGGTCGGCTCGGTGGTCTTCAGCAGCAGTTCCAGGTCGCCGAGCACCGAGACCGGGTCCTCGCCCTCCAGCACCGCGTAGGCGCGCAGCGCGGACCGCACCCGGCCCATCGCGGCGGCCGCGTCGGCACCCGCCCCCGGGCCGGCGCCCGGGCCGCCGCCGAGCACGCTGCCCACGGTCAGGCCGACGGTGTCGTCGGGCAGCGCGACCGCGTCGTACCAGTCGCTGTTCGCGGCCCGCTCCAGCGCGGCGGGCACGCAGCGGGCCGCCACCTTCAGACCGGCGAGGGTCGGCAGGTGGCCGGGCAGCAGCGAGCGGCGCAGCGTCTCGGCGGCGCGCACCGCCCGGTCCGCCTCCAGCTGGCGGGCCAGCAGCGGGGCGGCGAACTCGCAGTAGCGGCGCGCCAGGTGCTCGCGGCGCTCGTCGGGGCTGCCCGGCTCGTCGTAGAACCAGGCGGCGGCGCCGAGCGCGCCCGCCGGGCCGGTGGCCAGCGGCAGCGCGTAGCAGGCGCCGAGGCCGAGCTGCTCGGCGACCTCGCGGAAGCGGGGGCCGACCGCGGGGTCGGCGGCCAGGTCGGCGATCAGCAGCCGGCCGTCCGGGCCGGGGCGGCCGAGCAGCCCGGCGAACGGGCCGTGCTCGACCGGGACGGTCTCCAGCGCGCCGAGCATCGCCCGGTCCAGGCCGAGCCCGACCGGTCGGGCCGGCTGGCGGTCCGCGCCGGGCGGCAGCGTCACCACCAGGCCGCGGCGGGCGCCGAGCAGGGCCGCGCCGGAGTCCAGCAGCGCGTCGAGGGTGCCGGTGAGGCCGTCGGCCCGGGCCAGCAGCTCCAAGTGCTCCTGGAGGCTGGTGAAATCGGACAGCCATCCGGCCAAACGGTCCTGCAGGTCGGCGGAGGGCACCTCGCCGAACTCCGGCAGCAGCGCCGGGTCGACGGCGTCCGCCGGGGCGACCGCCTGCCGTGGACCGGCGGCGCGCGCCTGGTCGACGGCCTGCACCGGGCCGACCGCCGGTGCCCCCGGGGCCGCCGGAGCGGTCGGGGCGGGCGGCAGTGCGGTGGCGGCGGGCGCCGGGGACGTCAACGGGTGGACGTCGGTCATGTCGCAACTCCCCACAATCCGGAACGTGTCACGCAGGACCACCGAGACCGACCGAAATGATGTCTTTACTCACTACTCGGCATGTTTCCCCCACTTGTACACAGGCCGATCGGGGCATGTCCAGGAGTGCGGGGCCGAACGTGCCAGGGATCGTATGCGCAGGCCGCCGGGGTGCCACCCGGGGCCGCGCGCACTCACTCGTACGGTGGAACCGGGGCCCGCCCGGCCGCGTCCATCCGGACGTATGGGGGATTCTCGTTCCAGCAGCGGGTAGCCGAGACGCACACGTACCGGCACGCGTACCGCCCGCACCCCGACCACGCCGATCCGAACGATCAGAAGATCGCACCGACCGTGCCGTGCGCCCCGATGGACGCGGAAAGGAACGAGCCGCCATGCGCCCACCCCGCCGAGAGCTGCTGCCGGAGCGCGTCGGCCGGTGGTGGCCGGGCCGCCGGAGCCGTTCACTGGCGCTCGCCGCCGCCCTGCGGGCCGCCGAGGGGTGCGGCTGGCCCGTGCTGCCGGGCGCCCGGGCGCTGCGCGGGGCGCCGGGCCCGTGCTCGTGCGCCGACCGGTCCTGCGCGGTGCCCGGCGGCCACCCGGACGACCCGCCGCTGGAGGCGGCCACCACCGATCCGCGGATGGTGCGCTGGTGGTGGGAGCGCCGGGCGCCGGGCGCCCCGGTGCTGGCGGCGACCGGGCGGGCGCTGGGCGCGGTGAGCCTGCCGCGGCCGGCCGGGCCGTGGCTGCTGCGGCACCTGGACGAGATCGGCGTCCCGTACGGGCCGGTGCTCGGCACGCCGGACCGGTTCGTGCTGCTGACCGCGCCGTACACGCTGCCGGAACTGGGCGGGCTGCTGGCCGAACGGCCCTGGGTGCCGGGCGCGCTGCGCTACCACGGGCCGGGCGGCTACCTGGTGCTGCCGCCGTCCCGGACGGGGGCGGGCCCGGTGCACTGGGTGCGCCGGCCGGGGCCGGGGCGGCCCTGGCTGCCGGAGGTCGGGACGCTGCTGGGCGGGATGATCACGGCCAGCGCGGTGGCGCTGCCGCAGCCCTGACCGGCTTTTTGATGATGTCCCGTCAGTTAGGCTGTGCGGTACGGCCCGGAACGAGAAATGTCCGACCGCTGGCGACGGGGGATGCACCAGCGGTCGGACTGTTCAAACAGTAACAAAGATCCGGCTCCGCGCCAATTTGTCCACGCGGAAAGGACTTTGACGGCGGCGGAAATGTGACCCGGGTCACTTCCGGGTCACTTCCGGGGCACGTCCAGGTCGCTCCGGGGGCCGCCGCCGGGGCGCTTCCGGTCAGTTCAGGGTGATCTGACGGCTCACCAGGTTGGCCCGGGCCCGGCGTTCCTCCGCGGTCAGCGGCGCGGGCGCGGCCAGCACCGCGGCCAGCTTCCCGGCGAACTCCACGGCCGGCTTCTCCACGTCGGACGCGGTCATCTCCAGCGGCAGGTCCCACACCGGGACGGTCAGGCCGTGCGCCCGGAACGACCCCACCAGCTTGGTGCCCTCGCCCAGCGAGCTGTCGCCGGCCGCCGACAGCCGGGCCAGCGCGTCCAGCAGCTGCTCCTCGGGGACGTCCATCACCCAGCGCAGGTGGTTCTTGTCCGAGGTGCCGCACCAGTACGCGGAGTCCACCCCGGCCAGCTTCTCGGTCGGGATCGCGGAGGCGTTGGCCCGCTCCAGCGAGGCCGCCACCTCGCCGGTCGCCGCCTCGGCGTCCTCCAGCCAGAACTCGAAGCCGGTGTGCACCTCGGGGACGAACGCCGCCGTGGTGTCCAGCAGTTCCTGGAGGCGGCGGCCGCCCGGGGTGGTCCGGCGGGCCGGCACCGGGGTGCCCGGCTCGGTGGCCAGCGCCAGCTCCAGGGCGTCCGCCAGGTCGCGGCTCAGGTCACCGGAGGAGGACTGGGTCTGCAGGCCCAGCAGGATCGACCCGTCCGGACGGCGCAGCGCCGGCCAGGCCAGCGGCAGCACCGTCGCCAGCGTCACCGACGGGACCTCGCCGACGGCCTCCTGCGCCACCCCGGCGGCCAGCGTCAGCGGCACCGTGGCGGCCGGGACCAGCTCGCGCAGGGCCACCCAGTCGGCCTCGCCCGGCAGGCCCTCGAACGGGCGGTGCACCAACTCCTGCACCGCGTGCGCCGCCTGGCGGCCGTGGCAGGCCTTGTACCGGCGGCCCGAGCCGCACGGGCACGCCTCGCGCGCCCCGACGACCGGGACCTCGCCCTCGACGGCGGTGGACTGGCTGGGCTGCTTCTTCGCGGCCTTCTTGGCCATGGTGCGGCTCTCCCGGAGACGTCGGACGTTGCACCGGGCAGCCTACTTCGCCGGGAACCGACCGCCCGGGCCGCTCAGGCGCTCCGCCGCCGCCCGCCGCCCGCGACCTGCCCGAACGCCGACAGCTGGGCCCACACCGTCACCTGACCGGGTGCGTGCCGCACCCCCCAGTCCTGCGCCAGCTCGCCCACGATGCTCAGGCCCCGGCCGCCGCGCGCCGTCACCGAGGGCCGGGCCGGGATCGGCCGGGTGCTCGCCCCGCCGTCCGTCACCTCCAGGGTCAGCAGGCCGTCGCCGCGCATCTGCCAACTCACCAGCACCGTACCGCTCTCCGCGGCCTCCCCGGCGGCGGCGCCGGTGCCACCGGCGGTGCCCCCGACGGCGCCATCGGCGGTGTCCGGGACCGGTTCCAGCGGTCTCGCGTGCCGACAGGAATTGCTGAGCAGTTCGGAGAGGATCAACACCGCGTCGTCAATCACCGCTTCCGGTAGCGACCGGTCGCCGAGATCGCCGCGCAGCCTGCGCCGCGCGGCCGAAACGCTGGCCGGACCGTGCGGAACCGCCATGGCCGATGAGGTCGACCCGGCCTGAACTGGCACAGCTCGCGCCACCATCAACGCCACCCCCGGACCTCCTTCAGCTTCTGCCGAGGGATGGATGCCCGCAGGTAATGCGTCGGAAACGGGCGTTCGACGATCCGATGCCGGTATTAACGACATCCGCACGGACAGTGGGCAAAAGGTGAGGTGGGCCTCACGTTCCGTTGTGACGATCTGTGGGAAACACGTCCGGAAATACCCCGTTCGGTATTTCTGTCACGCGATTGGCGGCGGGGTGCCACCTGCCCGGGGCCGGGGCCGGGGCCGGGGGTGGCTCAGCGGCCGAGCTGGGCGAGCACCTCGGCCGGGCGGTTGGTGATCAGCGCCTCCACGCCCAGTTCCAGGCAGAGTTCGACGTCCTCCGGCCGGTCCACCGTCCACACGTGCACCCGGTGCCCGGCCCGGCGCAGCGCCGTCACCAGACCCGGGTCGCGCCGGACCAGCTCGATGCCCGGGCCGGCGATCGCCGCGCCGCCCGGCAGCGACCTGGTCCGGCCCAGCACCGGCAGCCGGCGCTCCCACAGGTACACCCGGGGCACCGCCGGGGCGGCCCGTCGGAGCCGGTGCAGGGCCAGCTCGGAGAAGCTCATCACCCGCACCGCGGACTCGACCGGGCCTGTCGGGCCTGCCGGGCCGGTCACGCCTGCCGCGCCTGCCGGGCCTGCCGGGCCTGCCGGGTTGGCCGGGAGCAGCCCGAACCGGCCCAGCATCCGCAGCAGTTCGGCCTCCACCCGGCCCGCGTACCGCACCGGGTGCTTGGTCTCGATCGCCAGCTCCACCCGCCGCCCGGCGTCCGCGACCAGCTCCAGCAGCCGCTCCAGGGTGAGCACCGGGCTGGGCTCCGGCCGCTCCGGGTGCTTCCACGAGCCGAAGTCCAGCGCGGACAGCTGAGCCAGCGTCATCGCCGACACCACGCCCTGCCCGTCCGAGGTCCGGCCCACCGTGCGGTCGTGCACGCACACCAACTGCCCGTCGGCGGTGACCCGGACGTCGCACTCCAGCCCGTCCGCACCCTCCTCCAGCGCCCGCCGGTAGGCCGCCTCGGTGTGCTCCGGCAGGGCTGCGGAGGAGCCCCGGTGGGCGATCACCTTCACGGCGGTGCGGTCGATCGGAACGGCGGGCGAACCGGCCGTGCTGTGCTGGGTGTCCACGTGAACCACCGTACGCGGCACCGGATGGCGGCCCTCCTCCGGCACGGCGACGGGCGGGTGAACAACCGGCCGCCGACGGGTGGTGCGGGGCGGTGCAGGGGCGGGGGCGGGGGCGGGGGCGTGCGGGGCCGGGTGGGTCAGCGCGGTCCGGCGAGGGATTCCGCCTCGGCGGTGTAGAGCAGCTCGGCGTCGAGCTCCATGCCGGTGAAGTGACCGGCCAGCTCCAGCGAGAGCACGCCGTGCAGCCTGGTCCAGAACGCCAGCGCCCGGCGCAGCGCGTGGGACGGGGCCGGGTGGTCGCCGGCCCAGGCGTGGTGGTGCGCCAGGTGCGTGTAGAGGCGGGCGTCGGCCTGGCTCGGGTCGACCGCCGGGGTCTGGTGCCGGACGGCGGCGTCCAGCAGCGCGGTCATGATCGAGGAGGCGATGGCGGTGGTCTCCGACGGCGCGTGGTAGCCGGGGACGGGGGTGCCGTACAGCAGGAAGTAGCGCTGCGGGTCGGCCAGCGCCCACCGCCGCAGGGCGCCCGCCAGCTCAGGCAGGTCGGCGCCCGCCTCGGCCGGCCCGCGCAGGGACTGTTCGAGGCTGCGGTAGGCGTCGGTGATCAGCTCGGTGATCAGCTCGTCGCGGTTGGCGAAGTAGCGGTAGAGCGCCGGTCCGCTCATGCCCATCCGCTTGGCGATCGCGTTCAGCGAGAGCGCGGAGGCACCGGCCTCGGCGATCTGCTCGCGGGCGTGCCGCTTGACCTCCTCGCGGACCTGGGCGCGGTAGCGCTCCCGGGGGGTGCCGGTCTCCATGGGGTTCCTCTCGTTCGGTGGGTGGTGGGCGGTAGCCGGGGCGTACGTCCCGCGACCCTCGTTCGGCGCTCCGGGCTCCGGGCTCCGTGCACCGGGCTCCGTGCACCGCGCCCGTGTTCTGCGGCCGGGTTTCACCCTGTCCGTTTGGTTAGACCCTATCGCGTTTGCTGTTGACTCTCGCGGAAGCGTGGTGCTACAACGCTTGTTGTTAGACCCTCTAACTCAAGTAACTGCCACTATCGAAAGTGAGAGCACCATGCGAAGCGAACAGCTCGTCGAGATCGTCCTGCCCGGCGTCGTCGAGCCGGAGGGCCTGGAGGTCCGCCGCTCCGCGCTGCCGGAGCCCGGTCCCGGGCAGGTGCTGGTCGCGGTCGAAGCCACCGGCGTGTCCTTCGCCGAGCAGCAGATGCGTCGCGGCCGCTACTACGACCAGCCGCCGTTCCCGTTCGTCCCGGGCTACGACCTGGTCGGCACGGTGTCGGCCACCGGTCCCGGCACCGACCCGTGGCTGGTCGGCCGCCGGGTCGCGGCCCTGGTCAAGACCGGCGGCTGGGCCAGCCACGTCCTGCTCGACCCGGCCGACACCGTCGACGTCCCGGTCGGCCTGGAGCCCGCCGCGGCCGAGACCGCGGTCGTCAACGGCATCACCGCCTGGCAGCTGCTGCACCGCCACGCCCGGGTCCGTTCCGGGCAGACCGTCCTGGTGCACGGCGCGGGCGGCGGCGTCGGCCAGCTGCTGGCCCAACTCGCGCTGGCCGCCGGGGCCCGGGTGATCGGCACCGCCTCCGTCCGGCACCACGACGTGCTGCGCGCCCTGGGCGTCACCCCCGTCGACTACCGCACCGGCGACGTCCCGGCCCAGGTCCGCCGCCTCGCCCCCGGCGGGGTCGACGCCGTCTTCGACCACGTCGGCGGCCGCAGCGTCCTCGACTCCTGGCGGCTGCTCGCCCCCGGCGGCACCCTGGTGGCCTACGGCAGCGCCGCCACCCGCGACGACACCGGTTCCAAGCAGTGGCCGGTGCTCAAGGTCCTCGCCCGCACCTGGTGGTGGAACGCCCTGCCGAACGGCCGCCGCGCGCACTTCTACAACATCTGGGCCGGCCGCTCCCTGCGCCCCGCCCGCTTCCGGGCCCGGCTGCGCGCCGACCTCACCGCCGTCCTGGACGCCCTGCGGCGCGGCGACCTCACCGCGCCGCTCGCCGCCCGCCTCCCGCTCACCGCCGCCGCCGAGGCCCTGCGCCTGGCCGAGTCGGGCACCGTCACCGGCAAGGTGGTGCTGGTCCCCTGACCGCTCCCGGACACACCACGCCGCCCCGGCCCCGGCAGGTCCGGTCCGACCCCGGCAGGTCCGGCCCCGGCGTCAGCCCCGCGGCTCCGCCGCCGCCCGCGGGCGCTCCAGCGCGGTCACCGCGAGGGTGGCCAGCGCCGCCACCAGGAAGGAGAACAGCGAGGCCGAGGACCACGCCGCCGGGGTGAAGTGCACCAGCTGCTGGAGGTCCTCCCACCGACCGGTCCACCAGCCGCCGATCTTCGACGGGGCCAGGAACTGGTACACCGCGAAGCCCACCACCCACGGCAGCAGCATCACCCAGCGCGCCGGGGCGTCCTGCGCCGTGTTCCAGCCGCGCCGGCCCGCGCCCAGGAAGTAGTCCACCGCCAGCACCGCGAACAGCGGCACGAACACCGAGCCGATCAGGCCCAGGAACCCGTAGTACGAGTCGGTGAACTCCTTGATCCGCAGCGCCAGCACCGTCACCAGCACGCCGATCCCGCCGGTCAGCACCCGGCGGTCCACCCGCGGCCACAGGTTGTGGATCGACATCGCCGTCGAGTACACGTTCGCGAACGACTGGTCGGTCTCCCGCAGCACCAGCACCAGCAGGAACGCCCAGCCCGCCGCCACGCCGGTGAACGACTCGAAGATCCGGTTCGCGTCGCCGCCGGACTGCAGCAGCGCCACCACGCCCAGCACGTAGCACCAGACCTGGGCCACCGTGTAGCCGGAGAACGTCCCCCAGAACGCCTTCGCCGAGCTGCGCGCGTGCCGGGTGTAGTCCGCGGCCAGCGGCACGAAGGAGATCGACACCGCGATCACCGCGTCCGTCGCGCCCAGGAAGCCGTCCCAGTTGCCCGCGCCCGGGTCCGGGAAGCCCGTCCGGGCGAACTGCACCGTGAAGTAGACCATCGCCACGCCCACCGCGACCGCCACGTACTTGCGCAGCACCGCGATCGCGCCCAGCGGCCAGATCGTCAGTACCGTGGTCAGCACGCCCGCCAGCAGCACGAACAGCCAGCGCCAGCCCTCGGTGCCGGAGACGGTCTGCGCGCCCCAGGCGATCACCGTCAGCTCGTACACGCCCCAGCCGACGCACTGCACGATGTTCAGCACCGTCGGCACGTACGACAGCCGGGTGCCGAACAGTCCGCGCAGCACCGCCATCGCCGGGGCACCCGTCCGGGCGCCCACCAGGGCGGCCACCGCCAGCATCGCGGTGCCGATCGCGGTGCCCGCGAGGATCGCCGTCACCGCGGCGGTGAACCCCAGCTCGTGGCCCGGCTCGCCGAGCACGGTCGCGGCGCTGGTGAAGCCGATCAGGCTGACCCCGAGGTTGGCCCACAGCGCGAACAGCGCCCGGAAGTCCAGGGTGCGCGGCGGGGCGGTGTCGAGGGTGAGCGGGGCCTCGGACCGAGCCTCGGCGGCACGGTCGGACATCTGGGCAGACGGAACAGCCGTCATGGCCGATACTCCCTACGCCGGCATTACCCGGACAGGTTCCGGCGGTCAGCGCCCCCTCGCCCGTGGTGGCGTCACCGCCATGCCCTACGGTCGAACCGGCGCACTCTCAGCCTGGCTGGTCCAAGCTCCCGCGACGTTCTTCGGTTTACAGGAGCGACAGGCTAGCCTCCGGGCGGGGGAACGCCAAGACCGGGGGGACGGGCGTCCGCACCGCGGGACCATTGATGTGCATGTCAGAGCCGCCTAAGGCTTCTCATCATTTCTTCAGGGGCCCGCTTACGGTGTCCGAATCCGGTATAGGAAAAACTGTGCACCGAGGTTGCGAGCCGTGCCCCCAGCGCCGCGGTTCGCGACCGAAGGTTCTGTTCAGCGATGGAGGTCGTCCGTGAGCACCGAGCACGCGAGTGGTACCACCCCGCCGGAGAAGGCCGCCGAGCCCGCCGGCACCGAGGCGGTGGCCGCCGGCTCCGGTACGCCCGCCCCCGCACCCGCCCCCGCCTACCTGGACGCCCCGCCGCCGGTGCTGCCCCAGGCCCCGGGCCAGGCCCCGGCTCCTGCCCCGGTCGAGCAGACCATCCAGCTCGGCAAGGTGCCCGACGCGCCGCAGGCCGCCGCCCCGGCCGTCCCGGCCGCGCCCGCCGTCCCGGTGGACGCGCCGCCGCCGTTCCAGAACCCGTACGGGACGGTCGCCGAGCCGGTCAGCCCGTACGGCCGGCCGGACGAGGCGCAGACCGCGGTCAACCCGGCCGTCGCCCCCGTGCCGCTGCTCCAGGAGGCGCCGGGTGCCCCGGGCGCTCCGGGTGGCCCGGGTGCGCCCGGCGACCCCGGTGCGCCGCAGCACTCGCAGCACCCGTTCGGCGCCGGCCACCCGGTCGGCGGCTGGGGGCACCCGTCCGGCGGCGACACCGCGGGCGGCGCGGGCGGGCCCGGCACGCCGTGGGGGGCGCCGCAGCCCGGCGCCGGCGGCCCCGGCAAGCGCAAGCGCGGCTCGCTGATCGCCCTGGTCGCGGCCGTCGCCCTGGTGGCGGGCCTGGCGGGCGGTGCGATCGGCGCGTCCGTCGCCGACAACGGCAAGAACAGCGGCGGCTCCAGCGCCAGCCGCAACAGCACCACCGTGGCGGTCGGCAACACCCACCAGAACCTCGACCGGGCCCCCGACTCGGTCGCCGGGATCGCCGCGAAGGCGCTGCCGTCCACCGTCACCATCAAGGCCGAGGGCTCCAGCGAGTCCGGCACCGGCACCGGTTTCGTCTTCGACACCGAGGGCCACATCCTGACCAACAACCACGTGGTCGCCCCCGCCGCCAACGGCGGCAAGCTCACCGTCAAGTTCTCCGACGGCTCCTCGTACAGCGCCTCGGTGGTCGGCCGCGCCGAGGGCTACGACGTCGCGGTGGTCCGGCTCGACAACCCGCCGACCGACAAGCTCACCCCGCTGCCGCTCGGCGACTCCGACAAGGTCGCCATCGGCGACGCCACCATCGCCATCGGCGCCCCCTACGGCCTGGAGGGCACCGTCACCACCGGCATCATCTCGGCCAAGGACCGCCCGGTGGCCTCCGGCGACGAGACCGGCGCCCAGGCGTCCTACATGAACGCCCTGCAGACCGACGCCTCGATCAACCCGGGCAACTCCGGCGGCCCGCTGCTCGACGCCTCCGGCTCGGTGATCGGCATCAACTCGGCGATCCAGTCCAACACCAGCGGCAACGGCCGGGCCGGCTCCATCGGCCTCGGCTTCGCCATCCCGATCAACCAGGCCAAGTGGGTCGCCCAGACCCTGATCAAGGACGGCACCCCCGTCTACGCGATCCTCGGCGTCCTGCGCAACGACTCCTACACCGGCGACGGCGCCCAGATCGCCACCGCCGCCGTCCAGGGCACCCCCGCCGTCACCCCCGGCGGCCCCGCCGACCAGGCCGGCCTCAAGGCGGGCGACGTCATCACCAAGCTCGGCGGCATCGCCATCGACAGCGGCCCGACCCTGGTCAGCGAAATCTGGACGCACAAGCCCGGCGAGAAGGTCGACGTCGAGTACAAGCGCGACGGCAAGGCCGCCAAGACCACCGTCACCCTCGGCGAACGCAAGGGCGACAACTGACCCCCGCCCCCGAAACGGTGTGCACCCCGAAACGGTGTGCACCCCACCGGCCCCGACCCGTTAGGCTGGCCTCCGCCGAGGAGGGTTGCCCGAGCGGCCTAAGGGACCAGTCTTGAAAACTGTCGTGGCTTCGCGCCACCGTGGGTTCAAATCCCACACCCTCCGCTGCGGTGGATGACACACCGGCCCGGGGCGGGTACCGACGGACAGTCGGTACCCGCCCCGGCGTGTTTTCCGGGCCCGACCTGGCCGGGTCCGACCCGGCCGGTACGCGCAGGCGGGGGTCAGTCGCGGGGGGACGCGTAGAGGCGGCGTTCCAGGAAGATCTCGACGAACACGGCGACCTTGGCGCGCAGGGCCCAGGGGTCGAAGGGCTTGACGATGAAGTCGACGGCGCCGGCCGCGTAGCCGCGCATCGAGTACTCGGGGTCGTTGCCGACGGCGGTGAGGAAGATGATCGGGATATCGCGGGTGCGGGCGCGGCGCTTGATGTGGGCGGCGGTCTCGTAACCGTCCATGCCGGGCATCTGGACGTCGAGGATGATCACCGCGAAGTCCGAGACGTCGGTCTCCAGCAGGGCCTTGAGGGCCTCGGGGCCGGAGGAGACGGAGACCACCTGGTGCCCGGAGGTGCCGAGGACGGCTTCCAGGGCGAGCAGGTTGGGGCGTTTGTCGTCGACCAGCAGGACCTTCGGGGGCGGGGCGGCGGTGCCGGGCAGCGGCGGGGCGGTGTGCGGTTCGACCAGGGTGACCAGTTCGGGGCCGGGCAGGGCGGCCCCGCGCTGGGTGTCGACCACGGCGAGTTGGCGCTCCAGCAGGTCGCAGCGCATCTCGGCGAACGCGACCTGGGCCCGGGCCTCCTCCAACTGGCTGATCAGGTCGGCTACTTGGGCGACGAGTAGGTCGCGCTCGGCCAGCAGGTCGCGTGCGGTGACCAGGCCGTGCTCGGTCAGCAGGCCGTGTTCGGCCAGGACGTCGCGCTCGGCCGGAAGGTCCCGTTCGGCGGGGAGCGCGGCCGGGCCGCCGTCCGCGCGGTGGTCGGCCTCCAGGCGTTTCAGGCGCCGGTCCAGGTCGGCGAGCAGGCCGCGCTGGTCGTCCAGCGCGCTGTCCAGCCGTTCGCGGCGGGCGGAGGTGGAGCGGGCCCGGGCGTCGGCGGCCTTCAGCTGGTCCTCCAGTTGGTGCACGGCCTGGCTGATCGAGTCGGTGGTCCGGACGGCGGCCCGGCGCAGCAGGCGCAGCCGTTCGAGGGCCGCCGGTTCAATCCGGGTGCCGTGCTCCCGCTCGATCTCGCGGACCAGGTCGTCGATGAAGTCCTGCGGGGCGATCCGGGTGCCCGACAGGTAGCGCGAGAGCGTGCCGGGGCTGACGCAGCAGCGCACGGCGCAGCGGCGCAGCGAGATCGAGAGCTGGGCGAACAGTTCGCGCAGCGCCTCCGCGAACTCCCGGCACTGCTTGTTGAGCTTGTCGTCCAGGGGCTGTAGATCGCCCATGTCCTCATTCCTCCGCACGGCCCGGGCCCGGTCGGTGCCGGGCCTGCCGTGTTCTCCGACGTGCTCGTACCTGCTCTGCTCGGACGTACTGCGACGCGCCCGGACGCGTTCGGACGTGCTGTGCTGTGCCGGGCTGCGAGGCGCTGCTCCTGCGGCGGCGCCCCGGTCAGTCCGGCCGGGGCGAGCCGACGAGCGGGGCCGTCCCGTCCGCCGCGGCGAGGGCGCCCCGGCGGGTCGCGGGCGCCGGCCCCCTGGGGTGCGGGAAGCGGGCGTCCCGCGGCTCCGGGTGGATCACGGCCGAACTGCGCGGGGTGTAGGCCCGGCTCCAGGCGCCGGCCCAGTGCACGGCGTCCGCCGCCGGGACGCCGCAGGCCCGGACGAAGGCGTCCAGCAGCACCGGGGACGGGGGCATCTCCCGGCGGAGCACCAGGTTGAGCGTGCTGCGCGGGAGCTGGCCGAGCCCACCGGCCCGCTTCTCCAGCTGGCGCAGGGACGGGCGTCCGATCCGGCGGTGCAGGTGCACCATCGCGGCCCACAACTCGCTCGGGGTGTCGACCAGTCTGATGTCGCGGGGCCGGTCCACCGGCGGCGGCGCCTCGGCCTGGCGGGCGGCCCGCCAGCGGGTCCGGACCGCCGCCAGCTCCTTCTTGTCGGCGCCGCACCCGCGGACGTACGCCTCCACCACCTCCAGCGGCGGCACCGCTTCGCCGCTCGCGGCCCGGGAGAGCCGGGAGGCGGTCAGCCCGGTGGCCGTACCCAGCTGGGAGTAGGTGAGGCCCGCGCGCCGGCGCAGTTGGCGCAGGTGCTGCGCCAGCGCCGCGGACTCCTTCGTACGTTCGGTGACGGGCCGCTCGGGGCGTCCCACCGGATCAGCCCTCCAACGCGACCAGACGCGGGCGCCGACCGGCCCGCACCGAGACGATGACGCCCGTCGAGACGGTGCCGACGCCGCCGAGCAGGGCCAGCACGCTCTCGGCGGCGGCACCGGAGCGGACGAGGACGACGACGGCCACGGCCAGCACGATGACGATCACCGCCTCGACCCCGGAGATCCCGGAGCCGCCGAGGGAACCTGAGCCACGGAAACCACCGGAGCCACGGAAACCACCGGGGCCGCCGAACGAACCGGCTCTGCCGGAACCGCCGGGACTTCCGAAACCGGCGACGGGCCGGACGCCGGTCCCCACGCAGGCGGTGACGGCGGGAATGCGCTGGTGCAAGGGGTTCTCTCCTAGCCGAAAGGGGCGGACTCCACCGGGACCTCGCGGTCCGGGCCGCAATCGATCGACCGGGAGTTTGCCGACTCCCGATTCGGCGGCGGATGAATCATCCCACCCCGTCCGGTGGTCGCCCGGACGGCCGATGGTTGTCAACTCGCTTTTGTTGCAAGGCCGTCCAGTCGGCAGGTGGCCCGAGGATCGGGTTTCGACCGGATCGCCGGGGCGCAAACGCCGGGTGCCGCCGGGGTGCCACCCCGGGCGGAAAGGGCGGCATGTTCATTCACTGAATGCCCTGACCAGGCGCGATTCGCGTCCCGGCTGTACACCCGGGCCCGAAGGGGGAGGAACATTAGCATTTTGAACCATCAGATACACACCGCCCGCCGGTTGATGCGGACTTGTCCAGATCCCGATTGCAGGGGGCCAGCGTCGCATGTGAGTCTTCCCCCGCACGGTGTTGCCATTGCGCAACACTGGACATTCCCTAGGCGTACGCGGACTCCACCGACACCTCCGGGGACTGCGAGCGGACGGCGTTGCCGCGCCCCCGCTCGCCGCAGGTGGTGTGCCGCCAGGCGCGCCACCTGCCGCCTTTTCCGGCCGACCACGCGGCCCCTCCCGAACCGCCCCGTCCGGACGCCCGCCGGTACGGCAGGTGACCGGCCCGGCCCGGTGTTCCCGGGAACGCCCCACGGCAACACGACCCGTCCGCTCCCCTCCGCAGCACGACCCGCCCGCCGCCCGGGGTCAGAACAGCGTCGGCGGCTCGTCCGGAACGGGGAGGCCGGGGAGCGCGTCCTGCCACCGGGTGGCCTCGCTGAGCGGGAGCTGGCGCATGCTGCCGGTGCAGAGGCTGAGCGAGCGGCGGTCGCGCTTGTGGTCGTGGATGACGCCGTAGCCGGTACGGCGGGTAGGCATCAGGGCGACCGGTCGGTCGCAGTCGGGGCACTGGATCCGTGGTGCGCGCATGGGTACCAGGGTGCCGGAGCCGACCGACAGCGCGACAGGGGGCGGCGGGGGCGGTTGTCCGGCCGGGGCCGGGGGAGTGGGATGGGCGTGTGGACGAGGCGAGTGGAGGTCTTTGCCGTGGGTGAGTTGGTCGAACGGCTGCGCGCGGGGCTGCCCGACGGTGCGGTGGCGGTGGATCCGGACGTGACGGCCGCGTACGCGCGGGACATGGCCGGGTTCTGCGCTGCGGGCGAACCGGCGGTGCTGGTGTTCCCGGAGACGGTCGAGCAGGTGCGGTTCGTGCTGCGGACGGCGACCGAGCTGCGGGTCCCGGTGGTGCCGCAGGGCGCCCGGACGGGACTGTCGGGCGGGGCGAACGCGGTGGACGGCTGCATCCTGCTGTCGCTGACCAGGATGAACCGGATCCTGCACCTCGACGCGGTCGACCGGATCGCCGTGGTGCAGCCGGGCGTGGTCAACGCCGAGCTGTCCCGCGCCGCCGAGGCCCTGGGCCTGTCCTACCCGCCGGACCCGTCGAGCTGGGAGTCCTGCACCATCGGCGGCAACATCGGCACCGGCGCCGGCGGCCTGTGCTGCGTGAAGTACGGGGTGACCAGCGAGTACGTGCTCGGCCTGGACGTGGTGCTGGCGGACGGGCGGCTGCTGCGGACGGGACGGCGCACCGCCAAGGGCGTCGCCGGGTACGACCTGACCCGGCTGCTGGTCGGCTCGGAGGGCACCCTGGGCGTGGTGGTCGAGGCGGTGCTGGCGCTGCGCCCCGCGCCGGGGCCTCAGCTGGTGCTGGCCGCGGAGTTCGACTCGGTGGACGCCGCCGGGCGGGCGGTGTGCGAGGTGATGGCGGCCGGGCACGCGCCCTCGCTGATGGAGCTGATGGACGCCACCACCGTCCGGGCGGTCAACGAGATGGCGCGGATGGGCCTGCCGGAGTCGACCCGGGCCCTGCTGCTGGTCGCCTTCGACGGCCCGGACCAGCGCGAGCGGCTGGCCGAGGTCGAGTCGCTGTGCACCGCCGCCGGGGCCACCGGGGTGGTGCCGGCCGAGGACCGGGCGGAGTCCGAACTGCTGCTCCAGGCGCGGCGGTTGTCGCTGCCCGCGCTGGAGCGGATGGGCACCACGATGATCGACGACGTGGCGGTGCCGCGGAGCGCGCTGGCCGCGATGCTGAATGGCGTCGCCGAGATCGCCGACCGGCACCGGCTGACCATCGGCGTGGTCTCGCACGCGGGCGACGGCAACACCCACCCGGTGGTGATCTTCGACGCCAAGGACGAGGAGCAGACGGCCCGGGCCCGGAGTTCCTTCGACGAGATCATGGCGCTCGGCCTGGAACTGGGCGGGACGGTGACCGGCGAGCACGGCATCGGCCTGCTGAAGCGCGAGTGGCTGGCCCGGGAGCTGGGCCCGGTCGGACTGGAGCTGCAGCGCCAGATCAAGGCGGCGTTCGACCCGCTGGGCATCCTCAACCCGGGCAAGATGCTCTGACCCGCTCGGCCGCCCGTCCGCTCGGCCGCCCGTCCGCTCGGCCGTCCGCTCGCTCGGCCGTCCGCTCGCTCGGCCGTCCGGCCGGTCGGGTTCCTGCTTCGACCCCCCGACCCCCAGCCGCAGAGAAAATTTCCCGATCATCACAAGATGATGGTCGGGAAATTCGCCTGCCATTTACCCGACCATCATAGTGTGGCATCCGGATGGTATGAGGAATTTCGGCAGTGGCTGAATATCGACTTTGTGCGGTCATGCGACCCCGGCGGGGCGCGGCCGGACCGTTCGTGCGCCCCGGGGCTTGCGCGACTCGCCGGAAACCGGTCGCCGCGCCCCCGCCCGGACGGCGGTACGGCTCCCGCCGTCCGGGCGAATCGCCAGCTCGCAGACGGTGTGTCTGTCGACGAACCGATCGGGCCGGGATTATGCGCCAGTGCCGCCGCGTCACGCTAATGGGGGAAAAGGCTCAGCGGTGCTGGTGCTTTGTCGATTTGTTGCGGAAGTCTGTCCCTCGGCGTCGCAGCCCCCGGAGCCTCGTCTGGCCGCGAACTCCGGAACACCTTTTTTCCAGCTCGCAATAACCGGCAAGAACCAACCAAGAACCAACGGAGGGAATCCCATGGCGCGCTTCCGCACCACACGCCTGGCCGCGCTGGTCGCGTCCGTCCCGCTCGCAGCGGGTCTGCTGCTGGCCGGGGCGGGTGCCGCGGCGGCCGACAACGGTGCGGCTGCCGGTCACGGCTCGAACAGCAGCGTGGTCTCGGACTTCGGCAGCGGCAACATCTTCGGGCCGGTCGACGGCAACTACAACTCCACCCAGCAGACGGCGACCGGTGCCGGTGCGTCGAACCAGAACAACACCCTCGGGGTGAAGGGGAACACCGGGGTCGTCTACGCCGACCAGTCCAACAAGAACTTCAACCTCGTCTTCGCGCCGGTCTACTCGTACTGACCTCCCGGCGGGAGGTGCGCACGGACCGGCGGGGGCGCCGGACCGGACGGAGCACGGACCGCCGGAGCACCCGGGAGTGGAAAGGGTCACCGCCTCGGGGCGTACAACGGACGACGATCGGAACCCCTCGGGGGCGCGGCACCGCCACACGACGGCTGCCGCGCCCCCGAGGCGCGTCCCGGTCCGGTCCGGCCGGGGCCGGTCCACCCGGCGGCCCAACAGCCCAGCGCCCCCCGGCGGCCCAGCGCGGCTCAGCGGCGCGCGGTCAGCGTCGCCCCCACGCTCGCGGCGACCACGCAGCAGATGCCCAGCACCTGCGGCAGCCCCAGCACCTGGCCGAGCACCAGCAGGCCGACCAGGGCGCTGACCGCCGGGTCCAGGCTGACGATCACGCTGAACACCCGCTGCGACATCCGGCGCAGCGCGGTCATCTCCAGTGCGTACGGCAGCACCGGGAAGAGCAGCGCGACCCCCGCGACGGCGAGCAGCAGCAGCCCGGGGGAGTCGGAACCGGACAGGCCGTGCACCGCCTCGGCGGCGCCGAACGGGGCGAGCACGACGGTGCCGATGGTGAACGACACCGCCAGGCCCTCGAAGCCCTTGAAGGCCGCGCCGACCTTGTCGGTGAACAGGATGTAGCCCGCGTAGCAGGCGGCCGCGCCGAACGCGCAGGCCAGGCCGACCGGGTCCAGGCCGCCCGGGCCGGAGCCGCCCTCGCCGCCCAGCAGGGTGAGCAGGGCGACCCCGGCGGCGGCCAGCGCCGCCCACAGCACGTGCCCGGCGCGGCGGGCGAAGACCAGGGCGACGGCCAGCGGGCCGAGGAACTCGATGGTAGCCGCGGTGCCCATCGGCAGCCGGTCGACGGCGCCCGCGAACAGCAGGGTCATCCCGGCGGAGGCGACGCCGAGCAGTCCGGCCATCGCCAGGTCCCGCCGACTGCGGCCGCGCAGCCGGGGCCGGGTGACGGCGAGCAGCACGACGGCGGCGAAGGAGATCCGCAGGAAGGTCGCACCCGCCACCCCCAGCACCCCGAACAGCGGCTTGGACGCCGCCACCCCGAGCTGCACCGCCAGCATCGACACCAGGCAGAGCACCGGAGCCGGGACGCGCCCCAGCCGCTGCCGGACACCGTGCACCCGTCGCACGTCCGGTCGTCGCACGCCGGGGCGGCGCAGGCCGCCCGCCCGTGCCCGGCCGGAACCGGAGTCGGCCTTCGAAACGGAGGCGACGCCCGGGAGCTCGCTTGTGCTTTCAACGGTGAGGGACGTGCCTGGCATGTGATCGAGTCTGGCGTAAGGAGTGGAAATGGTCAAAGACGGTTACCGGTGAGCGTCGCCACAGAGCCACCCGGGTGACCGGGCGACGGCGACGGCGTGTCCTGCCGGGCAGGCTGACGGCCCGTCAGTAGTTCTGGAGGGTGCGCTACCTCGGCCCCGCGGCCCTGACGGCCGCGTCACTCGTCCTGCTGCTCGCCACCGACCAGGGGGCCGTCGGAATGCCGACGACCGGCCCGACCGCCGCCATCGCCCCCGCCCCCGTCCCCGCTTCCACCTCCACCTCCACTTCCGTCTCCGCCTCCGCACCCCGGCAGCCCCAGCCGCTCGCCCCCGAACTCGCCGCCCAGCAGCCGCCGGCCCGGCAGCTGCCCGCGGTGGCACACCAGGCCGCCGCGCTGACCGAGGCCCGGACCGAGGCGCGGACCGCCGCCACGGCACCGCCCGTCCGGTTGCGTCGGACGCTGCTGGCCGACCCGTTGAGCGCGCGCCGGGAACCGCTGCCCGCCGAGGTGTTCACCGGCGCCGGGTTCGACGCCTGCTCCGCGCCGCCGGTGGAGACCATGCGCGCCTGGTGGGGCACCTCCCCGTACGGCGCGGTCGGGATCTACACCAGCGGACGGCAGCGGGCCTGCGGCCAGTCCCGGCTGACGGCGGCCTGGGTGAGCGAGGTCCGCGAGATGGGCTGGCAGCTGATCCCCACCCACGTCGGACGGCAGGCCCCGTGCATGGCGCCGAGCAACAAGGTGCAGCGGATCGACCCGGCGAAGGCGGTCCAGCAGGGCAAGGAGGAGGCGGCCGAGGCGGTGCGCGCGGTGAAGAACCTCGGGCTGCGCACCGGCACCCCCGTCTACCTGGACATCGAGGCGTACCCGAGCGGCAACCGGGCGTGCAGCCAGGCGGTGATGGACTTCACCGTCGCCTGGACGCAGGCGCTGCACCGGGCGGGCTTCCGCTCCGGCTTCTACTCCTCCACCAACTCGGGGGTGGCCGACCTGGCCGCCGCCGCCCGGGCCGGCAGCGGTCCGCTCCCGGACGCGGTCTGGTACGCCAACTGGGACGACCGGGCCACCACCACCGACGGCGCGGGCCGACTCGGCGACGACCTGTGGGTCGGCCACTCCCGGATCCACCAGCACCACGGCAACGCCCAGGAGAGCTACGGCGGCGCCGCACTGGCCATCGACCGCAACCAGGTGGACGCCCCGGTCGCCCGCTGAGCAGCGCTGAGGAGCGCTGAGGAGCCGGGGGCGGCCGGAAGCACGCACGGCCACCCGGCCCCCACGCCCCGCGACCTGCGGGGAGCGGGGTCGGTCTCATCTCGGTTGCGACTACTGACAGCGGGGGTGTGCCGGGGAAACAATCGGAGAAATCGCTTGCTACCTGCGGGTAGCAACGTGCCGGCCGGTCAAGGAGGACCCGCGTGTACAGCACGATGCAGGACGTTCCGCTCACGGTTGCCCGGATTCTGCAGCACGGCTCCACCATCCACGGCCGGTCGACCGTCACCACCTGGACCGAGGACGGCCCGGTGGTGCGGACCTTCGCCGAGATCGGTGCCCGGGCCGGACAGCTCGCCCACGCCCTCCGCGACGAGCTCGGGGTGACGGACGGGAGCGTCGTGGCGACGCTGATGTGGAACAACACCGAGCACCAGGAGGCGTACCTGGCCATACCGTCCATGGGCGCGGTGCTGCACACCCTGAACCTGCGGCTGCCCGCGCACCAGCTGGTCTACATCGTCAAGCACGCCGCTGACCGGGTGATCATCGTCAACGGCACGGTGCTCCCGCTGCTGGCCGCCGTGCTGCCGCAGCTGGCCGGGACGGTCGAGCACATCGTGGTGTCCGGGGCGTACGACCCGGCGCTGCTGGCCGGGTTCGACGGGACGGTGCACGAGTACGAGGCGCTGATCGCGGGCCGGCCGACCGACTACCCGTGGCAGACCGACATCGATGAGAAGCAGGCCGCCGCGCTCTGCTACACCTCCGGCACCACCGGCGACCCCAAGGGCGTGGTCTACAGCCACCGCTCGATCTACCTGCACTCGATGCAGATCATCGCCGCCTCCAGCTTCGGCCTGACCGCCCGCGACACCGTGCTGCCGGTCGTGCCGATGTTCCACGTCAACGCCTGGGGCATCCCGCACGCGGCGTTCATGACCGGTTCGAGCCTGCTGATGCCGGACCGCTTCCTGCAGCCCAAGCCGCTCGCCGAGATGATCGACCGGGTCAAGCCGACCTTCGGCGCGGCCGTCCCGACCATCTGGACCGGCCTGCTGGACGAGCTGGACGCCGGCGACTACGACACCTCCACCCTGGAGACCGTCGTCATCGGCGGCTCGGCCTGTCCGCCCGCGCTGATGCGGGCCTTCCAGGAGCGGCACGGCATCCGGGTGATCCACGCCTGGGGCATGACCGAGACCTCCCCGCTGGGCACCGTCGCGCACCCGCCGGCCGGCGTCACCGGCGAGGACGAGTGGGCGTACCGGGTCACCCAGGGCGTCTTCCCGGCCTCCGTGCAGGCGCGGCTGATCGGCCCCGGCGGCGAGCCGGTGCCGCACGACGGCACCGCCGAGGGCGAGCTGGAGGTGCGCGGGCCGTGGATCGCCGCGGCGTACTTCGGCGGCGCGGGGAACGAGGCCGAGTCCCCCGAGGACAAGTTCAGCCCGGACGGCTGGCTGCGCACCGGCGACGTCGGCACCATCACCGCCGACGGCTACCTGACCCTCACCGACCGGGCCAAGGACGTGATCAAGTCCGGTGGCGAGTGGATCAGTTCGGTCGCGCTGGAGAACCACCTGATGGCGCACCCGGAGGTCGCCGAGGCCGCGGTGGTGGCCGTCCCGGACGAGAAGTGGGGCGAGCGCCCGCTGGCCACCGTGGTGCTGCGGCCCGGTGCCACGGCCGGTCTGCCCGAGCTGCGGGCCTTCCTGGCCGAACGGGTCGCCTCCTGGCAGCTGCCGGAGCGCTGGTCGCTGATCGAGTCGGTGCCGAAGACCTCGGTCGGCAAGTTCGACAAGAAGGTGATCCGGGCGGACTACGCGGCGGAGCGCCTCGACGTGACGGTGCTCGGCAAGTCCGACAAGAGCTGACGCCGGACGGCCCTCCTCGGGGAAGCTCCGGGGACCGGTTGGGAATACCCCGTGGGGGTATGTAGTTCTTCGTGGTCGGAGGAACCCGCACCGGTTCGGTCGAGGAGGGCCGTCATGGAGCACAGCACGCACCAGGGGCACGCGCAGCACGCCCCGCACCCGCACCCCGGGCACGGCGACGGTGGCGGCAGCGGCTGGCGCACCGCCGCGCAGGCGACCCTGCACTGCCTCACCGGCTGCGCCATCGGCGAGGTGCTCGGCCAGGTGATCGGCGTCGGCCTCGGCCTGCACAACGGCGCGACCGTGGTGCTGTCGACCGCGCTCGCCTTCGTGTTCGGCTACGCGTTGACCATGCGGGGCGTGCGGAGGGCCGGTCTGCCCTTCCGGGCCGCGCTGAAGGTCGCGCTGGCCGCCGACACCGTGTCGATCATCGTCATGGAGCTGATCGACAACGGCGTCATGGTGACCGTTCCCGGGGCGATGGACGCGGGTCTCGGCCAGGCGCTGTTCTGGGCGTCGCTGGCCGGCTCCCTGGTGCTGGCCTTCCTGGTCACCGTCCCGGTCAACCGCTGGCTGATCGGCCGCGGCCGGGGCCACGCGGTGGTCCACGCCTACCACTGACCCCGGCCACCACCCCGGCTGCTCGGCGTCCGGCGGCGACGGTGTTGGTTGCCGGTGACCGACCCGTCGGCGCCGTCGACCGCCACCAGGTGCCGGACGCCGTCCGGCCCGAGCACCTCCACCGGCCAGGAACCGCCGCCGACCCGGTCGCCACCCGACTCCTGGACCTGGGCCTGCGGGTCACCGGAGTACCGGCCGACCGGGCTGCCGACCGCGTCCCGATCCTGGACGAACTCGCCTCCGGGGAAAGGGTGTTGGGCAACCGAACCCGGCTGACCGGGCTGCTCGCCAACCTGGTCGACAACGTCCGGCGCTACGCCGCGGGCCGGGTGGAGGTCGAGCTGTCCGTCGAGGAGCACGAGGGGGTGCTGGAGGTGCGCGACGACGGCCCGGGCATCCCGGAGCCGGGCCGGCAGCGGGTGTTCGAGCGCTTCACCCGGCTCGACGACGACCGCAGCCGCGAACTCGGCGGCGCCGGGCTGAGGTTGGCCATCGCCCGCGACCTGGCCGAGCACCACGGCGGCATCCTGCGCGCCGCCAGGATCGCCGCACGGCGCCCGCCTGGTGGCCCGCCTCCCGTCGGCCGGGCCTCCCGGAGAAGGCGATTGACGACCCGTCAGAAGGAGGTGCTGCTACCCGCCCCCGCGAACTGGCCCAACGCGCCGATCCTGGCCAGCAGTTCGACGATCCGGCCCTGCACGTCCTCGGTGGTGGAGCGCTCGGCGAGGAACAGCACGTTCTCGCCGGTGCGCAGTCCGGCCCGGGCCTGCGGGTCCAGGTCGGCCGAGGTGTAGACGACCAGCGGGGTGCGGTGCAGGCGGTCGTTGGCGCGCAGCCAGTCGAGCAGCCCGAGGTTGCGGCGCTCGATCCGCTGGAGGTCCAGCACCACCAGGTTCGGCTGGAGGCTGCTGGCCCGGGCCACCGCCTCGTTCTCGTCGGCGGCGTGCTCGACGTGCATGCCGCGCCGCTCCAGGCTGGCCACCAGCGCCGCTGCGACCTCCGGGTCGGACTCCACCAGCAGCACCCGGGCCGCGTGGTTCTCGCCGTCCCGGGGCGCGAGCGCCCGCAGCAGCACCGCCGGGTCGGCGCCGTACGCGGCGTCCCGGGTGGCCTGGCCGAGGCCGGCGGCCAGCAGCACCGGCACCCGCCCGGCCAGCGCGGCGGTGCGCAGCGACTGCAGCGCGGTACGGGTGATCGGGCCGGTCAGCGGGTCGACGAACAGCGCGGCGGGGGCCTGCGGCACCTGCGCGTCCACCTCCTCGCGGGAGGCGACGACGACCGGCCGGAAGCCCCGGGTCTCCAGCGCGCCCCGGGTGGACGGGTCGGGCTCGGGCCACACCAGCAGCGGGCGCGGGCCGTCCTGCGGGAGGTCCCTGGCCCGGGCGAGTTCGGCCATCGGCCGGGGCGGGGTGCGCCCCTCGACGGGTGCGCCGCCCGGCCCGCCGGGCAGCGCCAGGGCCGCCCCGGGGCCGCCGCCCTCGCCGGGCCCGCCCTGCGGGGCCGTCCCGCCCAGGCGCTGGCCGTTCAGCAGGACGGGGTCGACCGCGGAGGGGCCGCTCCCGCCGACGGGCAGCGCGTTCTGGGCGGGTGCCTGGCCCGGCACCGGAGCGCCGGGGAACGCGGCCGGGAAACCGCCCATCGGCCGCGGCGGCAGCAACTCGCCCAGTCCGCTGCCGACCGGCTCGGGGGCCTGCGGGGCGGCGTCCGCCCCGGCGGGCAGCGCCGCGGCGGCGGGGCGGGCGACCTCCAGCGCGCCGTTCGACGGCCCGGCGTCCGGAGCACCGGTGCCCGGAGCACCAGCGCCCGGTGCCGGTGCGGCCGGCGGGGCCGGGTCGGCGGCGGGAACGGGCGGCAGGACCGCCGTGACCTCCTCCGCGCTCTGGGCGGTGTCGGCGGGCAGCGCGAGCCGCCGCCGGCGTCCGGTGGGCTGGGCGGTCGGGGTGACCGGCTCCGGGGTGGCGGCCGCCAGCGCGCTCTCCAGGCCCGGGTAGACGGGCGTCCCGGGGTCGGGGACGCCGGGGATGCGCAGTGCCCCGGAGCTGTCGCCGGGCGCGGCCTGCGCGGCGGCCCGGCGGGCCCGCCGCCCGGAGCGGGCGCCGCCCTCGGGGCCCTCGGCCGGTCCGAGGGCGATCGCGCCGCCGCCGGAGGTGTCGTCCGCGGCCGGCCCGGCGCCGAGCGCGATCGGCCCGCGCGGGGCCTGCTGCTCCGGCGCGTCCCGGCCCTCGCGCGCCTCGGCGGCCCGGGCCCGGCGGCGGCCGGAGCCCTGGGTGTCGTCGGCGCGCGCCCCGGTGCCCGAGGCCGCCGGGGTGCCCGCAGCCGCCGGGTCGCCCGACGCCCCGCCCTCGGCCGGACGCGGTCCGGCCGGAGCGTCCGGACCCGCCGGACCGGCCTGCCCGGGCAGGTCCGGGATCATCGCGGTGTCGGAGTCCTTGGGGACGTGCTGCTGCTTGTCCGGCCCGCCGGACGCGTCGCCGTCGGGGTCGAGCGGCAGTTCCACCACGTAGGTGGCGCCGCCCCCGTCGGGCAGGTCGTGGCGCTGGAGCACGCCGCCGTGCCGCTGGACGGCGGCCCGGGCGATCGGCAGGTGCACGGCGCTGGAGCTGCGGGCGGGGCCGCGCACCTCGATCCGGGCGACGTCGCCGCGCCGGGCGGCGGCCAGCACCACCATCGGGGGCTGTTCGCCGGCCGGCGCGGGCCCGGCGAACGAGGCCCCGGCGGGGCCCTCGCCCTCGGTCCGGGCCGGCCCGGGGACGGGCGTGACGCCGCTGACGTCGGCCACCAGGTGGGCGAGCGCCCGGGCGAGCCGCTCGCGGTCGGCGAGCACCTTCACGGCGGCGGCGTGCACCGAGTAGCGGACCCGGCCGGGTCCGACGAGTTCCCCGGCCCGGTCGACGGCGAGCTGCACGACCTCGTCCAGGCCGACCCGCTCGCGGTCGAGGGACGCCTTGCCGCGGTCGGCGGCGGCCTCGAAGCGCTGGTGCTCCAGCACGCCGTCGATCAGCTTCCCGAACCGGCGGCACTCGTCGGCGAGCCGGCGCAGCGTCCAGTTGGCCTCGGGCCAGAGCTGCCCGGCGGGGTCGGCGGCCAGCGCGTCGATCCGGCCGTGCAGCGCGGTGAGCGCCCCGCCGAGTTCGCTCTCCAGGACGGCGGTGAGGTGCTCGTTGCGGGCGGCGAGGGCGAGTTCGCGGGTGCGGTCGGTGAAGGTCATCACCGCGCCGACCAGCTGTTCGCCGTCCCGGACGGGGGCGGTGGTCAGGTCGACGGTGACCGGCCGGCCGTCCTTGCGCCACAGCACGGTGTCGCGGATCCGGTGCTTGCGGCCGGAGTGCAGGGTGTCCATCAGCGCGGAGCTCTCGGCGGCGAGCGGGCTGCCGTCGGGCTGCGAGTGCTGGATCAGCGGGTGCAGCTCGCGGCCGCCGAGCTCGCTGGCCCGGAAGTCCAGGATGTGCGCGGCGGCCGGGTTGACCAGCACCACGCGGCCCTCCAGGTCGACGCCGAGGACGCCCTCGGCGGCGGCGCGCAGGATCATCTCGGTCTGCTTGTGCTGGCGGCGCAGCTCGGACTCCACGCCGAGCCGGGCCGACATGTCGCGGACCAGGAGCAGCAGCAGGCCCTGGTCGTTGGTGTTGAAGGACAGGAAGCCGTGCGCCTCCCCGCCGCCCTCGTCGGTGAAGTCGTTCCCGGACACCTCGACGGTGAAGGCGGTGCCGTCGGTGCGCCGTGCGGTCATTCGGACCGGTCGGTCCAGGCTCTCGGTCTCGCTCGCGGGGGGCCGCATGGAACCGGGGATCCGACTGGGGTCGAACTCCGGCAGCAGGTCCAGCACGCCCATGCCGACCAGCGAGGTGCCGGGTGCCTGCAGGCTCTCCACGGCGGCCTTGTTGACGTCGACCACGGTGCCGTTGCTGTTCACCAGCAGCAGCGGTTCGGGCAGTGCATCGAGTATCGCGGCGAGGCGAGCAGCGCCTCGGGTCGGCCTGCTGCTCACGTCGACAGGTCTCCTCACGGCTTCGTGCCGCCGCTGCGACGGGCGGCTCTGGCTCTCCTCGGAGAGGGAAGTATCTCATTCTTCTTTGCGCCGTGGACGACCCGGCCAGTATCGTTGTGGTGGTTGGTGCCGGGGCCGTCGGCTGTGGCATCATCGCAGTCGCACGGAACGCGCCGGAGTGCCGGTCGTGGTCCGGCTGTTGGAGGCGTCGCCTAGTCCGGTCTATGGCGCCGCACTGCTAATGCGGTTTGGGCTTTACCGTCCATCGAGGGTTCAAATCCCTCCGCCTCCGCTCACCGGGAGCCCCGTCGGTCACTGACCGGCGGGGCTCCTGCGTCGTCCGGGTCCGGCGCGGTCCGGGCCCGCGCCGCCGGGTCGCCGGGCCGTCGGCAATCGATTTCGCCCCAGGTCGACGGTCATGTAATGTTGTCCCCGCACCGCCCAGGAGGCCAGTCCGCCGGGGCGAGCGCTCATAGCTCAACGGATAGAGCACTTGACTACGGATCAAGAGGTTGCAGGTTCGAATCCTGCTGAGCGCACCAAACTCCGCTCGCGGCTCCGCAAGGGGCCGTCCGAGCGCTCATAGCTCAACGGATAGAGCACTTGACTACGGATCAAGAGGTTGCAGGTTCGAATCCTGCTGAGCGCACCAGCCGAAGGCCCCGGGTTCCCGCCCGGGGCCTTCGTCGTGCTCCCGGGAGGTGCCGCCGGTCCCGCCGCCCCCCGCTGTGGTGTCCGGGGGGCGGCGGGAGCGGCGTCAGCCGAGTTCGGTCCGGTTGATCCAGGGCACGTCGCGCTCTTCGAGGAACCACTCCGCGGGGGTGAGCGGGCGGCTGCGGTTGAAGGTGGGCGTGACGGGGTCGTGCCGGAGGAGGCCGGGTTCGGCGCCCTGTTCCTGGAGTTGGGCGCCGACGGCGGGGACGAGGTCGGGCGGGCCGGACAGGTGGATGTCGTGGCCGGAGCAGTCCCCGTACTCGCGCAGGCCCTCGCGCAGCAGCCGGGCGGCCTCGTGGCGGGAGGCGCCGGGGCCGGGCGCCGCGAGCACGGCGTGCAGCCAGGCGTGTTCCCCGACCATCTCGTGCACGGCGTCCAGGTCGTACTGGTCCTGGTCGCCGCGGGCGGCGACGAAGACCGTGGCGGGCCGTCCGCCGTCCTGGGCGAGTTGTTCCAGCAGGGCCTTGACCGGGGCCCAGCCGGTGCCGGCGGCGACCATCAGCAGCGGCCGGTCGGAGCCGGGGGCGAGCACGGCGTCGCCCAGCGGCGGGCCGATCCGCAGGCGCTCGCCGAGCCGGGCCTCGTCGACCAGCGCGGTGGACACCGCCCCGTCGGGGACCCGGCGGACGTGCAGTTCCAGGGTGTTGTCGGGACGGGGGGCACAGGCGACGGAGTAGGGCCGCCAGACCTGGGGGCGGCGGTCGGAGCAGACCGTCAGGTACTGGCCCGCGGTGTACGGGTACGGCCGGTCGGGCCGCAGGGTGAGCACCGCGAGGTCGGGGGCGGCGCGGCGGTGGCCGGTGATCTCGGCGTTCCACCAGCGCGGGGTGGACTCCGGGACGGCCGCGGCGGCGTCGATCATGGCCTGGGAGATGGCCGTGTAGGCCTCGATCCAGGACTTCTCGATCTCGGGGGTCCAGTAGTGGCCGGAGAAGTGCTTGAGCGCGGCGATCAGGCTGGCCCCGACGGCGGGGTAGTGCTCGGGGGCGGCCTGGAACTTCCGGTGGTCGCGTCCGAGCGCCCCCAGGTAGTCGGTGAGTTTCTCCGGGTCCTCCAGCCGCAGCACGAGTTGGGTGAGCGCGGCGAAGAGGCGGTCGCGCTGTTCGGCGAGCCGCGCCGGGAAGAGCTCTTCGACACCGGGGTTGTTGGTGAACAGGTGGGCGTAGAAGAACTTGGTCAGCTGATCGGCGCGGCGCTCGACGACGGCGAAGCTGGCGCGGATGACCGCGGGGTCGAAGGCCACCGGGGGGCTCTCAGCCCGTGGCTTCTTCGGTCAGCGCCGCGCTCATGACCTCGGTGATGACGCCGTAGAGCGCCGTCCACGCGGCTTCGACCTCCGGGGTCCAGGCGTCGCCGGCGAAGTGCGCGAGCGCGGCGAGCAGGCTGCCGCCGACGGCCGGGAAGTGCTCGGGGAGGGCGCCGTAGCCGGCGTGCCGGCGGCCCAGGCCCTGGAGCACGTTGACCACGGTGTCGGTGTCCTCCAGCCGGTCGACCAGGGTGGCTATCGCGGCCCAGAGGCGGTCCTGCTGCTCGTTCATGTGCTCGGCGAAGAGCTTGCGGACGTCCGGGTTGTGCTCGAACAGGTGCGTGTAGAAGTAGGCGGTGACCTCGCTGCCGTGGGGCTCGACGACGGCGAAGCTGCTCTTGACGAGAGTGGGATCGATTGTCACGCCCGCCGACTCTACTGATAAACCCACCAATTCGAACAGGGATGACTGACGGGAAGTCAACCAGTGGGCGGTAGTGCCCGATTGGTTCCTGTTCGCGGGAGTTGACGGTGAGTCGGGCGGGTATCCAGACACTGCTGACCGAGTGGCCGCCAATCGGGTGGTGTCGGCGGAAATGAGCAGGTGTCGCGGTATGACCGAAACCAGATCGTGATTACCTTTTGTCGGATCGTCATGACCATTCGGGTGCAGGGCGATCGGACCGCGATTCCGGGGGGCGACGACACCGAGAGGAGAGCCGGATGTGCCGACAGTTCCCGCACCGGGCCCCGGCCCCCGACGTCCGCCCGGCCGACCGTGACCGGGCCCGCCCCCGCATCGGCCGACGCACCGCCGCCCTGATCGCCACCGGGCTGCTCACCGGCCTGGGCGTCCCGCCGACGGCCGCCCAGCAGACCCCGGACGCCTGGTCCGCCGAACGGCGCGCCGTCCTGCCCTCCGGCCTCACCGTCCAGTTCGACTACGCGGCCGTCCCCGGGGTGAACGTCGACACCGCCCCCGGCCGGCTCGCCGACCGCCCCGGCGGCAGCGACAGCCCCTACACCGACGGCATCCGCCCCGGCGACCCGGCCGAGACCTTCCGGGCCGCCGAGCGCCGCCCCGGCGCCGACGGCTCCTGGCACACCCTCGGCACCCTCCAGCTCTCCTTCTCCCGCCCGGTCCGCAACCCCCGACTGCACGTCAGCGGCCTGTCCGGGAGGGCCACTTCGAAGGACGGCAGCACCGGCACCAGCACCCGGCTGACCGTCACCGGCGGCAGCCCCGCCGCCCCCGCCCTGGTCGGCCGCACCGGCTGGCGCGGCTGGACGGTCGGCTCCGGCGAGCTCGCCCCCGCCCCCGACGCCGGGCCGGACGGCAGCGCCGACGGCACCGGCACCCTCGAACTCGCCGGCACCGTCTCGACCGTGTCGCTGCGGGTCGAGCAGCGCTCCACCGCCGAGAACGGCTCCACCACCCCGCCCGCCCCGCTCCGCCAGGCGTACACCGTCACCCTCGACGAGGGCCTCGGCAGCGCCCCGCAGGACTACGGGAACGTCTCCCACCTGGTCTCCGACCTGTTCCTCGGCCAGGACGCCGCGACCACCGCCACCCGGGCCCGCCCCGGCCTGGCCCAGACCGTCGAGCGGCCGCTCCGGCCCGGCCCGCCCGCGAGCCCGCCCCCGCCGGCGCCCGACGCCGGGCCGGTCGCCCCCAGCGTGGAGATCGACGGCGGGGAGAGCCGCCGCAGCCCCTGGGCCAGCCCGCCCCCGCCGCTGCTCCAGCCCGGCCGCGCCGAGTACCAGGGCGCCGATCCCACGCTGAGCTTCCCCGCCGAGACCGCCGTCGGCCGCTACTACCACCTGGACGTGCCGGTCAACGCGGGCAGCGGCCCCGCCGTCCTGGCCGGCTGGATCGACTTCGACCACAACGGCCGCTTCGACCCGCTGGAGCGGGTGCAGACCGAGGTCCCCGCCGGGGCGGACCGCACCGCCCTGGAGTGGCAGGTCCCGGCCGGGGCCACCGGCGGCGACACCTGGGTCCGGCTGCGGCTGGCCCGCAGCGGCGCCCAGGTCGTCACCCCCGGCGGCTTCGCCGACTCCGGGCAGGTCGTCGACCAGAAGGTCGGCATCGCGATCGGCGCCGCCAAGCCCCAGGTCGGCCTGCCCATCCCCGGCAGCACCACCCGGGAGCCCCGCCCCGAGTTCCGCGGCGACGGCGCGGTCGCCGGGGCGAGCATCGCCGTCCAGGAGAACGGCGCCACCCTGTGCACCGCCAAGGCCGGAAACGACGGCTCCTGGAACTGCCGCCCCGACCAGCCGCTCACCGAGGGCACCCACGCCCTGGTGCCGGTGGAGACCACCCGCAGCGGCATGGTGCTGCGCGGCGACGAGTTCCGGCTGACCGTCCGGACCACGCCGCCCACCGCCCCCGTCCTCACCCTGCCCGCCTACACCAACGACCCCGGCCTGCTGCTCACCGGCCTCGGCGAACCCGGCTCCACCGTCACCGTCACCGCGGGCACCCCCGGCCGGGACGGCGGCGAACTCTGCTCCACCGCCGTCGCCGCCGACGGCACCTGGTCCTGCCTGCCGGTCGAGAACCTCGCCGACGGCCGCTACCAGCTCACCCCGCGGGCCGCCGACGGCGCCGGCAACCGCTCCGACGGCAAGGCGGTCGCCCTCACCGTCGACACCGCCGCCCCCGACCGCCCGCAGCTCACCGCCCCCGGCAGCGGCGAACTCCTGCACACCGCCCGCCCCCGGATCACCGGCCGCGCCGAGCCCGGCACCACCGTCACCGTCACCGCCGCCACCGGCCACGGCGACGAACGCACCACCGTCTGCAGCGCCGTCACCGCCGCCGACGGCACCTGGTCCTGCACCCCCGCCCGCGACCTCGCCCCCGGCGACCTCACCCTCCTCGCCACCGCCACCGACCCCGCGGGCAACGGCACCCCGGGCGATCCGGTCCCGGTGCACCTCGCCGGGACGGCGGGCGGGGGCGCGAGCCCGAGTGCGGAGCCGAGTGCGAGCGCGAGTGCGTCGCCGGCGGCGGCGGACATGCCGAGTGCGTCGGCGTCGGCGTCCGTGTCGGCGTCCGACCTGCCGTCGAGCGCCGCGCCTTCCCCGGCGGCGTCGGACGCGTCGGTGCCGATCGTGGTCCCGCCGACGGACGTCCCGGCCGGTGCGGACGCGAGCCCGACGCCCACGTCCGCCCCGTCGCCGAGCGCGTCGGCCTCCGTCTCCGCCTCCGCGTCCGGCGCGCCGTCGAGCGCCGTGCCCTCCGGCTCGCCCGCGGTGCCGTCCTCCCCGGCGGCGCCGGACGCGCCGGTGCCGGACGCGCCGGTGCCGCCCGAGGTGCTGCCGATCGTGGTCCCGCCGACGGGCGCCCAGGCCGGTGCGGACGCGAGCCCGACGCCCACGTCCGCCCCGTCGCCGAGCGCGTCAACCTCCGCCTCCGCGTCCGCGTCCGCCTCCGCGCCGGGGGCGGACAAGGCGGTCGAGCCCGAGCTGACGCTGCCGGTGCCGTCCGACCTGGTGCCGATCGTCGTGCCGACCCCGGACACGTCGACCGCTCCCGCCCCGCCCTCGCCGGGCGTCCTCCCGGACGCGCCGAGCGCACCCGGCGTCCCGGGCGCGCCCTCGCCGTCCGAGGCGCACGCTGTCGCGGTGCCGCCGACCGCCGACCCGACGGGTGGTCAGGTCGCCCCGGCGCCCGTGCCGCCCGGGGCGCCTGCCCGGCCGGTGCAGCCCGCGACGGCCACGCCGAGCCGGGTCACCCCGCCCGCGACCACGCCGCCCGCGACGACTGCGCCGCCGGTCGCGACGCCCCCGGTCGGCACGCCGTTGCCGCCGGTGGCGCCGAGCGCGACCCGGCGGGCTTCGGCGGACGTGACGGTGCTGTCCGCCCCGCCGTCCCCGGCCCCGTCCGGGCCCGCTCCCGCCTCCGCGCCGCCCTCGCCCTCGGCGTCCCCGTCCGCCCAGGCACCGGCCCCGCCGTCCGACGCCCCGTCAGCCTTCGCTCCCGATCACGCTCACGCTCACGCTTCCGATCCGGGTTCGGGGCCGGAGGCCGACGGCGACTCGGCCCCGGACGATCCGGCGGACGAGGCGGGGCAGGCACAGCCGCAGTCGCGGACGCCGGCCGCGCCGCCGCCGGACGTGGTGGCGGCGGCGCACCGGGCGGCGGCCACCGGGTGGCGCGGGCTGGCCTGCGGGGCGCTGCTGGTCGCGGCGGGCGTGGGATTGCTGACCCGCCGGGTGTTCGGCCGGGGGAGTGGTACCCGGCGTCGCTGACGGGCCGTCCGGTCCGGTTCCGATCTCCGGTCGGCCCGCTCGTTCCCGCAGTTCAGGGCGGGCGGGCCGACGCGCATCCGCATAGCGGACAGACCGACACACTGCCTGCTAAATGTCGCATTTGATGACTTATCAACCTAGCCTGAGTCTGGCACTGCCCGTCAGATCCGGGCCGCCCGTTGCGCGACACACTGACCCTTAGGACACGTGCATGGACGTCACCCGCGACTCGTCGCCGCGACCCAACTCCTGGCCCCCCGCCGCACCCCAGCCCCCGGTCGGTGCGACCCAACTGACCAAGGCGGTCGCCAAGGCCGTCGCCAAACCGCTGATCACGGCCGCCCCGCCGGTCGAGGACGACCTCGACCGGGGCGCGGCCACCCAGCCGCTCCCGGTGGTGAACCCGGCCGTCGACCCGGCCCGCCTGGTGCCGGTCGGCGCGGACGAGCCGTCCGTGCTCCCGCCCGCGCCCCGCCCCGCCGCCGAACCGACCGCCGCCGAACCCGCGGCCGTGGCCACCGGTCCGCGCGGCGCGGTCTCCGGCGGGCTCCGCCGGCTCAGCACGGCCACCGCGAAGCAGCCGTCGGCGCCCCCGGCGGCGGAGGCCGCGACCCACCGCCGGCCGCCGCGCGCGGACCAGTCCCTGCGCGAGCGGCGCGCCTTCGTCCTGCCGGGCTGGCTGCCGCTGCTGGTGCTGCTGGCCGGGGCGGCCGGGGTGCTGCTGGTGCTGGCCCGGGCCGGGGCGCTCCCGCGACTGGCCGGGGTGCCCGACCTGCGCGGCCCGGCCGCGCTGGACAGCGGGCGGGCCGCGGTCGACGACGGCACGGTCGCCGCGGTCAGCGCGATCGGGCTGGTGATGCTGGCCGCGCTCGGCGGGATGCTGTCCAACCCGGGCGGCGAGACCCGGGTGCTGACCCGGTGGGGCCGCTACCGGGGCACCGTCCGCCGCACCGGCCTGCTCTGGGTGAACCCGCTGCTGCGCCGCCGCCGGGTGGACGTCCGGCTGCGGCACTGGCGCAGCGAGCCGGTGCACGTCACCGACCGGGCCGGGACGCCGCTGGTGGTGCGGCTGCTGATCGTGTGGCGGGTCAAGGACACCGCCCGGGTGACGCTGGGCATCGCCGAACACGAAACGTATCTGCGCGAGCAGGTGCAGGCCGTTCTCACCCGAACCGCCTCCCTCCTGCCGTGCGACTCCAACTCCGCGCCGGGCCCCGCGCTGCGCGACGGCCAGTGGTTCGCCGACGAGCTGACCCGGGCGCTGGCCGCCGAGACCGCCCCGGCCGGGGTCGAGGTCTACTCGGTGCAGCCGCTGGCCCTGGACTACGCGCCGGAGGTCGCCGAGTCGATGCGCCGCCGCCGGCTCGCCGACCTGGACGCCGGGCTGCGGACCGTCCTGGTGGACGACGCGGTGGAGGCCGCGGCGCTCGCGGTGCGACGCCTGGAGCACGCCACCGCCCACGAGTTGGACGACAGCGCGCGCAGCGCCCTGATGGAGCAGCTGCTGGTCGCGTTCGTCGCCCCGGCCGGGGTCACCGCCTCGGTGCCCGCTCCGGCCGCCCGCCCGAACCGCAAGGAAGGGAAACCCGCGTGACCACCGCGCTCGCCTCGATATCCACCGACCCCACCGACCTTCCGGACTTCTCCGGGGCCCCGCTGCTGGGCTTCGCCGAATCCGACGGTGCCCCGACCTGCCGCTGCGCCCCGTGCGCCCGGCCGGCGGCCCGCACCGGCGGGTCCGGCGCGGCCGAGCGGGCGGGCCGAATACACCGGGCCGTGCGTTCGACCCTGCTGGCCGGCACCGTGCTGGCGGGCGCCGGAGCGGCCGGTCTCGGCCTCGACGCGACCGCCGCGCAGGCCGTGCCCGCACCGTCCGGCCCCGGCTGGGACGGCAAGGTCTACTGGTTCAAGAACGCGGCCGGCGAGTGGCGCTACACCAAGTGGTACGACGTCTACCTCGACCGCACCGGCGGCGCCAAGGGCGCGCAGCCGCAGTCCCCGCCGTCGAAGTCCGCCCCGGCGCAGTCCTCCGGAGGAATCCGGCAGGGCTGGGACGGCAAGGTCTACTGGTTCAGGAACGCGGCCGGCGAGTGGCGCTACACCAGCCACTACGACGTCTACGTCTCCCGGACCGGCGACAGCGGAGCCTCCGCCGGGCAGTCCGACGGACCCGCCGCGAGCGGGGTCGAGGCGGCGGTGTCCTACGCGCTGGCGCAGGTCGGCAAACCGTACGTGTGGGGCGGCAACGGACCCGACGGGTTCGACTGCTCGGGCCTGGTCCAGCAGGCGTTCCGCCGGGCCGGGATCTCCACCCCCCGGGTCGCCGCCGACCAGTACCGGGCCGCCACCCCGATCGGCTCCGGCCAACTGCGGCGCGGCGACCTGCTGTTCTGGTCCAGCAACGACCGGGCCTCCGGCATCCACCACGTGGCCGTCTACCTCGGCGACGGCACCTACGTCGAAGCCCCGCGCCCCGGGACGAACGTCCGGGTCTCCCGCCTCACCAGCGGCTACTACCCGGACTTCCTCGGCCGCTACTGAGCGCCCGGGAAGACGGCGGTTCCGCGCTGGACCTGTCGGTTTCCCGGCATTCTGCCGCTGCCGTGTCGGCGGCGGCAGAATGCCGGGAAACCACGCGTCGTCCGGTCTCCGTAGGATCGGCGCATGTCTGAGACCTGGGTGGAGCTGGGATCCGTCGACGCGCCGTCCGGCGTGCTGGTGCTCGGCATGGCCAGGTGGATCGACTACTGGCGGAAGCTCGGGCAGCCGTTGTCCGGGCGCGCCAGGACGGCAGCGTCGTCGGGCGGAGGCCATCTTCGCGAGTGGTCGTGCGAGGCGGTCGCGGTCCCGGCCGCCGCCGACCGGCCGTTGGGGGTGCGGGCGAGCACCTCGCCGTCCCCGTTCGACGAGGAACCGGCGATCGCGACCCTGGAGATCAGCCTCGGCCGCAAGTGGCCCGAGTCCGCGGACCGGTCGGTGCCGGTTCGGCTCGGGGACCTGCCCGTCGACCGGTGCGGCATGGTCATCGGCGACGCCACAGGGCTGGACGCGTGGACGGGGATGAACGACGAGCCGGCCGACGGACTCGCCGACGTCTTCTACTGGGGCCGGTACGCGGACGACGCGCACGCCGAGTTCGGTGGCGAGCGGACCGCGCAGTACGGCGTCGAAGGACCGCACGGGTGGCTCGACCTCCCGTTGGCCGAGGCGGTCGCCCGCGCGGCCGAACTCACCGCCTGGTGCGACCGCCTCCACGGCAAGGGCCTCGCGGTCTCGATCGACAAGCACACCGACGACCACCGTTTCCGGCGAGCCGGGTGGCACCACCCGCTGCGCGCCGGGGTGATCGAGGTCGGCGGCTGCCAGGCGCTCGGCATCGAATGGGACCAGGGTGACCACTCGATGAGGCACCACGGTGAGCGGGACGCCGGCCAGGTCTATCCGGTCACCCTCGAAGCCGACGCGGCGGGCGAGACGGTGCTGCGATGGACCATCCCGCCCTACGAATTCGACGACGAGGACGAGTGACGGGCGCGGCCCCGGGGCTCCGCCAGCGTGGTGGGATCGATCCGAGGGCCGCAGGTCATCGGGGTGATTACCGGTCCGGACCGCGAGATCCCGCAGAGACGGCGGCGCCCCTCCCGCTGCGTCGGTGGGAGGGGCGCCGGTGCGTGCCGGGGCGGGAGGTCAGGCGGAGGCCTCGGAGAGCAGCTTGAGTTCGGCCCCGGTCAGCTGGAGCGAGGCGGCGGCCAGCAGCGGGGGCAGCTGCTCCGGCGTGCGGGCGCTGGCCAGCGGGGCGGCCACCGTCGGCTGTGCGGCGAGCCAGGCCAGGGCCACCGTCGCGACCTGCGTGCCGTGGGCGGCGGCCACCTCGTCCAGGGCGGCGAGCACCCGGGGGCCGCGCGGGTCGTCCAGGTAGCGGCCGGCGCCCTGGGCGCGGGCGGAGTCGACGACCGTGCCCGGGCGGTACTTGCCGGTCAGGAAGCCGGAGGCGAGCGCGTAGTACGGGACGGACGACAGGCCGTGGGCGGCGACCACGTCCGCCAGCGGGCCCTCGTAGGTGTCGCGGGAGACCAGGTTGTAGTGCGGCTGCACCGCGACGTACTTGGCCAGGCCCTCGCGTCCGGCGAACTCCAGCGAGGCGGCCAGCCGCTCCGGGCCGATGTTGGACGCGGCGACCTCGCGCACCTTGCCCGCGCGGACCAGCTCGTCGAGCGCCGTGACGATCTCCTCCACCGGGGTGTCGAGGTCGTCCTTGTGGGTGTAGAACAGGTCGATCCGCTCGACGCCGAGCCGGCGCAGCGAAGCCTCCGCGCCGCGCTTGATCGTGTCGGCCCGCAGGTTGTCCAGGCCGGGCAGCGAGCCGACCTTGGTGGCGACCACGATCTGCCCGCGGTTGCCCCGGCTGCGCAGCCAGTCGCCGATCACCGTCTCCGACTCGCCGCCGGAGTTGCCCGGCGCCCAGGCCGAGTAGACGTCCGCGGTGTCGATGAAGTTGCCGCCCGCCGCCGCGTAGGCGTCGAGCACGGCGAAGGACTGCGCGGCGTCGGCCGTCCAGCCGAACACGTTGCCGCCGAGCGACAGCGGGGAGACGGCGAGGTCGGAGGGGCCGAGGGTCACCCGGGGGGCTTCACTGTTGGTCATGACGGAGGACAACCCGTTCGGGTCCGGCTTGATTCCGGCAGGCCGCGCGTTCACCTCCCGGTCGGCCGAGGTGAGAGGTCCGTGCAGACCGGGCCCGGGACGGGGACCGGGGTGTCGGCGGGCGGCCCCGGAGGGCTAGAGTCCCATTCCATGGCTGACAACGACTACGACCCCGCCGGCTCGACCCAGATGTTCCGGGCGTTCGTCGACGAGGCCCCGGCCCCGCAGGCCCCGGGCACCGTCACCACCTACGGCAGCAGCTCCTCGTCGAGCCGCACCCCGATGATCGTCGTCGGGGCCATCGTGGCCCTGGCGGTCGTCGCCGGTGTGATCTGGCTGGCCGTCAAGTAGCGCCCGCGCCCGCCCGCCCGGGGTCGACCGGACACCCCGGGCGGCCCCGGCGCCCGGCGTGCCTAGACTGACCGGGTCCGCCACACCGCCGCGAGGAGGCACCCGTGACCGCGCCGTCCACCGAGACCGCCAGAAGCCTCGGCCTGGCCGCCGCCGTCAACGCCCGCGACCTCGGCGGCTACCGCACCGCGGACGGCCGCACCGTGCGCCCGGGCGCGCTGCTGCGCACCGAGGCGCTCAGCCGGCTCGGCGAGGCCGACCGGGCGCTGCTCGGCGCGATCGGGCTGCGGCACGTCATCGACCTGCGCAGCCTCGACGAGGTTCGCCACCTGGGCGCCGACCTCGTCCCCGGCCTGGCCGAGGCCGTGCTGCCGGTGGACGCCGCGGCCACCCTGAGCGTGCCGTCGGCCGACGGGCTCGGGCCGACCCTGCACCACCTGCCGGTGTTCTCCGCGGACTTCGACCTGTACGTGGAACTGCGCCGGGCACTGGGCACCGGCGACCCGACGGCGATGCACGCCGTCCTCGGGGACGGGCGGGGCACCGCGATGATGACCTCGATGTACCGCTGGTTCGTCACCGACGCCGTCGCCCGCTCCCGCTTCGCCACCGTGCTGCGGCTGATCACCGAGGCGGACGGCGCGCCGGTGCTCTTCCACTGCACCGCCGGCAAGGACCGCACCGGCTGGACGGCGGCGCTGCTGCTCACCGCGCTCGGCGTCGACCGCGAGACCGTCCTCGCGGACTACCTGCTCACCAACGACCGCTCGGCGGCCCTGATCGCCCGGGTCGACCCGCTGATGCAGCCGCTGGCCCGCGCGGAGGCGGTCTACCTGGAGGCGGCCTTCGAGGAACTGGCCCTGGGCTGGTCCGGCTTCGAGCACTTCTGGCAGGACGGGCTGGGGCTCACCGAACGGCACCTCGCCGCCCTCCGGGCCGCCTGCACCGTCTAGGCCCTGTCCGGCCGGTCCTGTCGGGCGCGCGACGCCGCGCGCCGATCCGACAGGACCGACCGGACAGGGACTGCCGGGTGCCTATTCGGCGGTGAGGCCCTCGCGGAGGTGGGCCAGCGTCTTGGTGAGCAGCCGGGAGACGTGCATCTGGGAGATGCCGATCTCCTCGCCGATCTGGGACTGCGTCAGGTTGCCGAAGAAGCGGAGCATGATGATGCGGCGCTCGCGCGGCGGGAGCTTGGCGAGCAGCGGCTTGAGCGACTCGCGGTACTCGACGCCTTCGAGGGCGAGGTCCTCGTAGCCGAGGCGGTCGGCGAGCGGGCCGTCGCCGCCGTCGTCCTCGGCGGGGGTGGAGTCGAGCGAGCTGGCGGTGTACGCGTTGCCGACGGCGAGGCCCTCGACCACGTCGTCCTCGGAGACGCCGAGGTAGGCGGCGAGTTCGGGGACGGTGGGGGAGCGGTCCAGGCGCTGGGAGAGCTCGTCGCCGGCCTTGGTGAGGGCCAGGCGCAGCTCCTGGAGGCGGCGCGGGACGCGCACGGACCAGCTGGTGTCCCGGAAGAAGCGCTTGATCTCGCCGACCACGGTGGGCATGGCGAAGGTCGGGAACTCGACGCCGCGGTCCGGGTCGAAGCGGTCGATGGCCTTGATCAGGCCGATGGTGCCGACCTGGACGATGTCCTCCATCGGCTCGTTGCGGCTGCGGAAGCGCGCGGACGCGTACCGGACCAGCGGCAGGTTGAGCTCGATCAGGGTGTCCCGGACGTAGGTGTGCTCCGCGCTGCCGGCCGTCAGCCCGGCGAGCCGGCGGAACAGCGTGCGGGAGAGCGTGCGGGTGTCGAGGGCCCGGTCGGGGGCCTCGGCGGGACCGGCCTGGGCCGGGATCGGTACGACGACGGCTTCGGCCTCGACTTCGATGACCGCACTGCCCGGTTCTGTGAACACGCGCCCACCCCCTTGTGACTGGCTGTCGAACGGTCGCCACCGCGCAGTGGTTCCCGGCTGACGGGTCTGACTGCTCAATACCGGCCCACCGGCCCCGGCAAACCCGTTCGTCGCGACTCGTCACCCGCCGGTGACACGCGGCAACAGGGACGACTCACTCCTCCCAGGAGTTGCCGGTGCGCAGCCGGGAGAGGATCCGGGACAGCAGCCGGGAGACGTGCATCTGGGACATGCCGAGTTCGGTGGAGATCTGCGACTGGGTGAGGTTGGCGAAGAACCGCAGCATGATGATCCGGCGCTCCCGCTCGGGGAGCTGCACCAGCAGGTGGCGGACCATGTCGCGGTGCTCGACGTCGGTGAGGGCGGAGTCCTCGTAGCCGAGCCGGTCGAGCAGGGCGAGGCCGCCCTCGTGCTCCTGGGCGGCTTCCAGGGAGGCGGCGTTGTAGGCGCGGCCGGCGTCCAGGCAGGCCCGGACGTCCTCCTCGGGGATGCGCAGGTTGGCGGCGATCTCGGGAACCTTGGGGGCCCGTCCGTGGGTGACGGTCAGCTCCTCCATGGCGCCGCTGACCTGCACCCAGAGCTCCTGGAGCCGGCGCGGGACGTGCATGGTGCGGACGTTGTCGCGGAAGTAGCGCTTGATCTCGCCGAGGATGGTGGGCAGCGCGTAGGTGGGGAACTGGACGCCGCGCTCGGGGTCGAAGCGGTCGATGGCGTTGATCAGGCCGATGGTGCCGACCTGGACGATGTCCTCCATCGGCTCGCTGCGGCTGCGGAAGCGGGTGGCGGCGTAGCGGACCAGCGGGATGTTGATCTCGATCAGGGCGGAGCGGACCCGGGCGCGCTCGGGGGCGTCGGCCGGGAGTTCGGCGAGCCGTTCGAACAGGATCCGGGTGAGGGTGCGGACGTCCACCGCGCCGCGGGTGCCGGGGCGGCGGGAGGCCAGCTCGACGGGGTCCGGCCTGTCCTCGGTCCGGTCCTCCGGAGCACTGCCCTGCTGCGTCCGTACGGACACGTCACCCCTCCCTCGTCAACCACCTCGCCAATTTCCGGCAAAACCGGTCATAGCATCACAAGTCGCTCTGTGGCCGGGCAAGCACCCGATGGAGGCGTGTTGACGGACCGTCCAGCATTCGGCGGAGTGTGCTGCGGCCCCCGTCCGCGGGCGGAGGGCGGGGGCCGCCGGGTCGTGCGTGTGCGACGGATGGCGGGGGAGGGTCAGACCTCCAGGTCGGCGATCACCCAGGTGGCGAACTCGCGCCACTGCGCGGCGGCGGCCTGATGGGCCGGGTGGCCCAGGTAGGCGGCCAGCGCCTCGCGGTCCGCGACCAGGCTGTTGACGGCGAAGTCCTGGGCGATGTCCCGCTCGGCGAAGTTCCAGCCGCACTCCCACTCGCGCAGCTCGGGGATCAGCGCGCCGAGCTCGGCGAACGCCGCGGCGCCCGCGACGGCCCGCGGGTCCTCCTTGGTGACGCCTTCGTTCAGCTTGAACAGGACCAGGTGCCGGATCACGATGCCGCTCCTCGCGGGTGGGAGGGGGCGCGCCCGGTCGCGGGCGCGCCCCCGACGGACGGACCCCGCAACGGTACTAGCGCACCAGTCCGGTCATGAACGAGCCGACCGCCCTGGCGGCGTCCGAGATGCCCACGAACCCGGACTTCACCAGGTCCGCCGAGCGTTCCGGTGAGGTGATGATCGTGTAGATGACGAAGACGACCAGGATCCACATGGCCACCTTCTTCGCCTGAGCCATCGAACGGGCCTGCCTCCCTGAGTCGGGCCGCCGTCCTCTCCCCGCACGGCCCTGCCACCCGGCAGCTTATCCACCGGACGGCGCAACGGGTGAGGGACGTGTTCACCCGCGGGGACGAAGGTCCCGCGCGGACGGGGCTTTCTCCGGATGTCCCCAGCGGGGCGGCGCGGCAGGATGGTTGATGTACCGAGGATCTGGCAGGAATCCCCGGTACGGCGATCCGGAGGTCCCCGCTGTGGGACCGGGCCCCGCGGCTTCCCCCGACGCGGACCCGGTTGTGGGACCTCCGCCAGGGGCAGCGGCTCGTCCCCCCGGAGCTGCTGCCCCCACCGCGGACCGCGAGGTCCGTCCAGGCTCCGCACTCCCGATGGGCACGGTGGTCAACCGCCCGGGAGTGCGGAGCCTCTCGCCGCTCCGCCCGCCTCCCCTCGGGCCGGAAGCGGTCCCGGCACGGCGAAGGGCCCGACCGGAAGCCGGTCGGGCCCTTCGTTCGTCCTGCTCAGTGGCGGTAGCGGTGGGATTCGAACCCACGGTGGAGTTGCCCCCACACACGCTTTCGAGGCGTGCTCCTTTGGCCGCTCGGACACGCTACCGAGGGGAACTCTACCGGATCGGCGAGGCGGGGCGAAATCCGTTGTCGGGGGCTCAGCGCCGGGTGTCGAAGAAGGCCAGCAGTTGGGCGGTGCACTCGTCGGCGAGGACGCCGCCGACCACCTCGGGGCGGTGGTTGAGGCGGTTGTCGCGGACCACGTCGAAGAGGGAGCCGGCCGCGCCGGCCTTCGGGTCGTGGGCGCCGAAGACGACGCGGGCGAGGCGGGAGAGGACGATCGCGCCCGCGCACATGGTGCAGGGCTCCAGGGTGACGACCAGGGTGCAGCCGGTCAGGCGCCACTCCCCGACGGTTCGGGCGGCCTGCCGGATCGCCACCACCTCGGCGTGGCCGGTGGGGTCGCCCACCGCCTCGCGGACGTTGTGGCCGCGGCCGAGCACGGTGCCGTCCGGTCCGAGGACGAACGCCCCGACCGGGACGTCACCGGTGGCGGTGGCCAGTGCGGCCTCCTCGATCGCGAGGCGCATCCGGTCCTGCCACCGGTCGCGGACCGGGTCGGGGCGTTCGGGGGCGGGCAGCGGGGCGATCCGCGGCCGTTCGCCCGGGTCGGCGGGGTCGGTGAGGGGGGCGGGGACGGGCTGCATGGACCCAGTGTCGGGCACCGGGCCCGCCGCTACCGAACGGCCTCCAGGACCTCGCCGCAGCCCAGCGCCTCGGCGATCTCGCCCAGCGCGTCGCCGGGCGCGGCCCCCTCGCCGGCCAGCTCCAGCAGGTCGGCCGCGGTCATCCCGAACTCGGTCAGCAGCTCGGAGTCGCCGATCGGCCCGATCGGGCTCGCGCCCCGCCCGCCGGCCGGCTCCTCGTCCTCGTCCTCGGCGACCGCGCCGTCCTCGGCGTCCTCGTCGTCGAGCCCGGCGACGAGACCGTCGAGGTCGTCGAAGTCGGCCTCCCCGTCCTGTTCGATCAACTCGTCGGTGAGCACCGCGCCGTACGAACTGCGCGCCGCGGCCGCCGCGTCGGAGACGAAGATCCGCGGGTCGTCCTCACCGTCGATGCGCAGGACCGCGAACCACGCGTCCTCCTGCTCGATGAAGACCAGCACGGTGTCGTCGTCCTCGGCCGCTTCGCGGGCCAGGTCGGTCAGGTCGGCCAGGGTCTCTACGTCGTCGAGTTCCGTCTCGCTCACATCCCACCCGGCACCGGTGCGAGCAAGCACTGCAGCGAAGTACGCCACCAGGGACACTCCCAAGATTGGTCTCGGCTGTCGGCGATCTCGGGCGGGTGCGGTCCGGCCGCCCCCGCGCCAGAAGGAGGTCCGCTGTTCGGACCGTCCCACCGCATCGTGACAGAAAGCCCGCCGCTGCGGGGAGTGTTCGGCAGCGCGTCTTCGCAGGTCGTGTCGGAATGGTCGGCTTCCGGCCGCTCGGGGCGCGGATCCTGACCGCCCGGCCCCTCGCGGAGGGGGCGTCCGGGGCCCCGCGGGGCGCAACTCCGGTGCGGGGCGCGGCCCCCGGCGGTCAGGTCCGGAAGGTGCGCATCCGCAGCGCCTCGCGCATCCGGCGCTCCTTGGTCCGTCTCGGCTGCACCCGGGCCCGCAACTCCCGGGCCTCGGCCAACTCGCGGAGGAACACGGCCCGGCGCTTGCGCCGTTCCGCGTCGGTCTCCGCGGCGCGCTGCGCGCCGTTCTCTGACTCCGGACGGGACTCGTCTGTCGAGCCTGACCCGCCCGCGCCGGCGGTGGATGCCCGCGTCGGGTTGCTCTTCATAGGTTCCGACTTTCCCAGATCGGCCCCGCCGATACCACAGGAGCGGCCCGAGTTCCGTGATCGCGGACGGACCGCGGCGCATCCGGCGGGTCATCCCGGTCGTCCCGGTTCGTACGGAGTCGTACACACGTACCCGCGCCCGTTACCGTTGGTGTCATGCGTCTCCACGTCGTCGACCACCCGCTGGTCGCCCACAAGCTGTCCACCCTGCGCGACGAGCGCACGGACTCGCCGACCTTCCGGCGGCTCACCGACGAGCTGGTGACCCTGCTCGCGTACGAGGCGACCAGGGACGTCCGTACCGACACGGTCGAGATCACCACCCCGGTCGCCGTCACCCGGGGCACCCGGCTCTCCTACCCGCGCCCGCTGGTCGTCCCGATCCTCCGGGCCGGCCTCGGCATGCTCGACGGCATGACCCGGCTGCTGCCCACCGCCGAGGTCGGCTTCCTCGGGATGGTGCGCAACGAGGAGACGCTGGAGGCGTCGACCTACGCGACCCGGATGCCGGACGACCTCTCCGGGCGGCAGATCTACGTCCTCGACCCGATGCTCGCCACCGGCGGCACCCTGGTCGCGGCGATCCGGATGCTGCTCGACCGGGGCGCCACCGACGTCACCGCCGTGGTGCTGCTGGCCGCGCCCGAGGGCGTCGCGCTGATGGAGCGCGAGCTGGCGGGGCGGCCGGTCACGGTGGTCACCGCGGCGGTCGACGAGCGGCTCAACGAGCACGGGTACATCGTGCCGGGGCTGGGCGACGCGGGCGACCGGCTGTACGGCACGGCCGGCTGAGGACGGTACGGGCGGTAGGACGGTAGGAACGGCGGAGGTCCGGCCGGGGCGGGGGTTCCGCCTCCGGCCGGACCTTCGTCGTGCTGCCGCGGGAGCGCCGGGGCTCAGCAGTGGCCGGGCTCCGGGGTGGGGGAGGGCTTGGTGAGTTCGGCGAGGGCGGCGGCGGCCTGGGCCGGGTCGGCGAGCGCGCTGAAGGTGTCGCCGATGACGAAGTCGACGGTGGCGTCGGCCCGGGTGTCCTCGGTGGCGGTCGCGGTGGCGACCTGGGAGGACAGCAGGGTGGCCGCGCCGAGGCCGCCGGGGCCGCTGACGATCTGCGCGGTGCCGGGGACCTTCTTGTCGAGCGCGGCGGGCGCGTTGCCCACCTTGTCGACCACGAAGCCGCGCTTGCGGAGCTCGTCGGCGGTGCGGGCGGCCAGGCCGGCCTTGTCGGTGGCGTTGTAGACGTTCACCGTGACGGCGGCGGGCTGCGGCACCGCGGTGTTGCTCGGGACGGGTGCCGGGGCGCCGGAGACGGCGGCGGCCGCGGCCGCCGCGGCGGCCGACGGGGAGCCCTCCGGGGCGGCCAGCGGCTTGCCGGAGGAGGTGGCGCACGCCTGGGCGGCGGCGTCCTTGGCGTTCTTGCCGGTGAAGACGTCGTAGAGCTGGACGCCGCCGACCGAGACCAGGCCCAGTGCGAGGACGCCGCCCAGCGCGACGGCGACCTTCCGGCCGCGGCGCGGGGGCCGGCTGAGCCTGGGGTAGGCGTTTCCGGTGACGCGGTACTGCTTCCCCTTCAAACCCCGGGGAGTCAACATGCTCATGGTCTGTCTCCCCCATAGGTGCCAGGGTGGGGTGCCGGTGACCGCGGGGCGGCCGTGGGAACGGACCGCGGAACCGCTGTAGTCAGCAGACTAATCCGACAACGGGTGCGCAGGTACTAGATGATCATCATCCGGGGGATGACGGCACTCGAAAGGACGTACCGGTACCGGCACCGGTTGCGCCACGCCCCGGGACGGTTCCGGATGTTCCCGGCCGGCGTGCGGTCAGTCCATCTCCAGCACGCGGGCGTGCAGGACCTGCCGCTGCTGGAGGGCGGCCCGGACGGCGCGGTGCAGGCCGTCCTCCAGGTACAGGTCGCCGCGCCACTTCACCACGTGGGCGAACAAGTCCCCGTAGAACGTGGAGTCCTCCGCGAGGAGGGTCTCCAGGTCCAACTGGCCCTTGGTGGTCACCAGCTGGTCCAGCCGCACCGGACGCGGCGCGACGTCCGCCCACTGGCGGGTGCTGGTCCGGCCGTGATCCGGGTACGGCCGCCCGTTGCCGATGCGCTTGAAGATCACACGGAAAGCCTACCGTTCGGGACGCTCCGGGCGCAGCAGGCGGGGCTAACGGTGCGTTGACCGGGCCGGGGGACGGAACGGGCCCTATCCGTGCGAACGGTGCATTCCGGTCGTCCGGCGCGGCGGCCGGACCTCATCGCAGGGCCTGGCCGATGCGGTTCAGCGAGGACAGCCGCATCAGGCCGTAGTTGTAGAACTCGACCTCGGGGACCCCGAGTTCGCGCAGCGCGGCGATCTTGGCGGCGAGGTTGGCGGGCCCGTCGCAGTCGGAGGCCATCGGGCGCAGGATGACCGCCATGTCCTGCGGGCGGACGCCGTGCAGGGCGAAGGCGGCGACCTTCTCGCGGACCTCCTCCGGGGTCCTCGCGTAGCCGAGCGTCTCGATCTGGTGGGCGGCGCCCGCGAGGGCGGGCAGGTCGATGCCGGACAGCCAGCCGGTGCCGGGGCCGCCGCCGTCCATGAAGGTCAGCCGCATGCCGTGCGCGGCGGCGGTGGCGGCCAGCTCGGCGGCGAGCGAGGTGACGGTGCGGGCGGAGGCGTCCACGTAGGTGGCGAAGGCGCCGCCGGCCAGCTCGTCCAGCGGGGCGGGCGCCAGGGCGCGCGACTCGTCGGCGAGGCGGGCCCGCAGCTCGGTGCGGACGGTGTCGCGGACGTGTTCGGCGGGGACGCCCGCGGCGTTCGCGGCGGCCAGGCAGTGCGGGCAGAAGCAGACCGACAGCAGCGCCTCGGTGACCGGGCCCAGCTCCTCGAAGTAGCGCTCGTGGTGGTAGCCGTGCGCCAGGCCGTGGAAGTGCAGCGACTCGGCCCGGATCGCGTCCACGCCGTACCGGGCCAGCTCCTCGACCACGGTGCGGCAGTACTCGCGGACCTCCGGGTTGGCCGGGCACAGCTCGGTCAGGTGGCGGTCGCCGAAGGCGTTGGCCGGGGCGCAGTCGGGGTGCGCGAAGCCGAGCCGGTCGTTGTGGCAGAAGACCGTCCAGGCGTGCAGCTTCAGGCCGCGGCGGCGGGTCTCCTCGGCGGCCTCGGCGAACGGGTCGCGGGCGCCGATCGCGGTGGACGGCAGCGGGGAGAGCCGGCGGCCGGCCCAGCGGGCCGGGTCCGGGCGGAAGTACGCGGCACCGGGCTCCAGGTAGCGCAGCACCCGGCGCGGGTTGTGCGGGAAGACGTCGCGGGCCTCGTGGTAGACCGAGGCCAGCGTGACGCCGCCGACGCCCGCCCGGTCGGTAAGGTTGCCGAAGAAGGTGTCGGCCCCTTCGTCGAGCAGGTCGGTGACGAAGGCGAGGACGGACGTCTCCACGGGGCAACTCCGGAGAAGGAAGTACAGGGAGTGACCACGCTAACCGCGCGCTCCCGTATTGGTCTATACCTGGTTGGGTGAGGAGAGCGGCGGCATGACGGTCTACCGGGGCTTCGACCAGCGGGAACTCGACCGGGAGTACTCGCCCAGCACCAAGGCCGCGGACTTCGACGCCGAACTCGCGGCGTACGCGGCGCAGAGCCGCCGGGCCTACCAGGAACTCGCCGGGCACCGGGAGCTGCGCTACGGCACCGCCGGGCCCGAACGGCTCGACTTCTTCCCGGCCGGCCCCGGCGCGCCGCTGCACGTCTTCGTGCACGGCGGCTTCTGGCAGGAGCTCGGCAAGGAGGACTCGGTCTTCCCCGCGCTCGACCTCGTCCCGCACGGCACCGCGTTCGCCGCCGTCGGCTACGGGCTCGCCCCGCAGTGGACGGTCGAGCAGATCACCGAACAGGTCACCACCGCGGTGCTCTGGCTGGTCGAGCACGCGGCGGAACTCGGCACCGACCCCGCACGCGTCGTGCTCAGCGGCAGCTCCGCGGGAGCGCACCTGGCGGCGAGCGCCCTGCTCGACCCCAGACTGCGCGGGCGGATCCGCGGCGCGGCCCTGCTCAGCGGCGTCTACGACCTGGAGCCCGTCACCCTCAGCTACGTCAACCAGCCGCTCGGCCTGGACCTCGACCGGGCCCGCCGGCTCAGCCCGCTGTACGCCGCGCCCGACGCGCTGGCGGCGCTGCCGCCGGTGCTGCTCGCGCTGGGGGAGCACGAGACGGGGGAGTTCGGGCGGCAGCAGGCGGAGTTCGCGGAGACGGCCCGGGAGAACGGGGTGCCGGTGCACGAGCTGCTGGTCGGGGGGCGCAACCACTTCGACCTGGTCTTCGACCTGGGGAAGGTGGAGACGGTGCTGGGGGCGGCGGTCGAGGCGTTGTGGCGGAGTTGAGGGGCTGAGGGGACGGGGACGGTGCGGCGGCGGTCGAGGCGTCGTGGTGGAGTGCCCGGAGCGGGCTGAGGTGGTGTCACCCGTGGCGGGGCGGGGCTCCGTAGACTGCCGGAGGAGTTTCCACACCTTCGATGAGGACGGTGAACGATGACCGGGCGCATTCCGCTTCCGTACGACTTCCTGCCGCCGGTGCCGGCGTTCGAGCTGCGCAGTGCGGATCTGGTGGACGGTGGGGTCATGCCGGACGCGCACGTGCACGCGGCGGGGAACGTTTCGCCGGAGTTGTCCTGGGAGGGGGCTCCGGAGGGGACGCGGTCGTTCGCGGTGACGTGCTACGACCCGGACGCGCCGACCGCGGCGGGCTGGTGGCACTGGCTGGCGGTGGACCTGCCGGCGGGGACCACGGGGCTGGCGCGGGGCGCGGGGGCGGACGACGGGGGGCTGCCCGGCGGGGCGTTCCACGTCCGCAACGACTTCCCGGGGCACCGGTACGACGGGGCGGCGCCGCCGCCCGGGCCGGCGCACCGGTACGTGTTCGTGGTGCACGCGCTGGACGTGCCGACGCTGGGGGTCGGGCCGGACACGCCGGCCGCGCAGGTGGGGTTCCACCTGACCGCGCACGCGCTCGGGCGGGGCGTGCTGACGGTGGAGTACCAGTCGGCGCCGTGAGGCCGGTCAGGCCAGGATCTGGCGGAGGAACGCCGTCAGGTTGGCGGTCGTCCGGGCGATCTGCTCCTCCAGGGGGAGCGACTCGTCCGGGCGGCTGACCGTCGCCGGGCGGCGCAGGCCGCGGACGTAGAGCGAGCAGGCCAGGTCGGCGCAGAGGTAGGTGCCGACCGAGTTGCCGTCCCGGCCGGCGGCGCCCGCGCGGGGGGCGGTGAGCAGGGAGACGCCGCTGCCCGCGTGCGCGGTGATGCAGACCGAGCAGACGTTGGTGCGGGTCAGGCTGCGCCTCACGTTCGGCGAGCGGAGGGTGACGCCGACCGGCCGGCCGTCGAGTTCGGCGACCAGGTAGGCCCGGTCGGGGGCGCCGAGGTCGCGCCAGCCGAGGAAGTCCAGGTCGTCCCAGCGCAGCTCGGCCAAGCCCCGCGGGACGGGGAGCCGCTTGGCCTCGCCCTTGGAGCAGTTGACGAAGGACGCCCGGATCTCGGGCTCGGTCAGGGCACGCATGCCCCCGACGCTAGCCGCACGGGGCCGGGGTGTCGCCCGGTTTTCCGCCGGCACCGGGCCGACCCGCGCGTCCGGTGGAGTGTGCTTCGCGGATCGGGTCACACTGGGGGGATGACGGAACAGCGGCGGTTGATCGTGCTGCGGCACGCCAAGGCGGACTGGCCGGACGTCCCGGACGAGCTGCGGCCGCTGGCCGAGCGCGGCCGGGCCGACGCGGCGGCGGCCGGACGGTGGCTGGCGGAGCACGAGTTGGTGCCGGACCGGGTGCTGTGCTCCACCGCGGTGCGCACCCGGCAGACCTGGGAGCTGGCCGAGCCGGAGCTCGGCGGCGCGCCCGAACTCGTCCTGGAACCGCGGGCGTACCGCGCCGAGGTGGGGGAACTCGTGGATCTGCTGCGGGAGTTGCCCCCGGTGGTGCGGACGGTGATGCTGGTCGGGCACCGGCCCGAGGTGCGGGAGCTGGTGCTGGCGCTGGCCGCGGAGCCGGGGGGCGAGGCGCTGGAGCGGGTGCGGGAGAAGTTCTCCACGGCCGGGGTCGCGGTGCTGGACGTGCCCGGGGAGTGGGGGCAACTCGAACCCGGCGGTGCCGAGTTGGTCGAGTACGCGGTGCCCCGCGGGTGAACTCGGGGGCGTGATAGGGATGGGGCCATGCGCTTCGACCTCGTTCCCAAGCCGCCCGCGGTGGCGGCCCGCCCGCGTGACGAGCGGGGCTACCCGGTGCCCGCGATCACCCCGTGGGAGGACGGGACGCCGCAGTTCGCGCTGACCGACTACGAGCGGTCCGCGGCCTGCGCCCGGGAGCGGCTGTGCTCGGTGTGCAACACGCTGATGCCGCGCGGGACGGTGTGGCGGGTGGTCGGCGGGGCCGAGGCGGCGGCGATCGGCGAGGCGCTGGCGGCCGACCGGCCCTACCGGAACACGGCGCCCACCACGGAGGGCCCCGGCCACCGGGCGTGCATGTTGTACGCCTCGATGGTCTGCCCGTACCTGGCCCGCTCGAACGCCCGCCGCCGGGTGTCGGCCGTCCGGGGCGACGCCCCGGACGAGCTCACCGCGCACGTGCTGCGGGGGGTCGCGCGGGGCGGGACGGGCGCGGTGGTCGGCTTCGCCGAGTACGAGTACGCGATCACCCCGAGCCGGGTGGTGTTCCGCTTCCTCGACCCGGTCGAGTGGCTGCCGCACGACGACGCGGACCAGCAACTGCCGAACCTTCATGAGGAGTTGGCCAGGCTCGCCCGGTAGCCGGTAGCCGGTAGCGGGTAGCGGGTAGCGGGTAGCGGTGTGCGGCAGCCCGGGCGGCGGGGCCGTCCGGGCTGTCTCGCGGGGTCCCGGTTCGCGGACCCTGAATTCGTGAACCGGGACGGCTCGGTGGCGCCCCGGTGCCGGGGAGCCGGTGGGGAGCGGCGGGGGCGGCTCAGCCGCGGTAGGCGGGCAGACCGGCGGTGTCGGAGATCTTGACCGGGGCGCCGCCCTTGGCCGGGACGGTGTAGATGCCGTCGGGGGCGCGGAAGGCGACGGTCTTGCCGTCGGGGGAGAAGACCGGCTCGGTGTAGTCCGCGGTGGCCTGCGGGGTGAGGTCGCGCTCCGGGCCGTCGTAGCCGCCGGTCTTGGTGAACAGGTGGTCGTGGCCGTCGACGGAGCGGACGAACACCAGGTCGCCCTCGTCGGACAGGTCGGGCTGGGAGCCCTTGGTGACGGCGCCGCCCTGCTGGCGCAGGTAGTCGTCGCGGAGGTACACCTGGCCGTCGTTGCGGTTGGCGTAGGTCGAGGAGCCGTAGCGCCCGGCGCCGTTCGGCCACAGGTTGCCGCTGTCCGGGAGCGGCTTGGCGTCGTCGTCGCTGAAGTTGCCCAGGCCGAGCTGCTGCGGGGCGCCGCCGTTGGCGGGGACGGTGAGCAGCCGCAGGGTGCCGTGGTCCTCGGCGGTGAACTGCAGGTTGTTCTTGGGCTGCAGGTACATGGCGGCGTCGTTCTCGCTGGGGACGAACACCTGCCAGGTCGGGTGGGACCAGGTGACGCCGGACGGGGCCCTGGCGACCAGGACCTGGTGGCCGCCGTCCGGGTCGGAGGTCTCCAGGTTGCCGTTGCCGTCGATGAAGGCGGCGCGCTTGCCGTCGGGCGACCAGGCCAGGTCGCGGACCACGGTGCCGAAGTCGACCACCCGGCCGTCCATCACGACGTAGCGGGTGCCGTTGCTGACGGTCAGCCCGGTGCCCTTGGTGCGGTTGACGGCGGCGGCCTTGGTCGGGGTGGCGGACGGCTGCTGCCGGGCGGGGGAGGACGCGGTGGCGCTCGCCGGGGCCGACGGGGTGGCGGAGGCGGTGGCGGTGCCCGGGGTGGTCGGGGTGGCGCTCGCGGTGCCGGCCTGGGTGGTCGGAGCGGCCGAGGCGGCCGAGGCGGTGCGGGCCGGGGCGGCGCCGGCGGGCTGCGCGCCGGTGCTGTCGTCGGACGGGTCGCAGGCGGTCAGCAGCAGGGCGGAGCCGGCGGTGATCGCGGAGACCAGGGCGACGGCGGAGGAGCGGCGGAGGCGGGCGCGCACGGACATGGATGGTTCCCCCCAGGAACGGTGGTCGGTGGTGATCGGTGGGTCGGCCCCCGCCGGTTCTTCCGTTCCGTCGTCCGGGGCGATGACTCAAGTCTCACCGCCCAATGACCTCGCGGGGTGCGCGAATTGTCACTGCGGGGCAACAGGCGTTCGGACACGTCCGAGTGCACCGCCGGGCGTTCCGCCGCCCGGCCGTCTCGCTCCCCGGCTGTTCCGCTCCCCGGCCGGTCACAGCGCGGGCTCCAGGTGGGCCCAGGGGCGGGCCGACTCCAGTTGGGCGGCGAGGGCGAGCAGGGTGCCCTCGCCGCCCAGCGGCGCCACGAACTGCACGCCCAGCGGCAGGCCGTCCGGGGTGCGGTGCAGCGGGACGCTGGCGGCGGGGCGGCCGGTGATGTTGGCGAGCTGGGTGAACGGGACCGGCGCCAGGTTGGTGATCACCGCCTCCTCGTACGCCCCGGTCCGGCTGAGCAGGCCCAGCAGGCCGAGCGGCAGCAGCAGCCGGGCCAGCGCCCGGACGGCCGCGGGGGTGTCCAACTCGCCGATGCGGACCGGCGGTTGGGCCAGGGTGGGGGTGAGCAGCAGGTCGTACCGGGTGTGGAACGCGGCGAGCTGGCGGTTGTACAGGTTCCAGCGCTGGTGGGCCGCGTAGTAGGCGGGGGCGCGCATCCGGCGGCCGGCGGCGGCCAGCACGTGGGTGTCGAGCTCGAAGCCCGCGTTCCCGGCACCCGTGAGCCGCTTGACGGCGTCCACCGTGGCGGCGGTCTCGGTGGCCCACATGGCCAGGAAGTCCAGGGCCAGGCCGCGTTCGTCGATGCCGGTGTCGGCCTCCTCGACGTGGTGGCCGAGCCCCTCCAGCAGGGCCGCGGCGTCCGCGACGGCGGCGACCGCCTCCGGGTGCACCGCGGTGCCCAGCGGGGAGCGGGTGGTGAAGCCGATCCGCAGCGGGCCCGGGGCGCGGCGGGCCAGTTCGGCGTACGGGGTCGGCGGGCGGTGCGGCAGGTACGGGCCGGCCGGGTCGGGGGCGCCGGCCAGCACGTCCAGCATCGCGGCGCTGTCCCGGACGCTGCGCGAGAGCACCCCGTCGGTGGCGGCGCCGTGCAGGTGCTCGGCGGCGGCGGGCCCGGCCGGGACGACGCCGCGGCCCGGCTTGAGGCCGAACAGGCCGCAGCAGGCCGCCGGTATCCGGATCGACCCGCCGCCGTCGTTGGCGCCCGCCACCGGGACGACGCCCGCGGCGACGGCGGCGGCCGAGCCGCCGGAGGAGCCGCCCGGGGTCCGCCCGGTGTCCCACGGGTTGCGGGCCGGGCCGGTGGCCGCCGGCTCGGTGACGCCCTTGCTGCCGAACTCCGGCGTGTTGGTCTTCCCGAACACCACCAGCCCGGCGTCCAGCCAGCGCCGCACCGACTCGCTGTGCGCGGTCGCCGGGGTGTCCTGGAGCGCCCGGCAGCCGCTGCCGGTGGGCAGGCCCGCGTAGTCCTGGATCAGGTCCTTGATCAGGAACGGCACCCCCGCGAACGGCCCGGTCAGCGGCCCCGCCGCCCGCTCCCGGGCCACCTCGTGCATCGGCCGCACGATCGCGTTCAGCCGCCCGCCGACCTGCTCGGCCCGCCCGATCGCCACCTCCAGCAGCTCCCCGGCGCTCACCTCCCCGCCCGCCACCAGCGCGGCCAGCCCCACCGCGTCGTGCCGCCGGTACTCGCCGTACTCCACCGCAACCTCCGAGATCACCCAGCCCGAGCGTGCCGGTGACCCTACCGCCGAGTAGCTCCGCTGCCCAGACCCCGACACCGGACCCCGGTGCCGGACCCCGACACCGGGAGACGAGATGACAGGAGACGACATGACAGGGCGCGACACGGCAGGGCGCGACGTCCGGGACACTGCCGCGGGCGCGCCCGCCCGCGGGGGCCGTGGCGGTGCCCGGTGAACGGGACCGCGCAGCTCGGGACGGTGGCGGTCTTCGGCGCGGTGTGGGCGGTCCTCTCGGCCGGCCACGCCCTCGCCGACCACGTCCCCGGGCGGACCGACCACCGGGCGGCCCCGGTCCCGGCCCGGGGGCTCGGCGGGGACGGCTGGCTCGATCCGGGCGGTTCGGCCGGTCCGGACAGCCCCGGGCCGGTCGGGCGGTTCGCCGCGGTGGAGGCGGACATGGGGGTGGTGGGCGAGGACGTGAACGCGCTGACCCGCTCGATCAACGACCTGGCGGAGGTGATGGAGCGGTTCGGCCCGCAGGTCCGGCAGGCGTGGAGCCCGGGCGCGCCCGGGGCCGTCGGTCTCGCGGTGACCGGGCGGATGGCGGCGGCGCTGGCCGCACCGGCGGGCGAACTGCGCGAGCGGGCGGACCGGTTCGCCGTCCACGTGGAGCGGATCGACCGGGCGGTGGGCTCCGTGCTGGACCTGCTCCGAACCGCGTCGACGCCGGGGCAGGTGCGGGGGGAGGTGCCGGGTGCGGACGCGTTCCTCGGCGAGCTGGTGGGTCTGGCCGGGGCGATCCGCGAAGGGCTGGCCGGGCTGGAGCAGTTCCGGGCGCTGCTGGCCGCGCTGGCCGGGATGAGCGCGCCGCTCCGGCACCCGGCGCAGGAGATCGCCCGGGCGATCGACCGGATCGGGGAGGTGGTGGTCCGGGCGGAGGGCTGGGAGCGCCGGGGCGCCGCGACGGTCCGGGAGCGGGACGCCCGGACCGCGTAGCCGGCCTGCGGCGGGCCGGGGCGGGCCGGGGCGGGGCGGGGCGGGCCGGGGCGGGGCGTCAGTCGGCGACGTGCAGGACCAGTTTGCCGCGCAGGTGGCCCTGTTCGGCGCGGCGGTGGGCGGCGGCGGCGTCGGCGAGGGGGAAGACGGCGGTGACGGCGACCCGGACGGTGCCGGCCGTCACCAGGGCGTCCAGGGCGGTGAGGTCCTCGCCGCTGGAACGGACCTGCCAGAAGCGGTCGTTGAAGGTCAGGCCGAGTTCGGTGGTGGCGTGCTCGCGGCGGTAGTCGCCGAGGAAGACCGGGGCGACCCGGCCGCCCCGGCGCAGGACCGGGAGCAGGCGGTGGGCGTCCGGGCCGCCGACGGTGTCGAGGAGCAGGTCGGCGTCCCGGACGGTGTCCGCGACCGGCCCGGCGGTGTAGTCGACGAAGCGGTCGGCGCCCAGCTCGTGCAGGAAGTCCCGGTGGCGGCCGGAGGCGACCGCGATCAGCCGGCCGGCGCCGCCCGCCCGGAGGAGTTGCAGGGCGAGGTGGCCGACGCCGCCGGCCGCGCCGTTGACCACGGCGGTGATGCCCGGCGCGGGGCGCAGCAGCTGGGTGAGGTACTGGTAGGCGGTCAGGCCGGCCATCGGGAGGGCGGCGCCGGTCGGGTGGTCCAGGGCGTCGGGCAGGCGGGCCAGGTGGGCGTCCGGGGCGGTCGCGTACTCGGCGTAACCGGCGCCCCGGCCGGGGAAGTTGACCAGTCCGTGGACGCGTTCGCCGACCTGCCGGACGGAGCCCGGGCCGGTGGCGGCGACCGTGCCGGAGATGTCGCTGCCCGGGATCAGCGGGAGGGTGAGCGGCGGACGCAGCTCGGCCGGGATGTTGTCGAAGTTCCTGCGGGCGTACCAGTCGGGCGGGTTGACGCCCGCCGCGTGCACCCGGACCAGGGCCTCGCCGGGGCCGGGCACCGGCCGCGGCACCCGTTCGCGGACCAGTACCTCGGGCTCGCCGAAGGCGTGCAGCCGTATTGCCCACATGCTGTCGATCGTCATGGGTGTCTCCCCCTCCGCAGGTCGCAGAGCGCTGCCGTAGAATGCGGAGCGCTGCTCCGGAAAGTTAAACGGAGCGGCGCTCCGAATGTCAACGACGGGATGTGGCATGTCTGTTGAGCAGACCGCCCGGGCGCCGCGCGCGGACGCCAGGCGCAACCGGGACCGGCTGCTGGAGGCCGGCGCGCAGGTGCTCGCCGAACAGGGCGCCGGGGCCTCGCTGCGCGACGTCGCCCGGCGGGCCGAGGTCGGACTGGGCACGCTCTACCGGCACTTCCCCAACCGGGAGGCGCTGCTGGAGGCGCTGCTCGCCCGGCGCTTCAAGGAACTGGCGCGCCGGGCCGGTGAGTTGGCGGCCGAACAGGACGATCCGGAGGCGGCGCTGGTCGGCTGGCTGCGGGAGTTCTGCGCGGGCGCGGGCGCCTACCGGGACCTGCCGGGCACGCTGCTGGCCACCCTCCGGGACCCGGCCTCGCCGCTGCACGCGAGCTGCACGGCGATGCGGGAGGCCGGGGGCGGGCTGCTGGCCGCCGCCCAGCGGGCCGGGCGGATCCGGGCGGACGTCACCGGCACCGACCTGTTCGCGCTGGCCAACGCCGTCAGCTGGATCGCCGACCAGGCGCCGGTGCTGGCCGAGCGGAGCGAGCACCTGTTCGGGCTGGTGGTGGACGGGCTCCGGGTCTGAGGGGAGGGGTCCGGCGCGGGCGTCAGTCGGCGGCGAGGACGCTGCGGTAGTAGTCGATCTTGTCGCGGAGGTGGGTGCGCTGGCGCTCCAGCAGGGCGATCTGGTCGTGGACGGCGGTGTCGTGCCGTTCCAGCAGTTCGATCCGGCCGCGCAGGCCGTCCGGGCCCTCGGCGCGGGCGAGTTCGGCGTACCGGCGCATGTCGGCGATCGGCATGCCGGTGTCGCGCAGGCAGCGCAGGATGCCCAGCCAGCCCATGTCGTCGGGGCTGAAACGGCGGTGGCCGCTGGTGGCGCGGGTGATGGAGGTGAGCAGGCCGATCCGCTCGTAGTAGCGCAGGGTGTCCAGGCTGAACCCCGAGCGTTCGGCGGCCTCGGCGGGAGTGAGCAGCTGCTGTGTCGTCACCGCCCCGATTCTGCCTGCTCGTTGCCGCCGGTGCAGCGGGTGAAGCGCTCGCCCCAGGCGGCCAGCAGCGCGGACAGCTCGGGCGGGGAGACCACCCGGAAGTCGACCCCCAGCGAGCCGAGGGCCATCGCGGGCCACTCCAGGGCGTCGGCGTCCATCCGCACCCGGCTGCGCCCGGCGTCCACCTCCTCGGTCTCGGCCCAGGCGCCGAGCTTCTGCCGGACCGTCGCCGCGGGGGCGTCCACCACCGCCTCGACCCGGTGCGGGCGGGGCTGGCCCTGCAGCCCGGCCCGGACGAACTCGGCGGCGTCGTCGGCCGGGAGGGTGCGGGGCAGGAAGCGGGCGCCGGTGGCGGCGGGGGCGGAGAGGCGGTCGAGGCGGAAGGTGCGCCACGCCTGGCGGGTGAGGTCGTAGGCGACCAGGTACCAGCGGCGGCCGAGCCGGACCAGGCCGTACGGCTCGGCGTGCCGTTCGGTGGGGGTGCCGTCGGCGGCCCGGTAGCCGAAGCGCAGCCGTTCGGTGTCCCGGCAGGCCAGGGCGACGGCGGTGAGGACGTCCGGGTCGATCGGGGCGGTGGTGTCGGCGCGCCAGTTCGCCGGGACGGTCACGGCCCGCAGGGCCTCCACCCGGCGGCGCAGCCGGGCCGGCATCACCTGGACCACCTTGGCCAGCGCCCGTACCGAAGCCTCCGCGATGCCCTCCACCGCGCCGTCCGCCGCCGCCTGCAGGCCGACGGCCAGCGCGACCGCCTCCTCGTCGTCGATCACCAGCGGGGGCAGCGCGGCGCCCGCGGCCAGCTGGTAGCCGCCGTCGACGCCGCGCCGGGCCTCCACCGGGTAGCCGAGCTCGCGCAGCCGGTCGACGTCGCGGCGCAGGGTGCGGGCGGAGACGCCGAGCCGGGCGGAGAGCTCCCCGCCCGGCCAGTAGCGGTGGGACTGGAGCAGGGTGAGCAGGCGCAGGGTGCGGGCACTGGTGTCGGCCATGGGTCCCATCCTCCGGCAATTGCGGACGGAAGGTGGCCGCAATGGTCCGTAGCGTGGAACACGGAGCGAGGGGGACCGCGCCGGGCAGCCGGCCCGAGGCGTCCGGGCGCACCCCGTCGGCACCGCACCGCACCGCACCGCGACAGCACCGCACTTCGGAGAGGCGACCACCATGAGCACCGAGACCGTGCAGACCACCGAGACCACCGAGGCCACCGAGGCCGTCGAGACCGCGGTCGGCCAGTACCCCGCCGCCACCGCCGAGGGCCCGACCGGCGAGCACGCCGACCTGATCGCGGAGCTGCGCGCCATCCGGCACTTCCTGCGGCTGACCGCCCGCGGCCTCGACGACGAGCAGGCGTCCCGCCGCACCACCGTCAGCGAACTGACCATCGGCGGCCTGATCAAGCACGTCACCTCGGTGGAGCGGCAGTGGGCCGCGTTCATCGTCCGGGGCACCTCGGCGATGCCGGACTTCAGCTCCTTCACCGAGGCCGACGTCCAGGCCCGCACGGACGAGTTCCGGTTGCTGCCCGGCGAGACCCTGCGCGGCGTGCTCACCGCGTACGAGGCGGTGGCCCGCGGCACCGACGAGATGCTGGCCGGGCTGGCCGACCTGGGCGTCTCGCACCCGCTGCCCGCGGCGCCCTGGTTCGCCCCCGGCACGAGCTGGTCGGCCCGGCGCACCGTGCTGCACGTCATCGCCGAGACCGCGCAGCACGCCGGGCACGCCGACATCATCCGGGAGGCACTGGACGGGCAGAAGAGCATGGGCTGACCCCTCGCCGGGGCTCCGCCGCGGGGACGGCCCGCGCCGCTGACGGCACCACGTCAGGGCGCGGGCCGTCCCCGTCCCCGGACTCGTCCCCGGACTCGTTCCGGTTCTCCTCCGGTTCCGTGTCACACCCGGGCCGTGCTGACACTCTCGGGATGCAGCCGCGGAGAGGAGACGGGCGTGACGACGGACGAGGCCACCGAGGTGTTCACCAGGCACCGGGAGCTGCTGTTCTCGATGGTCTACAACCTGCTGGGGACGGTCGCCGACACCGAGGACGTCCTCCAGGAGACCTGGCTGGCCTGGTCCGGCCGGTACCGGTCCGCCGAGGCCGGGCCGGTGGTCCACCCGCGGGCGTACCTGGTGCGCACCGCCGTGAACACCGCGCTCGCCCGGCGGGCCGAGATCAGCCGGCGCCGGGAGAGTTACTTCGGGCCCTGGCTGCCCGAGCCGCTGATCGCCCCGGCGCAGGAGGACCCGGGGGAGCGGGCCGAGGCGGTGTCGATCGCGCTGCTGGTGGTGCTGGAGACGCTGACCCCGCTGGAGCGGGCGGTGTTCGTGCTGCACGAGGTGTTCGGCTACGGCCACCCGGAGACCGCCGAGATCCTCGGGCGCAGCCCCGCCGCCGTCCGCCAGCTCGCCCACCGGGCCCGCGAGCACGTCCGGGCCCGGCGGCCCCGGTACCGGGCGGACGCGGCGCTGCGGCGGCAGGCCACCGAGCGGTTCGCGGCCGCGGTCGGCGGCGGGGACCTGGACGGGCTGCTGCGGCTGCTCGCCCCCGACGTCACGCTCTGGGCGGACGGCGGCGGCAAGGCGACCGCGGCCGGGCCGCGCCCGGTGCGCGGCCGGGGGCAGGTCGCCCGGCTGCTGGTGGGCGGCTCGGCGCGGGCCCCGCAGGGCATCCGGGTCCGGTGGGCCACCGCCAACGGGGACCCGTCGGCGGTGCTGTTCGTCGGGGAGGCGCCGTTCGCGGTGCTCGTGCTGGACCTGTCGGCGGACGGCGAGCAGGTCACGGACATCTACTTCGTGACCAACCCTGACAAGCTGAGAAGTGCCAACTCCGGTGTTGCAGAAGAAAATTGACGGAACGTCATGATGATCGGGAAGGTGGAGAGGGCGATGAGGCTGACTGTGGTGGCCGCCACCGGCGGGATCGGGCGGCACCTGCTGGCGCAGGCGCTGGAGGCCGGGCACGAGGTGACGGCGGTGGTGCGCGATCCGGCCAAACTGGGCGAGCGGCCCGGGGTGCGGGTGGTGCGGGCGGACCTGGCGACGGCCGGGGCGCCGGAGCTGCGGGACGCGGTGGCGGGCGCCGACGCGGTGCTGTCGGGGCTCGGCGCGGTGGGGAAGGCCGGCGTCGGGGTCGCCGAGAGCGGGACGCGGGCGCTGGTCGGCGCGATGCGGGAGACCGGGGCGCGGCGGCTGCTGGTGGTGAGCGCCGCACCGGTCGGGACGGTGCCCTCGCCGGGCCGCCCGCACCCGCCCCGGCACGACCCGGGCGAGGGCCCGGTGATGCGGTACGTGCTGACGCCGCTGGTCAAGCGGGTGCTGCGGGCGCACTACGCGGACCTGGCCCGGATGGAGGACGTGGTGCTGGCCAGCGGCCTGGACTGGACGGTGGTCCGCCCGCCCCAGCTCACCGACAAGCCGCTCACCCGCGACTACCGGATCGCCTACGGGCGGAACCTGCGCGGCGGGTCGAAGATCTCCCGGGCCGACGTCGCGCACTGCATGCTGCGCAGCATCGACGACCCCGACACCGCCGGACGCGTCCTCGGGATCGCCGACTGACCGGACGCCTCCCGGCCCGCCGGGAGGCACCGCGACGCGCCCGCGCCGCCGCCGGGACCCTGCCGTGCCGCCGGGACCCTGCCGTACCGCCGCCACGCCCCGCCCACGCCGCCGGACGCCGCCGTGCCGACGCCGGGACGCGCCTACCCTGGGCGGGTGTCGACTCCTCGTCTGCGCCGGGTGGCCGTGCTGGTCCTGGACGGTGCCAAACCGCTCGACGTCGGAATCCCGGCGCAGGTGTTCTCCACCCGCGGCAGCATGCCGTACGAGGTGCGGGTGTGCGGGGCGGCGCCCGGGCTGGTCGCGGGCGGGGACGGGCTCTCGTACCACGTGGCGCACGGGCTGGAGGCGCTGGAGTGGGCCGAGTCGGTGTTCGTGCCCGGCTACCGGCACCCCGACCGGGACGACCCGCCGCCCGCCGTGGTGGCCGCGCTGCGCGCCGCGCACGCCCGCGGCGCCCGGCTGGCGGCGATCTCCACCGGGGCGTTCGCACTGGCCGCGACCGGCCTGCTGGACGGCCGCCGGGCCACCACGCACTGGCACTACACCCGGGCGCTGGCCGCCAAGTACCCCGGGGTGCGGGTGGACGAGAACGTGCTGTTCGTCGACGAGGGCAGCGTGCTCACCTCGGCGGGCGCCGCGTCCGGCATCGACCTGTGCCTGCACGTGCTGCGCAGCGACCTCGGGGTGGCCGCGTCCAACCACACCGCGCGCCGGCTGGTCGCCGCGCCGTACCGCAGCGGCGGCCAGGCCCAGTACGTGCCGCGCAGCGTGCCCGAGCCGGTCGGCGAGCGGTTCGCGGCCACCCGGGAGTGGGCGCTGCACCGGCTGGGCGGGCCGCTGACCGTGCGGGCGCTGGCCCGGCACGCCGCCGTCTCGCCGCGCACCTTCTCCCGCCGCTTCGTCGAGGACACCGGCTACACGCCGATGCAGTGGGTGCTGCGGGCCCGCGTCGACCTGGCCCGTGAGCTGCTGGAACGCTCCGACTACGGGGTCGAGCGGATCGCCGCCGAGACCGGCCTGGGCACCGGCGCGAACCTGCGCGCGCACTTCCAGCAGATCCTCGGGACCACGCCCAGCGACTACCGGCGGACCTTCGCCAAGGGCGAGTGAGCACCCCGGCCCGACGTGGCGCGATCCTTGCGCACCGTGGCACGGGTGCCACTACCGCCTCCCCTCCCGGCGAGCGACAGTGGAGTGGTCAGCCCCGCCGGAACAGCGGGCGAGAGCCGCAGAGAAGGGCACCACCCCATGACCCGCATCGCCGTCAACGGATTCGGCCGCATCGGTCGCAACGTGCTGCGCGCCCTGCTGGAGCGCGACAGCAAGCTGGAGGTCGTCGCCGTCAACGACCTGACCGAGCCCACCGCGCTCGGCCGCCTGCTCGCCTACGACACCACCTCGGGCCGGCTCGGCCGCCCGGTCACCGTCGAGGGCGACACCCTGGTGGTCGACGGCCGCCGGATCAAGGTCCTCGCCGAGCGCGACCCGGCCGACCTGCCCTGGGCCGAACTCGGCGTCGACATCGTGCTGGAGGCCACCGGCCGCTTCACCTCCGCCGAGGCCGCCCGCGCCCACCTGACCGCCGGGGCCAAGAAGGTGCTGGTCTCCGCCCCGTCCGACGGCGCCGACGTCACGCTCGCCTACGGCGTCAACACCGGGGCCTACGACCCGGCCGCGCACACCATCGTCTCCAACGCCTCCTGCACCACCAACGCGCTGGCCCCGCTGGCCGCCGTCCTCGACGAACTCGCGGGCATCGAGCACGGGTTCATGACCACCGTGCACGCCTACACCCAGGAGCAGAACCTCCAGGACGGCCCGCACCGCGACCCGCGCCGGGCCCGCGCCGCCGCCGTCAACATCGTCCCGACCACCACCGGCGCCGCCAAGGCGATCGGCCTGGTGCTGCCGCAGCTGGACGGCAAGCTGTCCGGCGACTCGATCCGGGTGCCGGTCCCGGTCGGCTCGATCGTCGAGCTGAACACCACCGTCGCCCGCGACGTCACCCGCGAGGAGGTGCTCGCCGCCTACCGCGAGGCCGCCGGGGGCAAGCTGGCGGGCGTCCTGGAGTACTCGGAGGACCCGCTGGTCTCCTCCGACATCACCGGCAACCCGGCCTCCTCGATCTTCGACTCGGCGCTCACCCGGGTCGACGGCCGCCACGTCAAGGTGGTCGCCTGGTACGACAACGAGTGGGGCTTCTCCAACCGGGTGATCGACACCCTGGAGCTGCTCGCCGCGGGCTGACCGGCCCGCTGACCGCCCCGGACGGGGCCCGTACCGCCGCGACGGCGGCGCGGGCCCCGTCCGCCGTTCCCGTCCGCCGGGTGCTCCGCCCGCCGGGCGCCCGTTCACAGCCCGGGCAGGCCGAACGCGGCGGCGGCGACCCGGTACTGGGCGGTGAACGGGGCGCCCCGGCGGGAGGTCGGGGTGAAGGAGTACACCAGGGTCCGGGCGGCGTCCCGGGTGGCGAACACGCCGCTGGTCCAGCCCGGACGGCTGCCGGTCTTGCCCCACAGCACCAGGCCGGGCGCGGGGGAGAGGCGCATCAGGCCGGCGCTGAGGCAGGCCCGGTCGGCGGCCGGGCCGAGGTCGGGGCCCGGGCCCCGGAAGTTCGGCACGTCCGGGACGGTGAACAGCTCGGCCTGCTGGGCGGGCGGCAGCAGACGGCCGCCGAGCAGCGCGGTGAGGAAGCGCTCCAGATCGGGCGCGGTGGAGACCATGCCGCCCTCGGCCCACGGCCACGGGCTCTGCCGGGTGACGTCCGCCAGGTCGGTGCCGCCGTCCGGCCGGGGCACGGCCAGCACGGCGTGCGCGCTCGGGTCCGGCAGCGAGGTGTCGGCGGCGTCGGGCACCGAGGTGCGGTGCAGGCCCAGCGGGCGCAGCACCCGGTCGGTGACCTCCCGGGCGAAGCTCCGACCGGTGACCCGCTCGATCAGCAGGCCCGCCAGGAAGTAGTTGACGCCGTTGTACTGCTGGGCGGTGCCGGGGGCGAACTGCGCCGGTCGGCCGGCCAGCGAGTCGAGCACCTGCTGCGGGGTCCGGCGGTCGGCGGCGTGCGCGACGAACCAGGCGGCGCTGCCGTCGTCGTCGCCGAGCTCGCTGCCGCCGGGCAGCCCGCTGGTGTGGTTCAGGAGCTGGCGCACCGTCACCGGCGGGTGGCCGACCGGCAGCGCCACCGGGAGGTGGCGCTGGACGGTGCCGTCCAGGTCGATCCGCCGCTCGGCGGCGAGTTGCAGGAGCACGGTGGCGGTGAACACCTTGGAGATGCTGCCGATCCGGAACCGGCCGTCCGCCCGCACCGGCCGCCCGGTGGCCGGGTCGCCCGTCCCCGCGGTGCCCGTCCAGTGGCCGCCGGTGCCGCCGGTGCCGCCGGTGCCGCCGACCCGCACCACGGCGCTGGTGAGCCCGGCGCCGGACGGGTCGGCGATCGAGGCCCGCAGCGCGGCGGCGTCCAGCCCGGCCGGACCGGCACCGAACGCCCCGGCGCCGAATGCCCCGGCACCGGGCTCACCGGCGCCGGACGGGTCGGCCTCGCCGAGCGCCACCACCAGCGCGCTGATCGCGGCCGTGCCCGCCAGCTCGCGTCCCATCATCCTCGTGCTCATCCCCGGCCTCCCCGACTTCCCTGCGCCGCTTGCCCGCTGACGTGGAAGAGTCTTCCGCTCGGGCCGCGCCGGGCCATCCGGGGCGGACCCCGAACCGACCCCGAACCGGCCCCGAGCCGGGCCCTGGGGGTGGACCCCGGGGCGGTGGCGGCCCGGGCCGCAGGTCGTCGGCGGGGCTGACAACCTTTCCGCCGGGCCCGGGCGTCTGGTCGGTGTGAGTCGAGAAACCGAGGACGACGCCTACGCCGATTTCGTCGGGACCGCCTGGCCCCGGCACCTGCGCACCGCGACGCTGATCGCGGGTGACCGGCACCGGGGGGAGGAACTCCTCCAGGACTGCCTGGTCAAGCTGTACGTGCGCTGGCGCCGGACGCGGACCGACGACCCGCACGCCTACCTGCGGCGGATGCTGGTCAACAACCACATCAGCTGGTGGCGGCGACGTCGTAGGGAACTGCTCATCGCCGAACCGCCGGACGCCCCCACCGGGGGCCCGACGGCGCCGGAGGCTTCGGACGAGCTGTACCGGGCGCTGCGCGAACTACCGCCCCGCCAGAGGGCGGTGGTCGTACTGCGGCACTTCGAGGACCTGTCGGAGAAGGACACCGCCGCGATCCTCGGCTGCTCGGTCGGCACCGTCAAGAGCCAGCACTTCCGGGCGGTGGCCCGGCTGCGCACCGCCCTGTCGAAGGACCGCCCGGCGGACCGCCCGGTGGACCGCCCGGTGGAACGCCCGGGGGGCCAGCCGTCGGACTGGGCGCCGGTCCGGGCGACCCAGCTGATCCAGTCGAAGAACCAGGAGAACATCACGCGATGAACGACATCGAAGACCAGGAGATGTCCCGCGCGCTGCGGGACCTGGCGGACCGTCACGGCACCGCCGGACCGGCCCCGGTGGCCGAGCTGGTGCACCGCGGCCGCCGCCGCCGGGGGCTGCGGCTCGCCGCCGTCACGGGCAGCGCCGCCGCGGTGGCCGCGGTCGCGGTGTTCGGCGCAACCGCCCTCGCGGGCGGCCCGTCGCGCACCGTCGCGGTGGGCCCGGCCGGCCAGGGCACGGCTTCCGTGTCCGCCTCCCTCTCCGCGTCGACCGTCCGTACCGGGCCGACCACGCCCGCGGAGATCGCCGACCTGCTCAGCAGCCGCTTCCCGACCGGGTACCACGCGGACGGTCGGCCGACGCTGGTCGACAGCCGGAGCACGGGCGCCGACGCGGAGGAGCGGAAGAGGCTGGCCGAGCTCCAGGGCGGGACCCCGGCGCCGAGCCGACCCCTGCCGGAGACGATCGGCGCGGGGTACACCGTCACCAACGGCACGAAGACCGGCACCGTGCAGCTCAGCGTCGAGCACCTGCCGAACGGGACCGGACAGCCGGCCGACCTGTGCAACAACCGGCCGGGCTGCTCCGCCACCCGGCAGCCGGACGGCAGCGCCCTGGTGCTCTCCCTCCCGCCGGCGCCAGCGGACCTCCCGCAGGTGTGGCGGGCCGACCTGTACCGCACCGACGGCACCGTCATCACGGCCGAGTCCGGCAACGTCCCGCTCCCCGGGCACGGCCAGGACCTGTACGCCGGGCCGCCGGTGCTGAACGGCGAGGCGCTCACCGCCCTCGTCCTCGACCCGGTCTGGACGCAGGGGGCCGCCGGACACTGAACCACCTGACCCGGAACGGGGCGGACCACCGCCCCCGGGGCGGGCCACCGGCCGGGAGCGGATGCCGGCGGTGGCGGGCGACGACGTCCGACGCCCCGGCCGGCCACTGAGGACCGGCCGGCACCCGCACCACACGAGGCCCGCGCAGCTCGTGCGGTTCGTTCCCTCGCGGTTCGCACCGGGTCCGGAACGGCGGCGGCCACAGCCGCGCCGCGCGGCAGCGCCGCGATCCGCGGACCCCCGGCGTCCGGGCGGTCGACCCCCGGCGCCGCAGCGCCCTCCGCGCCACCCGCCTCCCACCGTCCCCCCGCACGTCCGCGGCAGCGGCTGTGACGGTGGCGGTCACGGGCCCGCAGGCGTGCGGGGCGCGCACGCGGAACGGCCCTTCCGACGGCTCGTCATCCACCTTCCCGCGCCGCGGCGACCGCGTTGCCGTGCGGGTGGTTCGACGTGCCGTCGGAAGGGCCCCGAGGGTGCGGTGCGGACGGTGGTTACCGCGGGTCGCGGTCGAACTGGGCGCGGGACCAGCGGTAGCCGAGGACGGTGAGGGCCGCGCACCACAGCAGGGCGATCCACCAGTTGTTGCCGATGCCGGTGCCCAGCAGCAGGCCGCGCAGGGTCTCGATGGCCGGGGTGAACGGCTGGTACTGGGCGACCGGCTGGAACCAGCCGGGCATCGAGTGCAGCGGGACGAAGGCGCTGGAGATCATCGGCAGCAGGATCAGCGGCATCGCGGCGTTGCTGGCGGCCTCCGCGTTGGGGCTGCCCAGGCCCATGCCGACGGCGATCCAGGTGAGCGCCAGGGCGACCAGGGCGAGCAGGCCGAACGCGGCCAGCCACTCCAGCAGGTTCGCGTCGTGCGAGCGGAAGCCGATCGCCACCCCGACCGCGCCGACCAGCACCACGCTGGCCACCGACTGGAGCACGCTGCCGGCCACCCGGCCGAACAGCACCGAGCCGCGGTGGATCGCCATGGTGCGGAACCGGGCGACGATGCCCTCGTTCATGTCGGTCGCCATCGAGACGGCGGTGCCGATCACGGTCGAGCCGATGGTCATCATCAGGATGCCGGGCACCAGGTAGGTGACGTAGGCGGAGCGGCCCAGGCCGCCGCTCATCGCGCCGCCGAAGACGTAGACGAACAGCAGGAGCAGCATCACCGGGGTGAGCAGCAGGTTCAGGGTGAGCGACGGGTAGCGCCGGGCGTGCAGCAGGTTGCGCCGCAGCATGGTGGACGAGTCGCGGACGGCGAGGGCGAGCTGGCTCATCGTGCGTTCTCCTTGGCGGAAGCGGCGGAAGCGGCCTGGGTGGCGGGGGCGGCGGTCTGGGCCGGGAGGGCGGGGGCGCCGGTCAGGGCGAAGAAGACGTCGTCCAGGTCGGGGGTGTGGACGGTGAGTTCGTCGGCCGCGACGCCGGCGGCGTCCAGCCGGTCGAGGACCGAGCGCAGGGCGCGCTGGCTGCCGTCGCTGGGCACGCGCAGGGCGAGCGCCTCGTCGTCGCGGGCGGCCTCGGCGAGTGCGTCGGCCGCGGCGCGGTGGGCGGCGGGGTCGGTGAACCGGAGCCGGACGTGGCCGCCGGGGACCAGGCGCTTGAGCTCCTCGGCGGTGCCCTCGGCCGCGATCACGCCGTCGTGCAGGACGGCGATCCGGTCGGCGAGTTGGTCGGCCTCCTCCAGGTACTGGGTGGTGAGCAGGACGGTGGTGCCGCCGGCGACCAGTTCCCGGATGATCTGCCACATGCCGTGGCGGCTGCGCGGGTCGAGCCCGGTGGTGGGCTCGTCGAGGAAGATGATCCGGGGGTCGCCGACCAGGGTCATCGCGATGTCCAGGCGGCGCTTCATGCCGCCGGAGTAGGTGGAGGCGGGCTTGTCGGCGGCGTCGGTGAGGTCGAAGCGGGCCAGCAGCTCGGTGGCCACCCGGCGGCCCTCGGCCTTGGGCAGGCGGTGCAGGTCGGCCATCAGCAGCATGTTCTCCCGGCCGGTGATCAGGCCGTCGACGGCGGAGAACTGGCCGGTGACGCCGATCGCGGCGCGCACCTGCTGGGCCTCGGTGGCCAGGTCGTGGCCGCCGACGCTGATCTCCCCGGCGTCGGGGGTGACCAGGGTGGAGAGGATCTTGACGGCGGTGGTCTTGCCGGCCCCGTTCGGGCCGAGCAGGGCGAAGACCGTTCCGGTGGGGACGGCGAGGTCGACGCCCTTCAGGACGCTCTTGTCGCCGTAGGACTTGCGCAGCCCGTTCGCCGCGATGGCCAGGCCGGTCATGGGGTGCTCCTGGGGGTGTGGGGGTCGGTGCGGGGACGGCGGTGCTGGACTGGGTCGGGCCGGGCCGGGCTGAGTGGGGCGGCGGCGGCGGGTCAGAGGGTGCGGGCGGAGATGTCGCCGTGCGCGGTGGTGGCGCGGATGGTGACCGCCGGGACGTCGTCGGCGTTGCGCAGCGCGTTGTCGATGCGGCCGTGGCCGGTGCCGGCGTCCAGCGAGGCGGAGACGCCGCGGGCCACGCCGACCGCGATCGAGCCGGACCGGGTGGTCAGTTCGAGCGCGCCGCGCACCGCCTCGGCGACGGTCAGGTCGCCGCGCTGGGTGCTGAACGCGGCGGGGCCGGTGAGGCGGCCGACCTCGATGTCGCCGTCCTGGAGGGTGAGTCGGGCGGCGGACGCCTCGTCGAGCTTGACCGAGCCCCGGGCGCTCTCGAAGGTGACCGCGCCGAGCCGGCCGACGCCGCGGAGCCGGGCGTCCGCGCTCTTCGCCTCGACCGTGGAGCCGGAGGGCAGTTGCACGGTGACCTCCAGCGCGCCGGACGGGCCGAGCAGGCGGTGCGCGGCGGAGTCGGTGACGATCCGCAGCACGCCGTCGGCGTAGCCGACCTCGGTGTGCTCGACGGCCTTCGCGTCGCGGCCCTTGGCCGGATCGGCGGGGCGCAGCTCGACCACGGTGTCGGTGCGGTCGGCGGCGATGAACCGGACCAGGCCGGCCGGGACGTCCAGGACGACGGTGACCGGGGCGGCGGTGTCGAACTTCTGCATGGTGTGCTCCCTGTTCGCGGTGCGGTGCCGGTGCGGCGCCGCTTTGTTTCTGACATTGGAAACGCTACGTTGCGTTCATGGATCGGGCAACAAGCTTGTTGCAATCAAATGCCATAAGCACAGGTAGGAGCAGGAAAATCGTTGCAATGATCCTGGAGATAACGCAACGTCGGGAGTGGCATTCGTTGCAATGAAATGACGGTGAACGCTATGCTGGGCGCGGCAACGTCACGCACCGCAGAAGGAGGCCCCCGATGCCGGGAGGCAGGCTCACCCAGCAGGAGCGCCAGCAGATCGCGCTGGGGCTGGCCGACGACCTGGCCTACGCGGAGATCGCCCGCCGGCTCGACCGTCCGACCTCGACCGTCACCCGGGAGGTCATGCGCAACGGCGGCCCGGCCGGCTACCGGGCCGACCTCGCCCAACGGGCCACCGAGCACCGCACCCACCGCCGGGCCGCGCCGCCCCGCGACCCGCACCTGGCCGACCGCCCCGACGACGGGCGCGACCCCGGCGCGGTGGACGCCTTCGAGGAGGCGATCACCACCGTCTTCATGCAGTCCGGCCTGAGCCGGATGCCCGCCCGGGTGCTGGCCGCGCTGCTGCTCACCGACTCCGGCAGCCTGACCGCCACCGAACTCGCCCGGCGCCTCCAGGTCAGCCCGGCGTCCGTCTCCAAGGCGGTGGCCTTCCTGGACGAGCAGTCGATGATCCGCCGGGAGCGCGACGAGCGCCGCCGCGAGCGCTACGTGGTGGACGACGAGATCTGGTACCAGTCCGCGGTGGCCAGCGCCCACGCCAACGCCGCGGTGGCCGCCACCGCCCGGCAGGGCGTCGTCGTGCTCGGCTCGACCAGCCCGGCCGGGACGCGGCTGGAGAACATCGCCCGGTTCCTCGACCACCTCTCCGAGATGCTGCTGCGCGCCGCCGACCAGGGCCGCGACGTGCTGTTCACCAAGCCCGTCCGGGAACCGGACGGCCCGGCGGACGGCCCGGCCGGCGGCCCCGCGGACGATCCGGCGAACGGCTCGGCGAACGGCCCTTCGGACAGCCGGAGTTGAGCCGTCAGCGCCCGCCCGCCGAGCCCTCGACGGAGGCGATCCGGCCCAGCGGGTCGAACGACACCCGGAGGCCGCGCCCGTCGGGCAGCCGGGCGGTGATCAGGTCGGGGCCCTCCGCCACCGGCACGCCGTGGTGCCCGAAGCAGCCGCGCACCACGGCCCGGGCGTCGTGCCCGAACAGCCCCGCGCCGGTCAGCAGGAAGCGCGGCACCGTGACCGGGTCGAGCGGCGCCGGCGGCAGTGACGGGTCCTCCGGCACGAAGTACACCCGGGTCTGCGGCCCGGTCTCCTGCCCGATGCAGCCGGGCGCGCCGAGCACGCCCATGCCGGTGAAGGCCGGCGCCTCCGCCGCGTGCCGCGGGTGGGCGAAACCGGACAGGTCGACCTCGGGTTCGGCCGACTCCGGTACGCCGTACGCCCGTCCGAACTCCGCGACCCGGGCGGAGGCGGCCGTCACGGGCGCCCCGCCGAAACCCGGATCGGCCCAGCCCCACAGCCAGGACCGCCCCGCGGGGTCGTACGTCCCGAGCAGGCCCACCCGCAGCGTCCGGCCGCCGCTCTCGTAGGCGCACTCGGTCAGGTCGGCCGTCCACGGCACGGCCGGCAGCGCCCGTTCCAGCGCCTCCGACTGCTCGGCGCCCCAGGCGGCGTGCGGCTCGGCGGCGCGCAGGAAGGACTCGGTGAAGGTCGTGGCCATCCGGACACCCCAGTGACCCGGTCCCGGGCGGCGGGCCCCGGCCGCGGCGTGCTGCGCGGTCGGGGCCCGGTGCGCTCGGGAGGCGGGGTGCTCAGCAGGGGAAGGTGCCGCTGTAGAGCGCGTGCCCGTAGGAGGAGGTGCCGGAGCCGAAGCCGTAGATGCCGTCGTCGCTCCAGACCGCCTCGCGGAAGCCGTTGGCGCAGGTGGAGGTCGGCGCGAGAGCGAAGCCCTCCAGGTTGTCGACCGGCATGACGGCGGGGTTGGTGTAGGTCACGTCCGGCACGATCGCGCCGCTCGCGTTGACCTTCAGGAAGGTGTGGGTCTCGCCGCAGGTGTTGTCGCAGGTGGCGACGATCCGCTGGGTGCCGGCGTCGAAGGTCACGTCCATCACGCCCGGCTTGCCGGTGGAGACGGTGCCGAAGGTGGTGAAGCTGCCGTTCGAGTTGAGGCCGTAGACGTGCAGGGTGCCGTCGTACTCCAGCCCGGCGAAGAACAGGCCGGCGCCGTGCAGCGGGTAGTTCGCCGGGTTGTAGGCGGAGCCGGTGAGCGGGTCGGTCCAGCCGTTGGCGGTCAGCCAGCTGTCCGGGACGTAGCCGACGCCCTCGAAGCCGAGGTTGGCGTCGTCCTTGCTGCCGGTGTCGAGCTGCGGGAACTGCGAGGTCATGTCCCACTGGTGGAGCGGGGTCAGGGTGCTGCCGGTGGCGTTCGGGTCGAACTCCAGGACGGTGTCCTTGGGCGCGGTGTTCTTGGTGTTGTCGCGCTCGGAGGTCACGTAGAGGTGGCCGTCGGGGCCGACGGTCAGGCCCTCGGAGTCCGGCTCGCCGGTGCCGCCCGCGAAGCGGATCTGCTTGCCGGTGGCGCTCCAGGTGGCGTCCGGGACCCACTTGCCGTTGCTCTTGACCAGCTTGTACAGCCAGTTCTTGTTCTTGGCGGCCCACAGCACGGACGGGTTGGCCGGGTCGAAGGCCAGGCCGCTGACGTCCCGGCCCTCGGGGCCGGTGGAGGTGGTGAACGCGCAGACGTTGTCGGCGATGGTGACGTCCGGGCCGCCGGGCCAGGCCGGCGTGCCGGCGGGCTTGGCGCCGGTGCCGCCGGGCGCCTCGGGGGCGCAGCCGCTGGTGAGCGAGCCGCCGCCGCCGAGCAGCCGGCCGGTGGGGGTGCCGCCGGTGCCGCCGCCGGGGGTGCTGCCCGCGCAGGAGTTCACGGCGCCGAAGGTCGCGTTCGCGGAGGTCTGGAAGCCGGTGGCGCAGCGCTCGTCGGAGGGCTTGGCGCCGCCGGTCGCCCAGGTGACCGAGTCGACGGTGTTGCCGCTGCCGTCGAGCAGGAACAACGCGTCGTTGTCGCCCAGCCCGATGGTGGAGGCGAACGTGACGTAGCCGCCCGCGGGGATGCTGGTCGCGCTCGGCGAGGAGGACGAGATCGGGGCGGCGGAGTGCGAGGTGTCGCCGTCGACGTACTTCCACGAGCCGATGCTGACGGCGCTGGTGCCGCCGTTGTACAGCTCGACGGTGTCCGAGCCGTCCGAGCCGACCTCGTTGATCCGGACCCGGCTCGCGGCGGGCACGGAGGCCGGGCAGCCCGCGGCGTTCGCGGAGCCGAAGGTGGCCGCGGTGGTGGCGGTGACCCACCCGCCGGTGCCGTCGCCGCCGCAGCGGGCGATCGCGGGCTTGGCCTTGTCGGTGGCCCAGTCGACCCGGTCGACCACCGTGCCGCCGGCCGTGTAGAGCACCACCTTGTCGGAGTCGCCCAGCCCCTTGGGCGAGTTGAAGGTGACGAAGCCGCCGGCCGGGATGCTGCTCGCGGACGGGCTGAAGGACTGCGGGGAGAAGCCGTCGTCGGACATCTTCCAGCCGCTGATGCTCACCGCCGCCGGGCCGCCGTTGTAGAGCTCCACCGTGTCGTTGCCGGCGGAGGTGACCTCGTTGATGCGCACGTTCTGGTAGCCGGACGGGTCGGCCGCCGCGGCGGGCTGCGCGACGAGCAGTCCGGTGACGATCAGCCCGGAGAACGTCAGGGACGCGGCGCACACGGAGGCGACGCCGACACGCGAGTGTGAGTTAGGCACGGGCCGGAACTCTGGCGACCCGACGTGGAGACAGCGTGTACGGCGGCTGAATCCCGGACGCTCCCCGCCGGAACGCCAGGTTCGGGAGCGGCCGGACCGCCCGGAACCGGCCACCGGCTCCGGCGGCGGCACCCGGCCCCGGCGGCGGCACCCGGCCCCGGTGCCGGCACCCGGCCGTCCACCGCACGGGCGACGGTTGATCCCGCCGCCGCGTCACCCCCGCCCGGACCATCGGAGGCCGACCGGCCCACAACCGTCCGTTGTTCGGTAGGGTGGCCCGCCGTGGACCTCGAAGCCGTGCGCACCTACGTCGCCGTCGCGGAGGCGGGCCAGTTCCAGAAGGCCGCCACCGACCTGGCGATCACCCAGCAGGCCGTCTCCAAGCGGATCGCCGGGCTCGAACGCGACCTGGGCGTCCGGCTGTTCACCCGCACCCCGCGCGGCGCCGAACCCACCATCGACGGCCAGGCGTTCCTGCCGCACGCCCGCGCACTGCTGCGGGCCGCCGACCGGGCCGCCGCCTCCGTCCGCACCGGCCGCCGCCCGCTGCGCGTCGACGTGATCAACTCGCGCGGCGCGGCCTCCCGGCTGATGCGGGACTTCCACCGCGCCCACCCGGACGTCGAGTTGGACATCGTGATGCTGCTCGACATCGAGAGCGCCGTCGCCGCGATCCGCTCCAGCAGCGTCGACGCCTCCTTCCGGGCCGTCGCCATGCCCGGCCGGCCGCTGCCCGAGGACCTGACCGCCGTCCGGGTCGTCGACGAGCCGCTGCACCTGCTCACCGGCCCCGGGCACGCCCTCGCCGCCGCCCGCGCGGTGCCGCTCGCCGACCTGGCCGGGCACCGGATCTGGATGCCCGGCCTCCTCCCCGGCAGCGAGTGGGGTGCCTACTACGACTCCCTGGCGGGCGAGTTCGGGCTGACCATCGAGTCGACCGGCCCCAACTTCGGCTCCGACGCGCTGCTCGACACCATCGCCGACACCCCCGCCCTGGCCACCTTCATGGGCGAGGACACCCGGCTGGTCTGGCCCACCGGGCACGGCCTGCGCCGCATCCCGGTGACCGACCCCGTCCCCGTCTACCCGCACTCCCTGCTGCACCACCGGGACGATCCGCACCCCGCGCTCCCGGCGCTGTGCGCCCACCTCGCCGCCGCCGCGACGGCCGCCCCGGCCGGCGCCTGGGTCCCGTCCTGGGCCCGCTGAACCGCCGTCACCCGGCGGTCCCGGCGGCCCCGCCGGTGCCCTCGCCCGCGCGCAGCGTCAGCAGGGTGATCTCGCTCGGCGCGAACACCCGGAACGGCGGCCCCCAGAAACCGGTGCCCCGGCTGGTGTAGAGCTGGGTCCGCTCCCCGTGCCGGCTCAGGCCCTGCACCACCGGCTGGTCCAGCCGGACCAGGTACCGGAACGGCCAGATCTGGCCGCCGTGGGTGTGCCCGGAGACCTGGAGGTCGACGCCGGCGGCCACCGCCTGCGGCACGTACTTGGGCTGGTGCGCGACCAGCAGCACCGGCAGCCGGGGGTCCGCCCCGGCCAGCGCGCCGGACAGGTCGGCCCGGTGCCCGTCCTCGCCGGAGGACGCCGCGGTGACGTCGTCCACCCCCGCCAGCACCAGGGCGTCCCCGCCGCGCTCCACCACCACGTGGCGGTTGTGCAGCGCCTCCCAGCCCAGCTCCGCCATCCGGTCCAGCCAGCCCTGCGCCTCGCCGCCGTACTCGTGGTTGCCCGTCACGTACACCCGGGCCAGCGCGGCCCGGACCGCGCCCAGCGGCGCGGACTGCTCCCGGCGCTGGGCGGGCGTGCCGTCCGCGATGTCCCCGGCGTGCACCACCACGTCCGCCGCCAGCGCGTTGACCGCCCCGGTGACCTTCGCCGACCAGGCCGCCCGGTCGATCGGCCCGTAGTGGGTGTCGGCCAGCACCACCACCCTGGTCCCGTCCAGCCCGGCGCCGAGCCGCGGCAGGCGGACGTCCAGCCGCCGCACCCGGGGCACCCGCATCGCCTCGTGGTGCCCCCAGGCCAGCAGCCCGGCCGACACCAGGACGACGGCCGCCGCGACCACCCGGGCCCGGCCGGTGCCGCCGACGCCGAACCCGGCCAGCAGCAGGTCCGCCAGGCCGCCCAGCACCGACCAGGTGAACAGCACCCACACCACGCCCAGGCTGGTGTCCGCGATCCGGGCCGCCCGGTCGTCGCGCGCCCGCGAGCGGTGGCCCGCGACCATCAGGAACGGGAAGCCGACCATCCAGGCCAGCAGCACCGCCGTACCCACCAGCACCACCGGCAGCGGCCAGTCGGCTCCGGCGGCCAGCAGCGTCCACCACGGCGGCAGGCAGAGCAGCACCAGGACGAGCACCAGCACGCCCAGCCGCCGCACCCCCGCCCGCCGGGCCCGCCCGCCACTCCCCGCGCTGTCCGTCCCGCCCGCCGTGTCCGTCCCGTCCAGGGTCCTGCTCTCCGCCACCGTGCCGCCTCCTGTGCGTGCCCCTCCGGCACGTGCCCGGTCAGCAGACGATCCGGGCGGGCTCCGTGCGGGAGGGTGATGCCGAGTCTCGCGCACGCGCGGGGGAGGCGGTAGCCCGTGGCGCGGTGACGGGCGGCGGCCGGACGGCGCGGGGGCCGGGGGAGGCTCAGCCGCCGCCGTAGGTGGCCTGGGTGACGGCGAAGACGTTGCGGTTGCCGGTGGTCTCCTGGAGGGACCAGAGCAGGTCGGGCCCGGTGGTGTCCTCCCAGTAGGAGAGGCTCTCGCCGCCGCCCACCCAGGCGAAGGTGGAGGACCCGGCGGTCGGCGTCCAGTAGGAGAGCTTCTTCTCGCCCGAGGAGTTGAACCACCACCGGCCGTTGTGCGAGGCCACGCCGTTGAGGTGGTACCAGGGCAGCCGGAGCGCCTGGCTCGCGGTGGTCGACGCGGCGAAGGTGGTGGCCCCCGGGGCGAACGGGAAGCGGACGGCGCGCGGCTCACGCTCGGGGAAGTCCGGGCAGGGCGTGGTGGTCGGGCAGGTGTACTCCGTCGTCACGATCGACTTGCTGACCCGGTCCAGCGAGATCGACGACCACGCCAGCGCGGTGACGGAGGACGACGTGTGCGCCGTGACCGTGCCGACCTGGGGCAGCACGTAGGCGTAGTTGTGCGCGTAGTAGACCGACCCGGACTGGCGGCCGATCTGGTCGGCGGTGCCGCCGGTGTCGGTGTTCAGGATCTTGCGCATGTCGAAGACCCGCATGCCGACCGCGGTGTCGGCGACGTACAGGTAGTCGCCGTACCAGGAGACCCCGCCGGCGTGGATCGGGATGTCCTTGAAGCTGGGCGCGGCCGGGGTGCCGGTCGGCTCGACCAGCAGGACCTTGCGGTACTTGTTGGGGTAGGTGGCGTCCCAGTCGACCAGGGTGATCCGGCTGCGCTGGTGCTTGCCCTTGCAGGCGTCCGCCGTGTACCAGCTGACCAGCACCAGCTGGTGCCCGTCGTAGTTGCCGCCGTTCGCGGTGCCCACCGCGTCCCGGCTGGTGGTGATGCCCTGCGGGAGGCTCTGGCAGTCGCCGTCGTCGCCGTCGTCGAACCGGAAGCCGGTGGACAGCCCGGCGACCGAGAAGGAGGACGCCAGCCCCTGCCGGTCGTGGTTCGCGTTGTCCATCACCGTATGCACGGCGCTCGTCCCGAGCGTCGAGACCAGCGCCGCGTCGAGCGCGTCGTACTGGTGGTAGTCCGCGGTGAGGGTGAAGTCGGACGCCGGGATCGTGGTCAGCGCGGTCAGGGTGCCGGCGGCGGTGGCCGGCGGCGCGGCGGTGAGCACGCCGGTGAACAGCAGGCCGGCCGCGATCAATGCTCTTGCGGTGTTTCGGACTTGAATGACCATCAGGTCGTTTCTCTCCCCCGTGGACGGATCAACGGCCCCTCACGCTAGGCGCGCGCCGACGGGTTCGCAACGGGTACGTCCCATTCCGTCGTCCGGCCGTCCCGGCGGGCGCAGTGCTCGGCGACGGTGTCCGCGAAGGCCCGGGCCAGCGGGGAGAGGGCGTCCCAGCGGCGGACCGCCCAGCCCGCCGTGAGCGGGGGCAGCGCCGGGATCGGGACCAGCCGCAGGTCGGGGTGGCCCGGGCCGGTCCACTCGGGCAGGGTGGGGACGACCGCCCGGCCGAGCCCGAGTCCGGCCAGCAGGATCGCGGTGTCCCAGTCCGTGACGCTGGTGTCGAAGACCGGCCGGATGCCCGACCCGGCCAGCCACCCGCCGAGCTGGGTGCGCGCGGTCGAGTTCTCGGGCAGCCCGATCAGCCGGACGTCCTGCAGATCGGCGGGCTCGACCAGGGCCCGGTCCGCCAGCGGGTCCCCGGCCGCCACCGCCAGCGACCAGGGCAGGTGGACGACGGCGCGCTGCTCCACGTCCCCGCCGGCCGGCCGCAGGGTGATCCAGGCCAGGTCGACCGCCCCGGCGGCGAGCGCGTCGAAACAGCCGCGGCTGGACGTCTCGGTCTGGAACTCCAGGCTGGCCCGCGGGAACCGGCGCCGGAAGTCCACCACCGCCGCGGCCATGAAGTGCCGCACGGTCGTCGCCCCGGTGGTGACCCGCACCGACCCGCCCTCGGCCCGGGCGAGTTCCTCGATCCGCCGCACCGCCTGGTCGATCAGCCCCAGCCCCTCGGTCACCGCGCCCCGCAGCAGCCGCCCCGCCGGGGTCGGCGCCACCCCCCGCGGCTGCCGCTCGAACAGGCTGAGGCCCAGCTCCCGCTCCAGCCGCTTCACGTGCTGGCTCACCGCCGACTGCGTGCACCCCAGGTCACGCGCGGCCCCGCTGAGCGAGCCGCTCCGGCAGACCGCGCCGAACACCCGCAGATCATCAAGAGTCACAGCCCCAAGCCTAGGCTTGCCCCTCTCCCAGCAAACCCATGGATTGACTTGCACCGCCGGAAGTTTGACGATCGTTCCGGGCCCAGGGCGGCAACCCGCCCGCTGCCACCGCGCGCTCCGGACGCGCCCGGCACGGGCGGGTGTCGACCCGCCATCCCTGCCCCACCCCTGCCCCACCGCTCGTCCTTCCCGCACTTCCAGGAGCACCCATGAGCACCAGCAAGCCGACCGTCGCCGTCCTCGGTCCGGGCGGAGTCGGCGGCCTGCTCGCCGCCCTGCTCGCCCGCGCCGGACACCGCGTCGTCTGCCTGGCCGGAGACCGGACCGCCGCCGTCCTGCGCGCGGACGGACTGCACGTCGACAGCGAGCAGTACGGGGAGTTCACCGCGGCGGTGGCGGCCGACACCGTGCTGCGCGAGCCGGTCGACGCCCTCTTCGTGACGGTCAAGCAGACCTCGCTCGCCGAGGCACTCGACCGCGTCCCGGCCGACCTGCTCGGTTCGGCGGTCGTGGTCCCGCTCCTCAACGGCGTCGACCACCTCGCGGTGCTCCGGGCCCGCTTCCCGGCCGCCGAGGTCGTCGCGGGCACCATCCAGATCGAGGCCACCCGCACCGCCCCCGGCCGCATCGCCCACACCAGCCCGTTCGCCAACCTGGTCCTCGCCGACCCCGACCAGCGGCTCGAACCGTTCGCGCAGGCGCTGCGCGCGGCCGGACCGGGTGTCGCCCTCGGCCCGGACGAGAGCACGGTGCTCTGGAACAAGCTCTCCTTCCTCGCCCCGTTCGCCCTGCTGACCACCCGGCACCGCACCGACGTCGGCACCGTCCGCGACCGGCACCGCCCCGAACTGCTCACCGTCCTCGACGAGGTCGCCGCGGTCGCCCGCGCGGCCGGGGCACCGGCGGACGCCGAGGACCTGCTCGCCCTCTTCGACCGCTTCCCGGCGACGATGAGGTCCTCCATGCAGCGCGACGCCGAGGCCGGTCGCCCCCTCGAACTCGACGCCATCGGCGGAGCCGTCCTCCGCGCCGGAGCCACCCACCACGTCCCCACCCCGGCCACCGCCCAGCTGGTCGCCGCCCTCTCCTGACCACCACCCGGCCCTGCCCTCGGCCCGGCTCCCCGGCCCGGCCCCCCCGCGCCGCCGCCGGGACGCACCACGGCCGGGGGCGGGCCGGGCCGATCTCGGGTGTGACGGGAGGGACCGGGCCCGGCGGGCCGGGCGCGGGGCCGGTGGCGGTGCGGGGAGGCGGGCGCGGTGCTTCACCGACGGCCTGGTCGCGGAACGGGGCGCGAGCGGACGGCAGTTCGGCGAGCAGCGGCTGATCGACCGGGTCGACCGCATCGAGGGCTCACGCTCCGGCGTGCGGGCCACGGTGCGCGCCCTCTCGCACGCACTGAAGGCCCGCCGGGGCGGGCACACCAGCGACGACGCCACGCCGTCCCTGTTCGCGTGGCGCTGAGTCCCCGCATCGGGCGGCACTGAGCGGCCACCCGGGCGCCACGTGGCGGGCGCCGCCGGGTCTCACCCGCTGTACGGCCGGGGCGAGGCGCCGCGCGTTCCGCCGGCGGGACGCCCGTAGCGGTTGCGGCCGGTCGACCGGTTGTGGCGGGGCCGTTCGATCACGGGGTCGGGGATCGCGACCGGCACGCCGGTGGGGACGCGGGCGCCGGTGATCCGGGTGAGTTCCTCGTCACCGGCCCGGACCCTGGTGGTGACGGGGGTGATGCCGGCCGTGCTCATCATCCGGGCCGTCCCGCGGCGCTGGTTGGGCAGCACCAGGGTGACGACGGTGCCGGACTCGCCGGCCCGGGCGGTGCGTCCGCCGCGGTGCAGGTAGTCCTTGTGGTCGGCGGGCGGGTCCAGGTTGACCACCAGGTCGAGGCCGTCGACGTGGATGCCGCGGGCGGCGACGTCGGTCGCGACGAGCGCGGCCACCTGCCCGGACCGGAACTGCTCCAGGGTCCGGGTGCGCTGCGGCTGGGACTTGCCGCCGTGCAGCGCCGCGGCCTTGACGCCGCTCGCCAGCAGCGTCTCGACCAGGCGGTCCGCGCCGTGCTTGGTGTCGATGAACATGATCACCCGGCCGTCGCGGGCGGCGATGTGCGCGATCGTGGCGTTCTTGTCGGCGTTCTGCACGTGCAGCACGTGGTGCTCCATGGTGCTGACCGCCCCCGCGGACGGGTCCACCGCGTGGGTGACCGGGTCCTTCAGGAAGCGCCGCACCAGGCGGTCGACGTTGCGGTCCAGGGTGGCGGAGAACAGCAGGGTCTGGCCGCCCTCGGCGACCTGCTCCAGGAACTCGGTGACCTGCGGCAGGAAGCCCATGTCGGCCATCTGGTCGGCCTCGTCCAGCACGGTGGCCTCGACCGCGTCCAACCGGCAGAGCCGGCGCTCGATCAGGTCCCCCAGCCGGCCGGGCGTGGCCACCACGATCTCCGCCCCCCGGTTCAGCACCTGCGCCTGCCGGCGGACCGGCACCCCGCCGACCACAGTGGCCAGCCGCAGCCGCACCGCCTGGGCGTACGGGGTGAGCGCCTCGACGACCTGCTGGGCCAGCTCACGGGTGGGCACCAGGACCAGGGCCAGCGGGCTGCGCGGCTCGGCCTGCCGCCCGGCGGTCCGGGCCAGCACGGCCAGGCCGAAGGCCAGCGTCTTGCCGGAGCCGGTCCGGCCCCGGCCCAGCACGTCGCGGCCGGCCAGCGCGTTCGGCAGCGTCGCGCCCTGGATCGGGAACGGCGCCGTGACGCCCCGCCGGGCCAGCACCGACAGCAGCTCCTTCGGCAGGTCCAGCTGGTCGAAGGACTCGACGGGCGGCAGCGCCGGGGTGGTGCTCACCGGCATCGCGAACTCGCGCCCGGCACGTCCGGCACCACCCGCCGCGGCGGGCCGGGAGCCGGAGTCCTGGAACGGCAGGCGGCTGGGACGGGTCGAACGGTTCATGCGGGAGGCCTTCCTCTGGACGGCGCCTGACGTGCGGTCGGCGCTCACCGAACGGGCGGGAGCGGAAGACCTCGGACCCCGGACCACAGGGGCCCGGTGAACCCCGGACCGCGGGGCCCGGTACCGGCTCGGACGCGGCACCGGTTCGGACACGGCGCCGCGCGTTCGCGCGGGAGGGCCGTCGGCGGCCAGGAGCGGGCCGGAACAGCCGGAGGTGGGTGGTGGAAACGCGCGAAGGCCCGCACCGGGCGTGATGCACACGGTGCGGGCCCTCGCCGCCGGGCGGGTGCCGCGGCAGTAGGAACTACAGCGGGCGAATGTTCTCCGCCTGCGGGCCCTTCTGGCCCTGCGTGACGTCGAACTCGACCTTCTGGCCCTCGAGCAGCTCGCGGAAGCCGTTGGCGTTGATGTTCGAGTAGTGGGCGAAGACGTCCGGGCCGCCACCCTCCTGCTCGATGAAGCCGAAGCCCTTTTCCGCGTTGAACCACTTCACGGTGCCATTAGCCATGTAAAAAATCTCCTTCAAGGGACTTTCCGGCATCCGCACGTTACGGAAGCCGAGTCACCGCGATGAGCGCCCGCCCGGAAAAAACGCCGGAAAACAAAAATGCGCCCGCTACACGAGCAGGCGCACACAAAGTTCATGGGAACCACTACTGCAACTACCTCGACTGTAGCAGCCCGGGGGCCGCAGCGGGCGGAAATCTCCATGCCAATTTTTCGGCGGGTCGCCCGGGGCCACCGCCCCCGGGCCGCCGATCCGGTCAACTGGACTGCCTCCGAGTCGAGTTGCGAAGACTACAGGCCGCCGGGCGGCCCGGCGGCGCCCCCCGACGGCCGGCTCCCGGGCCCGGACCACCCGGGCGTGTCGTCCGACACACCCGGAATTTCGGGCTCCGCAGAATTCGGGTGGCCCGAGGAGGCCCAACCCCGTTCCCCGCGGCGCATACTGGAGTGGATGAAAAAATCTGAAGCAGTCCGCCGGCACCTGCCCACCAGCCCCTTCAAAGCCAGGACCGAAGCACCGCGCAAGCACTTCGCCGTCGGCGACCGCGTCACCCACGACGCCTACGGCCTCGGCCGGGTCATCGGCGTCGAGGGCGACACCGCGGTGCTGGTCGACTTCGGATCACGACAGGAGCGCGTCGTCCAGCCGTACACCGGCATGTTCAACCTCTGACCCGGCACCCCCGCGCCGTCCGCCCGCCCGTCCGCCTCGCGGCGGCCGTGGTTGGGCCGCCGCGGCACGGGCAGGCGCCCGGTGACGCCGGAGCCGGTTGAGCAGCCAGACGGCCCCGGTGTCACCTGCCGACCGTCGGCACCGAGCACCACCGGTGCCGACGCGCAGGCGTGCCACGAACCTTCCCGGGCACCGGAGTTAACGGTCCGCGGGACGGCCCGCGCTTCCCGCCGCCCGGATCTCCCGCCGTCCGGGCTTCTCTCCCGCCGTCCGGGCTTCATGCCGCCCGGCTTCACCCCGCCCGGCTTCACCCCTCCCGAACGGGTGCGGCGAAACCGGCGCAGAGCAGCCGCACGCTCCGGGTGAACTTCTCGTCCTGGCCCAGGCGCGGCATCGACGGGCCCATGAGCAGCGGGAACCGCTCGCACAGCTCGGCGTAGCGCTCGGCGGTGACGGACGGCGGCGCGGCGGGCTGGTTCTGCTCCTGGAGCACGAAGCCGGTGACGTGGCTGAGCAGCGTGTCGGCGCAGACGGCGCAGTGGTCGGCGGGCAGTCCGGCGTCGAGGAGGGTGCGCAGCAGGCGTTCCATCAGGGCGAGGGCGCCGGTGCTGAGCGTGCCGGGACTCTCGGCGAGGAGCTGGGCGCCGCCGGGGTGCTGCTTGATGCTCAGCCGCAGGGCGGTGGCCTGGGTCGCGACCCGGTCCTGCCAGTCGGCGGCGGGCGGGAGGGCGGCGAGGGCCGCGCTGCCGGCGTCGTAGGCGGAGCGGCAGACCCGGTCGGCCATCAGGGCGAGCAGTTCCTCCTTCCCGCGCACGTGGTAGTAGAGGCTGCCCGCGTGGGCGTCCAGGCGGTCGGCGACCTGGCGCATGGACAGGTTCTGGTAGCCGACCTCGGCGAAGACGGCCATGCCCGCGTCGACGATGCGCTCCTTGGTGAGCTTCATGGGCCCACCGTACAAGGTTTTCCAACACCGTTCGAAAACTGTGCTAGTTTTGCGCCACCAGGTTTTCGAACGGTGTTGGAAACGCCGTGACAGGGGGAGGAACGGGACATGGGGGCGATCGTCTTCAACGTCACCACGGCCGCGCTGATGGTCATGATGGTCAACTGCGGCCTCGCGGTGCTCGGCCGCGACACCCTGCGCGGACGGCCGCTCCCCTGGGCGGCGATCGCCCTCACCGCGACCGCCGTCGCCGGGGTCCTGCTCCAACTGACGTGGTCCGGAGCGATGGACGCGCTCGACGCCGACCCCGCGAAGTCCGGCTGGTGGCGCGAACTCACCTCGGTGTTCATGCAGAACGGCGGCCTGTTCGGCGGCCTGTGGAACCTCCTCACCCTGGCCGCCGTCGCCGCGCTCGCCCAGTGGTACTGGGGCGGCCCGCTCACCCTCGCCCTCTTCCTCGCGGGCGTCCTGCTGCCCGGCCGCGTCGACACCCTGCTCGGCCTCGGCGACGGCCCCAGCACCGACCCCCGCAACTTCGCCGGCAGCTCCGGCGCCACCTACTTCCTGGGCGCCACCCTGGCCCTCGCCCTCCTCACCCGCACCCGCCTCCCCGAGGAGATCGCCCTGGCCGCCGGCGTCCCGGTGCTCGGCCTGGCGATGTGGTTCGCCCAGGACAACGGCCACGGCCTGGTCTCCGTCTACGGCTTCGCCCTCGCCGCAGCGATCCGGGCCGTCCGCCACCTGCTCCGCACGGCCCGCCCGACCGCCGATCCGACGGCCTGACGGCCTGACCCCGCCCGGTCGGGGGCGGCGCCGCGTCCAGCGGAGCGTCCGGATGTACAACTGGTACATTCGCTACATGAGCGAGCCCATGATCGAGTCCATGGCCGAGGTCCGCAGCCACCTTGCCGACGTCATCGACCGGGCGCGTCGTGAGGAGACTCCGACGATCATCACCCGGCGCGGCAGGCAGGAGGCCGTGGTGATCGACATCGAGGAGTACCGGCGGCTCCGCCGGATAGCGGACGCTGCCGAGGAGGCCTGGCTGAATCGGCTGGCCGACGAGTCGGAGGCGGAGGGCCTGCAGGGGTCCGTTTCCCTGGAGGAGATGGCGGCGCTCCTCCGCAGCCAGGAATGCTGACGTCCGATGGGCCACGTCACGCGCTTCACCCCGCGCGCGCAGCGGGACTTGCTGAAGATCGAGCGCTCCGACGCCCTGCGCATCCTGCGCCGACTCGCCGACCTGCAGCGGGCGATGGACCTCGGTGACACGACGGCGTTCGACGTCAAGGCACTCCAAGGGCACGCGGCCCGTTGGCGTCTCAGGATCGGCGACCACCGAGCGGTCTACACCGTGGAGAACGGCCAACTGATCATCTGGGTCCTGGGCGTGGGCCACCGCAGCGACATCTACCGCCAGTTCCCCTGACGAGCCGCACGTGACGCCGACTCCGAACGGCGCGCCACACGGCGAAGCCGGCGGAGGCGAAACCCGAACTCGCGGGTGGCCGCCCCGGCGGGCTCCCCCTTCCTCCGTGCCAGGACAGGCATCCGGGACACCGGCGGCCTCGAAGGGCGATCCCCTCCGGTCCCTCGGCCGACGCGCCACCGATCACCAAGGGGGCGTCTCACCCGCCTGCGCCGGTCAGCGGGCCGGCCCGTGGTCGTCGTCGTCCGGCCGGAGTTCGGCGACGATCTCCAGGCCGAGCGCGTAGGACGGCGTGCCCGAGGTGATCAGCGCCGTCTCCGCGACCCCGATCAGGTCGGCGATCCCGGCGCCCGCGTGGAGTGCGCCCCGGGCGTGGATCCGGGCCGGTTCCGCCCGGCAGAGGGCCAGCAACTGGCCGAAGTGGACCAGCTGTTGGACGCGGTCGCCGAGCGGGCTGTCGGCCAGGACGAGGTGGCGCAGCGCCGTGAACGCCTCCTCCGTGGGGAGCCGCCCGAAGTCCCGGGCCAGCCGCAGCCGGTCCTCCACGGCGGGCGGGACGGCTCCGAGCGTCGTGCGGTAGCGCTCCCGCAGCGCTTCGGAACGCTCGGCGAAGGTGCGGTCGGTCATGCCGCGACCCGCGCGATCGAGGCCCGGACGGCCGCCAGGGCGCCCGCCGGGAAGTCCACGGCCCCGCCGATCGCCGCGGCGGCGATCTCGGCCTCGGCGCTCTCCTCGACCGCCACCACCAGGTGCGCGGCAGCCGCCGCGTCCGGGCCGAACACCAGCAGCCCGTGGTTGGCCAGCAGGACCGCGGACGTCGTCGGCCGCCGCTCCAGGACCTCGGCGACGCCCCGCACCGAGACGTCCGACCCGCGCGGCCCCCAGGGCACCACCGGCACCTCCTCCGGCTGCCCGAAGCGGAGCATCGGCTCGGTGCGGCACGGCAGCGGCCGGTGGGCCACCGCGAAGGCGGTCGCGGCGGGCGAGTGGGTGTGGATGACCGCGCCCACCTGCGGGCGGGCCCGGTAGACGGCGCTGTGCATGGTGATGATCTCGGCGCTGACGGAGCGCAGCTCTCCCTCCAGGACCCGCCCGTCCAGCCCGACGGTCGCCAACTGGTCCGGCTCCAGGTCGCGGACGAACCCCGGCGTCAGCAGGAAGCGGTCGGCGTCGAGCCTGACACTCAGGTTGGCGTGGCCGGAGTGCGACATCACCCCGGCCACGAAGAGCTGCCGGGCGGCCTCGACGAGCTGGTGGGCCCGGTTCTTCACCTCGGGCGTGCTGGTCATCCCTGCGTCTCCCATTCCGTTCCGGCGGCGGCCGGTTCGCCCCCGCTGCGCGTGACGGCCACTCTGCGACGTGAACTAAGGTTCAAGTCAAGCGCCGCCCCGGCCCGCCGGAGCGGGCGGACGGAGGAGGAACCGCGGACCGTGGAGATGACGATCGGCCGGCTTGCCGAGCTCACCGGCGTCCCCGCGTCGGCCATCCGGTTCTGGGAGCGCCACGGCCTGCTCCCCGCCCCCGAACGCCGCAACGGCCAGCGCCGCTACCCGCCGCAGGCCGCCGAACGGATCGTCCTGCTGCGCAAGTTCCAGCAGGCCGGCCTGAGCCTGGCCGAGGTCCGGGAGTTCCAGCAGGACCAGCCGCGCCGGCAGGCGATGATCCGCGCCAAGCTCACCGAGATCGAACAGCGCGTGGTCGACCTCGACCACGCCCACCGACTCCTGACCCACGCCCTCCAGTGCGGCCGGACCGACATCGTCACCTGCCCCACCTTCCGCGAGCAGCTGACGGCCCGGAACCGGCCCGACTGACGCCGACCCCGGCCACCTCGCCCCGGGCCACCCGGCCTATCCGGGCATCACGCCGTGGATGCGGGAGAGGGTGAACACCCGCTCGGCGTCCCGCAGGTGGCACCAGGCCCGGAGGTAGGGCGCGTCGAGTTCGAGCCGGCTGAGGGTGCGGACGGTCGTGCTGCCCGAGGTGGCGGTGTACTCGACGGTGATCCGCCGCCCTTCGTCCACGGCGTGGGCCAGCTGGCGGGCGTCGGTGAAGGACAGGTTCCGGGCGGTCCCGGCGATGATCTCCTCGGTGTCGCTGTGGTACGGACGGCCGTCCCAGGGATCGGGCTCCGGAACGTCCTGCGGGGCGTCCATGAGCCGGGCGGCCAAGGCCGGCAGGTCGACGCCCGTCCGGCCGCCCGCGGCGGGGACGGCCGCACGCCGGGTGCGGGGCCTGCCGCCGGGCGGGCGCGGGGACGGAACGGGGCTCGTCGCCCGCTGCCGCCGGGCCCGCTCGATGCGGACGGACCCGTCGGGCTCCTCGGCGGTGGGGGCGTAGCCCGCGGCGCGCAGGGCCGCGAGCGTCTCGTCCGGCGGGGTCCGGCTGAGCAGCACCGTGGGCGCCAGCTGCCGCAGGCCGAGCCGGGAGAGCCCGCGGTGCGCGGCCAGTTCCGCCAGCAGGGCGGGCTCCGCGCCGTGGACCACGCAGGCGGCGGAGACGACGCGGACCCGGCCGTGGCCGCGCGCGGTGTCGTGCACCAGGTACGAGAGGGGCTGGGGGAGCGGCCCGCCGGCGGCGGCGGCCAGGTCGGCGACGAGGACGTCGGCGGTGAGACCGGCGTCGAGGGCCCGTCGGACGCTCCCGCTGCTGAACCGCCACACGGACGCCGCGCCGGAGCTCTCCCGGTCCGCGGCGGAGTCCAGCAGCGCACGGAGGCGCGCCGTCGGGGTGCCGGCGACCACGGCCGTCAGGTCGCTGCCGAAGCGGGCGGTCGCGCTGGCGGCGGGCAGCAGCCGCCGGCAGGCGTCGGCCAGGACGTCGGCGGCGTCGAGGGCTCCGGCGGCGTCGAGGGCTCCGGAATCGCCGGGAGTGACGGCGAGCAGGGCCGCCCCGAGCGGAGACACCGCTCCGAGCGCGAGCACGCCGAGCAGCTCCGCCTCCCGGATCAGGGTGGCGAACGGCGTGGAGTCCCCGGGGAGTCCGTCGGCGAACGGGCGCAGCCACCCGAGCAGTTCCCCCAGGTCCGCCGGGTGCACCGCGCCTTCGCCGGCCGGGAGCCGCGCCGCGGCCGCGAGCAGCCCGTGCCGAGCCTGGACGCAGCCCTGGCAGGGCGGTGCTCCGGCAAGCGCCGGCAGGGACTTCCCGTCCTCGTCGCGGCTCCCGCCGGGGGTCCGCGGGAGCGCCCACCACGCCCGGAGCAGCACGGCGAGTTGGCCGGCCGGGTCCTGCTCGGCCCAGGCGTCGTAGGACGCGGTCGCCGCCACCCGGTCGCCGTCCGGGGCCAGCAGGCCGGCCGCGCCCGCCGCCTCCAGCACGAGGCGCACCGCGATCTCGTCGCACCGCGCCGCCCTGCCGATCCGGGACAGCTCGCGCGCGCCGATCCCACCGGACTTGAGCCGGGCCGGCGGCGCGGTCGCGCACGTCCCGAGCACGGCCACGGCACCGGCCGTGAACGCCATCGCGGCGGCGGAGGCCTCCCGTTCGACGCCGGAGCCGGTGACCGGCGCCGACCGCACCTCGGGCGGGACGGGAGTGAACGGGGCGTGCCAGTCGGCGCCGCGCAGCGCGAGCGCCACCTCCGCGGGCATCCGGGCCGGCCCGTAGCGGTGACGGTCCTCGACCAGCAGCCCCCGCTCCACCGCCCACCGCTCACCGGGCCGGGCACCGGGCGGCGGGCCCCCGAACAGGACGGCGCCCGACCGGTCCGCGGCCTCGTGCGCCCGCCGCCGGAGCAGCTCCCGGGTCGCCGGGGGCGCCCCGGCCACCAGCGCGACGACCCGGGCCGGATCGCTGTGGTGGTCGACCAGCGCCGCCAGCCGCGCCGCCTTCCGACCGGCCGAGGGCCGGACGCCGAGCCTCGCCAGCACGCGGCCCAGCTCGTCGGAGCCCGCGCCCGCGAACAGCCGCCCGAGCGGCGCGTCGAGCCCCAGGGGCGAACCCCACGCGTTCCGCAGCGCCGCCGCCGTCCGCAACAGTCCCTCGCCGGCGGGCCACACCAGGGCGTGGTCGGCCAACTCCTCCAGCACCGCGTCCAACCCGCGGGCGCGGTCGCCGTCCACCGCGTCCAGCAGCCCGGCCAACTCCCCGCGCGACCCGGACGCCAGCGCGACGACGGCCTCCGCCACCTGCAGACCGGGCAACGTCAGCCGGGCCAACGCCGACGCCACCGACGCCGGACGCTCAAGGCGCTCCGCCAGCTCCCCCACCGACCGCGGCTCCGGCGCCACCGCGGCATCCGGCCGCGCCACCAGCACCCGCTCCAACCCGGCCGCCCCCAGCCCGTACAACCACCCGGCCAGCACCAGCCCACCCTCCCCACCGACGGAACACCACATCCCACCGGGCCGCCCCACCCTCCCGGACCCGCCCGTGACCCCAAGCATGGCGCACCACCGCGAGCGGGGTGCGACGAAGCCCCGAAAACCACCACCGCGGCCCGGTCGCTTCCGCCCGGCCCACAGCGCACCGACGCCCCGGCCCGTGTCGTGCCTCCGTCCCGGTCCCACTCGCTCCACGCCGCGCGCGCGTGCCACCGGAATCTCGCCATTTCTCCTGCGCGGCCGAGTCGTTGCCGCCACCATGGGCGGATCGCCACCGGAGGTTCACATGTCCATCACGCTCTCCAAGGGGGAGAACGCGCTTCTGGCCGACTCCCGCTGCCGGGTGACCGTCGTCGCTTCCGGCCTGCCCGTCGACGTCTCCGCGGTTCTCCTCGGCCCCGGTGGCAAGGTCCGTGGCGATCACGATCTGGTGTTCTACAACCACCCGTCCCAGGACGGCGTCACCGCGGCCGGCCCCACCGTCACGGCGGACCTCGGCCGCGTCCCGCCCTCGGTGGAGCGCATCGCCGTGGTGGTCAGCGTCGACACCGACCTCCCCCAGGGCCGCTTCGGCACGGAGAGCACACCCAGCGCCGGCATCGAGTGCGGTTCCTCGCGATTCGTCTTCGTTCCGCCGCCGATGGACGGCGGAGAGACCGTGACGGTTCTCGTCGAGCTCTACCGGCGCGGGGGCAAGTGGAAGGTGCGGGCTGTCGGACAGGGGTGGTCCAGCGGGTTGGCAGGTCTGGCGGCGGACTTCGGCATCGCCGTGGACGAGCCCGGGCCCGTGGCCGCCCCTTCGGCGGAGCCCGCGCCCCCGCCAGCGGCGACGGGCGGCGCGCCCCAACCGCGCATCCGTGCCGATCGGGCGGCCCCGGCCGACCCGCCGCAGCCGCCCGGACACGCTCTGCCCACCTCCGCGCCGGGTTCGCCCGCCCTTCTCCGCCCCGCCCGACCCCTCGGCAGAGTCGCCCTCGGCAAGGGCGGTCAGGCCACGATCGACATGCGCAAGGACGACCCCCACCTCGTCGTCACCGCCAGCCTGGAATGGGACGGTGGCAGTAGGGCACGGCGCCAAGCCGGCGCAGACCTGGATCTCTACGCCCTCCACGTACCCCGCAGCGCCGTCACCCCCAAAGGCCCCAGGCCGACCAAGTCCGAGCAGGTCATCTACTACCGGCACCTCGGTTCTCCGGTCGAACCCCCGTACATCGTCCTCGACGGCGACGCCCGCAACCCCGGACGGGAGACCATCACCATTCGTCGGCCGGACCTCCAGGGCTACGTCCTCATCTGCGCCTACAGCGCGGTCGAGAACGGCACCGGCTCCTTCAAGTCCTACGGCGCCCGAGCCGTCGTCACGGACGGCCGCGGCTCCACCGTCACCGCCCCGCTGTACAACAACCGCAACCTGTCCTACTGGGTCGCCATCGCCCTCATCGACTTCACCGTCCCCGGCGGTATCGAGATCCGCCACGTCAAGAAGTACAGCGGAAACCACCAGGAGGCCCGCCCCGTGCTGTACTCCAACGGCAACTTCCGGATGAGCACCGGGCCGGTCGAATTCAAGACCGAGTGAGCTGCGCGCGAGTCCCACCGCCCTCCCCCCTCGGAACCCACCGAGCTCCACGGTGACGGATTCCGGAAGCCCCGAGCGCGTTGCCTGATCCCGGGCCGCAGGTGCGGTCCGGGCCTTCGATCAGGCGGAGGACGCGGGATTCGAACTCGTGAGGGGTCGTCCCCCACCGGCCCTCCACGTCTCCTCGGCGCCGTCCGCCGGGGTCCACCCCCGCCCTGACCGCTGCTGGAGACGTCCCCCGCAGCGGCCGGACCCCGCCGGACCGCACTGAACGAGACCGGGGCCAGCGGCCCGGGACCAGCCCCGCGAACCGGCTCGTGCTGCCCGGCCGGGTCCCCTCAGGGCCGGCGGTGCGGTCGGCGCAGGGTGGTGCGGGCGGGGAGCCAGGTGCCGAGGGCGGCGAGGGAGGCCGCGCCGAGGAGGACCAGGGCGAGTTCGGGGACGGGGACGGCCGCCCCGGCGGTGCCGCGGGTGATGCCCTCGGCGTAGGTGCTGAGCACCGTGAGGGCGACGGCCAGGCCGAGGGCGGTGGCGAGGGTGACGGCGACCGTGGTCTCCCAGCCGAGCATCCGCCGGATCTGGCGCCGGGTGGCACCGGCCAGGGCCAGCGCGGTGAACTCGTGGCGGCGGTCGGCGATGCCCATGGCCAGGGTGTTGACGACGGCGATGGCCACGAAGGTGATGATCAGCCCGAGCGTGACGTAGCCGATCTGCGCGCCGGACCGGTCCGTCGCGGCGGCGGAGGCCCGGTCGAGCACCCCGAGCCCGGGGTCGCCGCGCAGGGCGGCGGTGAGCGACTGCCGGGTCAGGCCGTCGCCGCGGACCAGCAGTTCGTCGTCCAGCGGCACGTCGACGTGGGCGGCGACCAGGTGGTGCGCGAGGGTCAGGTCGCCGAAGCCGAGGCCGCGGCCGTAGAGCGCGACCACCGTCACCTCCGCCGGGGTGCCGTCGGCGAGGGTCAGCCGGATGCGCTGGCCGAGCCGGTAGCCCAGCCCGTCCGCGGCCGCCGCCGTGTCGTCCGCCAGCCGGTCGAGGTCACCGGCGGTGACGCCGAGGTCCAGCGTGTCGGCCAGCCGCTCGGGGGTGACGGCCTGCACGCCGCGCCTGGTGAGCCCGTCCCGGACCTGACTGTGCAGGACCCGGGTCACCGTCCGGACGCCCGGCACCGCGGCGAGCGCCTCGGCGGCGGAGGCCGGAGCGTGCGGGCCGACCACGAAGTCGGCGGTGCTGCCGTGCTCGCGCTGGGCGGCGGCCGCGTGCTCGGTGGTGGCCTGGGTGAACAGGATGGTGCAGGCCATCGCGATCAGCAGGGTCAGCGGCACGACCACCGACGCCAGCCGGTGCGCCCCGGCCCGCAGGTGCCGGACGGCGAGCCAGCCGCCGGTCCGGGACGCCCGCAGCGGCAGGGACAGCACGGCCGTCCCGGCTCCGGCCACCGGCGGGCCGAGCAGCGAGAGCGCCGTGCACCACAGCAGCACGGCGAGGAAGCAGACCGGCGTCGACGCCTGGTCGGAGTGCAGGACGGTCAGCAGGGCGGTCAGCACGGTCGCGCCGGCCGTGGCCAGCACCCCGAAGCCGATCCGGGCCGGAGCCAGGCGCGGCGGCTTCGACTCCGCCTCGCCGAGCGCCTCGACCGGCCTGATCGCGGTCGCCCGCCGCGCCGAGACCCGGGCCGCCACCCAGCCGGCCAGCAGCGTGACCGCCGCGGCGGCCAGCGCCGGGAAGGGCGAGAACACCACGGGCAGGTTGGCCGGGACGACGCCGAGGGCGACGAACCGGCCGTCCAGCCAACCGCCCAGCGGCAGACCGGCGGCGGCACCCGGAATCCCGGCGGACAGGCCGAGCACCAGCGCCTCGCCGCCGATCATCTTCCGGACCTGCCGCCCGGTCGCGGCCACCGCCCGCAACACCGCGATCTCCCGTTGCCGCTGCCGGATCGACAGGCCGAAGGTGCCGACCACGATCAGCAGGGCGACCAGCAGCGAGGTGCCGGCCAGCACGGCGCCCATGCTGACCAGGCGCACCCCGGCCCCGGCGGCGTCCGGGAACTCCGCCCGCCCCCGGTCGTCGCCGGTGCGCACCACCGCGCCCGGGGCGCCGGCCAGCAGCGCCCGGACGTCGGCGGCGGCCGATGGCGCGGACGGGAAGACGCCGATCGCGCTGACCAGCCCGTCGTGGCCGGCGAGCGTACGGGCCCGGCCGGTGCTGAAGAAGACCGCGGCCTGGCTGTCGAAGCCCCGCGCGGTGACCCCGACCACCCGCACGCCCAGCGTCCCCGAGGGAGCCCGGACGACCGTGGCGGAGCCGGGCGACAGGTGCGCCCGGGCCGCGGTGCCCGCGTCGACGACCACCTCGTCGTCGGCGGCGGGCGCGCGGCCGGCGGCCAGGGCGAGACCGGCCAACGGCGCGGACTCCCAGCCGTGGCCCCACGAACCGCGGTCCGGGCCGCCGGGCAGCAGCGCCGGGAAGGTCACCTCGGTGGCGACGGCCCGCACCGACGGCAGCGCCGCGACGCGCTCCGCGAGGGCGGCCGGCACCCAGGCGCGGTCCGCGATCGGCTTGGCCTTCTCCTTGACCTTCCCCTTCCCCTTGTCCACGACGGCGTGCACCTCCTGGTCGCCGGACACCACGATCGGCGCCGCCGCGTAGCGCTCCGGCCGGACGGCGCCGACCAGGCCGGTGACCAGCAGCGTCCCGCAGCCGCAGACCAGGGCCGCGGCGCAGAACAGGGCGACGAAGGCGCCGGCGAACCCGGCCCGGCGGTGCCGGAGGGTGGCGAGCGCGAGTCCCAGCATCACCGGTTCCACGCCCCCAGCCGGATCATCCGGTCGGCGACCTTGGCGGCGGTCGGTCCGGCCATGGTGTCGACGACCCGCCCGTCGGCCAGGAACAGCACCTCGTCGGCGTAGGACGCGGCGACCGGGTCGTGGGTGACCATGACGAGGGTCTGGCCGAACTCGTCGACGGTCTGCCGCAGCAGGACCAGCACCTCACGGGCCGTCATCGTGTCCAGCGCGCCGGTGGGTTCGTCGGCGAACACCACCTCGGGGTCCGAGACCAGCGCCCGGGCGATCGCCACCCGCTGCTGCTGGCCGCCGGACAGCTGGCCCGGCCGGTGGCCGGTGCGCTCCTGCAGGCCCACCCGGCGGACGAGTTCCGCCAGCCGCCCGGCGTCGGCCCGGTGTCCGGCCAGCCGCAGCGGCAGCGTGACGTTCTGTTCGACCGTCAGCGCGGAGACCAGGTTGAACGACTGGAACACGAACCCCGCGCGCTCGCGCCGCAGTTCGGTCAGCTCCTTCTCGCTCAGCCGGGACAGGTCGGTGCCGCCGAGCCGGACGGTCCCGGCGGTCGGGCGGTCCAGGCCCGCCGCGCAGTGCAGGAAGGTGCTCTTGCCCGAACCGGACGGCCCCATCACCGCGGTGAAACCGCCCTTCGGCAGCCGCACCGTCACCTCCCGCAGCGCGGCGACCGCGCCCCGCCCCTTGCCGTGGACCTTGCTCACGGCGTCCAACGTGATCGCTTCGCTCATGCCTCCAGCCTCCCGGCCCGCGAACTCCCTTCCCAGGGAAGGGATCACGCGGCACCCGTGACGTCGTCACGGGTAGGGTCGGGCCATGATCAGACTCCTGCTGGCCGAGGACCAGCACGTGGTGCGCGGGGCACTGGTGGCCCTCCTCGGGCTGGAACCCGACCTGGAGGTCGTCGCGGAGACGGACTCGGCGGACGACGTGCTGCCCCGGGCCCTGGTCTTCCACCCCGACGTGGCGGTCCTGGACATCGAGATGCCGGGCCGGACGGACGGCCTGCAGGCGGCCGCCGCGCTGAAGGAGAAGCTGCCGGCCTGCCGGACGTTGGTGCTGACCTCGCTGGGCCGCCCCGGGCTGCTCCGCCGGGCCCTGGACGCGAAGGTCGACGGCTTCCTGCTGAAGACCGCGCCGCCCGCCGAACTGGTCGCGGCCATCCGCCGGGTGGCGGCCGGAGGAAGGGTGCTGGACCCGGCCCTGGCCGTCGCCGCCTGGGACCTGGCGGACAACCCGCTCACCCGCCGCGAGAACGACGTCCTGCGCGAACTGGCCGGCGGCGCCGAGCCGCCCGAGATCGCCGCCCGCCTGCACCTGTCCACCGGCACGGTGCGCAACGTCCTGACCGCGGTCGTCGGCAAGCTGAACGCCCGCAACCGCACGGACGCCGTCCGGATCGCCCGCGAGGCCGGCTGGCTCTGACCGCCGCCGGCCCCCGCGGCTCAACGCGGCGGCACCTCGGCCCGCAGCAGGTACCAGCCGTCCTCCGGCCCGGCGGCCAGGGTGCCGCCCGCCCCGGCCAGCCGGACCGTCAGCCCGCCGATCCCGGAGCCGGGCGCGGTGACGTCCGCCCCGACGCCGTCGTTCTCCACCTCCAGCCGCACCGCCTCCCCGGCCGCCGAGACGGCGATCCGCACGTACCGGGCCCGGCTGTGCCGCAGGACGTTGGTGACGGCCTCGCGCAGCACCACGGACAGCACGGCCCCCGCCGCGTCCGGTACCGGCCCCTCCTCCAGCTCCACGGTGATCCCGGCGGCCTCCAGCACCGCCGCCGCCGAAGCCAGTTCGGCGGCGAAGGACAGCCGGGGGCCGTCGGCGGCCACCGTCCCCAGCTCGGCCCGGCCGCGCTCGGCCAGCCGCACGATGTCCGCCAGCTCGGCCCGGCAGCGGACCGGATCGGTGCCCGCCAGCCGCCGGGCCAGCTCGGCCTTGAGCAGGATCGCGGTCAGACCGTGCCCGAGCAGGTCGTGCAGGTCCCGGGCGGCGCGCAGCCGTTCGGCGACGACGGCGGCCCGGGCCCGCCCGTCCGCCGTCCGCTCCAGCTCCCGCACCAGCCGGACCAGGCGAAGCACCGCGTACACCACCACGCAGGTGATCAGCACGCTCACGGCGGTCAGCGGCACCGCGGCCGCGCCGCCGCCACCGATGACCCCGGCGGACACCGCCACCGCGCCGGCCAGCGCCGCGCCCGCGCGCAGCGGCAGGGCGATCAGCAGCGAACCGGCCAGGATGCCGGCCGCGCCGATCCAGTTCCGACCCAGCCAGGGGAGCGGCAGCAGCGCCAGCACCGCGGAGGCGAGCAGCGCGGCGCGGGCGTGCCGCGTCGCGTCCCGGATCGAGAAGCGGACCTGGAAGGCGCAGAAGACCGCCGCGCACCCCACCCCGAGGACCAGCCGGGGGCCGGGGACGAACATCAACGCCCTGGCGCAGAACACGGCGAGCACGAACCAGTACAGGCCGAGGGCGGTCCGCAGCTCCGGCGGGTCCACGGCGGGCGAGGCCGGCGTCACGGGCACCGACGCCTCCACCGCGAAGCGCCCGTCGGCCTCCAGCCCCGCCGCCAGCCGGCCGCCGACCGCGCGCACCCGCCCCGCCAGGTCGTCGAGCAGGTCCGCGCCGAGCGCCGCCGTCGGCACGCCGTCGCTGACCACCCGCAGCACCACCCGCCCGGCCCGTTCCTCGGTCGAGACCTCGCACCGCCGGGCGTCCCCGACCCGCACCACCGCGGTGACCGCCTCCCGCAGCACCGTCGCCAGCACCGTCCCGGCCGGGCCCAGCGGCTCGCGGTGCCCGATCCGCAGCTCGGCCGCGACGCCCGCCGAACCCAGCAGGGCGCGGGCGCTCGCCGCCTCCGGCGCCAGCGAGAGGCTGCGCAGCTCGGCTGCGGCGGCCCGGACCGCCGCCAGCGTCCGGCGGGCCACGCCGATCAACCCGTCCAGCTCCGCCGGATCCCGGCGCTCCGCCGCCTCCCGGATCGCGGCCATGCCCGGGTCCAACCCCTTCCCCATCGCGGACGCGATGCGCAGCCGCTCGCCGGTGACCGCGGAGGCCGCGAGTTCCAGCCGCGTGTCGTGGACCCGGCCCGCCAGCAGCGCCAGCGTGGTCACGGCGTAGAGCATGCTGCCGCCCAGGGCGACCGTCAGCAGCAGGTCGACGGCCTCCCGCACCCCCGGGGCCCGGACCGCCTCCACCAGCACCGCCCCCACCGCCAACAGGACCAGCAGCACCCGACGCCGCTCCAACAACGACGAAGCCACCGGCAGGCACAGCAGACCCACCGAGACCCCGAGCGGCCCCACCGCGAGGAACCCGGCCCCCACCTCCACGGCCGCCCACCCGGCCCACCCGGGAAGTTTCCGGGTGTGCCGCGACTGCAACCCCACCAGCACGAGGCAGACCCCCACCACCACCGCCCCCGTCACCGGCTCCGCAGCGGCCCGCCCGACCCCCTTCAGCAGGTGGGCCAGCACCAGCGCCACGGCCACCGCCACCACCAACCGCCGCCCCACCAGCCCGCGTTCCCCCTCCACCCGGCGCATCGTACGCGGCCCGGAACGACGAAGGCCCGGACCGTCGAAACGGTCCGGGCCTTCTGCCGGCGGAGGATACGAGATGCGAACTCGTGAGGGGTTGCCCCCAACACGCTTTCCCATTCTCCTCGGCACTGTCCGCCGGGGTTCACGACCGTCCTGACCTGCGGCGGAACGAACCGCTGGGCGGCGGCTGAACCCGGCCGGACGGGGGTGAATGAGACCAAAACTGAGACCAGGCTCCGCCTTTCGACGTTCATCCTGGCCGGCTCAGGTTCTTCCCGCTTGTGCGGACAGGTCAGACCTTCATCACCACGACGTGGTCCGGCAGCAGTCTCTCCAGGTCCTCCGGGTCGGAGGTGAAGACCGTCACCTGGCCCCGTTGCCGCAACGCCACCACCGAGAGCACGGCGTCGATCGCGTACTTGTGCCCGTGCAGGCCAGCATCCGCCAGCAGCCTACGTGCCTGTCGGGCCTCGTCCTTGCCGAGTTCGGCGACGTTCACCCGTGACAGTACCCAGTCCCAGCGCTGCTCGGTGGTCCGTGCGTCGTACGCCTCGACCAGGGTCATCGGCGAGGTGACGACCTCCGCCTCGCCGCGGGCGGCGAGGTCGAGGCGGGCGATCATCATCCGGTCGCCGCGGACCGCGAGCGACAGCGCCTCGCTGTCCAGCACGAAGACGCGCAGCCGCCGGGCTTCCTCGGCGCGCTTCTTCACGCGGCCGCCCCGCTGCTCTTGCCGCGGGCCGCGCGGCGCCGGTCGTGCTCCGCGTCGAGGTCGTCCAGTTCTGCGTAGGCGGCAGCCCGTTCGTCACTGCCGACCGGCCCGTGCTCCCCCTCCAGCCACACGACCAGCTCCTGCAGGCGGTCGCGGTCGCGCTTGGCCCGGAGGGCGTCGGCGACGTAGGCGGAGAGGCCGCGATCGGCGCTGTCTGCGCGGATCTCGTCCAGCAGTTCCTCGGGGAGGGTGACAGTGACCTTCTTGGATGCCATATACGTCACCATACTCACCATACGACAGGCTGGCCCGCCTTCCCGGGAAACGCCGAAGGCCCGGACCGCAACTGCGGTCCGGGCCTTCGATCAGGCGGAGGATACGAGATTCGAACTCGTGAGGGGTTGCCCCCAACACGCTTTCCAAGCGTGCGCCCTAGGCCTCTAGGCGAATCCTCCGTGGGAGAGCTTAGTACACGTGGAGGGGTGGTTGCGACCACGGTCTCGCAGGTGGGTGGCGGGGGTGGGCCTGGGGATCGGAGTTGGGGGTGGGTGGGGGGAGTGGGGGTCGGGATCCGCTACTCTTGGGGCAGCCCCTCGCGTGGCGCTATCTCTCTGAACTCCCCCAGGGCCGGAAGGCAGCAAGGGTAGGAGGGCTCTGGCGGGTGCGCGAGGGGTCCTTGCGTTTCGTGGGGTGTTGGCGGGTGGGCGGCGGCGTTTGTCGGTTGGTCCCGATATCTTCGGGGGTGTGTCCCTAGCCCTGTACCGCCGCTACCGCCCCGAGACCTTCGCGGAGGTCATCGGGCAGGAGCACGTGACCTCCCCCCTCCAGCAGGCCCTGCGCAACAACCGGGTCAACCACGCGTACCTGTTCAGCGGGCCGCGCGGGTGCGGGAAGACGACGAGCGCCCGCATCCTGGCCCGCTGTCTGAACTGCGAGCGGGGGCCGACCCCGGAGCCGTGCGGGGAGTGCCAGTCCTGCCAGGACCTGGCGACGGGCGGGCCGGGTTCGATCGACGTGATCGAGATCGACGCCGCCTCGCACGGTGGTGTGGACGACGCGCGCGAGCTGCGGGAGCGGGCGTTCTTCGCGCCGGTGCACAGCCGCTACAAGATCTTCATCCTGGACGAGGCGCACATGGTGACCTCGGCCGGCTTCAACGCGCTGCTGAAGGTGGTGGAGGAGCCGCCGGAGCACCTGAAGTTCATCTTCGCGACCACCGAGCCGGAGAAGGTGATCGGGACGATCCGGTCCCGCACCCACCACTACCCGTTCCGCCTGGTGCCGCCGGGCACGCTGCGCGACTACCTGGCGCAGGTGTGCGGGCGGGAGGCCATCGAGGTCGAGGACGCGGTGTTCCCGCTGGTGGTGCGGGCCGGCGCCGGGTCGGTGCGCGACTCGATGTCGGTGATGGACCAGCTGCTGGCGGGTGCCGGCGAGGCCGGTGTGACGTACCAGATGGCGACGTCGCTGCTGGGCTACACGGACGCGGCGCTGCTGGACGAGGTGGTGGACGCCTTCGCGGCGCAGGACGGCGCGACGGTGTTCCAGGTGGTCGACCGGGTGGTCGAGGGCGGGCACGACCCGCGGCGGTTCGTGACGGACCTGCTGGAGCGGCTGCGCGACCTGGTGATCCTGGCCACGGTGCCGGACGCGGGGGAGAAGAGCCTGATCGACGCCCCGGCCGACCGGATCGCGATCATGCAGGCGCAGGCCGACCGCTTCGGCCCGGCCGAGCTGAGCCGCGCCGCGGACCTGGTGAACACCGGTCTGACCGAGATGCGCGGGAACGCCGCGCCCAGGCTGCAGTTGGAGCTGATCTGCGCCCGGGTGATGCTGCCCGGCGCGTACGGGGACGAGCTCTCGGTGCAGGCCCGGCTGGACAAGCTGGAGCGCCGCGCCGCGACGGGCGGTTTCGCCGCCCCGGTGGCGTTCCAGCCGATGGCCGCCGCGCCGGAGCCCCAGCCGCAGCAACAGCCCCAGCAGCAGCCGCAGCAGCAGGCCCCGGCGCCCGCAGCCGTCCAGCCCGCGCCGGTTCCGCAGACCCCGCAGGCCCCCGCGCCGGCCGGTCCCGCTCCGGGTGCCTGGCCGATCCCGCGCAGCTTCTCGCCCGGTGAGCAACCGCAGCAGCAGGCGGCCGCCCCGGCCCCGACGGCCCAGGCCCCGGCTCCGGCGGCACCTGTACCCGCTCCCGCGCCCGCCCCGGCCCCCGCGCCCGCACCCGTCCAGCCGCCGATCGGCGTGCAGCCCTCGGTGGCGGCGCAGCAGGGCGCGGGCCAGATCCGGCAGATGTGGCCGCAGATCCTGGAGGCGGTGAAGAACCGCCGCCGGTTCACCTGGATCCTGCTGAGCCAGAACGGCCAGGTGGCCGGGTTCGACGGCAGCACCCTCCAGGTGTCGTTCGTGAACGCGGGCGCCCGGGACAGCTTCGTCGGCAGCCACAGCGACGAGGTGCTGCGGCAGGCGCTGACGGACGCGCTGGGCGTGGACTGGCGGGTGGAGTGCATCGTCGACCCGTCGGGCGCGACGAACCCGCCGGCCGGGCAGCCCGCGGCCCCGCCCGCTCCCGCGGCCGGCGGCTGGGGCGCCCCGGCCCCGCGCCCGGCCGCCCAGCCGCAGCCACCGCAGCCGCAGCAGCAGTGGTCGGCCCCCGCCCCGCAGGCCCCGGCTCCGGCCCCGGCTGCCCCGGTCCAGCAGGCGCCCGCCCCCGTGCCGGCCCCGCCCGCGCAGCCGCCGTCGCCGCAGCGGCAACAGCCGCAGCAGCAGCGGTCGCAGCCGGTGCAGGCCCCGCCCGCCGTGGCGCCGGAGGACGACGTCCCGGAGGAGGACGACCCGGACTTGAACGAGGACGTCTTCTCCGCCCAGGAGCTGATCGTCCGCGAGCTGGGCGCGACGGTGCTGGAGGAGATCCACCACCGCCCGAACTGACCGCCGCCCGAACTGACCGCCGCCCCGCGCCGGGCAAAACGGCGGGCAGGAACTGACGTGGGGCCGACGGACGGCCGCGTAGGCTCGGGGGCGAGGTGCCGGTGCGGGCGGTTTCGGCCGGGTGCGCGCCGGTGTGTGCAGTGTCGACGGATCGAGGAGAGTCCCGTGTTCCCTGGTGGGCAGCCGAACATGCAGCAGCTGTTGAAGCAGGCGCAGAAGATGCAGGAGGACCTCGCCCGGGCGCAGCAGGAGCTGGCCGAGGCGAGGGTGTCCGGTTCCGCGGGCGGCGGCCTGGTGGAGGCGACGGCGACCGGTGCGGGCGAGCTGGTCGCGCTGACCATCTCCCCGGCGGCGGTCGACCCGGAGGACACCGAGACCCTGGCCGACCTGGTGGTGGCCGCGGTGCGCGACGCCGCCGCGGCGGCGCAGAAGCTGCAGGCCGAGCGGATGGGCCCGCTGACCCAGGGCCTGGGCGGCGGCGGCATCCCCGGCCTGCCGTTCTGACACCGGGGGCATCTGCTCGTCCCCGGGCGGCATTCGGTCCGTTCCGGAGGGTATCCGTCTGCCGCCGACGGGGCACCCGCCCCGCAACCACCCCTCCCTGCGGACCCGCAGACCTGTGGACCCGCAGATCCGCAACCCGCAGACCCGCAGACCCGCGGATCCACCGGGGCGTGCACGCCGGGCGCACGACCGGGAACCCCCGGTAACGGGTTGTGTGATTTATGGGCCAGTAGGGCGTCGGGCGGTGTGTCCGGTGCCCGATTCGTTGGATGATGGCACCGGAGAAGGCACCGGAGTGCGAACCCCGGACCCCGGTCGAAGGAAGGCGTGACGGTGTACGAGGGCGTGGTGCAGGACCTGATCGACGAGCTGGGCAGACTGCCCGGAGTCGGTCCGAAGAGCGCCCAGCGGATCGCCTTCCACATCCTCCAGGCCGATCCGGTGGACGTGCGCCGGCTGGCGCACGCGCTGCAGCAGGTCAAGGAGAAGGTCCGGTTCTGCGCGGTCTGCGGCAACGTCGCGGAGTCCGAGCGGTGCCGGGTCTGCCTGGACCCGCGCCGCGACCTCGCGGTGATCTGCGTGGTGGAGGAGCCCAAGGACGTGGTGGCGATCGAGCGGACGCGCGAGTTCCGCGGTCGCTACCACGTGCTGGGCGGGGCGATCAGCCCGATCGAGGGGGTCGGTCCGGACGACCTGCGGATCCGCGAGCTGATGACCCGGCTCGCGGACGGCACGGTCACCGAGCTGATCCTGGCCACCGACCCCAACCTGGAGGGGGAGGCGACCGCGACCTACCTGGCCCGGCTGTGCAAGCCGATGGGCCTCAAGGTCACCCGGCTGGCGAGCGGACTGCCCGTCGGCGGGGACTTGGAGTACGCCGACGAGGTCACCCTCGGCCGGGCGTTCGAAGGGAGACGACTGCTCGATGTCTGACCGAACCGACACCTCTGAACTGTCCGGACTGCCGGGCCCGCTGGGCCGGACCGAGGCCCCGGACGACTTCGCGGTGCAGATCGCGGACTCGGTGGAGAGCTTCGTGCTGGCCGTCACCGAGGTCGCCAAGGGCGACGAGCCGGGCAGTGCGATCTCGCTGCTGCTGCTGGAGGTCTCCCAGCTGCTGCTGGCGGGCGGCCGGCTGGGCGCGATCGAGGACGTGCTGCCCGAGGACCGCTTCGAGCCGGACACCGGTCCGGAGCCGGACGGGGTGGAGCTGCGCGAGCGGCTCGCCGAGCTGCTGGCGCCGATCGACGTCTACCACGAGGTGTTCGACCCGTACGGTCCGCCGGAGAAGCCGAGCGCGTTCCGGATCTCGGACGACCTGGCGGGCGTGGTCAGCGAGCTGCGGCACGGGCTGACGCACTACCGCGAGGGCCGGGTCTCGGAGGCGCTGTGGTGGTGGCAGTTCTCCTACCTGTCCAACTGGGGCTCGACCTGCTCGGCGGTGCTGCGCGCGCTGCAGTCGCTGGTCGCGCACGTCCGGCTGGACTCGCCGCTGGGCGCGGTGCCGGACGGCGCGGACACCGACGACGACGGGCTGACGGACGAGCAGCTGGAGCAGCAGGCCGGCGACCTGATGGCGGCCGAACTCGGGCTGTAGGCCCACGCGGTCCGCAGGGGCCCGCCTCCGGGTGTGACGCATCTGTCATCGGCACCCCGGAGGCGAAGATTCCGGGTGGCGGGCGCTGCCCGGGCGGCGATTCTTCGGGACGGGCGGCCGGGGCCCGCAGACCTGCCGGTCGGCGGTGACCAGAGTTCGATATCCGCATCTCACGATGTGGAAAGCGCCGGCCGGAGAACCCCTGCTCGTTAGACTGACCGCGACCTACCACCCCAAGTCGAGGAGCCCCCGTGGGCCTTGTCGTGCAGAAGTACGGCGGCTCATCCGTCGCGGATGCCGAAGGCATCAAGCGCGTCGCCCGCCGCATCGTGGACACCAGGAAGGCCGGCCACGAGGTCGTCGTCGTGGTCTCCGCGATGGGTGACACCACGGACGAACTCATCGAGCTCGCGGAACAGGTGACCCCTATTCCGTCCGGCCGCGAGTTCGACATGCTGCTGACCGCCGGAGAGCGCATCTCGATGGCGCTGCTGGCCATGGCGATCCGGACACTGGGCTTCGACGCCCAGTCGTTCACCGGCAGCCAGGCCGGCGTGATTACCGACTCGACCCACAACAAGGCGCGCATCATCGACGTGACGCCGGGCCGGATCCGGGCCGCCCTGGACGAGGGCAACATCGCGATCGTGGCGGGCTTCCAGGGCGTGTCGCAGGTCTCCAAGGACATCACCACGCTGGGCCGCGGCGGCTCGGACACCACCGCGGTGGCGCTGGCGGCCGCGCTGGGCGCCGAGGTCTGCGAGATCTACACCGACGTGGACGGCGTGTTCACCGCCGACCCGCGGGTGGTCAAGAAGGCCCGCAAGATCGACTGGATCGCCTTCGAGGACATGCTGGAGCTGGCCTCGTCCGGCTCGAAGGTGCTGCTCGACCGCTGCGTGGAGTACGCGCGGCGCTACAACATCCCGATTCACGTACGATCGTCGTTCTCCGGTCTCCCGGGGACGATCGTCAGCGGCACCAACCCGAACAAGAAGCCCGAAGGGGGCGAGATGGAGCAGGCCATCATCTCCGGAGTCGCCCACGACACGTCGGAGGCCAAGGTCACCGTCGTCGGCGTGCCCGACAAGCCGGGCGAGGCGGCCCGGATCTTCCGCGCGATCGCGGACGCCGAGGTCAACATCGACATGGTCGTGCAGAACGTGTCGGCCGCGGCCACCGGCCTGACCGACATCTCCTTCACGCTGCCCACCCACGAGGGGCAGAAGGCCATCGAGGCGCTGAACCGGGTCAAGGAGGGCATCGGCTACGAGTCGCTGCGCTTCGACGACGCGATCGGCAAGATCTCGCTGGTCGGCGCCGGCATGCGCTCCAACCCGGGCGTCACGGCGACGTTCTTCGAGGCGCTCTCCGAGGCGGGCGTGAACATCGAGCTGATCTCCACCTCGGAGATCCGGATCTCGGTGGTCACCCGCGCGGAGGACGTGCCGGAGGCGGTCCGCGCCGTGCACACCGCGTTCGGCCTGGACAGCGAGAGCGACGAGGCGGTCGTCTACGGCGGCACCGGCCGCTGAGACGGCGCGGCCCGTCCGGGTTCGCCGGATACCCACACCGCAACGGTTGTGTGCGGGACGGGTGAAGCGGACCCGGCCCGTCCGCCGGGTCTGCCAGAATCCCCCTTCGGAGCCAGTGCGCTCGGGAGGGGGATTCCTCTTCCCGCAAGAATGCCCCCGGGCCGGGGCAACCAGGACAGGGGATCGTGTGTCCAACCATCGTGATGAACGTGACCGGGGCGGCGGTGGCGGCCGCCCTGCCCGGGGCGGCCCGGCGGGGCGGTAGTCGGATGGGCTTTGCCGCGGCGGCAGCGGACGCGACCGGGGCCAGCGTCGACCAGCTCACCGACACCTACCGGGCCCACTACCGTTCCCTGCTGAGGCTCGCCGCGCTGCTGCTGGACGACCTGTCCTCCTGCGAGGACGTCGTGCAGGAGGCGTTCATCCGGGTGCACGCCGCCCGGCGCCGGGTCCGCGACCCCGAGAAGACGCTCGCCTACCTGCGGCAGACCGTGGTCAACCTGTCCCGGTCGACCCTGCGCCGCCGCCTGCTCGGCCTCCGGCTGCTGCCCAAGCCCATGCCTGACATGGCCAGTGCAGAAGAGGGGGCTTACGATGCGCTGGAGCGCGACGAACTCAAGGCCGCGCTCCGGGGGTTGCAACGCCGTCAGCGGGAGGTACTGGTGCTGCGCTACTACGCGGACCTGACGGAGGCTCAGGTCGCGGAGGTGCTCGGCATTTCCATCGGCTCGGTGAAGGCGTACGGGTCGCGCGGGCTCGCCGCCCTGCGGGTGCGGATGGAGCAGGGCGATGACTGAGGACGGGCCCGCCCTCCCCGGGGGAGCCCTCCCCGGGGGCGCGCCGGGCGAGGGCCTGACCGAGGACCGGCTCCGCGAGCGGCTGCACCGGGCCGTCGCCGCCGTCGAACCCGAACCCGGCGCGCTGCCCCGGCTGCGCGCCGCCGTACCGCGCCGCCGCGCCGTGCGCCGACGCGCGGTGGGCGGGGCCGTGGTGCTGGCCGCCGCCATCGCCGCGCTGCCGGTGGTGAACGCCACCCAGCCGTTCAGCCTGTCCGGGGACTCCACCGGCGGCCCGGCCGCGCCCGGCCCCGGCAGCAGCCCGACCAGGACGCCCGGCAGCCAGCCCGGCCACCCGCACACCACCGTCGCCCTGCCCCCCACCGACCCGGCCGCGACCGGCCCCGGGGCCTCCGCCGACCCGTCCGCCGCCGCCGGGCCCGGTAGCTCGCCCGCCGCCGCACCGGCCTGCACCGGCACCGACCTCGGCCGGGCCGACGTCCAGCAGGCCGCCGCCGATCCGGTCAGCGGCAAGGTGTACGGCTGGTTCCGGCTGACCAACACCGGCACCCGCACCTGCCGGCTCCCCGGCCCCGGCACGCTCGCCCTGGGCACCGGGGCGAGCGGCGTCCGCCTGCTCGCGCACAGCGTCGGCGACCCGGCCGGCTCGCTGCCCGACCCGGCGGCGCTGCCCGCCGACGTCCTGCTCGGCGCGGGCGGCTCGTACCTGGTGCGCTTCGCCTGGGTGCCCACCCGCTGCCCCACCGCCTCCGACTCGCCCACCGGCCCGGCCGGGCCGCCGCAGCCCACCCCGGCCGCCAGCGGCGGCGCGCTGCCCGGCGGCGGCACCGACACCGCCGTCGCCGCCGCCGACCCGGCCCCCGGGCCGACCCAGGCCGCCGTCGCGGCCGACCCGACCCCGACCGCCGACCCGAGTTCCGGCGCGACCGCCGGCCCCCCGCCGGACGCCGCCTTCGCGCTCGGCTACACCCCCGATCCGATCACCGCCGCCGCGGGCCGCCCCGTCGGCACCACGCTGCCGGCGGGCTGCGGCGGCACGGTCTACTGGACCGGCCCGGAGCCCGCCCCCGGCCCCGCCGGCCAGCCCTCGCCGAGCGCCACGCCCTGAGGCGCCGGGGCCGTCCCGGTGCGCGCCCGGGCCGTCCCGGTGTGCTGCGGTCACGCCTGCCGGGTGGGCAGCACCACCAGCTGGCGCAGGTTCACGTGCCGGGGGCGGCTGGCCGCGTAGGCGACCAGGTCGGCGACGTCCGCGGCGGCGAGCGTGCCGATCGCGTCGAACATCTCGCCGAGCTGGCCGTCCGGGCCCAGCCCCGGGTTGTCGATGTGGGTGCCCAGCTCGGTGTCGGTCAGCCCGGGCTCGACGTTGGTGACCCGCACGTCGCGCGGGCCGTACTCGCTGCGCAGGGCGGCCGAGAGCTGGGTCAGCGCGGCCTTGGTGGCGCCGTAGACCGCGTAGTGGGGGAAGACCACGTCCGCGCCGATCGAGGAGATGTCGACCAGGTCGGCGGTGGCCCCGGCCGCCGCGGCGGCGACCAGGTCGGGGCCGAAGGCGCGGATCATCCGCAGCGCGCCGGTCAGGTTGGTGTCGATCATGCGGGACCACTCGTCGACCCGGCCGTCGCCGATCGGGTTCGGCAGCATCACGCCGGCCGCGTTGACCAGCAGGTCGACCCGGCCGAAGGCGTCGTGGACGAGCCGCCGCGCCGCGTCGACCGAGTCCTGGTCGGTGACGTCGGCGGCCACCGCGAGCGCCCGCGGCCCGAGTTCGGCGGCCAGCGCGGCCAGCCGGTCGGCCCGGCGGGCCAGCAGCGCGACCCGGACGCCGTCCGCGGCCAGCTGCCGGGCGATCGCCTCGCCGATGCCGCTGGCGGCGCCGGTGACGACCGCGGTCCGACCGTTCAGTGCGGGGTAACCCATGGGAATCGCTCTCCTCGAATCGAGTCCGTGCCTGCGTGCCGGTGTGCCCGTGCGTGCCGGTGTGCCTGTGCGCGGCGTTCAGGGCCGCGGACTGCGTCGTCCTGCCGACGGGACGAGTCTGGTCGCGGACGGCGGGGCCACCCAGGGCGCTGTTTTTCCTGGGTCCGGGAGAACCACCTTCGCGGCGGCCGGCGCCCCGGACGTATCGTCGGGGCATGAGCGAACTGGGGGAGTTCCTGCGGCAGCGCCGGGGCCGGATCAGGCCGTCCGACGTGGGCCTGCCGGAGCTGGGGCGGCGCCGCCGGGTGCCGGGGCTGCGCCGCGAGGAGGTCGCGCAGCTGGCGGGGGTGAGCGTCGACTACTACGTGCGGCTCGAACAGGGCCGGGGCGGCGGCGTCTCCGCGGAGGTGCTGGACGCGGTGGCCCGGGTGCTGCGGCTGGACGGCACCGAGCGCGGCCACCTGCACGCCCTGGCGCACCCGCCGCGCGGGGCGTCCCGGCGCCCGCCCCGGCAGGTCCGGCCGGGGCTGCGGCTGGTGCTGGACGCGCTGGCGACCCCGGCGTTCGTGCTCGGCCGCTGCATGGACGTCCCGGCCTGGAACGCCCCGGCCGACGCGGTGATCGGGTTCTCCGAACTGCCGCCCGGCGAACGCAACATGGCCCGGCACGCCTTCCTCACCGAGGCCGGCGGGCGGCTCTACCGGGACTTCGAGCGGGTCGCCGCCGAGACCGTCGCCCACCTGCGGCTGGACGCGGCCCGGCACCCCGACGACCCCGACCTGGCCGCGCTGCTGGCCGAACTGACCGCCGGGAGCCCGCTGTTCGCCGAGCTGTGGGCCCGGCACGGCGTCCGGGAGAAGGCGTCCGGGCGCAAGCTGCTGCGCCACCCGCGGGCCGGGGAGCTGGACTTCGGGTACGAGACGCTGGCCCCGCCCGGCGAGCCGGGGCTGCTGCTGGTCGTCTACACCGTCGAGCCGGGCTCGGTGACCGCCGAGCGGCTGGCGGCGCTCACCGCGGCCGTGCCGTCGGGCCCGGGCCCGGGCCGCTGATTGAGGCCGTACCGTCCGGCCCGGCCCGCTGGCCGCGCGGCCGTCGGCGGCGCCCGCCGCGGCCGGTCAGATCCCGAGGGCGTGCGCGCGGGCCCGGGCCCGCTCCAGCAGGGCGTGCACCTCGGCCTGGCGGCGGCCCGGGCGGTCGTTCCACACGTCGGGGGAGGGCACGGGGCGGCCGGTGGCGTGCAGCACCTCCATCACCTGGGCGCGGGCCCGGCGCACCGTGTACGCGGTGCCGTAGCCGTGCGCCAGGACGGCGGTCTGCGCGCCCAGCAGGCAGACCCGGCCCCGGTCGTCCCACAGCGCGCCCTGCGTCCAGCCCGCCTCCGCGAGGTAGCGGGAGGTCAGCCGCAGGTGCCCGGCGACGGTGACCTCGGCCGGGCGGGCCGGGCGGCGGGCCAGCAGGTCGAGCAGCGAGCGGCGGGGCAGCGGGTGCCCGTGGTTCCAGGGCTGCCGGACGCTGCCGTGCGCGCCGGGCGGGCACGGCGCCGGGGCGGCCGGACCGGGGCCCGGCGGGACGGCCGGTCCGGACCGGCCGGGCAGCCCGGCCAGGTACTGCTCGATCTCCTCGACCAGGCCCAGCTCCCGCGCGAGTTCGCGCGCGTCGAGCCGGTCGAGCGGGGGCGCGGGGACGGTCACGGGGAGACTCCTCCGGTCGATATGTCCGTGTTTGTCACGGTACCGTTGATAGCCCGTCAGTCCCCGCACCGCACCAGCTCCGTGTCCGAACCGATCCCCTCCGCTGCGCCGATCCGTTCCGATCACCCCCCGGCATCGGGTTGGATGAGGACATGAACGAGCAGACGAACGTCGTTCCGGAGTGGGAGCAGCGGTTCCGGGCGGCGCGGGTCTCCCTGCCCGACTGGGCGGACGAGGCACCCGACCGGGCGCTGTACGTGTCCAACGCGACCGGCACCTACGAGGTGTACGCGTGGGACCGCTCCACCGACGAGCACCGCCGGGTCACCGACCGGCCCAACGGCACCACCGACGCCGAACTCGCCCCCGACGGGCAGTGGATCTGGTGGTTCGACGACACCGACGGCGACGAGTTCGGGGTCTGGCGCCGCCAGCCCTTCGCGGGCGGCCCCGACCAGGAGGCGGTCCCGGGCGTGCCCGCCGCGTACTCGGCGGGCCTGGCGCTCGGCCGCGACGGCACCGTGGTGGTCGGCACCTCCACCGACGACGAGGGCACCACCCTGTACCTGCGCCGCCCGGGCGCCGCCGAGCCCGAGGTGGTCTACCACCACGCCGAGTACGGCGGCGTCGGCGACCTCTCGCACGACAGCACCCTGCTGGCCGTCGACCACACCGAGCACGGCGACGCGATGCACTCGGCGATCCGGGTGCTGCGCCTGGCGGACGGCGCCACCGTCGCCGAGCTCGACGAGGTCACCGGCCGGGCCGAGCCGCGCGGCGTCGCCTGCCTGGGCTTCGCGCCCGCCCCCGGCGACACCCGGCTGCTGGTCGCCCACCAGCGCACCGGCCGCTGGGAGCCGATGCTGTGGGACGTCGCGGCCGGCACCGAGACCGAGCTGCGGCTCCGCGACGAGCGGGGCCGCCCGTTCCCCGGCGACCTGTCCGCGCAGTGGCGGCCGGACGCCCGCTCGCTGCTGATCGAGCACGAGTACGAGGCCCGCTCGGAGCTGTTCTCGTACGACCTGGCGGCCGGCGAGCTGACCAGGCTGGACACCCCGCGCGGCACCGTCGCCGGGGCCACCGCCCGCCCCGACGGCACGGTGGAGTTCCTCTGGTCCTCGGCCGCCGAGCCGTCCGCGGTGCGCTCCACCTCCGGCGCGGTGGTGCTGCGGGCCCCCGGCCCGGTCCCGCCCGGCTCGGTGCCGGTCGAGGACGTCTGGGTGGACGGCCCCGGCGGCCGGGTGCACGCCCTGGTGCAGCGCCCGTCCGGCCCGGGTCCGCACCCCACGGTGTTCGAGGTGCACGGCGGCCCGACCCACCACGACAGCGACTCCTTCGCCGCCGGGCCCGCCGCCTGGCTCGACCACGGCTTCGCCGTCGTCCGGGTCAACTACCGCGGCTCCACCGGCTACGGGCAGGCCTGGACCGACGCCCTCACCGAGCGCGTCGGCCTGATCGAGCTGGAGGACATCGGCGCGGTCCGCGACTGGGCGGTCGCCTCCGGCCTGGCCGACCCGGACCGGCTGGTGCTCTCCGGCGGCTCCTGGGGCGGCTACCTCACCCTGCTCGGCCTCGGCACCCAGCCCGACCACTGGACGCTCGGCCTGGCCGCCGTCCCGGTCGCCGACTACCTCACCGCGTACGACGACGAGATGGAGGCGCTCAAGTCCCTGGACCGGACGCTGTTCGGCGGCACCCCCGAGGAGGTCCCGGAGCGCTGGCGGGCCTCCTCCCCGCTGACCTACGTCGAGCAGGTCAAGGCCCCGGTCTACATCTCGGCAGGCCTCAACGACCCGCGCTGCCCGATCCGGCAGATCGACAACTACGTGCGGAGGCTGGAGGAGCTCGGCAAGGTCCACGAGGTGTACCGCTACGATGCCGGGCACGGTTCGCTGGTCGTCGACGAGCGGATCAAGCAGCTCCGGCTGGAGATCGACTTCGTCCGGCGCCACCTGGCGCCCGGCGCCGTCCGGTGAGCTGCGGCCCGGTGGACAAGGGGGACAACTGATGGGTGGACGCGCCGCGCTGGCCGTCGTCGCGGTCGGCGCCGTCCTGCTGACCGCGGCCGGCTGCTCGTCGAACAGCGGGAGCCACGACTGCGTCCAGGCCGCGGGAGCCGTCACCGCCGACACCGGGCTCACGCTCGCGGGCACGGGCAGCGGCAACGCCGCTGCTCGCGGGCCGGTGCTCGCCGGTGCCGACACCGGCAGCGTCGTGCTGGCCAAGAGCGGTGGTGGCAGCCGCAGTTCCAAGGGCGGCTCCAGCAGCCGCGGCTCGAAGGGCTCCAAGAGCTCCGGCTCCAAGAAGACCACCGGCTCCAGCGGCTCCGGCGTCACCCACTACAGCGGCGGCGGCAGCACGGTGGTGCACCACTACCACCACCGCACCACGGGCTCCACCCGCACCGACGACTACGTCGACGACTGCGGCAACCCGTCGCCCGCGCCGGGCATCGTGGGCGGCGACTTCGAGGACGACTGCGCCACCCCGGTCACCGGCACGCCCTCGCCCGCGCCCACCGGCACCGGGGCGGTCGCCGCGGCCCCGCCGGTGCCGTGCGGCACCCCGGGCGCGAGCGCCCCCGCGACGGGGCTGCCGACCGGGCCGCCGTCGAAGCCCCCGTCCCCGGCCGCGGCACCGTCGCCGTCGAAGTCCCGCTGACGGGGCACCGACCGGCGGCGGGTCAGTCCAGGACCGGGTCCAGTCCGAGGGCCCGGTCCTGGGCGGCCTCCGCCTCGCGGCGCACCAGCCGGAACCACATGAACACCACGAACCCGGCGAAGACGAACCACTCCAGGGTGTAGCCCAGGTTCTGGAACGCCCGCAGGCTCAGCCCGTCCCCGCCCTGCGGCTGCACCGTGGGCACCGCCGTCAGCCCGGCCTGGACGTCGTCCGCCGCGACCCAGCCGTCGTACACGGGGTAGGGCAGCACGTTCACCAGGGTGGCCGGGCTGATCGTGCCGAGCTGCCCGGCGGGCAGACCGCCCGCCACCGCGCCACCGCTGCCGCTGTTCTCCGGGGCCTGCAACCGGCCGGTCACACTGACCTGCCCGCCCGGCGCCGCCGGCACCGCCCCCGGATCGCCCGCCACCCAGCCGCGCACCACCGCCACCGCCCGGCCCCCGTCGGTGACCAGCGGCGTCAGCACGTAGTAGCCCTGCCGCCCGTCCACCGTCCGGTCCGGAACGAGCAGTTGGTGCGCGCCGTCGTACGCGCCGGTGACCCGCACCGCCCGGCCCACCGTGTCGGTGCCGACCTTCGCCGCCCCGTCCGGCAGCACCGCCGCCAGCGGCTCCACGTCCGCCCGCGCGGAGGCGGCCGCCGCCCGGTCGTTCTCCTGATGGGTCGAGACCCGGGACTCGAAGCGGTCCAGCTGCCAGGTGCCCAGCATCAGGCAGACCACGATCGCCGCCACCGCGACGACCGTGCCGACGAGCCACCGCGGGCTGAGCAGGAACCGGTACACCCCACCACGGTAACCACTCCTGACATCTCCCCCGCTCGCGGGTCACCACCACCCCTCCGCCGCGACGCCCCGGAAGGGGGGAGAGCCGCCGCCCTGCCGCCGGACGCCCCGGCCCGCACCACGGCCCCTGCCGCCTGCCGCCGGGGCCCCTGCCGGGGTGGGAGAGTCATCCTCCTGCCGTCTGACGTCCCGGCCCGGGCCCGCACCACGACTACGGCCGGGCCGCCCGCTGCCGCGTCCCCTTTCCCGGGCGGCGTCTCCGGGAGGGGCGAACCACCACCCTGCCGCCGGACGTCCCGGCCCGGGCCTGCGCGCTGGCCCGCGTGCCGGCCTTGCACCACCGCCGCGCGGCCCGCGACCGCCCAGGACCTCGGCGCGGCCGGGCCCGGCCACCCGGTGGCCGCAGCCTTCCCGGCGCGGGCCTCCGTCGGCGGTCCGACCACCCCGGTGCTGCCCGCCTCGGTCGACCGTCTGCCCCCAGCCCCCTGGCCTGGCCCACCGCCCTGCCCCGCGCCGACCTGTGGCCGGTCCTCAGGCGTACCCCTCCCCTCCCCACCCCTCCCTCTCTCATCCGGGATATCCTCCCTGATGTGAGAAACGAAGACCTCCCGGGCGAAGAGGACCACCGCCTGGCCGCCCGTCTCGCCGCCCTGCGCGCCGACCGGGGCTGGTCGTTGGACGAGCTCGCCCGGCGCAGTGGCGTCAGCCGTTCCACGCTGTCCCGGCTGGAGCGTGCCGAGCTCAGCCCCACGGCCGCCCAGCTCGGTCGGCTCTGTGCCGCGTACGGCCGTACCGTCTCCCGGCTGCTGGCCGAGGTGGAGGCCGAGCCGCCCGGTCTGCTGCGCGCCGTCGACCAGCCGCGTTGGCACGACCCGGCCACCGGGTTCGTCCGGCGTTCCGTCTCGCCGCCGCACCCGGGGCTGCGCGCCGAGCTGGTCGAGGGCACCCTCCCGCCGGGTGCGGTCATCTCCTACGACGCCCCGCCCGTCCCCGGCCTGGAGCAGCACCTGTGGGTGCTGGACGGAGAGCTGCACCTGGAGTTGGACGGCACCGTGCACCACCTCGCCGCGGGTGACTGCCTCCGCTACCGCCTGCACGGCACCTCCGGTTTCCACTGCCCCGGCCCCCACCCCGTCCGCTACCTGATCGCCCTGGTGCTGCCATGACCCCGACCTCGACCCCGACCCCGCTGCTGCTCACCCCCGAGGCCCTGGACGCCCGCCGCGACGCCCTCGCCGACCTGCTGCTGGACGCGGTGGCTGACGGCGCCTCGGTCGGCTTCCTGGACCGCACCGCCCACCACGAGGCCGCCGCCTGGTGGGACGGCCTGCGTCCGTCCGTCGCCGCCGGCACCCGGCTGCTCTGGGTGGTCGAGGACGCCGCCGGGCGGGCCCTGGGCACCGTCTCGCTGATCCGCGAGGAGAAGCCGAACGGCCGCCACCGCGCCGAGATCGCCAAGCTCCTGGTCCACCGCACCGCCCGCGGCGCGGGTCTCGGCCGCCGCCTGCTGGCCCACGCCGAGCGGGCCGCCCGCGACACCGGCACCACCCTGCTCCTGCTCGACACCCAGACCGGCAGCCCCGCCGAACACCTCTACCGCACCGCCGGCTGGACCGCCTTCGGCACCGTCCCGGACCACGCCGCCACCCCGGACGGAACGCTCGCCGACACCACCTACTACTACAAGCGCCTCGACCACCCCGCCGACCGCTGACCCGCACCCGCCCCCGCGCCCAGCGCCCCCGCGCCCGCCGCTCGATGGCAGAAAAGGTGGGGTACGTGTCCTTGCTGCCACCGCCCCCGCCCGCCAGCATGGGGCCATGCCGACCCGCAGTGTGCTGCTCGTCCTGTTCGACGGGGTGCAGAGCCTCGACGTCAGCGGCCCGTTGGAGGTGTTCCACGGCGGTGGCTACCACGTCACCACCGCCTCGCCGGGCGGCCGTCCGGTGCGCACCAGCAGCGGTCTCACCCTGCTGCCCGACACCGACCTCGACCTGGCCGCCCCCGCGCACACCCTGCTGGTCCCCGGCGGGACCGGCGCCCGCGGCGAGGTCGCGCCCGAGCTGTCCGCCCGGATCGCCGCCCTCGCCGCCGACGCCCGGCGGGTGGTCTCGGTCTGCACCGGCACCTTCCTGCTCGCCGCGGCCGGCCTGCTGGCGGGCCGCCGGGTCACCACCCACTGGCGGCACTGCGCGACGCTGGCCGCCCGCCACCCCGAGCTGACTGTCGACCCGGAGCCGATCTACGTCCGGGACGGGCGCTTCCTGTCCTCGGCGGGGGTCACCGCGGGCATCGACCTGGCGCTGCACCTGGTCGAGGAGGACCTCGGCCGGGAGGTCGCGCTGGCGGTGGCCCGGGAGCTGGTGGTGTTCCTGCGCCGCCCCGGGGGCCAGGCCCAGTTCTCGGTCCAGTTGTCGGCGCAGCTCTCCGAACGGGACCCGGTGCGCGAAGTGCAGCGCTGGATCACCGAGCACCCGGAGGCGGACCTGTCGGTGGAGTCGCTGGCCCGCCGCGCCTCGCTGTCGCCGCGCCAGTTCGCCCGGGTCTTCACCGCGGACGTCGGCGTCACCCCCGGCCGCTACGTGGCCGGCGCCCGGCTGGAGGCGGCCCGCCGCCGCCTGGAGGACACCCGGGACGGCGTCGAGCAGATCGCCCGGGCCTGCGGCTACGGCTCGGCCGAGGCGATGCGCCGGGCCTTCGCCCGCACCCTGGCCACCACCCCGGCCGACTACCGCCGCCGCACCCGCTGACGCCTACCGCCGCCGCACCCGCTGGCGCCTACCGCCGCCGCACCCGCTGGCGCCTACCGCCGCCGCACCCGCTGGCGCCTACCGCCGCCTACTGCCGCCTACCGCCGGCGTCCACCGCCGACTACCGCTGCCGCATCCGCTGGCGCCTACCGCCGCCAAGCCGCTGCACCGGGGCCGAGGTCACCACTGCGACCAGGGCAGGGTCCAGCCGCTGAGGCCGTTCGCCGGGTCGAGCGGCTGCTTCTTGACGGAGTTCCGGACGATCACGACGTCGCCGATCTTCGAGGCGGCGTAGACCTTGCCGGCGGGGGAGTTCTCGTCGCCCTCCGGGGTGTCGGGGATGCCGATGCAGCCGTGGCTGATGTTCCCGTGGCCGGCCACCCCCCAGGCTTCCGGGTTGCCGTGCAGGTAGGTGCCGGAGGAGGTCAGGCGCATCGCGTGCGGGTCCACCGTGTCGTAGCCGGGGCCCTTGAGACCGACCTGCCCCTCGGAGGTCATCCTCTCCATCCGGTTCTTGGCCGAGATGACCATGGTGCCGTTCCAGGAGGGGTTGTCGTCGGTGCCGGCGACGATCGGGACGGTCTGGTCGGGCTTGCCGTCCTCCTTGACCACCATCCGGTGGGTGCTCGCGTCGACCTCGCTGATCCGGGAACGGGCGATGGTGAAGTGCTCGTCGCGCTGGGTCGCGCCGTACACGCCGGGTGCCAGTTCCACGCTCTTGGTGCGCAGGTGGACCTGGACGGTGGTGCCGGGCTTCCAGTACTCGGCGGGGCGCAGGTCGAGCCGGGTGTCGTTCTCGAACCAGTGGCCCCTGACCTGGGTGCCGTCGGAGGCTTCGACCACGATGGCCTGCTCGACCGCCGCCTTGTTCTTGACCTTCACGCCGCCGAAGTCGACCGAGATGATCATGCCGACGCCGAAGTCCTGGTCGGTCACCACGTTGTCCTTGACCTTGGTGGTCTTCTTGGGGACGAGGGTGGTGAAGGTGCTGGTGGCGGCGGTGGCCACGCCGTCGGCGTCGGTGGCCTCGGCGTTCACCCGGTAGGTGGAGCCGACCGAGAGCCCGCCGGTGACCGGGGTCCAGGTGAGGCCGTCGGGGGCGAGGGCGCCCTCGACCGGCTTGCCGTCCTGGTCGGTGACGGTGACGCCGGTCAGCTTGCCGGTCGCCACCGAGACCTTGACCGCCCCCGGGGCCACGTCCTTCGCGCCGTCCCCCGGCTCGATCGACAGCACGGCCGCGGACGCCTCGGCCCGCGCCGAACCGCTCTCCCCGCCCCGGCCCGCCCCGCCGGAGTCACCCCCGGCACCGGTGTCCCCGCCCCCGCTCCCGCCGGCACTGCACGCGGCCAGCAGCAGCACCCCGCTCAGCACCGCGCCCATCATCGAAACCCGTCGCACGACGGCCCCCCTCCAACCGGTCCATCCGGTCTTCCGGAAGAGGTACACGCGCCGAGGGAGGCCCGGGTTTCGGCCGCCGGCCCCGAGAAGTGTCACGATTCCGCACGGCCGCACGGCCGCACGGCCGCCCGCCCGCCCGTACGCCCGCCGTCAGCCCTCGCCACCCGCCACCCGCCACCCGCCGTCAGCCCTCGCCCTCGCCGTCCGGACGCTGGAACTCCGGCTGGTCCAGCAGCCGCAGCCAACTGCCGTCCGGCTGCCGCCGCACCACCTGGGCGCGGGCCCCGGCGCCGTCCTTGGGCGGGGTGGCGGTCAGCGCGATGCCGTCCGCGGCCAGGGTGGGCAGCGGCGGTTCGGGCGTGAACCGCGGCCGGTGGGCGAGGACCCGCTCCCAGAGCGCCTGGATCGCGGCCCGGCCGACCGTCAACTGCCCGGGCGGGTAGGCCATCACCGCGTCCTCCTCGTACAGCGCGGCCACCCCGGCGGCGTCGCCCGCGTTGGAGCGCTCCACGAACAGCCGGGTCAGGTCCTCGGGCCGCATCGCCTTCTCGTACGCGTTCACCGCTGCCTCCTGGTCGTCGTCCTGCGGTGCCTCCAGCCTTCCGCCGCCCGTACCGGAAGTCCAACAGCTGGTTCTGCTCGCCACTAGAACCAGTACGCCTAGAATCAGTACGCATGGAGTTGAGGCAGCTGGAGTACTTCGTCGCGGTCGCCGAGGAGCGCAACTTCACCCGGGCCGCCGAGCGGGTGCACATCAGCCAGTCCGGGGTGAGCGCCCAGATCCGGCAGCTGGAACGGGAGTTGGGCGCCGAGCTGTTCGACCGCTCGGCCCGGGTGGTGACGCTCACGGTGGCGGGCAAGGCGGCGCTGGAGCACGCCCGGCAGGCGCTGGCCGCGGCCCGCGCGGTGGGGCAGGCGGTCGGCGAGGTCACCGACCTGGTCCGCGGCAGCCTGCGCCTGGGCATGGTCGCGGGCTGCACCCTCACCCCGCTCTTCGACGGCCTGGCCGCCTTCCACCGGGCCCACCCCGGCGTCGAACTCGCCCTGCTGGAGGACGACTCCGAGCACCTCACCGAGGCCGTCCGCTCCGGCGCCCTCGACCTCGCCCTGATCGGCCGCCCCGCGCCCGCGCCCGACGGCCTGGACGCGCACGTGGTGGTCAGCGAACCCCTGGTCGCCGCCGTCCCGCCCGGCCACCCCCTGCTGGACGGGGACGGGGACGGTCCCACCCTCGCCGAGCTGCTCGCCCACCCGCTGGTCTGCATGCCCCGGGGCACCGGCCTGCGCGCCGTCCTGGACCGGGACTGCGCCGCCCGCGGCCTGACCCCCCGGATCGCCCTGGAGGCCGGCGCCGCCACCGCGATCGCCGACCTGGCCGTCCGGGGCCTGGGCGTGGCCGTGCTCAGCCGCTCGATGGCCGCGGCCTTCCCGGCCCTGGTCCCCGTCCCGGTCCGCGGCCTGACCACCCCGGCGCTGCTCGCCCTGGTCAACCGCCCGTCCCCACCCCCGGCCCTGCGCGCCCTGCTCTCCGCGCTGCGCCGCGCCTTCCACCTCCCGGCGTGACGACGGGCCGCCGGAGGCGCTCCGGCGGCCCGTCCCCTCCCACCCCTCAGTTCACGAAGGCCAGTTCGTGCGGCGTGCCGTTGAACCGCAGCCCGCCGTCCTCGGTGACGGTCACGATGTCCTCGATCCGGACGCCGAACTTCCCCGGCAGGTAGACCCCCGGCTCGATCGAGAAGCACATCCCGGGCACCAGCGGCTGGGTCTCGCCCTCGACCAGGTACGGCGGCTCGTGGGTGGTGAGCCCGATGCCGTGGCCGACCCGGTGGATGAAGTACTCGCCGTACCCGCCGTCGGTGATCACCTTGCGGGCCACCCGGTCGATGTCCTGGCAGGTCATCCCGGGCGCGACGGCGTCGAACGCCGCCTGCTGGGCGCGCCGCACCAGGTCGTGGACGGCGAGCACCTCCGCGGGCGGCTCGGTGCCGACGAAGACGGTGCGGGTGGTGTCGGAGCCGTAGCCGTCCTTCAGCCCGCCGAAGTCCAGCACCACGGTGTCGCCGCGCCGGATCACCCGCTCCCCGGCCTCGTGGTGCGGGTTCGCCCCGTTCGGACCGGAGCCGACCACGGTGAAGTCGACCTGGCTGTGTCCGTGCTTGACCAGCAGCGCGGCCAGGTCGGCGGCCACCTGGTTCTCGGTCCGCCCGGCGAAGTCCGCCCCGAGGATCTCCCCGTACGCCAGGTCGGCCGCCGCCCCGGCCGCGGCCAGCCGCTCCAGCTCGTCGTGGTCCTTCACCGCCCGCAGCATCGGCAGCACGTCGGTCAGCGCCGCGTACGAGCTGCCCGGCAGCGCCTGCTGCAGTCCGAGCAGGTGCATCGCCCAGGCGTTGTCGGAGATCCCGTACCGGCCGCGGCCGTCCAGGTTCGGCGCGAGCGCCGTGTACGGGTCGGAGCCGTCCGTCCAGTCGGCCATCCGGACGGCCTCCGCGCCCGGCGCCGCCTCGGCGTCCGGGCGCTCCAACTTCGGTACCAGCAGCACCGGTTCGGCCCCGGCCGCGATCACCAGGGCGGTCAGCCGCTCGGTCGTCGCGGTGGGCCGGTAGCCGGTCAGGTAGGCCAGGTCGGGGCCGGGGGTGACGACCAGTCCGGCCAGCCCGGCGTCCGCGGCGGCGGTGGCGGCGCGGGCCATCCGGGCCTGGAAGTCGGCGGTGGTGAACGGCTCGGGCATGTGCTCCCTCTCGATCAGCGGTGGGCGGTCAGCGGCGGGCGGGCGGTCAGCGGCGGACGGTCGGTGGCGGGCGGTCAGCGGTGGGCGGCGGCCGCGTAGTGGCGCAGGAACAGCGCCTCCACCCGGGCCATGTGCTCGATCTCGGACGGGTCCACGCTCTCGTTCGGCGCGTGGATCAGGCAGCGCGGCTCCTCCACGCCCATCAGGATGAGCTCCGACTCCGGGTACTGCGCCGCCAGCACGTTGCACAGCGGGATCGACCCGCCCTGCCCGAGGAAGGACAGCGGCTTCCCGTAGACCTCCCGGGCGGCCCGGTCGAGCGCCCCGTACGCCGCGCCGTCGGTGGCGGCCTTGAACGGCGAGCCCTTCGACTCCGGCTCCACCGTGACCCGCGCGCCCCACGGCGCCGCCGCCACCAGGTGGGCGGTCAGCGCGTCCTGCGCGGCGCCCGGGTCCATGCCGGGCGGCACCCGCAGGCTGACCCGGGCCCGGGCGGTGCCGGGGATCGCCGCCGCCGAGCCGACCACCGGCGCGCAGTCGATGCCCAGCACCGTCACCGCCGGGCGGGCCCACAGCCGGTCCGCGACCGTCCCGGAGCCGGTCAGGCCGACGCCCTCCAGCACGCCCGCGTCCGCGCGGAACTGCTGCTCGTCGTAGCCGACGCCCTCCCAGGTCCCGCCGTTCTCCAGCCCGTCGATCCGGGTGCCGCCCTCGGCGTCGCGCAGCGAGTCGAGGATCCGGACCAGCGCGGCCAGCGCGTCCGGGGCGGGGCCGCCGAACATCCCGGAGTGCATGTCCGACGCCAGCGTCCGCACCGTCACCACGACGTTCGCCAGGCCGCGCAGCGAGGTGGTCGCGGTCGGCACCCCGACCGCCGCGTTGCCGGTGTCGCACACCAGCAGCACGTCCGCGTGCAGGTCCTCCGGGTGCTGCGGGACGTACGCCTCCAGGCCGCCGGTGCCCTGCTCCTCCGAGCCCTCCGCGACCAGCTTGATCCCGACCGGCAGGTCGTCGCCGAGCGCCCGCAGCGCGGTGAGGTGCATGACGATGTTGCCCTTGCAGTCCGCGGTGCCGCGCCCGTACCAGCGCCCGTCCCGCTCGGTCAGCTCGAACGGGGGCGTGGTCCAGGCGGAGTCGTCCAGCGGCGGCTGCACGTCGTAGTGGCAGTACAGCAGCACGGTCGGCGCGCCGGGCGGCGGCGGGCGGTGCCCGAGGACGGCGTGGCTGCCGTCCGGGGTCTCCGCCAGCCGGACGTCCCGCAGGCCGGCCTCGGTGAACGCGGCGGCCACCCACTCGGCGGCCTCCCGGCACTTCTCCGGCGGCTGCTGCCGCGGGTCGGCGACCGAGGGGATGGCGACCAGCTCGGCCAGGTCCCGCTTCGCCCGCGGCATCAACGCCGCGATCCGGGCGGCGAGTTCGGTGTCGGTGCTCATCTGCTCCCCCTCAGTTCCGGACCGTGTCATCGGTCTTGATGTCCTTGATCTTCTCCTGGTAGCCGTCCAACTGGTCCGGGCAGTAGACGCTCAGCACCAGCGCCTCCGCCTGCACCGTCCGGGCGGCGACGATGACCGGCCGCTGCCCGGGCCCGTCGGCCCCGTTCGACATCTGCAACCGCTTGAGGCCGGTCTTCAGCGAACTCGCCGGGTCCTGGCACACCGCGCCGCCGTCGGTCCCCAGGGTGCGGGCGACCTGGCCGCGGTCCGGCGTCGGGTAGCCGTTCTCCTGGAGCTTCGTGATCAGCTCGTCCGCCTTCCGGTACGACTCGTTGGTGGCGTGCTGCTGGGTGAACGTGACCAGGCCGATCACCACCATCGCGACCAGCACCACGATCGCGCCGACGTAGATCCACCTGTGCTCGGAAGCCATCCGGGTGCTCATCCGCCCACCTCGCTCCGCCCGCTCCGCCCGCTCCGTCCGTTCCGCCCGCTCACGCCGCCTCCTCCTCGATGGCCGCGGCCGCCGCCGGGTCGCGCCACTCGGGCTTGCTGGCCTTCAGGAAGCCGAACGGGACGATCACGCCCAGCAGCAGCAGACCGCCGCCGACGATCCCGATGTACGCCCAGACACTGCCGCCGCCGAACTGCGAGGACGGCACGAACCCGATCACCATCGCCGCCGCCGAGGCCAGCAGGCCCACCACGCACAGCACCCCCAGCGCCGGAGCGCGGTAGCCGCGCGGGTGGTCCGGCTGGAGCCGGCGCAGCCGCATCGCCGCGAGGAACATCAGCAGGTAGACGATCAGGTACACCTGCGTGGTGATCACCGAGAAGATCCAGTACACGCTGGAGACGTTCGGGATCAGCGCGTACATCAGCGCGATGGCCGTGGTCACCACGCCCTGCGCGACCAGGATGTTCTGCTGCACCCCGTGGCTGTTCAGCTTCTGCAGCGAGGGCGGCAGGTAGCCCTCCTGCCGGGAGATCATCAGCAGGCCCTTCGACGGGCCGGCCAGCCAGGTCAGCATGCCGCCCAGCGAGGCCGCGACCAGGCCGACCGCGATCAGCGGCGTCAGCCAGCCGATGTGGAAGTACTGGAAGAACGCGTCGAACGCCTGCATCACGCCCGCCGTCAGCGACAGCTGGTCGGCCGGCACCACCCAGCTGATCGCCAGCGCGGGCAGGATGAAGATCAGCAGCACCAGGCCGACCGCCAGGAACATCGAGCGCGGGAACTCCCTGCCCGGGTTCTTCAGCGAGGAGACGTGCACCGCGTTCATCTCCATGCCCGAGTAGCTCAGGAAGTTGTTGACGATCAGCACCAGGCTCGCCAGGCCCGTCCAGGCCGGCAGCAGGTGGTCCGCCGACATCGGCGCCGCCGAGCCGTTGCCCTGCCCCAGGAACACGAAGCCCAGCACCACCAGCAGCGCGCCCGGGATCAGCGTCCCGATGATCAGCCCCCAGGACGCCAGGCCCGCCACCGCGTCCGTCCCGCGCGAGGACACCCACACGCCGGTCCAGTACAGCACCATGATCACGATCGCGGTGTACAGCCCGTTGCTGGCCAGGCTCGGGTCCACCACGTACGCGATCGTGCTGGCCACGTACGCCAGCAGGCTCGGGTAGTAGAAGATCGTCATCGCGAACTGGCACCACACCGCCAGGAACCCCAACGGCTTCGACAGCCCCTGGGCCACCCAGTTGTAGACCCCGCCCTCCCAGCCCGACGCCAGCTCCGCCGAGACCAGCGCCGTCGGCAGCAGGAACACGATCGCCGGCACCACGTACAGGAACACGCACGCCAGCCCGTACACCGCCATCGTCGGCGACGACCGCAGGCTCGCCACCGAACTGGTCGTCATCAGCGCCAACGTCACCCAGGTCATCCTGGGCGCCGCCACCGCCTTCACCCGCCTCCCCGCAACCGCCGCCGCCCCCTCCGGACTCGGCACATCCGCCGCGCTCATCCACCGCCTCCTCCCGCCGACCCCGCCCACCGGAGCCCGCCCCCCCACCCTCGGTCCCCCGCCCCCGCCCCGCATCCGATAACCCGTCACCACCCCCTCCCCCCTCACCGGAACGGCCCAACGGCCCGCCCTGACGGGCCGTCGGGACCGGGTGCGGATCGCTAGAGTTCGCCGGCCGCCCGCAGGATCCTGTTCCACCACTCCAGCCGCCCGACCTCCTTCGAGTCGTGCACCTTCCGCGGCCGGAGCCGCTCGTAGCCGGCGACCAGCCGGTCGGCCTTCCGCCGGGTCAGCAGCGGCACGTCGTGGCGGATGATCCCCTCCCACCTCGCCGCGTGGACCTCCGGCTCCTCCCGGTGCAGCAGTTCGACCGGCAGCTCACGGCCGACCGCCCACACCACCAGGTCGGGAGCGTCGGCCAGCAGGTGCCAGTGGGCCTTCGACCGGACCCGGCTCATCGCCTCCACCTCGTCCAGCACCGCCCGCCGGACCGCGATCGCGGTCCGGACCCCGTCGACCCGGGTCCGCTCGTCGAACAGCGACCTGAACTCACGGCTCGACTGGTCCCGCCACACCTCGTTCCGGCCCGTCCGGTCCAACGCGAGGAACCCCAGCTCCGGCCCGGCCTCCCGGACGAGCAGCGCCAGCGCGGTGGTGGCCTCCCCCACCGAGTAGGACTCCCGGACCGGCCCGCTCCACACCGCCCCCCGCCGCAACCGGAAGAGGACGCCCCGGCGGGCGAACCCGTCCGCCAAGCCGCGCATCACGGGGTTGCGCACCAACAGGTCCTGCGGCGTCGCCGGGTTCTGGAACAGGTGCGCCCGGTCGTGCGCGGCCCGGGCCCGCTCCCGCGCCTCGCCGGTGACGATCCGCACGTCCACCACCGCCCGGGCCAGGTGCTCGGGCGACAGGTCCGGCGCGTGCCGCTCGGCCACCCCGAGGGTCTGGTTCCCGTCGATGCACTCGACCCCGAACAACTGGACGTGCCACACGCTCCGGTCCCGGTCCAGGCAGAAGGAACGCTCGTCTGCTCCTGCGCATCCGGAAACACCTGCGCCATCGCGTACACGTTCATGCCCACCACAACGCCCCCGAAGCCCCCCTCGGATGACGCCCCACACCCACCCCGCAGGCCACCACCCGTACAACGAGGAAGGGCCCTGCCGGATCTCTCCGGCAGGGCCCTTGCCTACTCCTACGAAGTCGGGGTAGCGGGATTTGAACCCACGGCCTCTTCGTCCCGAATGAGGTTCGGGCTCCCACATACCCTGCGCAAATTCATAACACCGCAGGTCGCAGCGTTGGTCATCGTTGTTGCAGGTAGGTCAGTTGGACATTGAATCCCAAGATCTTCTCCCGAGATTCTCCCAGCTGTGATGCCATGGAGTGGCCGCAGGCCGGCGACACGTTCATCAGCGTGCCGTCACCTCTCGGCTGAGGGTCCGTGGTGCTGGTTCAGCCGAGCTTGGGCGCGAAGACAGAGCCCGGCAGTCGGACCCTGATCCTTCCTGCATGATGGGGGCTGAGGTAAGTGGACGAGAAGTTCGGCGCATGGCTCGGTCGGCAACTTCATCGAGCTGGCCTCACGCAAGCAGAGTTCGCTGAGCAGGTAGGCGTAACACGTGCGGCTGTATCTGCCTGGATCGTTGGTAGGGCCGTGCCCTCACCCGTGACCCTCCCGAAGGTCGCAGCAGTCCTAGAGGCCGCCGCAGCCACGGAGGCCAAGAACCCTCAGACATGATCTTCATTAGCCATGACAGCTTTCAAGATTATCGACAGTAGTTGCGAACTGCGGACATGACCTGCGACGCGAGGGCTCAGGGTGCTCGCAGTGCGAGCCTGGTCCACCGCTGATCCACGGCATGCAGGCCGTGGATCGCGTGGGTTGCAAGGGGCCGCAGCAGGGCAATACCTACTGGTTCCGCATAGGCCCTGGCGGGGCTCCAATCTCGGTCGGGTCCTCGATGACTTCCGATGCTCCCCTGGCTGACCTCTGGATCGCACGGATAGCGGCGATCAAGTCCGGCACTCGCCGAAGCAGGTCAACGAGGAGCATCAGGGTCATTCCCATGAGCCCGAATGCCCCTACTGCTAGCAGTGTGATCTTTTCCCAGTCCACCGGCCCGCTGGCCCTTTCCCTTTGGGAGGCCGGACCGGATTCCATGTTTAACAGGCTCAGTCCGACCATAGCTATGGTCTGAACTGAGTTCCTGTCGACATCCAAGATACTCAGATTTCAATGCTGCACTCAGAATTTGATAGTAGGGGCAAATTAAAAGTAAGGGCCCAACGGGCCGGCCGCCGGGGGTCGTGGAAAACCCGGTGTCTTGTCAGCAGGGAGTAGATGTCGTACCGCTCCATGCTGATGGCGATACGACGTTACCTGAGTGCAGCTGGATAGCGAGTGATTTCCCGGAAAGCGCTACAGGATGACCGATTCCGACCAAAAGAGATAGATTCTTTTGGGAAAGTGGTCGATAATGGCTCGCGCATTACGAGTTCGCCCAGTCGTCGTCCGTGGCCGACCTCAGCCCAGATCGGCGGACCTCAAGGGACCGTTAGAGACGGCCATGGATAGGGGAACCGAGGCCAAGACTGAGACCGGCATGACGAAGAGCCCCGACTGAGACCAGTCGGGGCCCTTCGTTTTTTACTGCTCAGTGGCGGTAGCGGTGGGATTCGAACCCACAGTGAAGTTGCCCCACACACTTTCGAGGCCTGTGACCTACTGTTCAGCGAAGGCCATTGACGTTCCGGCCGCAGGTGGGGACGGGTTCCGGGGGCCCTGATGTACTCCGCTGAACTGTGGCGAATGAGACCACAACTGAGACCTTCTTCTACCGCAAACCGTGAGCGGCAGCCAGATGCGGGCGTTGGGCGAGCAGCGCCTCAAGCCTGCTCTCAGGCCACAATTCGACCTGGGGAAAGCTACCCTTCTCGTTGTGCTGCTCAGCCCAACTCACCGCATCGGCCGTGAAGCGTCCGCTTGTGGCAATGATCAGGCTGCGCACTAGCGGCTGAGTCCAGGTCTGTACCTTCGCGACTGTGGCAGCCACCTCCGCAGGGTCGACGGAACGCTTGCGCCAGTGCTTCGCCTGAACAATCACCCGCTCGTTACGGGTGTTGCCGGTACTGTCGCGCAGAACGCGATCCATGGAGAGGTCTCGCCCTCGGTCGGCAGCGCGCGTTTGCATCAGCCACTGCACGTTTTCATGGTCGGGGAAGCTTCGCAGCAGGTTATAGAGGAGCCGCTCGAACCCATCGTCGTCCAAGCGGTCCCACGGAAGGGCAACAGAGGCTTGCCCAGTCAGCTGACCGGATGCGGCAAGTCCGAGGTCAATGTCCGGCACGGGGAGTGGGTCTGCTTCTGAGTGGAGGCCCGCAGTGACATCGGCGAGGACGCTTGGCCAGTCAAACTCGGCGATGTCATGCCAATCGTGCCCTTGCCCGAAGTGCATGTGGCGATGCAGGTCACCCCACCGCCCGTGCCGGTCTGCGGTGTCGCCGAGAAGACGTTCGATCTCGGCGATGGCATCCGTGACCTGCGCTACCTTCGGAGTTTCGAGCCGTGCCTGCGAATCCCTCGGTACGTCTTGGAGCATCTGCGGCAGGGCCGAGTCAATGATCAAGATCAGTTCCTCAAGTCGGCGACGAGCAGCCCGCCGACGTGCTCGATTGAGGCGGTAACGATAGTCGGCAAGATCCTTTCCCGGCTTCTCGCCAGCCTCATGGACAGCGTGGGGCAACTCGCTGATCTCGAAGTAGTCGATGAAAGCCTGACCGAGCGCGTCGATGTCAGGAAGCGGCTCGGTGATGGTCCAATCGTCAATGGGGGGCAGCCCGGGCAGAAGGTCTGTCCATGCCCGGCAGAGGTCGTCGTACTCGGGGTGTGACCCCCTTACCGGCCCGTCGGGGATGAAAGACTCCGCCCGCTTCCAGATGGCTTCAAGCTTGGTCAGGTTGGCTGAGGTCCGGTCCAACGCGTTCAGCAGGTCGTTGAGATCCACGAGTTTGCCTTTCGACAGGCCGACACGAGTTCCGTCAGCAGTGCTGAGACGGTACAGACGGCGTCCGACAGGACGAGTTCCCACGTCTGCTGCTGCTCTTCAGCCAGCCGCAGGCCGCCGCAGGAGCGTCTCGGCGATGAGCTTCATAGAGTCAACGACGACGATAGCGCCGGCTGCAGCTAGCTTCGCGTCCTTCTTTGGCTTGTTGGCGTATCCGATGGTCGCCACCCCGGCCGCGTGGCCAGCCTCTACGTCCCGGGCTGCGTCGCCGATGAAGATGCACTCCTCCGGCTTGCTGCCAGCCGACTCCATCGCCTCCAGGAGCAGACGCGGGTTCGGTTTCATGGACGAAGGATCGCCCGGGACCCGACCGAAGATGCCGGCCACGTAGCCGTTGAGCCCCTGATCGGTCAGGTATGCCTCGATCGCGGCGCCCGCGTTGTTGCTCACTACCGAGACGAAGCGGCCGGACCTGGTGCACGCGCGCAGGACCAATTCGCCGCCCGGGTTTGGCCGACCGCTCAGAACGGCCTCGGTCTCAAGCGCCGCAAGCGCACTGTCTGCTGCTGCCGCAAGGTCTGGCCGCGCGTCTGCGATGAGATGGAGCAGGGCGAGCGGGTCACTCTCGACCTCGCTCTCGTTCGGGGCCTGCTCGTCGGCAACTAGCAGGCCCATACGGAGGCGTCGCGCGACTTCAGGCGCAGGTAGTCCGGCGAAGACCGAACACACGGGGCCGTCGAAATCCAGCAGGACGTGCTTCACCGGGCGAAGCACGTCGGCGAGCGAGGGAGGCGGGGCGGTCACGGCTGACGCTCGTACGCGATCGTGGACCACACGCTGTCGAACCACATCTGCGCCTGCTGGACGTACTGCGATCCGAGCGAGGCATCATCCGGACCGGCGGCGTGGTGGAAGAGAGTGGTGTCCTTGCCGGTGACGTCGTAGAACGTGTGGTCGTTGCCGTTGATGGCCACCATTCGCTCCCGGAGCGGGTAGAAGCCGAAGAACGCTTCTGAGCGGTTCAGGATGTACAGCTTGAACAGGCTGGACGCCCGGTGCACCTTCACCTGAACCGTGGCCGACTGGACGAGACCAAGCTCCGCCAGCATCTCGACCGAGTGGCCGATGCCGCCGGCGTTCGTCAGCGCGATGTTGCGCGCACGCTCCCGGAGCGCGGGTTCATCCTTGAGCCCATCCACGAGGACGGGCACGGCCATGGGCTCGGACGTGTCCGGCAGCAGGAGTCGCACGGTGATGGACTCGGGGGCCAGCCGTCCAGAGCGCACTTTGTCGAGCGGCTCCTGAAGGGCGTTGTGGAGCGTCTCGCTGGAGAAGCCTGCGAAGTCGAGGGTTACCTGCTGCTGCTCGAAGGCCGCTTCGAGGTGGGGGCGAAGGCCGACCGGGCGCGACGTGCGCTCCCGTACGAAGGACCCGCTGCCTTGCCGGGTCACGATCAACCCCTCGGTTCGGAGCAGGTCAAGGGCCTTGTCGATCGTGCCGCGTGCCACGCCGAAATGCTTGGCGAGTTCGGGGCCGGATGGGAGCTTGTCGCCGGTTTCGAAACCGGGCTTCTTCGTGAGGATCGAGGCCCGCAAAGAGCTGCTGACCTGCTGATACGGCGGGCGGGAGTCATCCGGGTCAAGGCTCATGCACCCATGCTAAGGCAGATGCCCAACACACGCGAGAAACCCAACTCTCTTGACCTGCCTAGGCAGGTTGTCTATGTTGAGTGTGTCGCAACCGAGAGATGCGGGAGCGACGCAGAGGGGCCTTCTTCGGGCTGCTCTGAGCTGCACAAACGTGCCTGGAGGGGTGGGGTGACAGCCCCCTGAAGGAAGCGCTCGTTCTTTGACAACTCCATTGGTCCCGCCGAGAGCCCCGCGTGAGGAGGTGATTGGGGTGAGGCGGAGGCAGACCGAACGGACGGCCCGGAGTGGGCCCCTGCGGGGGTGAGGGTGCGATTCCCTCCCCGTTCGCCGACAGCCCCGGCGCCGACTGCGCCGGGTTGCTGTCTTTCATCAGGCCCGTGGGCGGGCTGGCGCGCATTCCTTGGCCGGGCGCGCGCCAGCCCTTCCGGGCCTGCTCACCTATTCAGGAGGTAGAGACCCGTGAGGTCGATTGTCGCAGGGCAGTTCGCCGTGGACTCGCAGGAGTTCGCGGAGCTGGCGTTGGGTGTGGACTCGGAGCTGTTCGCCGGTGTGCCGGGCGAGTCGGCGGCCGAGTACTGGGTGCGGGTGGACGTGGCGTCGGCGGTGCTGGCGGACTTGGACCGGGAGGACCCGGAGCTGGCCGCCTACGCGCGCCGGTTGATGGCCTCGGCGCCCGTCCCGCTGTTCACCGCCCGCCGGGCCGCCGCCCGCAAGACCGTGGTGCGCGGGGTGGCGGCGTGAGCGCCTTCAAGCGGCGTGCTCACCGCCGCCTGCTCGTGCTCACGAAGGGCGTGTTCGTGCTCATCGCCCGTTCGTCGGGCGGGAAGCGGGGTGTGCGGTGAGCCGGTTGGTGACGCCGCAGCAGACCCGCGCTGCGGAGCGGATGTTGAGTTTCGGGACGTGGGCGATCACCTTCGGGGCGGTGCTGTACAGCATGCTCACGGTGACGCCGTTGATGGTCACGCACACCCCGCCCGACTGGGCGTGGACGGCGCCGATCCTGCCGATCGTGGTGGACGCGGCCGTGGTGATCGTGGTCCGGATGGACGGCCTGCTGGCCCTGCTCAACGGGGACGGCGGCCGGTGGCCGGTGGTGCTGCGCTGGATGACCGGCCTGGCGACGGTGCTGCTCAACGTGGGGATGTCCGCGCTGGAGCGGGACGTGGTCGGGGTCGCCGTGCACGCGGTGGCGCCATTGCTGCTGATCGTCACGGCGGAGACCTCCCTCGCCTACCGGCGGGCCATCGCACGGGCCGTGAGCGCCCGTGAGGCCGCTGAGCGCGCCGAGCGCGAAGAGCGCCGGGAGCGGGCCGAGGCGGAGCGGAAGCGGGAGCGGGCGGAGCGGCTGGAGGAGTTCGAAGCCGCCGAGCGGCGCCGCCGTGAGGCCGAGGACCGCGAGGACCGGCGAGCGCGTGAGCAGCGTGAGCACGAAGCCCGGATGGCCCGCGAGGAGCGCGAGGAGAACGCCCGGCGAGAGGCTGCCGAGCGTGCCGAGCAGCAGCGCCGGCAGACGGCCGAACAGGCGGAGCGGGAGCGCCGTGAGCGCGAGGCGAGCGAGCGTGAGCACGCCGAGCGTGAGCGTGAGCGCCGGCGGGAGGAGGAGGTCAAGGCCCGCCGCGCCGAGCTGCTGTCCCGTCCGCCGGCCACCGAGAAGCTGCCGGAGGAACTGGCGCGCGAGATCGTCGGGCACGCGGTGATGGCGAAGCTTCCGCAGCGGCGTGCCGCCGAGCTGACGGGCTGGTCCACCGGCTGGGTCGCCGCCCAGTACCGCGAGATCGAGAACTTCTACGACCTGATCACCGAGCAGCCGTTCCGGAACGCGGCATGAACGGCAGCAACGCGGCAGAGCCGCTGAGGTCGTTCTCCTTCGGTGGCGGGGTGCAGTCGATGGCGGCTCTGGTGCTGGCCGCGCAGGGCCGGATCGACTACCGCATGTTCCTGTTCTCCAACGTCGGCGACGACTCCGAGAACCCCGCCACCATCGTCTATGTCGACCAGGTGGCCCGGCCGTTCGCCGCCGCCCACGGCCTCGAACTGGTCACGCTGGAGCGGGTGATGGTGCGCTCCAAGGAGACCCGGACCTTGTTCGGCGAGTTGACCCGCGAGGGCTCGAAGTCGTTGAAGATCCCGGTGCGCATGTCCAACGGGGCCCCCGGCACCCGCTCCTGCACCGCTGACTACAAGATCAAGGTCATCGGGCGGGAACTCAAGCGCCGGGGCGCGACCCCCGAGGCCCCCGCCACCGTCGGTATCGGCATCAGTGTCGACGAGATCGAGCGGGCCAACAACCGCCGCTGCGAGCCGCACGAGCGCATCGACTACCCCCTGCTCACCCTGGGCCTGCGCCGCGCCGACTGCATGCGCGTCATCCGCGATGCCGGTCTGCCCGTCCCGCCGAAGTCCTCGTGCTGGTTCTGCCCGTTCAAGCGGCCCGAGACCTGGCACGAGATGCGCCGCAGCGAGCCCGAACTCTTCGAGAAGGCGTGCCGGCTCGAAGAGCTCCTCAACGAGCGCCGCGACCGGCTCGGCAAGGACCACGTGTTCTTGACCCGCTTCGGGCGGCCCCTGCGCCGGGCCATCCCCGACGGCGTCGACACCCTCTTCGACCTCGACCAGCTCGACGACGGGCTGTGCGACTCCGGATGGTGCATGACCTGATCAGCAGATACACCCCCCGGGGCGGCCGTCTCGCCGGCAAGCTGCCGACCGTCCCGGGGTCCCTTTCCGCACCACGATCGCAGTGAGGAAGGAAGCCCCAGTGAACCAGAACAACCTGCCCGACCCGGGCAGTGACGACGAGCTGTTCATGCTGCTCGCCGCCTCCATGGCCGCCGACGCCGAAGCCGTCGCCCGCGGCGAGGTCCTCGACCTCGACAAGGCCCGCGCCGAACGCCGCCCCGCCGCCCCCACCACCCTCGCCGACAACGAGGAGAACGGGGAGAACGGGGAGGAGCTGCCGTCCGTCTACGTCGACCAGGCGCCCGCCGTCCCGCTCCCGACCCCGGCCGGCGCGCGCCGCCCGATCCTCCCGGCCTGGCTGCTGTCGAAGACGGAACTGCGCACCCAGCTCAAGTGGGTGGGCGGCCACGTGGGCCACTCGGTGGCCTACCACGCCGTCCGCGCCCCCCTCTACGCCGCGAAGCTGGCCGCCCGCTCCCCGCGCGGCACCGCCCGCACCCTGTCGTTCCTGGGCCGGTGGGCCTCCGACGCCGAGGGGCAGCCGCTGCGCTCGGCCGCCGCGCGCCGCGAGGACGCCGAGCTGTACCTCAAGCTCTCCCGGCAGCGCGACCACCGCGTCCGCCTACGCGGCATCATCATGCTGCTGGGCTCGGTGTTCGGCCTCACCGCCACCGTCGTCCTGCTGGTCATGACCTCCACCGCCACCCTGCTCGCCCTGGCCGCGGGCGTGGTGCTGGCCCTCGGTGCGGTGGGGGCGCCGGCGGACGAGCCGCTGATCGGCCGGGCGGTGGTGAAGACCAAAGCGCCCAAGCTCACCTCCGACATGGTCGTCGCGGCGCTGGAGTCGCTGGGCATCGGGGCGATCACCTCGGCGAAGTCGAAGAACTCCGGGATCACCTTCCCCGCGCCGATCACTCGCGACGGCCCCGGCTGGCGCGCGGATGTCGAACTGCCGCCCGGGGTGGAGGTCACCGACGTGATGGAGCGCCGGGGCCGCCTGGCCTCGGGTCTGCGGCGTCCGATCGGGACGGTGTGGCCGGAGCAGGCCCGGGGTGAGCACCCCGGCCGCATGGTCTTGTGGGTGGGCGACCAGGACATGGCCAAGGCCAAGATGCCCGCTTGGCCGCTCGCGAACTCCGGCACCGTGGACCTGTTCGACCCGGTCCCGTTCGCCACCGATCAGCGCGGCAACTGGGTGATGGTCACGCTGATGTTCATCTCCGGGATCATCGGTGCCGTCCCCCGCATGGGCAAGACCTTCCTGCTGCGGCTGCTGCTGCTCATCGCCGCCCTCGACCCGCGCGCCGAGCTGCACACCTACGACCTCAAGGGCACCGGCGACCTCGACCCCGTCGGCAACCAGGTCAGCCACCGCCACCGCGCCGGCGACGACGAGGACGACATCGAGTACGCGATTGCCGACATGCGCGAACTGCGCGAGGAACTGCGCCGACGCACGAAGGTGATCCGCTCCCTGCCCCGCGACATCTGCCCGGAGTCGAAGGTCACCAGCGCCCTGGCGGACAACAAGTCCCTCAAGCTGCACCCGATCGTGGTCGGGGTGGACGAGTGCCAGGTGTGGTTCGAACACCCCAAGCACGGCGTCGAGTTCGAGGAGATCTGCACCGACCTGGTCAAGCGCGGCCCCGCGACCGGCATCGTGCTGCTGCTGGCCACCCAGCGCCCCGACGCCAAATCCCTGCCTACCGGCATCTCGGCGAACGCGATCCTGCGCCTGTGTCTGAAGGTCATGGGCCAGGTCGAGAACGACATGGTGCTGGGCACCTCCTCCTACAAGCGGGGCGTGCGGGCGACGACGTTCTCCCGGGAGGACCGGGGCATCGCCTACTTCGTTGGCGGCGAGGGCGCGGACGCCCAGATCGTGCGCGCGGTGTTCGCCGACGCGCCGATGGCCGAGGCGATCGCCGCGCGCGGCCGCCGAGCCCGCGAGAGCGCCGGGCTGCTGTCCGGCTTCGCCGCCGGCCAGAGCGACGCGGCCCCGGCCGCCGCCGTCTCCTACGACCTGCTCGCCGATGTCCTCGCCGTGATGGGCCCGGACGAGCCGAAGCTCTGGTCCGAGACCGTCGTCTCGCGCCTGGCGGAGCTGCGGCCGGACATCTACGGGCCGTGGGCCGAGCTGGAGGGCCGCGCGAAGGCCGACCAGTTGGTGGCCGCGCTCAAGCCCTACGGCATCACCACCGGCCAGGTGTGGGGCACCACCGAGGACGGCAAGGGTGCCAACCGGCGCGGCATCACCCGCGACGACATCGCCAAGGCCGTCACGGAGCGCGACAAGAAGCGCGGCGCCTGACCGCCCGGATCGGGTGCTAGGTCTAGCGGACACCCCGCTAGACCTAGCACCCCCGCTAGCGGCCCAAAACCCCTTTGATCAGCAACCTAGCTCCTAGTGCGCCACCTGCGAGAACCCCGGAAACCGCCCTGGAGGCCCCGTTGACCCCCCTGGTACTGCCCGCGATAGCCACCGCCCTGATCGTCACCCTCGGTTACGCCATGGTGTGTGCGGCCAGCCCGTTCGGTACCTGCCGCAAGTGCACCGGCCTCGGCTTCGCCCTCACCACCGACCGCCGGGGCAACCCCAAGCGCGGCAAGACCTGCCGCCGCTGCAAGGGCGTCGGCAAGCGCATCCGCCTCGGCCGCCACCTGTTCAACCTGGCCTACCGCACCTGGCGCGCCGGCACCCGCTGAACCCTCCCCCTGCTCGTCCCGCTCCGGCCCTCGGGCCGTCGACCGAAAGGCCGTGTCATGGCCCTGACGATCTCGCTCGCCCTGCTGTTCGGCATCGCCCTCACCTTCCTCCTCAAGACCAAGAGCATCGGCTTCGGCTCCGCCCTGGTCGCCGCGCTGTTCGGCTTCCTGCTCGCCTCCACCGGCGCCGCCGGACCGATCAACAACCTCCTGCACGCGCTCCTCGACGCGATCGGCAAGGTCCGCGCGTGAACATCGCCGCCGCTCCGGCGATCCGGCCGCTGGCCGCCGCCCACCTGCGCGACGCGCTGACCGCCGCCGCCAACCACAACCCGGCCGCCGCCCTGGCCGCGCTGATGAACATCGACCCCGCCTCCTGGGACGCGATCCAGCACCGCGCCCACCAGCTCGGCCTCAACCTGCTCGACCTCCTCGCCCTCGCCGCCCGCAACGGAGGAACCCGATGAGCACCACCACCGACCTGATCGCCGCCGCCGTCATCGTCACCCCCACCCTGCTGGCCGGCGCCGCCTACGCCTACAGCATCCGGGGCGCCGCCGCCGACTCCGCCCGGGTCCGCGCCGTCCTCGCCCTCTCCGCCTACGAGCGCGAGACCGCCGCCGAGCAGGACGACGCGACGCCCGTCCCGCCCGACGGCGGCGAGCCCCTCCCCAGCACGGCCCCGGTGATGCGCCTCGCCCCGGTCATCGACCTGCACACCCGCCGCGCCGCCTGACCCGCAACCCGGTCCCCTGCACCAACCCGGGCCCGCCGAACCGACCCTCGGCGGGCCCGGGCCCTGAACCGGCACCTCCCGAACTCAGGAGCCCAGCATGGACCCCGTCCAGCGCCACACCGCCCGCCTCGCGCTCGCCGCCGCCCTCCCGCTCGCCGGCCTGCCCACCCGCGACGGCTTCACCCGGGCCGCCCGGCGCTTGGCCCGCCACCCCGAGGCCGCCGTCATCCTCATCGACCTCGACGGCTTCAAGAAGGTCAACGACACCTGCGGCCACCAGGCCGGAGACGCGATCCTGCGCGCCGCCGCCGACGCCCTCGACCTCATCTCCGGCACCGACGGGTGCGCCGCGCGCCTCGGCGGCGACGAGTTCGCCGTCATCACCACCCTGCCCCAGCACCGGGTGCCCTTCACCATGAGCAAGCTCAAGTGGGCCCTGTCCGCCCCCATCCCGTGGGACGGTGCCGAACTGCGCGTCGGCGCCTCCATCGGCGTCGCCCGCCTCGCCGACCTTCCCCAGCCCACCGTCGGCGACGCCCTCGCCGCCGCCGACACCGCGATGTACCACGCCAAGCACAACGGCGGCGGCTGGCACCAGCACACCCCCGACACCGACACCACCCAGCGCCGCTGGCAGCGCACCCAGCCCGCCGCCTAGATGTGCCATCTCATGAGGCTGGTACCGCGACCTCGATCAACAGTCAACTGACGTCTGTTTTTGAAGAGTTCGCAGAATGAAGCCCCATCACGTGGTCATGTGGTCAGGCGGCATCACCAGCTGAGCCGCCGCCCGCCATATCGTTCAGACCCACGGCGCGGCCAGCACCACCCTGCTGTTCGTCGACACCAACGCCGAAGACCCCGATTAGCTCGGTTAGGCGAGAGGGAAGCCTTCGAAACCGTCGTCGGTGCGAAACACCAGCATGATGTTCAGGCTATCCAGCAGGCTGCGCAGATCCTTTCCAGGATCGCCGGGGAGAAGAACGGCAAGGCGCATGCCGGTGGGAACGTCAACGTGCCGCCGGTAGTCGTACAACTGGCCGATGGCCATACGGACATCGTCGCGCCGGACGGTTCCCTTGGCCTCGTACAGGACGTTGTCGGTCACGTCGTAGGCATCGGTCTTCATCGTTCCAGCGACGCCTTCCGCGGAGAGCTGGAAGCGCTTCACGATGTGGCCAGCAGCTTCCAAGTGCGCCTTGTATGCCTTAACCAACTGGCCTTCCCGGCGCTGCACCGTCCGGGGGCCGCCTGGGATGTTCGCCACCGTTGTGTCGGTGGCGTGCTCCTCCGTCTCGATCTGCTTAGACGCTGGCCCCGCTGAAGGCTTCTTCTTGCCGGCGGCCACGGGTTCGGGGGTCGCCTCGAAGTCGAGCTCGACCACCGTGTCCGCCGTGGCCGGAGGGATCGCATCCTGAGGCAAGAACTTCGGCGGATGCGGCGCCTTCGGGTCGGGCCGCAGGTGAAATACGATGACCTGCCGTTCCACCCCGTCCCTACCCGGTGCGCGGCGGAATTCGAAAGGCTCGTCCAGGTCGAGCATCATCTGCCCGATGTAGCGCTGCTGCTTGCCCCCCTTCATCTTCTTGCCCGTGACCGGGTCGAGTCGGGGCCCGTTCGCCACGAACAGGTGGATCACACGGCCATCCTCACGGTGCCGTTGCAGGGACTTGTTCCCGCTGGTAAAGACCTGGTCTCCGTACGGTCCTTCACCCGTGTACAGGTACAGCTGGCCACGGTCGTCGTCTTCGGCCTGCCCGTCGAAGGTGTAACCGTGCTTTTCTCCGACCTTCGGGTCTGAGTACACGATCACCGCGTTGGACTCGACCGCCTCCTCGATTCCGCCGTACTTGGCGCCGCCGAGTGCCGCGGCAACTTCGGTCCGAGTGGTCAGCAGCCCCGGGATGAGCTCAAGGTCATGGTTCACCATGCCGGGACTCTAACCGCCTGCTCTGACAGGCAGGTTCGGCACACGCGGCATCTCCAGTCGCTTTCTCGCGGAACAAAACCACGTCACAGGAGCATGCGATGCCGGCCTTCCTGGACTGGCGCGACGCCCGGCACTACGACCGCACCCGAACCCTCCCGTGCCGCTGGTGCGGCAAGCCCACCCCGCTGCGCGACGACCAGCGCCGGCCCTCACACAAGGTCTGTGCCGAGAACGCGGCGGACAACGACAGCGGCGGCAGCCCCGATTCCTGGCCGGAGAGGGCTGCCGCCAATCCAGAACTTCGACAGAACTGGAGAGACCCAGCATGACCCAATTCACCCTGGTGCGGGGAGAGCACCTGTCGGTGGCGCTCTCCCTGGCCGCCGCCGGCGTGCCCGTCATGCCGCTGCGGGCCGGGAAGGTGCCTTTCGGCAACTGCTCGACCTGCGCCGACAACCGGTGCGGTGGCCGGCCGAACATGAAGACCCCCGGCCCCTGCGTCTGCCTGGCTCCCTGCCACGGCTGGGCCGCCACCACCACCGACCCGAACACCCTCAACTCCCCGGCGTGGGCGCGTGCCTGGCAGCAGGCCGCCGCCGTCGCCTACCACCCCGGCGGCGCCGGAATCACCGTCGTGGACCTCGACAACGCCGACGCCATCGACTGGGCCCGGAAGCACCTGCCCACCACCCGCGCCGTGGCCACCACCCGGGGCGAGCACTGGCTCTACCGGGGCACCATGCCCTCCGCCAACGCCGTCCGCCCCGGCGTGGACATCAAGTCGCTGATGTCCTACGCCCGCTGGCTCGGCACCGGCACCGGCGGCCCCCTGGCGCCCCTCCCGGACGCGGTGCGGGCCCTGATCGTGCGGGAGCCCGCCCCGGCCCGCCAGAGGCCCGTCACGGCGCCCCGGCTGGCCGCCGGGGGCAGGGCGTGCCCGCACCGCAGCCCCGTGTTCCTGGAGCGCGGCATTGCCATGGCGGAGCAGCGCATCACCGCCGCGACCGCCGCCGTCCACGCGACCGTGTTCGCGGCGTTCCTGGCGGTGCTCTCCACCCACGGCCGCTGCGGGTGCCTGACCGACGCGCACGTGCAGCGGCTGTTCGCCGCCGCCGGCGCCAAGGGCGAGAGCCACCGGCACTGCACGGAGGCGTGGGACAACGCCGTCCACAGGCTGGGGATGAACGCGTGAGCGACGACGAGAAGACCCCGGCACGCGAGGTCATCGCCGACTACGCGCAGGCGCACTTCCGGTACTTCCGCACCGCCGACGGCACCGTGTACGCCCAGCGCCTCGGCCACCCGGTGGCCCGGCCGATTCGCTCGCAGGGCACCACCGGCAGCCACCGCCAGGAACTCATGGTGGGCCTGTTTCGGGACGGCGTCGGCGTGTTCAACGGCACCGCGCTGAAGGAGGCCCTCGACCTGATCGAGGCCCTCGCCCTCTCCGAGGACGTGCAGGCCGTGCACATCCGGGTGGCGCCCGGCTTCGACGGCGCCACCTGGCTGGACCTGGGGCGGGCGGACGGCCTGTCGGTGCGCATCCACCCGAACGGCTGGGACGTCACCACGCCGGACCCGCGTGAGGTGTGCTGGCGCCGCACCCAGCTCACCGGCGAACTGCCCGTCCCGGTCAAGGACACCGACGGCAAAGGCATCGACCTGCTGCTGGGCCTGTGCAACTTCGCCACCGCCGCCACCGAGTGCCTGGCCCTGGCCTGGCTGATCGGCTGCCTCGGCCCGAGCGTGCCGGTGCCGGCACCGTTCCTGACCGGACCGCAGGGCGCGGGCAAGTCCACCGGCGGCCGGATGCTCGTGCGGATCATCGAGGGCATGAGCGGCGACCTGCGCCGCGCCCCGAAGGACGAGGAGAACCTCGTCGCCGCCGTCGCCGCCGGGTGGGTCACCGCCCTGGACAACCTGAGCCACATGACCCCGGACCTGTCCGACGCCATGTGCTGCATCGTCACCGGCGCCGAGTCCGTCAAGCGGGCCCTGTTCACCGACGGCGACGTCCACCGCTCCAGCTACCGCCGCCCGCTGCTGCTGACCGGCATCGACGTCGGCGTGATCCGCCCCGACCTGGCGGAGCGCCTGCTCCCGCTCAGGTTGGAGCGGCCGGCCGTGCGCCGCACCGAGGCCGAGCTGTGGACGGAGTACGAACAGGTCCTCCCCGTCGTCCTCGGCTCCCTGCTCGACCTCACCGTTCAAGTCCGCGCGGCCGAGGCCGAGACCCCGACCGACCTGCGGATGGCCGACTTCGCGCACCTGTGCGCGCAGCTCGACGCCGCCACCGGCCTCGGCGCGCTGCCCGCCTACCGGGCCAGCCTCGACGACCTGAACGATGACGTGATCGAAGGCGACCTGCTCGCGCAGACCGTCCTCAAGCACGCCGAGACCATCGTCCCGGGCCAGCCCCAGCGCATGACCTCCACCGAGTGGCTGGCGACCCTGAGCCGCCTCTACGCGGGCGACGAACTTCGCCCCCTCCCGAAGGGGTGGCCGACGACCGGGAAGGTGCTCTCCGACCGGCTCAAGCGCCTCCAACCCACCCTCGCCGCCCGCGGCGTCCTCATCGACACCGGCCGCACCATGACCGGCCGCTACCTGGAGATGGCCCGCCCCACGCTCCCGGCCCCGCCCGAACAGACCTGCCTGCCCTGACCGCAGGCCCGGAATCGCAAGAAGAGCACGGCGTCGCCTCACCGCCCGGGTGCTCCTCTTGCGGTTGGCGTCGCACCGCCCCAGAGCGTGCCGCGCAGCGGCTCCTCCTTCTCCCTGAGCGGAGCCCGACCACCAACAGAACCGCCCCCTCTTTTTCCTAAGTAGGGGAACGCTGCGTCATGTGCGTCATGCGGGCCGAAAAACGCCCGCTGACCTGGACGGAAGACCATGACGCAGAAGACGGACGCTGCGTCATCCTGCGTCATCTGCGTCATGGGCTGCGTCATCGCATGACGCAGCCCATGACGCACAGCCCCAACGCTGCGTCATACAAAACCCCAGCTCAGACCCCCTACATGACGCTGATGACGCAATGACGCAGAAATCCCCGCCTCGGACAACACACGCAAGGCCAGAAGTTCCTCAGCACAGTTCATGCGACAAGCAGGAGCCGCTATGTCCATCGCTGTACCCGCCCACCTGGCCATCGCCCAGAGACACCACCCCGCCGCACACCAGAGCCGGGGCGCGCTGCCGACGCTCTTCCAGCCGGCCGACGTCGCCAAGACTCTCGGCAAGTCCGAGTGGTGGGTGAAGGAGCAGGCTCGGCGCGGGCGGATCCCCTTCACGAAGCCGGGACGGGCCTACCGCTTCACCGCCGAGCAGGTCGCCGAGATCGTCCGGCTCTACGAGGCGCGGCCGATCAACGCGGTCGTGCCGCAGCCCCAGGCCGCCGCCGTCCGCGAGGCCCGGAAGCAGGTCCGCGAGCAGCAGCCCGGCCGACCGGCGGTCCGGCTTCGCGCGAGGGTTCCGCGCCGGGCCGCCCACCAGCAGCAGAGCGCTGCCTGATCACGCGTCACCACACCACCCGCCCCGTCCGGCCGCCCGCCGGGCGGGGCCTGTCCGTAGAAGGACCACATTGGGATATGGCGAGAACCGGGGCGACTACTGGCGCGCCCGGTACAAGATCGCGCCCGGGAAGTACGGCACCGTCTTGGACACCAACGGCAAGGCGGTGCGCTACAAGACCAAGCGGGCCGCCGAGAAGGCCGCCGGGATCGCCGAGGACGAGAGCGCCAAGGCCGCCGCGCAGCCGCCCGCCGCCCCGGAAGCGGAGCCGGAGCAGACGACCTTCGGCGAGTACGCGAGCGCCTGGTACGAGGAGCAGGACTTGGCCGCCTCGACCATGCAGAACTACCGCCGCCACATCGAGGAGCACCTGCTCCCCGAGTTCGAAGATGCCATGATCGGCGAGATCACCAAGGGCGAGATCGACGCCTGGGAGCGCAAGGAGCGCGAGCGCGGCTACGCGGCCAGCAGCATCAAGACCTGGCGCGGCACCCTGCACCTGATCCTAGCGGACGCGGTGGACGACGGGTTGCGCGACTCCAACCCGGCCACCCGCCGGCGCGGGCGGGGCAAGCGGGCCGGGCGCTCCCGGAACCGGGGCCCGGAGAAGGTGGTGACGAACGCGCTCGGCGTCCTGCTGATCGCGGAGCGGGCGGCGCTGCTGTCCGGCCGCGACGACGAGTTCGTCGCCGTCGTCCTCAAGGGCTTCACCGGGATGCGGTGGGGCGAGATCGTCGGGCTGGAGAGCGTGTTCGTCCGGCCGGCGGCCGTCCGGGTGGAGCACCAGCTCTACGAGCTGGACTCCGGAGAGCTGCACCGCTGCCCGCCCAAGGACGACTCCTACCGGACGATCGACGCGCCCGGGTTCCTGTCCGCGCTGCTGGCGGGGCAGGTGGCACGGGCGAAGCGGGCGCCGTGCGAGTGCCACGGCCTGAGCTACCTGTTCAACGGGCACGGCACCGCGAACGGCGCCGCCCGGCGGCCCGGGGCGAAGCTGTCCGACGTCGCCCGCGCGGCCGGCGTTTCGACCGGCACCGTCTCCAACGTGCTCAACCGCCCGGAGGCGGTGGCCGAGCCCACGCGGGCCAGGGTGGAGAAGGCGATGGCCGACCTCGGCTACGTCCGCTGGCAGACGAGCGGGGAGAACGCGGCGCACTGGCGGCGCAACGGCTTCGCCACGTGGCTGTTCCACCCGGCGGCCACCGGCTGGTACCCGAAGAAGGCCCCAGAGGAGGCCCGCCCAGTGCCGCTGCTGGCCGCGCCCTGGCCCGGCGTCCCGGCGCGCGGCCGGGGAGCCGCCGGCCGGGCTCAGGCGTGCTGGCTGCCGATCGCGCGCGGCCTTACCCCACACGGGCTGCGGCACTCGCACAAGACGATGATGGACGAGCTGCGGACCCCGGCGAAACTCAAGGACGAGCGGATGGGGCACGAGGACGGGTCGGTGCAGGCCCGCTACTCGCACATCACGCCGGAGATGCGCCGGGACCTGATGGACGGCCTCACCCGCATGTGGACCGCCGCCCTCGACATCCGCCGGCGGATGGCGCCGGGCTCGCCCGTGGCGGTGCTCGATGCCCTGCTGAAGGAGCCTCAGGGGTAGCCCCGGGGAGAGGGTTCTCCGGCGGTTTTCTCCCAGGATTCTCCCAAGAGGTTCGGGAGAGACAAGCAGGGCCGGCGTTCCCTGAGGAACACCGGCCCTGACCTGCACTTACGAAGTCGGGGTAGCGGGATTTGAACCCACGGCCTCTTCGTCCCGAACGAAGCGCGCTACCAAGCTGCGCTATACCCCGGTCCTGCGGTGTTGCCTTCCGTGTCCGGCGCAACGAGTAGAACTCTACAGGAGGTGGGGCCAGAGACGAAATCCGGTTTCGGGGCTGGTCAGCGGGGGGCGGGGGTGAGGGTGAGGAGGGTGGCTTCGGGGGGGCAGGCGAAGCGGAGGGGGGTGTAGCGGTTGGTGCCGCAGCCGGCGGAGACGTGGAGGTAGGAGCGGTGGTGGGGGGTGGTGTGGGTGGAGAGGCCCTTGACGCGGTCGGTGTCGAGGTCGCAGTTGGTGACCAGGGCGCCGTAGAAGGGGATGCAGAGCTGGCCGCCGTGGGTGTGGCCGGCCAGGATCAGGGGGTAGCCGTCGGCGGTGAAGGCGTCGAGGGAGCGGAGGTAGGGGGCGTGGACGACGGCGAGGGAGAGGTCGGCGTCGGGGGAGGGGCCGCCGGCGACGGCGGCGTAGCGGTCGTGGCGGATGTGCGGGTCGTCGAGGCCGGTGAACTCGATGTCGAGGCCGGCGACGGTGAGGCGGCCGCGGGCGTTGTTGAGGTTGAGCCAGCCGGCCTGGTCGAAGCCGTCGCGGAGCTTCTGCCAGGGGTTGTGGACGGCGCCGCTGATGCCGCGGCGGCCGCTGCCGTCGGGGTTGTTGAGGCCGTGGACGCCGCTGCGGAGGGCCTTGAGGTAGCGGGTGGGGCTCTTGGGGGTGGGGCCGTAGTAGTCGTTGGAGCCGAAGACGTAGACGCCGGGGAAGTCCATCAGCGGGCCGAGGGCGTCCAGGGCGGCGGGGACCGCGAGCGGGTCGGAGAGGTTGTCCCCGGTGTTGACGACCAGGTCGGGGTGGAGGCCGGCCAGGCTCTTCAGCCAGCGCTGCTTCTTGGCCTGGCCGTTGACCATGTGGATGTCGGAGACCTGGAGGATCCGGACCGGCCGGGCGCCGGCGGGCAGGATCGGGACCTCGACGCGGCGCAGGCGGAACGAGCGGACCTCGTACCCGGCGGCGTAGACGAGACAGGCGGCGCCGGTGGCGGCGACACCGAGCGGGACGGAGTACAGCGGTCGCATCGGTCCATGGTCGCAGACGGGCCGAACGGGCCGACGGGCACCCGGGGGTGGAGCGGTCCGACGGGGCGTCAGGGCCGGGGCGGACGGTAAAGGAGCGGCGGCGGGGCGGGGCAGGTGCCAGAATCGACGGCATGACGACGCTCAAGGAGCAGCTGCAGGAGGACCTCACGGCTGCGATCAAGGCACGGGACGAGCTGCGCTCGTCCACCCTCCGGCTGACGCTGTCCGCGATCACCAGCGCGGAGGTGGCGGGCGAGGAGAAGCGCACGCTGTCCGACGACGAGGTGCAGCAGGTGATCGGCCGGGAGGCGAAGAAGCGCCGGGAGGCGGCGACCGCCTTCGAGGGTGCCGGCCGGGTCGAGCAGGCGGCGCGGGAGCGGGCCGAGGGCGAGGTGCTGGCCGAGTTCCTGCCGAAGCAGCTGACGGACGAGGAGCTGGCGGCCGTGGTGGCCGCCGCCGTGGCGGAGTCCGGGGCGAGCGGCCCGCAGGGCATGGGCGCCGTGATGAAGCTGGTGCGCCCGCAGGTGGAGGGCAAGGCGGACGGCGGCCGGGTGGCCGCCGCCGTGAAGGCCGCCCTGGCCGGTTGAGCGCCGGGGAGTGGCCTGGGGGAGTGGCTTGGTGGGGGAGCGACCTGAAGAGGAGCCCGAAGAGCTGAAGGGCTGACGGGAGCCGTGAACGCCGAACCGCCCGCGAGGAGATTCCTCGCGGGCGGTTCGCGCGTTCCGGCGGCAGTGCGTTCCGGGGGCCGCCGCGGCTAGTGGCGGCCGGGCTTGCCGGTGTTCCCCCCGATGATGCCCGGCGGGAGGCTGATGCCGCCGTTGGTGGCGCCGCCTGTGGGCCAGCCGGGGAGGTTGGTGTTGGTGTTGCCGGTGTTGGGGGTGGTGTTGCCGGTCTGGGTGGCGTTGTCGCCGGAGGGGGCGGAGGGGGTGTCGCTGGGGGTGGTCGACGGCTGGCTGGGCTGCGGGATGTCGACCTTCTGGAAGCTGGACACCGGGCTGCCGTCCAGGGCGTCGTTCATGGCCATCTGCCAGATCGGGCCGGGGCCGTCGGAGCCGTAGACCGCGCTGAAGGGGTGGCCGCCGATGTGCATGTTGCGCATCGAGACGTTGCCGCCGACGCCGCCGAGCCAGACCGAGGTGGACAGGTTCGGGGTGTAGCCGGTGAACCAGGCCGCGTAGCGGTTGTCGGTGGTGCCGGTCTTGCCGGCGATCTGGCGGCCGTCGTCGAGGCCGAGGGCGGAGCCGGTGCCCTTCTCGGTCACGCCGAGCAGCAGGGTGTTGATGCCGTCCGCGGTGGTCTGGGACATCGCCTGGGTGCAGTTGGCGCCGGGGACGCCGAGTTGCTTGCCCTCGCCGTTGGTCACCGAGGTGATCGCGACCGGGGAGCAGTAGAGCCCCCGGGCGGCGAACGCGGCGTAGGCGGTGGCCATCTGCAGCGGGCTGACCTCCTGGGTGCCGAGCGTCATCGAGGCGACCTGCTGGATCTTGCTGCCGTTGGCCAGGGTGCCGAGGCCGAGCTTGTCGGTCATCTGCTTCACCGGGCACAGGCCGATCTGCTGTTCGAGCTGGATGAAGTAGGTGTTGACCGACTTCTGCATGGCGATCTGCAGGCTGTACGGGCCGTGCTCGCTGGTGGACTCGTTGGTCAGCGTCTGCGGGTCGTGGGTGGTGCCCTCGCAGGTGGTCATCTTGGGGTACTCCATGCTGTAGGGCGAGGGGTACTCCTGGCTGATCGGGACGCCGGACTCCAGCGCGGCCGCGGCCACGATCGGCTTGAAGGTCGAGCCGGGGGAGAAGCCGTTGCCGCCGCCCATGGACGCGCCGACGTTGAGGTTCAGCACGGTCTGGTTCTTCGAGGTGTCCAGGCCGTACGGGCGGGTCTGGGCCATGGCGAGGATCTTGCCGGTGCCGGGTTCGATCATGGTGCCGGCCGAGGACACCGGGTCGGTCACGTAGACCTTCTTGGTGACCGCGTTGTACATCGCCTTCTGCTTGTCCGGGTCGATGGTGGTGTTGATCTTCAACCCGCCCTGCGACCACAGCTTCTGGCGGTCCGCCGCGGTGGCGCCGAACGCCGGGTCCTGCTTGACCACGTGGCGCACGTAGTCGCAGAAGAAGCCCATGCCCTGGTCGGCGGTGATGCAGCCGTTCTGCGGCTCGGAGTACTTGATGCCGAGCGGCGCGTCCAGGGCGGCCTTGGCCTGCTCCGGGGTGATGTGCTTGTACTCCAGCAGCTTGTTGATCACCGTGTTGCGGCGGGTCTGCGCGGCCTGCGGGTGGGCGATCGGGTCGTACGCCGTGGGGTTCTGCACCAGGCCGGCCAGCATCGCGGCCTCGGGGACGGTGAGGTCCTTGGCGCTCTTGCTGAAGTACCGGTTGGCGGCGGCCTCGACGCCGTACGCCTGGTGGCCGTAGAACGTGATGTTCAGGTAGTTGGTGAGGATCTGGTCCTTGCTCAGGTCCTCTTCCAGCTTGATGGCGTACTTGAGCTCCTGGATCTTGCGGCCCAGGCTCTTCTTGGTGGCTTCGAGGAAGGCGGCCTGGTCGTCGCCGGCCTGCTCGACGAAGACGTTCTTCACGTACTGCTGGGTGAGCGTGGAGGCGCCCTGCGCGGTGGTGCCGGACTCGGCGTTCTTGGTGATCGCGCGGAGCACGCCCTTGAGGTCGACGGCGCCGTGCTCGTAGAACCGGGCGTCCTCGATGTCGACCTGGGCCTGGCGCATCACCGGGGCCATCTGGTCGGCGGTGAGGATGGTGCGGTCGCGGTCGTACACCTTGGCGATCAGGCCGCCCTTGGCGTCGTAGATCATCGACGCCTGGGAGAGGGTGGGCTGCTTGAAGTCGTCCGGGATGTTGTCGAACGAGTCGGCGGTGTCCTTGGCGGTCAGGCCGAACGCTCCGACGGCGGGCAGCGCCATGCCGGCGACCAGGACGCCGGCCAGGATCGAGCCGCCGAGGAACTTGACGCCGTTGCCTGCCTTGTCCATCAGGGAGCCGGTGGATCGCGTGGGTGCCATGGAGAGAACCCTACGTGCCGGAATCCCGTACAGGGGGGCAGGTGTTCGCCTACGCTTGTCACAGAACTGCGACAGCTTCGCTCTGTCCATCGTCATCACTCTTGTGAGTGATGAGCTTTGTCCGATTCGCGGGGTTCTGTCCGTGATCCGGACGGATGCGTGGCGGGTCGCTGTCGCGCACCGTGACGAAAACGCCCCTTCCGGCTCCGGCAAGCCCCCCGACCTGCAATCACTCCAACGAGTGAGCTGCTGGACACCCATAGTCCGATTGGGTCATTCGAGATTGGGCATACAGGGGCTGTTGCGCTGTGCCGTTCTTCCGTAACGTCCTCAACTGGCAACGGTGAATATGCCGTTGCCGCCGTGGGGGAGCCCCGAATCGGGAGAGGACGGCGCCGGGATGGGCTGGGTGGACGACTGGAGCGCGCAGGCGGCGTGCCGCACGAGCGATCCGGATGAACTGTTCGTGCAGGGGGCGGCGCAGAACCGCGCCAAGGCGGTGTGCAGCGGGTGCCCCGTGCGCACCGAGTGTCTCGCGGACGCGCTCGACAACCGGGTCGAGTTCGGCGTCTGGGGCGGGATGACGGAGCGCGAGCGGCGGGCGCTGCTGCGCCGGCGGCCGACCGTGGACTCCTGGCGCCGGCTGCTGGAGACCGCGCGCACCGAGTACGAGGAGTCGTTGGCGACCGGGGTGGTCCTGCGGGACTACGCCCAGGCGGTCTGACGCTCCGTCAGGAGGCCGTGGCGGGCGGGTCGTCGACCCGCCCGGCGGGCTCGACGGTCCGGGCGGCGGTCTGGGCTCACCCGGTGGGCTCGCGCGGTCCGGCGGGTTCGGCGGGTGCTTCGGCGGGTTCTTCGGTGGGGGTGCCGAGCAGCTCGCCGACGGCCCGCAGGCCGTCCAGGTCGTGGACGTCGCCGGGGAGGGCGGCCACCTCGACGATCGGCACGTCCGGGTAGACCGAGGCGAAGCGGTTGCGGGTGCGCCGCTCCCTCGTCATGACCTGCATCCGTTCGGCGTGCAGCCGCAGCAGCCCGGCGGCCAGCGTCTCGGCCGCCACGGTGGCGTGCGGCGTGCCGTTCTCCTCCAGCGCCTCGGCGGCGGCCAGCGCGCGTTCGGCGGTGAGCTGCGGGGCGCCGGTGGAGTGCACCCGGTTGAGTACCAGGCCGGCCAGCGGCATCTCGTCGGCGGCCAGCCGGTCGACGAAGTAGGCGGCCTCGCGCAGCGCGTCCCGTTCCGGGGCGGCGACCACCAGGAACGCGGTCCCCTCGGCCTTGAGCAGCTGGTAGGTGCGGTCGGCGCGCTCCCGGAAGCCGCCGAACATCGAGTCCGTCGCGGAGACGAAGGTCTGGATGTCGGTGAGCAGCTGGGCGCCGAAGATCTTGCCGAGGGTGCCGCTGATCAGCCCCACGCCGACGTTCAGGAACTTCATCGCGGAGCGGCCGCCGACCTTGGCGGGGGCGGTCAGCAGCCGGATCACCCGGCCGTCCAGGAAGGAGCCGAGCCGGCTCGGGGCGTCCAGGAAGTCCAGCGCGGAGCGCGACGGCGGGGTGTCGACGACGATCAGGTCCCAGCGGTCCTCGGCCCGGAGCTGGCCGAGCTTCTCCATCGCCATGTACTCCTGGGTGCCCGCGAAACCGGCCGACAGCGACTGGTAGAACGGGTTCTCCATGATCGCCCTGGCGCGTTCGGGCTCCGCGTGGGCCAGCACGACCTCGTCGAAGGTCCGCTTCATGTCCAGCATCATGGCCTGGAGCTCGCCCTCGCCGCGGGTGCCCTTGACCACCCGCGGGGTGTTGTCCAGCTCGCTCAGGCCCATCGACTGGGCCAGCCGGCGGGCCGGGTCGATGGTCAGCACCACGACGCGCCGCCCGCGCTCGGCGGCGCGCAGGCCGATCGCCGCGGCGGTGGTGGTCTTGCCGACGCCGCCGGAGCCGCAGCAGACCACGATCCGGGTCTCCGGGTCGTCGATCAGGGTGTCGATGTCCAGCCCGGTCATGCCGCTCCCTGCCTCGCGCCGTTCGCCGTGCTCGTGCTCGTGCTCGCGCCGTTCGCCGTGCTCGTGCTCGTGCCGTCCGCCGCGCTCACGCCGCTCCCTGCCGCTTCAGCTCGCCCGCCAGCCGGTACAGCCCGGCCAGGTCCATGCCCTCGCCGATCAGCGGCAACTCGTAGGTGGGGAGCCGCAGTTGCTGGAGGTCGGCGCGCTGGGCGCGTTCCAGTTCGACCCGCTCGGCGTGCTCCCTGGCCTGCTCCAGCAGCGGGTCGAGCAGCGGCTCGACGTGCGCCCGGACGGTCTCCGGCTTGCGCGAGCGCCCGCCCAGGCCGACCTCGCCGAGGGCCAGCGCCACCTCCTCGCGGTGGTCGCCGTCGGCCGCCGCCACCGCCGCCGCGTCCAGTATCGGCGGGCGCACCATGTTGACCAGCACGCCGCCGACCGGCAGGCCGGACTCGCGCAGGTCGGCGATCCCGTCCACGGTCTCCTGCACCGGCATCTCCTCCAGCAGGGTGGTGAAGTGCACCGCCGTCTCGGGGGAGCGCAGCACCCGCATCACCGCCTGCGCCTGGGAGTGGATCGGCCCTATCCGGGCCAGGCCCGCCACCTCGGAGTTGACGTTCAGGAAGCGGGTCAGCCGGCCGGTCGGCGGGGCGTCCATCACCACCGCGTCGTAGCGGCGGCGGCCGTCCGGGCCCTTGCGGCGGGCCGCCTCGCACGCCTTGCCGGTGAGCAGCACGTCGCGCACGCCCGGGGCGACGGTGGTGGCGAAGTCCACGAAGCCGACCTTCTGCAGGGCCTTCCCGGCCCGGCCCAGCTTGTAGAACATGTCCAGGTACTCCAGCAGCGCCTGCTCGGTGTCGATCGCCAGCGCGTGCACCTCGCCGTGGCCCTTGCCGGGCAGGCCGAGCTGGGCGGGCGTCACGGTGGCCACCCGGCGCTCCTCGTACGGCAGCGCGGCGATCTGGAACAGCTCGGCGATGCCCTGCCGGCCCTCCACCTCGATCAGCAGGGTGCGGCGCCCGTCGGCGGCCAGGGCCAGGGCCAGCGCGGCGGCCAGCGTGGTCTTGCCGGTGCCGCCCTTGCCGCTGACCACGTGCAGCCTGACGCCCTCCCAGTCCGGCTCGCGCGGCGCTGCCTGCTCGGTCGGCCCCGCCGTACCGCTGGTGCCCGCCACGCCCGCTCTCCGTCCGCCGCTGTCCGTCGCTGTCCGTCGCTCTCGGTCGGGGCCCCGGGGCACCCCTCACCGCGAGGGTAACCAGCGAGCGCTCCGGATGCCGGGAGCATCCCGGGCACCCCGGCGAATCATGCCCCCTTTGTGTCCCACCTCACACCGGTCCGGGCGGCTAGAGTCACCCCCATGACCAAGTGGGAATACGTCACCGTGCCGCTGCTCGTGCACGCCACCAAGCAGATCCTCGACACCTGGGGCCAGGACGGCTGGGAGCTCGTCCAGGTCGTCCCCGGGCCGAACCCGGAGCAGCTGGTCGCGTACCTCAAGCGCGAGAAGGAGTAGTCATGGGCCAGGTCGAGCAGAGGCTCGCCGAGCTCGGGCTGACGCTGCCCGAGGTCGCCGCCCCGGTCGCCGCGTACGTCCCGGCGGTGCGCGACGGCGTGCACGTGCTGACCTCCGGGCAGCTGCCGTTCGTCGCGGGGAAGCTCCCGCTGACCGGCAAGGTCGGCGCCGAGGTCACCGCGGAGGACGCCAAGGAGCTGGCGCAGGTCTGCGCGCTGAACGCGCTGGCCGCGGTCAAGTCGGTGGTCGGTGACCTGGACCGGGTCGAGCAGGTGGTCAAGGTGGTCGGCTTCGTGGCCTCCGCCCCCGACTTCACCGGGCAGCCCGGCGTGGTCAACGGCACCAGCGAGCTGCTGGGCAAGGTCTTCGGCGAGCGCGGCGTGCACGCCCGCAGCGCCGTCGGCGTGGCGGTGCTGCCGCTGGACGCGCCGGTCGAGGTCGAGCTGACGGTCCGGGTCCGGGACTGATCCGGGCGCGGGCCGGGGCCCGTCACCGCTTCCGCGGTGGCGGGCCCTTCGCGTGCCGGGCGGCGGGCCGGGGGGGTGCCGGGGTGTCGGACGCCGGGCGGCGGGCGCCGGGCGGCGGGTTGTTCCGGGGCGGGGCGGCGGCGGTTAACATCCGTGAACATGCTGGAGATGCCGCCGTCCTGGCCCGCCCGAATCCGCGCCCTGGCCGCCGGGGAGCTCACCCCCGTCCCGGCCCGGGCCGCCGCCACCGTGGTGCTGCTGCGCGAGGGCCCGGCCGGGCCGGAGGCGTACCTGCTGCGGCGGCGGGCCACCATGGCCTTCGCCGGCGGGATGTACGCCTACCCGGGCGGCGGGGTCGACCCGCGCGACCGGGAGGTGCGCCCGCCGTGGGCCGGGCCGTCCGTCGAGCGGTGGGCCGAGCGGCTCGGGGTGGACGGGCCGACCGCCTGCGCGGTGCTGTGCGCGGCCGTCCGGGAGACCTTCGAGGAGGCCGGGGTGCTGCTGGCCGGGCCGGACGGGCGGACGCTGGTCGAGCCCCGGGACTGGGCGGCCGAGCGGGCCGCGCTGGAGCGGCACGAGGTCTCGCTGGCCGAGTTCCTGACCGCGCACCGGCTGGTGCTGCGCAGCGACCTGCTGGCGCCCTGGGCGCGCTGGGTGACCCCGGAGTTCGAGGAGCGCCGCTTCGACGCCTGGTTCTTCGTCGCCGCGCTGCCGTCCGGGCAGGCCGCCGCGGACACCGTCGGCGAGGCCGACCGGGTCGCCTGGCTGACCCCCGCCGAGGCGGTGGCCGGGTTCGAGGCGGGCGAGTTCGGCATGCTGCCGCCGACCGTCACGGTGCTGCGCGAGCTGCTGCCGCTGCGCACCGCGGCCGAGGCGACGGCGGTGGCGGCGGGGCGCCGGGTGGAGCGGGTGCTGGGCCGGGCGGAGGTGGTCGGGGACCGCATGACGGTGCGCTGGGACGGGTATGACGAGCTGACTATCGACGGCGTGTTCCCGGCGTGAGAACCTTCCCCCGGAGCGATCACCGGCCCCGCCGGGAGGACCGCTTCCGGGCCGTCCGCGCGTCGGCCCGTACCGTCGACCAGCAACCGCACCGACTGCTCCGACCTCGGAAGGAGACTCCGATGGCCCACAACGACGTGGCTCGCCGGACCTCGGCCACCCCCGTCCGCACCGTCACCCCCCGGGCCGCCGCCCGCGACGGCGGCGCACCCGCGGAGACCGCCCGCCTGCTGACCCGCGACCTGCCCGGACGGGCCCTGCACCGTCCGCTCCCGTCGCGCCGGCTCGGCCTCGTCGAAAGGGACGCCGTATGAGCGCACCCCACCGGGCGGCCCCGGGCCGCCGTGCCACCGAGGACGCCGCGTGAGCGGCCTGCTGCCGGGCGACCCCGCCGACACCGTCGGCGGGGTCGCCACCCCGCGCGCCCAGTGCGTGCTCGCCCCCAACCCGTCCCCGATGACGCTGGACGGCACCAACACCTGGCTGCTCTCCGAGCCCGGCTCCGAGCTGGCCGCCGTGGTCGACCCCGGCCCGCTCGACGAGGCCCACCTGCGCCGGATCGTCGACACCGCCGAGCGGCAGGGCAAGCGGATCGCGCTCACCCTGCTCACCCACGGCCACCCCGACCACGCCGAGGGCGCCGCGCGGTTCGCCGAACTCACCGGCACCGCCGTCCGCGCCCTCGACCCGGCGCTGCGGCTCGGCGAGGAGGGCCTGCACGGCGGGCAGCGCCTCGACGTCGGCGGCCTCGACCTGCGGGTGGTCGCCACCCCCGGCCACACCTCCGACTCGCTGACCTTCCACCTGCCCGCGGACGGCGCGATCCTCACCGGCGACACCGTCCTGGGCCGCGGCACCACGATGGTCGCCCACCCCGACGGGCGCCTGGGCGACTACCTCGACTCGCTGCGCCGCCTGCACACGATGGCCGCCGAGCACGGCGTGCGCACCGTGCTGCCCGGCCACGGCCCGGTGCTCGCGGACGCGCTGGGCGCCGTCGACTACTACCTGGCCCACCGGGCGTCCCGGCTCGCCCAGGTGGAGACCGCGGTCGAGGACGGGTGCCGCACGGCGGCCGAGGTGGTCGCCCGGGTGTACGCCGACGTCGACCCGGCGCTGTGGCCCGCGGCGGAGCTGTCGGTGCGCGCGCAGCTCACGTACCTGGAGGACCGGGGCCTGATCTAGCGGGCGCCGCGTCCAGCGGGCGCCGCGGAACCCGGGGCCGACGCACCGCGAGGCCGCGACGGGGGCAGGTGAACCTGCCGTCCGTCGCGGCCTCGCTCCGCGTCCGGGTGCGCGCGGCTAGCGCGAGCGGCGGGAGAGCCGCTCGACGTCGAGCAGGACGACCGCGCGGGCCTCCAGCTTGAGCCAGCCGCGGCCGGCGAAGTCGGCGAGCGCCTTGTTGACCGTCTCGCGGGAGGCGCCGACCAGCTGGGCGAGCTCCTCCTGGGTGAGGTCGTGCGCGACGTGGATGCCCTCGTCGGACTGGACGCCGAAGCGGCGCGAGAGGTCGAGCAGGGCCTTGGCGACCCGGCCGGGCACGTCGGAGAAGACCAGGTCGGACATCACGTCGTTGGTGCGGCGCAGGCGGCGGGCGATGGCGCGCAGCAGGGCGATGGAGACCTCGGGGCGGGCGTGCAGCAGCGGGAGCAGGTCGCCGTGGCCGAGGCCGAGGAGCTTGACCTCGGTGAGGGCGGTGGCGGTGGCGGTGCGCGGGCCCGGGTCGAAGAGCGAGAGCTCGCCGATCATCTCGGAGGGGCCGAGCACGGCGAGCATGTTCTCGCGGCCGTCGGGGGAGGCCCGGTGCAGCTTGACCTTGCCCTCGACCACGACGTAGAGCCGGTCGCCCGGGTCGCCCTCGTGGAACAGCGACTCGCCGCGGGCGAGCGTCACCTCGGTCATGGAAGCGCGGAGCTCGGCAGCCTGGTCGTCGTCGAGTGCCGCGAACAGCGCGGCGCGCCGCAGAACGTCGTCCACGAGCTTCCTCCTGCTGGTGTCTGGGCAGTGCTACTCACCACCAAGGATGACGCATGTCGCTCCGATCATATGAGGAGGGGGTGTGCCGAGGTGGGGCCCACGCGGCCATTCGCGCAGTTCGGGTGGGCGTTTCCCGTCCTCGGCGGGCTACCCGCCGAGGGCCTGGCGGGCGAAGGCGCGGGTGCCGGCGACGTGGTGGCGGGCGAGGGCGGCGGCGGTCTCCGGGTCGCGGGCCTTGATGGCGTCGAGCAGCTGCTGGTGCTCGGTGCACATCGGGAGGCTGGTCTCGACGTCGGAGGTGAGCCGGAACAGGCGGCGCAGCCGGCCGTCGAGCGGGGCCATCATGTCGCGCAGCAGCGGGTTGCCGGAGAGTTCGACGATCTCGCGGTGGAAGTCGGCGTTCAGGCTGACCGTCTCGCGCAGCCGGCCGGCCGCGGCGGCCTTGCGGGTGCGGGCCAGGACGCGTTCGAGGCCGCGGATGCCGGCGGGGGTGGCGTGCCGGGCGGCGAGGCTGGCGGCGAGGGCTTCGAGGGACTCGCGGACGGCGAAGAAGTGCTCGGCCTCGGCGGGGCCGAAGTCGGCGACGACGGCGCCGCGGCGGGCCTGGACGGTGAGGAAGCCCTCGCGTTCGAGGCGCTGCATGGCCTCGCGGACCGGTATCCGCGAAACGCCCATGCCGTCGGCGAGTTCGCGTTCGACCAGGCGCTGCCCGGCGGGGTACTCGCCCTCGATGATCCGCTCGCGCAGCTGGACGTAGACGAGGTCCGCCAGCGACTGGTGGGCGTCGCCGAGGGTGTCGGTCATCGGGTGGCTCCAGGCGGAAGCGGGCGGACGGAGCGGGCAGTGGACCAGATCATTCCAGATGGGTTCCGGCTCCCCCCTTGTCTGGTATTCGGTATACCAGATAGCTTGGCCGCTCACCGCCCCCGACGAGCCCAGGAGCCCACCCGTGACCACCCTCCCGCCAGGGCCGCAGCTGCTGCTGGACGCCACCCTCCCGGACGGCTCCCGGGCCGACCTGCGGATCGCGGACGGCCGGATCGCCGCGCTCACCCCCGCCCCGGCCGGGCGCGAGCGGGTCGAGCCGGGGACCGGCGAGGTCGCGCTGGACGGGGCGCTGCTGCTGCCCGCGCTGGTCGACGGGCACGCCCACCTGGACAAGACCTTCCTCGGCGCGCCCTGGCAGCCGCACCGCCCGACGTCCACCCTGCGCGAGCAGATCGCCGCCGAGCGGGCGCTGCGCCGCGAGGTGGCCGGGCGGACGCCGGTGGCCGACCGGGCGGAGGCGCTGGCCCGCCGGATGGCCGCGCTCGGCACCGGCTTCGTCCGCTCGCACGTGGACGTCGACCCGGACACCGGGCTGGACCACCTGCACGCGGTGCTGGAGGCGCGCGAGCGGGTCCGGGAGCTGATCGACGTGCAGCTGGTGGCGTTCCCGCAGAGCGGCGTGGTGGCCGAGCCCGGGGTGGCGCGGCTGCTGGACGCGGCGCTGCGGGAGGGCGCCGAACTGATCGGCGGGCTGGACCCGTTCGGCTTCGACCGGGACGCGGACGGCCAGCTGGACGTGGTGTTCGGCCTGGCCGAGCGGCACGGCGCGGGCGTCGACATCCACCTGCACGACGGCGGCGAGGCCGGCGCGGCGCAGCTGCGGGCGATCGCCGACCGGACGGCGGCGCTGGGCCTGGGCGGGAAGGTCGCGGTCAGCCACGCGTACTGCCTGGGGCAGCTGGCCGGGCCCGAGCTGGCCCGGACCGCCGGGGCGCTGGCGGCGGCCGGGGTGGCGGTGATGACCAACGGCCCGGCCCGGAGCATGCCGCCGGTGAAGCCGCTGCACGAACTGGGCGTGCTGGTGTTCGCCGGCTCCGACAACGTCCGCGACGCGTGGTGGCCGTACGGCACCGGCGACATGCTGGAGCGGACCACGGTCATCGGGCTCCAGGGCGAGCTGATGACCGATCAGGACCTCGCGCTGGCAGCGGAGTTCGCCACCGGACACGCCGCTCGGGCGCTGGGCGTCGCGGAGTACGGGATCGCCGTCGGGCGGCCCGCGAACCTGGTGGCCGTCGCCGCGGGCTCGGTGCCCGAGGCCGTCGCCGCGCACCCCGAACGGCTGCTGGTGCTGCACCGCGGCCGCACCGTCCTGGACCGCCTCGGCGGCCCCTCGCAGTAACGCGGTCACCCCCGTGCCGCAGTCACCCCCACGCACCTGCGCAGCACCCCGGAAGGAACCCCCACCATGACCCTCAGCTCCTCCGCCGCCCGGGCGTCCGCCCCGGCCGAGCCGCCCGGACCGCCCGGCTCCTCCGGCTCGCCCGACCCGTCCGGCCGGCTGGCCAAGGGCCTGATCGGCACCACCGACCTGGTGTTCTTCGTGGTCGCCGCCGCCGCGCCGCTGACCGTGCTGGCCGGGATCGCCCCGTTCGCGATCGGGGTGGGCGGGGCGTCCGCGCCGGCCGCGTACCTGATCTCGGGCGCGCTGCTGGTCCTGTTCGCCGCCGGGTTCACCGCGATGAGCCGGTACGTGCGCAACGCGGGCGCGTTCTACGCGTACGTGGCGCGCGGGCTGGGGCGCACCCTCGGCGTGGTCACCGCCTACGTGGCGGTGGTCAGCTACAACCTGATCACCCCGGGCGTGGCCGCCGCGTTCGGCTACTTCGCGGCCGGGCACATCGAGCAGCGGACCGGCGCGCACGTGCCGTGGTGGCTGCTGTCCGGGGCGTGCGTGCTGGTGGTCGGCGTGCTCGGCTGGCTGAAGGTCACGCTGTCGGCGAAGGTGCTGGGCGTGGCACTGGTGCTGGAGGTGCTGTCGCTGCTGCTGATGGAGGGCGGGGTGCTGGCCGACCGGGGGACGGCCGCGCTCGACCCGGTCTCCTTCGACCCGTCGCTGCTCACCCAGGCCGGGGTGGCGGGCATGTTCGTGCTGGTGATCGGCGCCTTCACCGGCTTCGAGGCGACCGCGATCTACGCCGAGGAGGTCCGCGACCCGGCCCGCACCGTGCCGCGCGCCACCTTCGTCGCGATCGGCTTCCTGGCGGTGTTCTACGCCCTGGGCACCTGGATCGTGATGGGCGCGTACGGCACCGACGAGGCGGTGGCCCAGGCCCGCGCCGACGGCGGCCCCGACCTGACCTTCCGGGCCGCCGAGCGCTTCGTCGGCCTCTGGCTGTCGGACACCATGCACGTGCTGATCATCGTCTCGGCGTTCGCCTCCGCGCTGGCCTTCCACAACGCCGCCGCCCGCTACCTGTACGCGCTGGGCCGCGAGGGCCTGCTGCCGCGCCCGCTCGGGCGGGTCTCGCCGCGGACCGGCTCGCCGCGGACCGGCTCGCCGGGGACGGCGGTGCTGGTGCAGTCGGTGTTCAACGCGCTGGTGATCGGGCTGGGCGCGGTGCTCGCGGTCGACCCGTACCTGGTGGTGCTGCTCTGGTCGAACAGCGTCGGCGTGCTCGGGATCATGGTGATGCAGGCGTTGGCGGCGGTCGCGGTGTTCGCGTTCTTCCGCACCGACCGGCGCGGGATGTCCGCGTTCCGGGTGGTCTGGGCGCCGCTGCTGGCGGCGGCCGGGCTGGCCGTGCTCAGCGTGCTCGCGCTGTTCAACTTCGACCTGCTGACCGGGCGCACCGGGCTGGTCAACTGGCTGCTGCTGGTGCCGCTGCCGGTGGTCGCGGCGGCCGGCTGGCTGGTCGCCCGGCGGATCCGGCGCACCGACCCGGAGCGGTTCGCCCGGCTGACCGAGGTCGACGTCGAACGCGACTGAGCGGGCCCGCGGACGGCGGTGGCGGCCCCGGCGCGGGGGCGGCCACCGCCGCCGCGGCGTGCTCCGGCGGCGGCTCCGGGCGCGGCCCCGGCTCCGGCGGCGGCTCCGGCTCCGGCGGCGGCTCCGGCTCCGGCGGCGGCTCCGGGCGGGGCGGTGGCTCCGGGCGTGGCGATGGCGGCTCCGGGCGGGCGGCCACCGCCGTCGCGGCGGGCGTCAGGCGACCAGCGCGCCGTGCTCGGCGACCACCCGGCCGGCCTTCACCACCAGCTCGCGCGGCGGCAGGTCGACCACCACCTGCGGGACGCACTCGCCGTCCACCAGCAGGAAGTCGGCGGGGGAGCCGGGCACCAGATCGGCCCTGGGCAGGCCCAGCAGCTCGGCGCCGCCGTGCGCGGCCAGCTCCAGGCAGTCGGTCAGCTCCCGGTCGGTGCGGGCGTCGGTGGTCCAGCCCAGCAGGTGCGCCCGGTGCAGCATGTCGGCGTTGCCGTACGGGCTCCAGGAGTCCCGGACGCCGTCCGAGCCGAGGCCGACCCGCACCCCGCGCGAGCGCAGCGCGCGGAACGGCAGCACCTGGTGCGCGGACGGGGCGACCGTGGTCAGCGCGATCCCGGCGTCCGCCAACAGGTCGGCGGTGCGGTCGAGTTCGGCGGCGGACAGCTCGGCCAGGCAGAACACGTGGCTGACCGTCACCCGGCCGCGCAGCCCGGCGGCGACCGTCCGGGCGGCGAGCGCGCGCAGCGGGTCCAGGCCGGTGGCCCCGAGGTCGTGCAGGTGCACGTCCAGCAGCACGCCGTACCGCTCGGCCAGGCCGAACAGCAGGTCGAACTGCTCGCGGCCGTCCGCGCCGCCGCCGTCGAACCCGGCCGGGTCGATGCCGCCGACCGCGTCCACCAGGCCCTCGCGGGCCGCGGCGGTCAGCAGCTCCGCCGTGCCCGGGGCGCGCACCACGCCGTGCTGCGGGAACGCCACCGACTGCACGTCCAGCTTCCCGGCCAGCCGCTCGGCGGCCTCGCGCAGACCGGTCGCCCCGGCCAGGCCGTACGCGGGGGCGACGTCCACGTGCGCGCGCACGGCGCGGGTGCCGCGGGTCACCGCGTGGGCGAGCAGGCGGTGCGCGCGCACGCCGACCGGGGACCGCTGGTGCGCGGCCAGCTCGACGTCACCGGCCACGTACTCCGGCAGGCCGTGCGCCGGGCGGCGGCTGTACCAGGGCTCGCCCCAGCTGGTCTTGTCCGGGTGCAGGTGGGCGTCCACCAGGGTCGGCAGCGCGATCCGGCCGCCGCCCTCCACCACCACCGGACGGGCGCCCGCGGGCGGCCCGGCCGCCAGGACGCCGTCCACGGCGACCAGGTCGGTGACCGGTCCACCGAACGGGCGGACCTGGCGGAACAGCGTGACGTGCATGGTGGCGCTCCCGGGGTGGTGCTGAGGGCTCTGTCCGGCACCAATCAAACCGCTTCCGGGCGGTCAGTCAACTCGCTTGCTGCACAGGCGAGTTGACGATTCACGCTGCCCGGACGGCGGCCCGCCGGACGGGGTCCGGGGCGACGGACCGGGGTGGCGCGGCCAGCGGGGACGGCGGGGACGGCGGACGGCGGGGCCGGTCAGCACCGGGCAGGGGGCGGGGCGCGGCGGTGGTGCGCGGTACGGGTGCCGCGCAGGTGCGGCAGGCCGTGGCGGTGGTGGCGGTGGCGGCGGTCGTCCGGGCCGCCGACCGCCGCGGCCAGCGTGGCACTCGCCGGGCCGGGCGTCACCACCGGACGGACCGCCACCCCCCGGCGGGTGCCCGGCCGCCTGCCGCAGCGCCGCGTCCAGCAGCCGCCGGGCCGCCGGGCCGCCGTGTCGTTCGGCGGTCGTCCGACCGGCAGCGGCACCAGCACCGCGCCCTGGGCCGCCGCCTCCGGTACCGCCCGGCGGACCGTCCGCGCCGACCACCCCCCGCGCGTGGTTCCCGCCACTGCGCCCTGACCGTCGCCCCCTCGTCCTCCCCCCGGTGAGCGCCCGGGCGGGACGACGAGCGGCGGCGGGTGCGGGTGCGGGGGAGCGCGGGCCCGGGGCGCGGGCGGCCGCGGTGGGGGCTCGGGCGGGGCCCGGCGTGCGGCCGGGGTGTGGAAGCGCTCCCGAGAAAGATCCGTGCGCTTCTTCTGCCCGGGTGGTGGATCGAAGTACAAAGGAGGCAGCGGAAGTTCGGGCTGTGGGGGCCGGAGCGTCCGCACCCGGGGCGGCCCGGGCGGTGCGTGGGGGTACTGCCTGGGCCGCCGGGTTCCGCCCCCGGTCTCCGCCGCTCTCCGCCGGTTCCGGCGCGGGCGTTCCACAATGGACGGCATGAGCGTGCACGAGGACGGACTGCCCGCGCTGGCCCGGCTGCTGGCCGGCGGCGGCGTGGTGGTGCTGAGCGGGGCCGGACTGTCCACCGAGTCCGGCATCCCGGACTACCGCGGGCCGGACGGCGTCCGCCGGAACCGGGCGCCGATGACGTACCAGGAGTTCGTCGCGGGGGAGCCGGCCCGGCGCCGCTACTGGGCGCGCAGCCACGCCGGCCGGGCGGTGATCGCCCGGGCCCGCCCGAACGCCGGGCACCTCGCGGTGGCCCGGCTGCGCGACACCGGCCGGGTCTCGGCCGTGATCACCCAGAACGTGGACGGCCTGCACCGCGCCGCGGGCACCGCCGACGCCGTCGAACTGCACGGCGGCCTCGACCGCGTCGTCTGCCTCGACTGCGGCGCCGTCACCGCCCGCACCGCCCTCGACGAGCGCCTCGCCGCGCTCAACCCGGCCTTCCGGGACGCCGGTTCGCGGATCAACCCGGACGGCGACGTCGAGCTGCCGGACGACCTGGTCGCCTCGTTCACCGTCGCGCCCTGCACCGCCTGCGGCGGCGTGCTCAAGCCGGACGTGGTGTTCTTCGGCGAGAGCGTCCCCAAGGACCGGGTCGAGCACTGCTACCGCCTGGTCGACGAGGGTCGCGCCCTGCTGGTCCTCGGCTCCTCGCTGGCGGTGCTCTCCGGCCTGCGCTTCGTCCGGCACGCCGCCAGGACCGGCAAGCCGGTGGCCATCGTGACCCGCGGCACCACCCGCGGCGACGACCTCGCCGACATCCGGATCGACCGCCCGCTCGGCGCGGCCCTCACCGAGCTGGCCTCGCCCTTCGCGGAGTAGCGGTAGCCGCCGGGGCGCGGGGCCCGGGCGGCGCCGGGAGCCGTCAAGGCGGCGTCAAGGCGGCCCGGGCGGCCGTATGGGGCGCGTCAGGAACGGCGGGGACGGCCGGTTCCGCTGCTTGGCTCGGGGTGTCGGCGAAAGCGCCGGCCACCGTTCCGAGCCACCCTGGTGGATGCCATGTCAGACCTGCTCTACGTCGGTGTCACGGCCGCCGTGTTCGCCGTCATCGCCCTGATCGCCCGGGGGGTGGAGAAGCTGTGAGCGCCGAGCACATAGCGGGTCTCCTCGTCGCCGCCGCGCTGGTCGGGTACCTCGTCCTCGCGCTGATCCACCCGGAGAAGTTCTGACATGGGCCCCACTCCTGCCGGGTGGCTGCAGGCCATCGCCCTGGTCGGCGCGCTGGCCCTGTGCTACCGCCCGCTCGGCGACCACATCGCCGGGCTGCTGACCTCCGCCCGCCACCTGAGAGCCGAGAAGGCGCTGTACCGGGTGGTCGGCGTCGACGCCGACGCCGACCAGCGCTGGCCGGTGTACCTGCGCTCGGTGCTGGCGTTCTCGGTGCTGTCGGTGCTGTTCCTGTACGGGCTGATCCGGCTCCAGACGCACCTGCTGCTGAGCCTGGGCGTGCCCGAGATGGACGCGCACCAGGCGTGGAACACCGCGGTCTCGTTCACCACCAACACCAACTGGCAGTCGTACAGCGGCGAGGCCGCGATGGGCCACCTGGTGCAGATGGCCGGGCTGGCGGTGCAGAACTTCGTCTCGGCGGCGGTCGGCATCGCGGTGGTGGCCGCGCTGATCCGCGGCTTCACCCGTCACCGCACCGACCGGGTCGGCAACTTCTGGGTCGACCTGACCCGGATCTCGCTGCGGCTGCTGCTGCCGCTCGCGGTCCTCTTCGCGCTGGTGCTGGTGGCCGGCGGCGTGGTGCAGAACTTCCACGGCTTCCACGAGGTGACCACCCTCACCGGCGGCTCGCAGCCGATCCCCGGCGGGCCGGTGGCCTCGCAGGAGGTCATCAAGCTGCTGGGCACCAACGGCGGCGGCTTCTACAACGCCAACTCGGCGCACCCGTTCGAGAACCCGACCGGCTTCACCAACCTGGTCGAGGTGTTCCTGCTGCTGGTGATCGCCTTCGCGCTGCCGCGCACCTTCGGCACCATGGTCGGCGACCACCGCCAGGGCTACGCGATCGTCTCCGTGATGGCGCTGTTCTGGGTGGCCTCGGCGGCCCTGGTCACCTTCTTCGAGCACCAGCACTCCGGCAGCGCGCTCCAGGCGGCCGGCGCGGCGATGGAGGGCAAGGAGCAGCGGTTCGGCATCGCGGCCTCCGGTCTGTTCGCGGCGTCCACCACGCTCACCTCGACCGGCGCGGTCAACTCCTTCCACGACTCGTTCACGCCGCTCGGCGGCGGGCTGACCGTCTTCGACATGATGCTCGGCGAGATCGCGCCCGGCGGCACCGGCTCCGGCCTGTACGGGATGCTGGTGCTGGCGATCGTGGCGGTGTTCGTGGCGGGCCTGATGGTCGGCCGCACCCCCGAGTACCTGGGCAAGAAGCTCGGCGGCCGGGAGATGAAGTTCGCCTCGCTGTACATCCTCACCACCCCGGCGATCGTGCTGATCGGCGCGGGCACCGCGATCGCGCTGCCCGGCGAGCGGGCCGGGATGCTGAACGACGGCGCGCACGGCTTCTCCGAGGTGCTGTACGCGTTCACCTCGGCCGCGAACAACAACGGTTCGGCGTTCGCCGGCATCACGGTGAACACCACCTGGTACGACACGGCGCTGGGCCTGGCGATGGTGTTCGGCCGGTTCCTGCCGGTGGTGTTCGTCCTCGCGCTGGCCGGCTCGCTGGCCAGGCAGCGGCCCGTCCCGGCGGGTGCGGGCACGCTGCCCACGCACAGGCCGCTGTTCGTCGGCCTGCTGTCGAGCGTGATCCTGATCGTCGTCGGCCTCACCTACTTCCCGGCCCTGGCCCTCGGGCCGATCGCAGAAGGTCTCCACTGATGTCCACCAGCACTGTTGAACCCGCCCCGCACCGGGCCGCGGCCGGCCTGCTCGATCCGAAACAGCTGCTCGCCGCGCTGCCCGACGCGGTGCGCAAGCTCGACCCCCGGGTGATGGTGAAGAACCCGGTGATGTTCGTGGTCGAGGTCGGCTCGGTGGTCACCACCGTCGCCGCGATCGCCGACCCGTCCGTCTTCGGCTGGGCGATCACCGGCTGGCTCTGGCTGACCACGGTCTTCGCCAACCTGGCGGAGGCGGTCGCCGAGGGCCGCGGCAAGGCGCAGGCCGACACGCTGCGCCGTGCCAAGTCCGGCACCGTGGCGCGCCGGCTCACCGGCTGGCCCGCCGCCCGGACGGAGGAGGAGGTCCCGGGCACCGCGCTGAAGTTGGGCGACCACGTGGTGGTCGAGGCCGGGCAGGTCGTCCCGGGCGACGGCGACGTGGTGGAGGGCGTCGCGTCGGTGGACGAGTCGGCGATCACCGGCGAGTCCGCGCCGGTGATCCGGGAGTCCGGCGGCGACCGCAGCGCGGTGACCGGCGGCACCCGGGTGCTGTCCGACCGGATCGTGGTGCGGATCTCCGCCGAGCCGGGCAAGACCTTCATCGACCGGATGATCGCCCTGGTGGAGGGCGCGTCCCGGCAGAGGACGCCGAACGAGATCGCGCTGAACATCCTGCTGGCCTCGCTGACCGTCGTCTTCCTGATCGCGGTGGTCACCCTCCAGCCGATGGCCGCCTACGCCGGGGCCCCGCAGCCGACCATCGTGCTGGTGGCGCTGATCGTGGCCCTGATCCCGACCACCATCGGCGCGCTGCTCTCGGCGATCGGCATCGCGGGCATGGACCGCCTGGTGCAGCGCAACGTGCTGGCGATGTCCGGCCGGGCCGTGGAGGCCGCGGGCGACGTCAACACGCTGCTGCTGGACAAGACCGGCACCATCACGCTCGGCAACCGGCAGGCCGCCGAGTTCCGCCCCGCGTCCGGCGTGACGGCCGAGGAGCTGGCGGACGCCGCGCAGCTCTCCTCGCTCGCCGACGAGACCCCGGAGGGCCGCTCGATCGTGGTGCTCGCCAAGACGGCGCACGGCCTGCGGGCCCGCGCCCAGGGCGAGTTGACGCACGCCACCTGGGTGCCGTTCACCGCGCGGACCCGGATGTCGGGCGTCGACCTGGCCGAGGCCGACGGCGTCCACCAGGTCCGCAAGGGCGCGGCGGGCGCGGTGTCCCACTGGGTGCGCGAGAACGGCGGCGGCGTCGGCACCGAGGTCTCCGCGCTGGTCGACGCGATCGCCTCGGCCGGCGGCACCCCGCTCGTCGTCGCCGCCAGGCTCGGGGCCGCCCCCGCCCGGGTGCTCGGCGTGATCCACCTCAAGGACGTGGTCAAGGAGGGCATGCGGGAGCGCTTCGAGGAGCTCCGCCGGATGGGCATCAGGACCGTGATGATCACCGGCGACAACCCGCTGACCGCCCGGGCCATCGCCGAGGAGGCGGGCGTGGACGACTTCCTCGCCGAGGCCACGCCCGAGGACAAGCTGGCCCTGATCCGCACGGAGCAGGAGGGCGGCAAGCTGGTGGCGATGACCGGCGACGGCACCAACGACGCCCCGGCGCTCGCCCAGGCCGACGTCGGCGTGGCGATGAACACCGGCACCATGGCGGCCAAGGAGGCCGGCAACATGGTGGACCTCGACTCCAACCCCACCAAGCTGATCGAGATCGTCGAGATCGGCAAGCAACTGCTGATCACCCGGGGCGCGTTGACGACCTTCTCGATCGCCAACGACGTGGCCAAGTACTTCGCGATCATCCCGGCGATGTTCGCCGGGGTCTACCCGGGCCTGAGCCACCTCAACGTCATGGGCCTGCACAGCCCGCAGTCCGCGATCACCTCGGCGGTCGTCTTCAACGCCCTGGTCATCGTCGGCCTGATCCCGCTCGCCCTGCGCGGCGTCAAGTACCGCCCCAGCGGTGCCAGTTCGCTGCTGTCCCGGAACATCGGGATCTACGGGATCGGCGGCCTGATCGTCCCCTTCGTCGGCATCAAGGCGATCGACCTGATCGTCCGGTTCATCCCCGGCCTGAGCTGAGAGAGGCCAGACCCATGCCCACCATCGTGCGCACCCACCTCACCGCACTGCGGATGCTGCTGGTGATGACCGTGATCCTCGGCCTCGCCTACCCCCTGTTGGTCACCGGCATCGGCCGACTCGCCTTCGCCGCCAAGGCCGACGGCTCGATCGTCGAGTCCGACGGCAGGCCGGTCGGCTCCAGCCTGCTCGGCCAGTCCTTCGACCTGCCGAAGGCGGGCGAGGACGACCCGGCCCGGCCGGACCCGAAGTGGTTCCAGCCCCGCCCGTCCGCCGGCGGCTACGACCCGGCCGCCTCCGGCGCGTCCAACCTCGGCCCGAACAGCGCCGACCTGCTGAAGGCCGTCGAGGAGCGCCGGGCCGCCGTCGCCGCCTTCGACGGCGTCGACCCGGCCGACGTCCCGCCGGACGCGCTGACCGCCTCCGGCTCCGGACTCGACCCGCACATCTCGGTCGCCTACGCCCGGGAGCAGGTCGACCGGGTCGCCGCCGCCCGCGGCATCCCCGCCGACACCCTGCGGAAGCTGATCGGCGAGTGCACCGACGGCCGCTCGCTCGGCTTCCTCGGCCAGCCCGGCGTCAACGTCCTCCGGCTCAACCTGGAGGTCTCCGCCGTCAAGTGACGATCCGTCAGCCTCCTGTACCGGTCGGCCCGGACGCTCCCCCGTCCGGGCCGACCCGCCGCGTCCCCGCTGACCGCCACCGACCCCCGCCACCGACCCCCGCCGCCGAGAGGAGCCGCCATGACCGCTGACCCCGGGCCGCACCCCGAGGACCGCCGGCGCGGCCGGCTGCGGGTCTACCTCGGCGCCGCCCCCGGCGTCGGCAAGACCTACCGGATGCTGGACGAGGCGCACCGCCGCCGGGAGCGCGGCACCGACGTGGTGGTCGGCTGGCTGGACACCCACGACCGCCCGCGCACCGCCCGCCTGCTCGACGGCCTGGAGCGGCTCCCGCCCGCCGTGCGGCGCCACCGCGGCGCCGGGTTCGCCGAACTCGACCTGGACGCGCTGCTGGCCCGCCGTCCCGAACTCGCCCTGGTCGACGAACTCGCCCACACCAACGTCCCCGGCGGGCGGCACGCCAAGCGCTGGCAGGACGTCGAGGAACTGCTCGCGGCGGGCATCGACGTGGTCACCACCGTCAACATCCAGCACCTGGAGTCGCTCAACGACGTCGTCCAGCAGATCACCGGCGTCCCGCAGCGCGAGACCGTCCCCGACGCGGTGGTGCGCCGCGCCGACCAGATCGAACTGGTCGACATGGCCCCGCAGGCCCTGCGCCGCCGCCTCGCCCACGGCAACGTGTACCGGGCCGAGCAGGTCGACGCGGCGCTCGCCCACTACTTCCGGGTCGGCAACCTGACCGCGCTGCGCGAACTCGCCCTGCTCTGGCTGGCCGACCGGGTCGACGAGGGACTGCGCGACTACCGCGCCGCCCACCGCATCGACCGGGTCTGGGAGACCCGCGAACGGGTCGTGGCCGCGCTCACCGGCGGCCCCGAGGGCGTCACCCTGATCCGCCGCGCCGCCCGGATCGCGGACCGGGCCGCGGGCGGCGACCTGCTCGCCGTGCACGTCACCCGCAGCGACGGCCTGGCCGGCGCCTCCCCGGCCCGGCTCGCCGAGCAGCGGCAGCTGGTGGAGTCCCTCGGCGGCAGCTACCACGTGGTGGTCGGCGACGACATCCCCGCGGCGCTGCTGGCCTTCGCCCGGGCCCGCAACGCCACCCAGCTCGTCCTCGGCACCAGCCGGCGCGGCCGGACCGCCCGCTTCCTCACCGGCCCCGGCATCGGCGAGACCACCGTCGCCCGCTCCGCCGACATCGACGTCCACCTGGTCCCCCACGCCTTCACCGGCCGCGGCCGGCTGCCCGCGCTGGGCCGCCGCCACTCCCGCCGCCGCACCCTCACCGGGTACGCCGCCGGGCTCGCCGTGCCCACGCTGCTGACCGCCGGGCTCGCCCGGGCGCACACCGCGCTGAACCTCACCACCGACGCGCTGGCCCTCCAACTCGGCGTGGTGGCCGTCGCGCTGCTCGGCGGCGCGCTCTCCGCGCTGCTGGCCTCGCTGACCGCCGCGCTGCTGCTGAACTACTACTTCATCCCGCCGGTGCACACCTTCACCATCGGCGAGGCCAACAACCTCATCGCGCTCGCGGTGTTCGCCGCCGTCGCGCTCTGCGTCTCCACCGTGGTCGACCACGCCGGACGGCAGACCGCCCGGGCGGCCCGCGCCACCGCCGAGGCCGAGACGCTCTCCACCCTGGCCGGCTCCGTGCTGCGCGGCACCGACGCCGTCCCCGACCTGCTGGAACGCACCCGCACCTCGTTCGGCCTGGACTCCGCCGCCCTGCTCGACCGTGCCACCGGCGAGGTCCTCGCCCGCGCCGACGGCACCGCGGCCGACGGCACCGCGGCTCCCGGCACCGCCGCGGCTCCCGGCACCGCAGCTCCCGACACCGCCGCGGAGGCCACCGAGTTCGGCGTCGGCGCGGACGCCGTGCTGGTCCTCACCGGGCGCCGGCTGCCCGACACCGACCAGCGCGTCCTCGCCGCGTTCGGCGCCCACCTCGCCGCCGCCCTCGAACGCGACCGGCTGGCCACCGCCGCCGCCGAGCTCGAACCGATCCGCGCCGCCGACCGGATGCGCACCGCCCTGCTCACCGCCGTCGGCCACGACCTGCGCACCCCGCTGGCCGCCGCCCTCGCCTCGGTCGGCTCGCTGCGCAGCCCCGACGTCGACTTCTCCGCGGCGGACCGGGCCGAACTGCTCGACCTCGCCGACGAGTCCCTGCACCGGCTCGCCCGCCTGGTCGACGACCTGCTCGACCTCAGCCGCCTCCGGGCCGGCGCCCTCACCGCGCACCTGCGCCCCGCCCGCCTGGACGAGGTCCTGCCCGCCGCCCTCGACGCGCTCGCCGAACCCGGCGCCGCCACCCCGGCCGCCACCGCCCCGGTCACCGCCGCCACCGACGGCGTCCCGCCGGTCCTCGCCGACCCGGCGCTGCTCGCCCGCGTCCTCGGCAACGTGATCGCCAACGCCCTGCGCCACACCCCGCCGGGCGTCCCCGTCCTGGTCGCCGCCTCCAGCCACGCCGACCAGGTCGAGATCCGGGTGGTCGACCGCGGCCCCGGCATCCCCCCGGCCGACCGCGACCGGGTCTTCCTGCCCTTCCAGCGCCTGGGCGACACCGACAACACCACCGGCACCGGCCTCGGCCTGGCCCTCTCCCGGGGCCTCACCGAGGCGATGGGCGGCACCCTCGACCTGGAGGACACCCCGGGCGGCGGCACCACCGTGCTGCTCACCCTCCCCGCGGCCCGCTGACCCGGTGGCGGGAGCGGGCGCGGGGAGGGTGGGCAGGGCGCGGGGGAGCGGCGAGCCTAACCGCGGGGCCGGAACGCCCCCGGGATCCACCCGTCGAGGCCCGCGACCACGCTGCCCGCGACGGTGCCCAGCAGGGCGCCCGCGATCACGTCGCCCGGGTAGTGGACGCCCGTGTGCACCCGGGAGTAGCCGACCGTCGCGGCGAGCAGGCCGAGCGGCGCCGCCGCCCAGGGCAGTTGGGAGGAGACCCCGGTGGCGAAGGCGAACGCGGAGGCGGTGTGCCCGGACGGGAAGGACGCCGACTCCGGCATCGGCACGTGCCGGGCCTCCGGGACCTTCCCGCGCACCCGGTCGGGCCGCGGCCGCCGGGCCAGCGACTTGCCGAGCAGGTTCGCCGCCGCCGAGGCCGCCGCCACCGAGCCGAGGCCGACCAGCGCGGCCCGGCGCGGGCGCCCCGGCACCAGGGCCATCCCGCAGGCCACCGCGATCGAGATCTTGGAGTGGTTCGCCGCCGTGGACAGCTGCCGCAGCCGCTCGTCCAGGGTCGGTGTCGGGGTCGCCGCCACCGCGACGTACACCGCCTCGTCCACCGCCGAGAAGTCCGCCACCACGCGCTCTCCCGCCAGCACCCACCGCGTCAACGCCTTCACTGCACACCACCGTTCGCATCCGTCCGGCCCGACGCGAGGTGCGCCAGCCGGCTCCATTTCAAGGCCGGTACCGGGACTGCCGTGCCCGGCCGGTCGCGCGGCACCCGGACCCGCAGCGCACCGGGGCGGATCACGCAGCGCACCGGCACCTCCAGTTCCAGGGCCTCGCCGTCCACCGCGACGGGGATGGTCGGCACGTCCGCGGTCACCCGCACCTCGCGGCCGACCAGCACCGTCACCCCCTCCGCATTCGTACCGCGCAGCGCCAGGTCGGCGGCCTGGGCCGCGCCGTCCACCTTGACGCCGAGCACGCCCAGCGCGCCCCGGTCCATCCGGGAGCGCCGCCCGGGCTCGATCAGGTTGCCCGCGTCGTACGGGTTGTTGCTGACCAGGACGGCCTGCGGGCGCTCCAGCCGCTGTCCGCCGGCCTCGGCGGCGAGCTTCGCGCCCGTGTAGCCGACCAGCAGGTCCGGCAGCATCGCCAGGACGGTGGCGGCCTTCGCGTCCCGGTACTCGGGGTTCTGCACGATCTCCGCGTAGGTGCCGAACGAGACGTTGTTGACGAAGGCCAGGCCCGCGACCTCGCCGAGGTCGACCCGCAGCTCCACGCCGTCGGTCAGCGCGTCCAGGCAGCGCGCCGGGTCGTCGCGGTCCAGGCCGAGGTCCAGCGCGAAGTGGTTGCGGGTGCCCGCGGAGATCACCAGGAACGGCAGCCCGTGCCGGGCCGCGACCTGCGCGACCAGCGCCTGGGTGCCGTCACCGCCCGCCACGCCCAGCAGGTCGGCGCCGTCCGCGACGGCCCGTTCGGCCAGCTCGGTGACGTCCTGGTGGGCCTCCGGGTCCAGCAGGACGACCTCCGCGCCCAGCTCCCGGGCCCGCTCCGCGAGGTGGAACTCCGCCACCTTCCCGCCGCCGGACTTCGGGTTCATGATCAGCACGGGCCTGCGCGGCGCCTCGACCTCCCGCTCCGGCATCTCCCTCGTGTGCCGGGCCGAGCGCAGCGCCGCCCGGGACAGCAGCAGGCCCACCGCCCACAGCGCCACCGCGCCCAGCACCCACGGCCAGCTGCCGCCGCCCACGGTCACCACCACCAGCAGCACCGCGCCCACCGGGGCCGCCACCGCCAGCAGCACCCCCAGCCAGCGCAGCGGCCCGCGCCGCGACAGCGCCCACCACACCCCGACCGCCATCAGCGCCAGCGCGACCACCCCGACCGCCACCACCAGCGCCCCGCGCAGCCCGGCCCCGGCGGCCAGCAGCAGCACCGCCGCCAGCCCGCACCCGATCCCCGCCCGCGCCAGCCACACCGCCTTCGCCTGCCCCGCCACCTTCGCCGCCTCTCCCATGCCACCGACGGTAACGTCACGTCAGCTACCCCGCCCGGCGCGCCGCATCCCTGGGCAGCACCCGCCGGACGCCGCACGGGTGGGCCTGAACGCGCGGCCGGACCCGAACGCACGGGTGGCGCGCGGCAGTCCGCCGCGCGCCACCCGTTCCCCCGTTCCCCGTGGTGGTGCTACTCCTCGACGGGCGTGCCGTCGGCCGCGATCCGGGCGAAGCCCAGGTAGGTGCGCAGCGCCTTCGGCAGCAGCACCGAGCCGTCGGCCTGCTGGTGCTGCTCCAGCACCGCCGCGATGGTCCGGCCCAGCGGCAGGCCCGAACCGTTGACGGTGGCGGCCGGCGTCGGCTTCCCCTTCTCGTCCCGGGTGCGGATGCCGGCCCGGCGGCCCTGGAAGGTGCCGAAGTCCGACACCGAGGAGATCTCCCGGTAGGTGTCCTGGCTGGGCAGCCACACCTCCAGGTCGTACGTCAGGCGCGCGGAGAAACCGGTGTCACCGGCCGCCAGCGTGACGACGCGGTAGGAGAGTTCGAGCTCCTGGAGGCAGGACTCGGCGTGCGAGACCATCAGCAGCATCTGCTCCCGGGCCTGTTCGGCGGCGCAGATCCGCACCATCTCCACCTTCGAGAACTGGTGCAGCCGGATCAGCCCGCGGGTGTCGCGCCCGTACGAGCCGGCCTCCGAGCGGAAGCACGGCGTGTGCGCGGTGAGCGCCAGCGGCAGCTCGGCCGGCGGGACGATCTCGTCCGCGTACAGGTTGGTCAGCGGGACCTCGGCGGTCGGGATCAGGAACAGGTCCCGGTCCGCGACGCCGGTCCGGAACAGGTCCTCCTCGAACTTCGGCAGCTGCCCGGTGCCGGTCATGGTGCGCCGGTTGACCAGGTACGGCACCGAGTGCTCGACGTACCCGTGCCGGCGGGTGTGCACGTCCAGCAGCAGGGCGACGATCGCCCGCTCCAGGGCGGCACCGGCCCCGCGCAGCACGCTGAAGCGCGAGCCGGACAGCTTGGTGGCCCGGCCGAAGTCCATGATGCCCATGGCCTCGCCGAGGTCGACGTGGTCCTTGGGCGCGAAGTCGAAGCGCTGCGGCTCGCCGACCCGGCGCAGCTCGCGGGCGTCCTCGTCGGAGAAGCCGTCGGGGGCCTCGTCGTCGGGCAGGTTGGGGACGGTCAGCAGCAGGTCGGTCAGCTCCTGCTGGACCTGCTCCAGCTCCGCCTCGTTCTGCTGCACCTGCTCCTTCAGCGCGCGGGCGGTCTCCTTCAGCCCGGTGACGTCCCCGCCCTGCTTCGCGGTGCGCTGCACCTCCTGGGCGACCTGCTTCGAGCGGGCCCGCAGCTCGTCACCGGCCTGGATGCCGCTGTTGCGGCGGGACTGCAGCGCCTCCAGCGCGGACAGGTCGAGCCGGTAGCCGCGACGTGCCAGGAGCCGGACGGCTTCGTCCCCCAGGTCGATCAGGACGCGGGCATCATGCATCGGAGTCGGTTCTCCTCTGGTTACGGGGGTTGCGGCGGGTGGAGCGGGTGGAGCGGGTGGATTCGCCCCGACCGTAGCAGGGGCGGGGAAACCGTCGCAGCGCCTTTCCGACCCGCCCCGGGCGGCGCCCGCCCCGCCGCGCGGGGGCGGTCCCGAGGGCTTCCCGGAGCCGGTGGTCGCCCCGCCGACTCGCGTCCCGCGCGGTCCCGGACCCGCCTCGGTCCCGGCTCGCTTCCGTCCCTGGCGGTGCCCATCCCGCTGCGCGGGGGCGGTCCGGAGGGCTTCCCGGAGCCGGTGGTCGCCCCGCCGACTCGCGTC